>JBCKNF010000005.1:0-108818 GCA_038902815.1 Polaromonas sp. | reverse complement strand
TCGGTCAAAGCCGCTTTCCGGGCAGCTACTCTTTGGCTAGCCAGTCGACACTCACTATCGGGCTTTTTGCCAGCGGCGGACCCAATGGCAACGGCTCGATTCGCCGCGTGCAGCTCAAACGCCAAGGCGCGGTGGTTTCAGAGTTTGATCTGTATAACTTCTTGAGCAAGGGCGATAAAGCCGCCGACGTCAAGTTGCACGATGGCGACGTTATTTACTTTCCGCGCGCTGCTGGCTACATGGCCTTTATCGGCAAGGTCAACACACCCGGTGTCTATGAGATCAAAGACGCCAGCGAAACGGTAGGTGATTTTTTAAGCCTGGCCGGTGGCCTGCCGGTAGTGGCCGACCCAAGGCGTGCCACCTTGGAGCGCCTGAGCCCAGGCACCGACCAGCCACGCCGCATCGAAGTGTTCTCGTTGGACGCGCTGGGTCTGCAAAAAACCATCAAAAGCGGCGACCTGGTTTCAGTCGCCGCCATCATCCCCGAGCTGGCCAATGGCATCACTTTGCGTGGCAACGTGGCGCAGCCGGCCCGCTTGGCCTGGCGCGCCGGCATGCGCGTGTCAGACGTCATCAGCCGCAAATCTCTGCTGATCAGCCCTGACTCCACCAGAAGGCAAAACGAGGTCTTGTTCGACGCCTTTGAGCAAGAGCGCTCGGCCCGTTACCGCGCCCGCACTCCTCTGGACTTGGCGATTGAGCGCATGGCAGAGAAAATGCCCCAGGACGCCGAGCTTGACGGCAAGGCGAAGTCAGGAGTGACCATCAACATGGGTCAGCTACCCCCATCGGGCTTCTCGTCGCTAGGGACCAGCCCGGGTATCAATCAAGATTCAGACCGCCTCGCCGCCAAGCCCTCTTTTGTGCCTGAAGACAGCTTGCTCGACCGCATTGGCAGCTTGATCGAAGAGGTCAACCTTGACTACGCTGTCATCGAGCGCATTCACCGCGAAGACCTGCGCGTGTCGGTCATGCCTTTCAATCTGGGGCGCGTGCTGGCCGATGCCACAGACCCCGACAATTTCTTGCTTGAGCCAGGTGATGTGATCACCGTGTTCTCGGCCAAAGACTTGCGCGTTCCGCTGGCCAAGCGCCGCATGTTTGTGCGCATTGAGGGCGAGGTGCACATGCCCGGTGTCTATCCGGTGTTGCCCGGCGACAGCCTCACCAGCCTGATTCAAAAAGCCGGCGGCATCACGCCCGATGCCTATTTGTATGGCATGGGTTTTTACCGCGAAGAAGTCAGGAAGAGTCAGCAACAGAATCTTCAAAAACTTCTGAGCCGGATGGAAGCAGAGGGTGCTAGCGCCTTGTCGCAGGCGAGCCAAAGTACCGGCGCCACCTCCGATGCCGGCCTTCTGAAAACCAAAATTGAGGCCATGCGGCAAAGCCAGCTCCAGGCAGTTGAGCGGGTTCGTACTCTCAAACCTGAAGGGCGCATCGCCTTGGGTGTTCCAGCCGAGCTGCAAAACCGCCTGGATCAACTGCCTCGGCTACGCCTAAGCCAGGGCGACCGCATCTACCTGCCGGCCCGCCCCGACTTTATTTACGTCTTTGGCTCGGTCAACACCGAGTCGGCGCTGATCTTTAAAGTGGGCCTCACAGTGGCTGACTATCTGCGATCGGCCGGTTCGGGCTCGGGGGCTGACAAAGACAATGTGATCCTGCTGCGGGCAGATGGCAGCGCCCTTACCAACCAGAGCAGGTGGGGCAACGAGCTGCTTTCGATCCAGGCCATGCCTGGCGACACCATCGTCATACCAGAAAAGCTCGACCGCGAATCGGTCTGGAGTTCAGCTATACGCAATGTCAAAGACTTCACCCAGATCCTGTTCCAGCTCGGCCTCGGTGCAGCCGCCATCAAGACCCTGCGCCAGTAAGCCGCTTTTCTATGCTTGAAACAACCACCCCCCCTGAGACTGAGCAGGACATCAGTTTGATGGATGTCCTGACAATGCTGGGTGAAGAAAAGCTCACTTTCGTTGCCGTCACGTTTGTCGCATGTTTGATCGGTGTGGCTGCAAGTCTGCTCATGACGCCGATCTTCTCCGCCCGAGCCGTCATCATGACTGCCCAGCAGGGTGGTGGCGCAAGTTCAGCGCTGGCCAGCCTGGGCGCCTTGTCTGGCATGGCCGGGCTGGCGGGTCTGTCGGGTGGCATCAAGAGTTCGGACGAAATGTACATCGCCTTCATGCGTTCGCAGACGGTGCAGCTGAGTCTGATCGACAAACTCGCGCTCAAAGACCGCTACCACAGCAAAACAACCGCAGACGCGCGTCAAAGCCTGAACAGCGCGGTGTCCCTGCTGCCTGACAAGAAGTCTGGCCTTATCACGGTCGAGGCGCAAGACACCGACCCTCAATTTGCCGCCAAACTGGCCAACGCGCAGGTTGCAGAGCTGAACCTTTTCTTGGGCCACATGGCGGTCACCGAGGCTCAGCAAAGGCGCTTGTTTTATGAGCAGCAGATCGACAAAACACAGCAGTCACTGGCTGTAGTCGAGGCCAGGGTTCGCCAAGCCCTGGAAAAATCAGGCCTGCAGGTGACCAGCCTCATGGCAGAGGGGGCTATTCGCGCCGGCGCCGACATCCGCGGACAAATTGTTGCCCGAGAAATTCAACTCCAGGCGCTGGGCCGCTTTGCTACACCGCAAAACCCCGACATGCAGCGCATGAGCAGCGAGTTGTCGGCCCTGCGCGCGCAGCTTGCCAAGTTTGAGCAAGGCTCGGGCCACAACAGCAGTGCCACGCCATTGCAGCAAGAGGCTGCACAGGCCTATAGAGATCTGAAAGTTCAAGAGGCCAAGCTCGAGGCCTTCGTGCGTCAACTTGAAGTCGCCAAAATGGACGAAGCGAAAGAGGGGCCCGCCGTGCAGGTGGTCGATGTCGCTCTGCCACCAGAGTTGCGCAGCAAGCCCGAGCGAAGAAAAATGGTAACCGCGTACTTGGTCACCGGGGCCCTACTGGGCTTGGTCATGGCCTTAGGTAAGGCCTACTTGCGCAGGGTTTCTCAGTCCGCCACAGGTCGTGAACGTTGGGCCGACCTGAAACGTTCGTGGTCCTTTAAGTAGAAATATCGTCGCTGTGCTTGAAAACCCATGGCTGTGGTGGTGGCCTGCTGGTCTTGCGGCGCTGGTTGGCTCGTGGGGCACAACCTTGTGGCTATGTAGAGTAGGGGCGGTGTCCGTGGTTGGCCGAGACTTAGCTACGGGCGTGCAAAAGTTCCACATCAAACCGACTTCCCGCTTGGGGGGCGTGGGCATCATGGTTGGTTATCTCTCGTCATTGGCTGCTCTTTTTGCCCTGCAGCGCACGCTGTTCGACGGTTTATCACCCGAGTTGATTCAGATCTGGTTCGGCCTCGCCCTGGCCAGTGTCCCGGTTTTTGTGGCGGGGCTCAAAGAAGACCTTACCCACACGGTAAGCCCGATCGTCCGTTTAACGTTTACCATGCTCTCTGCTGCCCTTGTTTACTGGGGCCTGGGTATCGGGGTTTTCAGGGTTGACGTGGGGCTGGTAGATGCTTTCTTGAGCCTGCCGACAGCCGCTTTCTTTGTCACCCTACTGGTGGTGGCCGGGTGCACGCATGCAGTCAATATTGTCGACGGTTTTCATGGTTTGGCCAGTGGCTTGATGATCATCATGATCACTGGCCTGATGGCCATGGCTTGGTTAGCCCAAGACACATTGGTTGTGCGTCTGTGTGGGTTGGTCCTGCTGCTTACGTTGGGTTTTTTTGTATTCAACTGGCCTTCAGGCAAGATCTTTCTGGGCGACGCGGGCGCCTATTTGCTCGGTTTTTTGGTGGTGGAATTGAGCCTCTTGCTGGTTAATCGAAATCTCCAGATCTCTCCTATGGCGCCCGTGGTAGTGGGCATATTCCCATTGATCGAGACCCTGTTCTCCATCTACCGGCGCAAGTTTGTGCGCCAACACCCGATCGACCATCCCGATGGTCTGCACCTGCACACCCTGGTCTATAAGCGCTTGGTTGCAAGACCTGCCAGGCAACTTAGCGAGAAGCACAAGAACCAAGCCAATGCCCAGGTGGCGGTTTACTTTTGGCTGCCCAGTTTGTTTTTTACCCTGCTCGCCGTCTACTTCAGAGAAAACACCAACGCCCAACTCATTTTGATAGTGATGTTTTTGGCTTTGTATTGGTGGGTCTACTCACGCTTGGTGACCTTCCGGGTTCCCCACTGGCTGAAAAGGCCGCTTTAGCCGGTAATTTCTTGAACACCTGCGGGAGATTTCATGCCTTCAAGCGTGAAGCCAAGGTGCCCAACCTGATCAAACCATGAACCTCAATTCCTCACGCATCGCCATCATCGGCCTGGGCTATGTCGGCTTGCCATTGGCCGTTGAATTTGGCAAGCAGTTCAGCACGCTGGGCTTTGACGTCAATGCGCAGCGCATCGATGAACTGCGCAACGGGCAAGACCGCACGCTTGAAATCACCGCTGAAGAAATGGCGCAAGCCACACGGCTGCAATTCAGCACTGATGCCGCGGCGCTGGCCGGCTGCAGCGTCTTCATCGTCACCGTTCCCACCCCCATCGACAAAGCCAACCGCCCGGACCTCACTCCATTGATCAAGGCCAGCGAGACGGTCGGCAAGGTGCTTAAAAATGGCGACATCGTCATCTATGAATCCACCGTCTATCCCGGCGCCACCGAAGAAGTCTGCGTGCCCGTGCTGGAAAAGTTCAGCGGCAAGAAATTCAACGTCGACTTTTTCTGCGGCTACAGCCCCGAGCGCATCAACCCTGGCGACAAAGAGCACCGTCTGCCCAACATTAAAAAAGTCACCAGCGGCAGCACACCCGAGGTGGCCGAGGCGATTGACCAGCTCTACAAAACCATCATCACCGCCGGCACCCACAAGGCCAGCAGCATCAAAGTGGCCGAAGCCGCCAAGGTAATAGAAAACACCCAGCGCGACGTCAACATTGCACTCATGAATGAACTCAGCCTGATCTTTCACAAGCTAGGCATCGACACCCTTGAAGTGCTGCAAGCCGCTGGTACCAAGTGGAACTTTTTACCCTTTCGTCCGGGCCTGGTGGGCGGCCACTGCATCGGCGTCGACCCCTATTACCTGACGCACAAGGCGCAAGAGGTTGGTTACCACTCCGAAGTCATTCTGGCCGGCCGGCGCATCAACGACAGTATGGCCAGCCACGTGGCCGATGAGGTCATCAAACTCATGCTGCGCAAGAACCTGCCGGTGCTGGGCAGCAAAGTGCTGGTGCTGGGCCTGACCTTCAAAGAAAACTGCCCCGACCTGCGCAACACCAAAGTAGTGGACATGGTGCGCGCGCTGCAGGGTTACAACGTTCTGGTTGACATCTACGACCCATGGATCGATGTGATTGAAGCCGAGCACGAGTACGGCCTCAGTTTCTTGCGCGAGTTGCCCCAACCCGGCCAGTACGCCGCCGTGGTGCTAGCGGTGGGCCACCACCAGTTTGTGGCGCTGGGCGAGGAGGGTATCAAAGCCCTGGGCCAAAGCGGCGCCGTCCTCTTCGATGTCAAAAGCATCCTGCCGCTGGGCGCAGCGGATGGGCGCTTGTGAGACTCAGCAAACACTGGCAAAATCAGGCTATCCATAATTTTAGGGGCATTTCATGAAATCCGTTGCAGTATTCGAAGCCAAGAACCGCTTGTCGGAGTTGTTGAGTGCTGTGGAGCATGGCGAGGAGATCACCATTACCCGGCACGGCACCCCTGTCGCCCGGCTTGTGTCGTGCACCGCCGTTGGCCCACCGCCAGTTGGTCAGCGAGAGCGCGTGCTGGGGGCGCTGCAGCGCTTACGCAGTCTGGGGCAAGGCGCTGCGCTGGGTGTTCCGCTTGCCCAAGCCATAGAAAGTGGTCGCGACTAATGCCCTTCGTTCTGGATAATTCTGTGGTCACCGGGTGGTATATACCGGCTCAGGCCACGCCCTACGCACAGACCATTGCAACAAGGCTGGAGACTGACCGAGCTATCGTTCCTGCTTTGTGGCAGCTTGAATTTGCCAACGTGCTCAAGACTGCTTGCACGCGGGGAAAATTGTCACTGGATAACGCCAGAGAGATTGTCGACACCATTGCCGCATTGCCTATAGAACTTGACTCTGGTTTGGCACCAAGCCCTCGGCAATTGCTCGAACTGGCCATGCGTTACAACCTCAGCAGCTACGATGCCGCCTACCTCGAGCTCGCCATGCGCCATGGCATACCCATTGCCTGCCAGGACGCCAAGTTAAAAGAGGCAGCGTTGCAAGCCGGTGTAGTGGTTCTGTGATGACCGCCTACACCCAACTGCAAACCCGCCTTGCCACCGAGCCCCACACCTGGCTCGTCACCGGCGTGGCCGGCTTTATCGGCAGCAACCTGCTTGAGACCCTGCTCAAGCTCAACCAGCGCGTGGTCGGCCTAGACAACTTCGCCACCGGCCACCAGCACAACCTGGGTGAAGTGCAAACCCTGGTCAGCCCCGCCCAGTGGGCCAATTTCGACTTCCATGAAGGCGACATCCGCAATCTGGATGATTGTCATCGTGCCATGCAGTGGTCGAGCAAACGTGAACCTTACCCCTTGCCCCTTGAACCTAGCACCTTGCCCCTTGAAGCTCAACATGAAATCGTAGATTTCGTGTTGCACCAAGCCGCCCTCGGCAGCGTCCCGCGCTCAATCGAAGACCCACTCCTTACCAACAGCACCAACATCACCGGCTTTTTGAATATGTTGGTCGCTGCCCGCGATGCAAAAGTGAAAAGCTTCACCTACGCCGCCAGCAGCTCCATCTATGGCGACCACCCCGCGCTGCCCAAGGTGGAAGAAAACATTGGCAAACCCCTCAGCCCCTACGCCGTGACCAAATACGTCAACGAGCTGTATGCCGACGTGTTTGCCCGCTGCTACGGCTTTAACACCATCGGCCTGCGCTACTTCAACGTCTTCGGCCCGCGCCAAGACCCCAACGGTGCCTATGCCGCCGTCATCCCCAAATGGACCGCCGCATTGCTGCAGGGCGAGCCGGTCTATATCAACGGCGACGGCGAAACCAGCCGCGACTTTTGCTTTATTGCCAACGCCGTACAAGCCAACCTGCTAGCCGCCACCACCGTCAACCCTGATGCGAAGAACCAGGTCTATAACGTAGCCGTAGGCGACCGCATCACGCTCAACATCCTGTTCGCCCTGCTGCGCGACAACCTCGCTGCCCACGGCGTCAGCGCCAGCGTACAGCCCGTGTACCGCGACTTTCGCGCCGGTGACGTGCGCCACAGCCAGGCCGACATCAGCAAGGCGCAGCGGTTGCTGGGTTATGCGCCCACGCACCGCCTGGCCGAGGGTGTGGCCCAAGCCATGCCCTGGTATGTGGCCCAAAAATAATGGGCTAAAGCGCGGCAATCCAACGCAAAGGCATCATCCGCGCCATGGCCTTTGCCCATGCTAAACTCGTTCATTCACTGAACAGGAAATAAGCGCGCCGCAAGCCACATATCCCCATGCCCGCAGCCCAGCAACTCAAGCCCCAAGAAGACACGCACCTCCAGGTGCTGCGTCTGCTGGAGCACAACCCGCACATGTCTCAGCGCGAACTGGCACAGGCGCTGGGCGTTAGCTTGGGCAAAACCAATTTCTGCATCCAGGCCTTGCTGCAAAAAGGCATCATCAAGCTAGCCAACTTCAACAACAGCCGCCACAAACTCGCGTATTCGTATCTACTCACCCCCAGCGGCATCGCTGAAAAAAGCGCTCTTACTGCGCGCTTTCTGAAACGCAAAATGGCGGAATACGAGCACCTGCAAGTCGAAATTGCTGCACTGCAGCTTGAAGTGAGTGGCGAGCAAGCCAGCGAAAAGC
The DNA here is from genome assembly GCA_038902815.1 of Polaromonas sp. Taxonomy (GTDB): domain Bacteria; phylum Pseudomonadota; class Gammaproteobacteria; order Burkholderiales; family Burkholderiaceae_C; genus Polaromonas. The sequence continues at coordinate 100,962 of JBCKNF010000005.1, read as the reverse complement.
CATGAGCACAATGCAACAGCCCGCTGCCGGCTTTTCGGGCAGCCATCCAACGCGTACGTCTTTTGACAGCGAACCAGATGATCTGGCGTCGCCGGAGCTCTGGTATCTGGTTTACACCAAGCCGCGCCAAGAGCAGGTTGCCCTGGCGAATTTGCAGCAGCAAGGCTATCTGGCGTATCTGCCGCTGTTCAAGGTCATGCAAAAGCCCATGCGGCACGACGAGGCGGCGGCACTTCCCGGGTTTGAGCCGATGTTTGCCCGTTATGTTTTTTTTAGCCCGGGTAACCCGCGTCAGTCGATTGCTGCGGCGCGTTCAACCCGGGGTGTGAATTCCATCGTTTCGTTTGGTTTCGTGCCGGCCACGGTTGGCCCCGCCATGATGGCTGCCATCCGCGCCTGCGAAGAAGACCGCAACCAGGCCGACATGGCGGAGATCAGCCCGTTTCAACCGGGCTGCATGGCACGCCTGCGCACGGCCGGCCTGCAAGGTTTGCAGGGCATGGTTCATTCGGTCTCGGTCAAGCGCGTCACGCTGCTGCTGGAAATTCTGGGGCGGCAAATGCTGGTTGCTGTGGAGCACCACCAGGTCGAGTTGGTTTAAGGCCATGGAAGAAGCGGGGCGCGCAAGCGCTCGCGTGAGAGGGTGTTTTCTGGTCAATGTTTTGGGTCAAAAGACCTCAAACATTGCGGTAGCCTGCATGTCCAATATTTCTGCACTACAACCTACAATTCATCTATGCGCCTCACCTCTGAACAGATTCAAGCCATACGTACGGGCGTCGCCCAAGTGGCGGGGCAGGACGCGCGGGTCTGGTTGCTACCTGCCTGAGCACGTCGAAAACGCCTTGCTAGCGCTGGATCTGGCCCGCAAAGAGGCAAGAGGCAAGAGGCAAGAGGCAAGATGATGGCGACCTTGAATCGTGCCCCTTGAATCTTGAAATCTGGGTAAAAAATGGCGCGATTTGAAGAGTTGGATGTATGGAAGCGAGCGGCGCGGCTCAGTGCCGAGCTATACAAAACCCTTGCCGATCTTCGTGATTTTGGTTTTCGTGACCAGATTACCCGCGCAGGCCTCTCTGTTCCCTCCAATATTGCCGAAGGGCACGAACGCGAATCTTTCAAGGAAATGGCTAATTTCTTCAGTTATGCAAAAGGGTCAGCAGGCGAAGTTCGAACACAGATATATATAGGAATGGAAATTGGCTACATAGACCGCGAAACCGGCCGTCGCTGGATTCAGGAAGCAGAAGAAATCTCCCGCATGCTCTACAGCCTAATCCGCACAGTCCGAGCAAGAACAAAGTGACTCCACAAGATGCAAGATGATGGCGACCTTGCCCCTGTCTTTAACCTTGCCCCTGTTTTTGCCTTTGTTTTAACTTGAATCTTGAATCTTGGACCTTGGACCTGTCTTTAACCTTGCATCTTGAATCTTGTATCTTGCATCTGCCTCGCCCCTTGAATCTTGGATCTTGAATCTTGAACCTTGAATCTTGCCCCTTGAACCTCCCCAATCTCCTACTCCGCCTCTGGCATCACCTAACCCAACGCCGCCAACGTCAATTCGTCCTGCTAATGGGCTTGATGCTAATCAGCGCGTTCGCAGAAGTAGTCAGCCTAGGCGCCGTATTACCCTTCCTAGGCATACTAGTTGCCCCCGAACACGTATTCAACCACCCCATCGTCGCGGATGTGGCGCAGGCCTGGGGCATCACCTCGGCCGATCAATTGGTGTTGCCCCTCACCGTCGCGTTTGCCGCGGCGGCCCTGATAGCGGGCGCAATCCGCATCCTTTTATTATGGGTCAGCATACGGCTCGCATTTGCCAGCGGTGCAGACCTTAGCATCGAGGTGTATCGCCGCACCCTCTACCAGCCCTACCGGGTGCATGTGGCCCGCAATAGCAGCACGGTGCTCAGCGGTATCGGCAAGGTCAACGGCGTGGTGTTCGGGGTGCTGTTGCCGTTGCTGACACTGGGCAGTTCAATCGTGTTGCTGGTGGCTATAACGCTCGCCTTGATCGCCATTGATCCGATGGTGGCCTCGGTGGCGGCTGTCGGTTTCGGTGCCAGTTACGCATTGATCACCTGGATGTCCCGCCGACGGCTGCATCGCAACAGCCAGTGCATCGCTTACGAACAAACTCAAGTTGTTAAAGCCCTGCAAGAAGGCTTGGGTGGCATTCGCGATGTGTTGCTGGATGGGACGCAGCCCGTTTACTGCGACATCTACCGCAAGGCCGACTACCCATTGCGGCGGGCGCAGGGTAGCAACGTCTTTATTGGCGGAAGCCCCCGTTACATCATGGAAGCCCTGGGGATGGTGCTGATCGCCGCCTTGGCCTATGCCCTTAGCCGACAAGTCGGGGGCATCGCCACAGCCCTGCCAGTGCTCGGCGCGCTGGCACTCGGTGCGCAACGCCTGCTACCGGCCCTGCAACAGACCTATAGCGCCTGGGCGAGCATTGCCGGCAGTTATGCCTCACTGGCCGATACTATTGAACTGCTCGATCAGCCCCTGCCGACGGAGATGCTGCAACCCGCTCCCGCGCCGTTGCTCATTCAGGACGCCATCCGCTTCGACGCCGTGCGCTTCCGCTACACCGGCGACGGCCCTTGGGTGCTGGATGGCCTCAATCTGATTATCCCCAAAGGCGCCAGGGTCGGCTTTGTCGGCAGCACCGGCAGTGGCAAGAGCACTACGCTGGACCTGTTGATGGGATTGCTGATACCAACCGAGGGCGAACTTCTGGTGGATGGTCAACCTATCAGCGGCAACCGTCTCAGGGCTTGGCAGCGAAGTATCGCCCACGTGCCGCAGAGCATCTACCTGGCCGACACCACGCTGGCCGAGAACATCGCCTTCGGTGTGCCGCCCGACACCATTGATCTGGATCGAGTGCAGCAGGCGGCACGTCAAGCACAGATTGCAAATTTTATTGAAAGCAGTCCGGAAGGATACCAAGCCTATGTGGGAGAGCGCGGCATCCGTCTCTCTGGCGGCCAACGCCAACGTATCGGCATCGCCCGCGCGCTTTATAAGCAGGCCAGTGTGCTGGTGTTCGACGAAGCCACCAGCGCCCTCGACAACGCCACGGAACAGTCGGTGATGGATGCCATCGAAGGGCTTAGCAGCAACCTCACCATCCTGCTCATCGCCCACCGGCTCACCACCGTGCGGCGCTGCGACACTATTGTGGAACTGGAACACGGACGGGTGGTGGCGCAAGGCACGTACGAACAACTACTCGAGCGCAGCCCCAGCTTCCGCAGAATGGCCGGGGCGATATGAAAAAGCTTCGTGTGAGTTATTTCAACCCTATCCGAACAGTATTGAGGCCTGCCCCCATGTTTTTTGCAAACCTATGAACATCACCATCATCGGCACCGGCTACGTCGGCCTTGTCACCGGCGCCTGCCTGGCCGACTTGGGCAATCACGTGTTTTGCCTCGACGTGGACCAGTCCAAGATTGACTTGCTTAACAGCAGAGGCGTGCCCATTTATGAGCCCGGCTTGAAAGAAGTGATTGAGCGCAACGTCGATGCCGGCCGCCTGACCTTCTCTACCGACGTAGCCGCCAGCGTGGCCCACGCCAGCGTGCAGTTCATCGCCGTGGACACCCCGCCCGACAAAGACGGCAGCGCCGACCTTCAATACGTGCTGGCCGCCGCCCGCAACATCGGCCGCCACATGACCGACTTTAAGGTGGTGGTAGACAAATCCACCGTTCCAGTGGGAACCGCCGACAAGGTCAGCGCCGCCATAAACCAGGAACTAGCCCAACGGTTTTCACTCCCCGCATCACTCCCTCTCCCCCTAGGAGAGGGCAGGGGTGAGGGCTCTCCCGCTTACCCCACCTGCTCCGTAGTTTCCAACCCCGAGTTCCTCAAAGAAGGCTCGGCCATAGAAGACTTCACTCGCCCCGACCGCATCGTGCTCGGGGTGGACGACACCCTGGCTGGCCAGCAGGCCCTGGCCACCATGCGCCAGCTCTACGCCCCCTTTAACCGCAACCATGAGCGCACCCGCGTCATGGATGTGAAGAGTGCCGAGTTCACCAAATACGCCGCCAACGCCATGCTGGCCACCCGCATCAGCTTCATGAACGAGCTGGCCAACTTGGCCGACCAGGTCGGGGCCGACATCGAACTGGTGCGCCAGGGCATAGGCTCGGACCCCCGCATTGGCTACAGCTTTTTGTATGCCGGCATCGGCTACGGTGGCAGTTGCTTCCCCAAAGACGTGCAGGCGCTGATCCGCACCGGGCGCGAGCACGGCCAGACCATGCGCATGCTGGAGGCGGTGCAGGCCGTCAACCATGACCAGAAACAGGTGTTGGTCAACAAAGTGTTTGCCCACTATGGCCGCGACCTGAGCGGCAAGACCTTTGCCCTGTGGGGTCTGGCCTTCAAGCCCAATACCAACGACATGCGCGACGCACCCAGCAGGGTGGTCATCAGCGCGCTGCTGCGGGCCGGTACCCGCATCGTGGCGCACGACCCGGTTGCCGAAGAAGAAGCGCAGCGCGTGCTGGCGTTGGACCTGGCCGACGCACCCGCCTTGCTGGAGCGCATTCAATTTGTCGACAAACCCATGCAAGCCGTGCAAGGCGCAGATGCGCTGATCATCATCACCGAGTGGAAGGCCTACCGCAGCCCGAACTGGACTGCGTTAAAGGCCGCCATGAAGACCCCCGTCATCATCGATGGTCGCAACCTTTATGAACCCGATTTCATGGCCGAAAACGGCTTCCACTACGTCGGCATTGGCCGCAACTCCCACTGAATAACCCCATGCGCAACTACAACCTCACGCAACGCACTCTGGTCACCGGCGGTGCCGGCTTTCTGGGTTCACATCTGATTGACCGCCTGCTGGCGCGCGGCGATGAAGTGGTCTGTGCCGACAACCTTTTTACCGGCACCAAGCGCAACGTCGAACACCTGCTCAGTCACCCGCGCTTTGAGTTCATTCGCCACGACGTCACCTTTCCGCTCTACATCGAGGTTGACCACATTTACAACCTGGCCAGCCCCGCCAGCCCCATCCACTATCAGCACGACCCGGTGCAAACCACCAAGACCAGCGTGCATGGCGCCATCAACATGCTGGGCCTAGCCAAGCGCTTAAGGGCGCGCATCTTCCAGGCCAGCACCAGCGAGGTCTATGGCGACCCGTCGGTTCACCCGCAAACCGAAGCCTACTGGGGCAACGTCAACCCCATCGGCCCGCGCAGTTGCTACGACGAAGGCAAACGTTGCGCCGAGACGCTGTTTTTTGACTATCACCGCCAGCATGGGCTCGACATCCGCGTGGCCCGCATCTTCAACACCTACGGCCCGCGCATGCATCCCAACGACGGCCGCGTCGTCAGCAACTTCATCATGCAGGCGCTGCAGGGCCAAGACATCACGCTGTACGGCAGCGGCCAGCAAACCCGTAGCTTTTGCTATGTGGACGACCTCATTGAAGGCTTTATCCGCTTCATGGACCTGCCCGCAGGTGCTGGTGGCGCCCCCGGCTTCCCCGGCCCGATCAACCTTGGCAACCCCGTTGAATTTACTATCCGCCAGTTGGCCGAAAAAGTGATTGAACTCACCGGCTCCAGCTCCAAACTGGTCTTTCACCCCCTGCCAACCGACGACCCCATGCAGCGCCAGCCCGACATCAGCCGTGCGCGCGAGTACCTGAACAATTGGCAGCCCCAGGTGCAGCTAGAAGAAGGACTGCGCAAAACCATCGCCTATTTCGATGAACTGCTGGCGGCAACCTGAATGCCATTTACGGCAGATTTTTAACGACGAGGAATTTAAATGAATATTTTGTTGACTGGTGGTTGCGGCTACAAGGGAACCGTACTTGTTCCGAAGTTACTCACGCGGGGCTACAAAGTGCGGGTGCTCGACACGATGTGGTTTGGTAATTTCCTGACACCCCACGCAAATTTGTCGGTAATCCAGGGGGATGTTCGCGATATCGATCAGATCTCGCTTAATGATATTGATACCATCATACATCTGTCATCGGTGGCCAACGATCCCTGTGGCGACCTGGATCCGAAGTTGACTTGGGAGATCAGTGCGCTAGCCACTATGCAGCTCGCCGACAAGGCGGTGCGAACCGGTGTAAAACAGTTCATCTTTGCCTCTTCGGGAAGTGTCTACGGCATCAAAGAGGAGGAACAGGTTACCGAGGACCTTGAGCTGAAGCCAATCTCTGAATACAACAAAACCAAAATGGTTTCGGAGCGGGTGCTTCTGAGTTACGCCGACAAAATGTCCATCCAGATGATTCGACCCGCGACGGTATGTGGTTACTCGCCGCGTATGCGCCTTGATGTGTCGGTGAATCTGCTGACGATGCAGGCGCTGGCTAAGGGCAAAATCACCGTGTTTGGTGGTACTCAGGTTCGTCCCAACATTCACATTGACGATGTGACCGACATCTATCTGCACTTTATTGATCACCCGGAGATAACGGGTATTTACAATGCTGGTTTTGAAAATATCTCAATCCTTGATATTGCCAAACTGGTCACCAAGTATGTGCCTGTTGAGATTGTCGTCACGGCATCGAATGATCCTCGCTCTTACCGCGTGAATTCCGACAAGCTTCTGGCAACTGGTTTCAAGCCAAAAAAATCCGTCGAGCATGCGATCCGCGAGATTATCGAAAAATTTCAGAGCGGTGTCCTCAAGGATGAAGAGCACTTCTACAATCTTAAGTGGATGCAGAAAACTGTGCTTGCGGGCAACTGAACATGGATACCCATACATCACTTGAAGAATTCTGCGCGGACTATGCGAGCCGCCTGCAGGATGTGCTTACCTCGTCCGACTGGTCGGGAGTGGCTCAACTCGCACGAGACATGCGCGAGTGCTGGGCAACGGGACGGCAAGTGTTTTTTTGCGGCAATGGCGGCAGCGCGGGCAACGCCATTCACCTCGCCAACGACTTTTTGTATGGCATAGCCAAGCGCACCGGGGGCGGCATGAAAGTCCATGCACTCTCCGCCAACCCGGCCGTGATAACTTGCCTCGCCAACGATGTCGGTTACGAACGTATTTATTCCGAACAACTTGCCGTGCTGGGACAACCCGGTGACCTGCTGATAGCCCTGTCCGGTAGTGGAAACTCACTCAATATTATCCGGGTGCTGGAACAAGCCAAGGCCATGGGCGTCAAGTCCTGCGCCATCCTTGCCTATACAGGCGGACGATGTAAATCCCTGGCCGATGTCGCAATCCACTTCCCGGTGGACGACATGCAGATCGCCGAAGACATGCAATTGGTGGTTGGCCACATGCTCATGCAGTGGCTGTACGCTAACCGGCCGGAACTGAACTAATTTTAAGAAACTCTGGCGGAAAATCATGGTGGAAAAATATTTAATTATCGGAAGCAATTCCTTCTCCGGGGCGAGCTTCGTGGATTATTTGCTCAAGCAAGGAGACTCGGTGATTGGCACAAGCCGCTCGACTGAACCTCACAAAGCTTTTCTTCCCTATCGCTGGGCCGGAAAAGACGCTGCATTCAAGTTTTATCAGTACGACCTTAATTCAAATCTTGAAGAGATCATGTCCCTGGCGAACAGGGAAAAACCGTCTATCGTGGTCAATTTTTCTGCCCAGAGCATGGTCGCGGAAAGTTGGAAGAACCCTGACCATTGGTACATGACAAATGTCGTTTCCACCATCCGGTTGCACGAACGCTTGCGGCACTGTGATTTTTTACAAAAATACGTCCATGTGACCACGCCCGAAGTTTACGGCAGCACGGACGGCTTCATCAAAGAAAATACCCCGTTCAACCCAAGCACACCATATGCCGTTTCCCGCGCTGCCGCCGATATGAGCCTGAAGACCTTTTTCGAGGCCTACAATTTCCCCGTTGTGTTTACTCGCGCAGCTAATGTATATGGCCCAGGGCAGCAACTTTACAGGATCATCCCCAGGGCTATTTTGTCCATTTTGACCGGAAAGAAATTGCAGTTGCATGGTGGCGGCCATTCAAGACGATCCTTTATTCATATGCGCGACGTGTCCAGCGCCACACGCATCATTGCGACGCAAGGCCAAGCGGGGGAAACCTACCATATTTCCACTGACGAGATTGTCAGCGTCCGTGAGCTGGTGGAAAGAATTTGCCGCAAACTCGGTGTTGATTTTGACGCTTGCGTCGAAGTGGTTGGGGAACGCCTCGGAAAAGATGCTGCCTACATGCTGGACAGCGCCAAGCTTCGCCAGCGCCTTGGCTGGAAAGACGAAGTTTCCCTGAATGAAGGATTGGACGATTGCGTTGCATGGGTGAAATCAAATTTTGATGACCTGAAGCGCGAGCCTTGGGACTATGACCATAAACCATAATTAAAGCATAATTTTTAGGGTTTTTTAGGTCCAATGGACTTACATTTTAGCGGAGAACACTACGCCATGAGCAGCAAGCGTTTCATCAATGACATCCCTACCACCAAGCTTCCAAGTGAGCGTAGCTTTGGGCTGCTGTTCACGCTAGTTTTTGCGTTGGGTGGTGGCTACACCCTCTACAAGTCGCTGCCATCAGTAGTAACAGTCATCCTCTTCGTGGCTGCTGCTCTGCTCTTAGTGGTAACCTTCGTCACTCCCAAGTCGTTAGCTCCACTAAATAGCGCGTGGTTCTCACTAGGCATGCTATTGAGCAAGATTGTCAGCCCCATCGTGCTGGGCATCATCTTTTTTCTCCTCATCACGCCTGTAGCTGTCATCACGAGAATTTTTGGACGTGACGAACTGAAACTACGCAAGCAAACCACCATGTCGCACTGGGTTGATAGAAACCCAACTGGGCCAGACCCCCAGTCTTTTAAAAATCAATTCTGAGGTAAATATGTCCTTCATCAAAGAGCTTTGGGTATTTTTGCGTTTACGTAAGAAACTTTGGCTGTTGCCTATCATTATTGTTATGGTGCTGCTTGGCGGCTTGTTAGTTTTGGCGCAAGGGTCGGTAGTTGCTCCATTTATCTACACCTTGTTCTAAACAATGAAAATATTAGGCATTTCTGCTTACTACCACGACTCAGCAGCATGCTTAGTTGTTGACGGCGAAATCATTGCAGCGGCACAGGAAGAACGTTTCACTCGTAAGAAGCATGATCAAAGCTTTCCAATTAATGCCATAGGTTATTGCTTGGAGGAGGCAGGTTGTTCGCCATGTGATATTGACTATGTAGTTTTCTATGACAAACCATTTTTAAAGTTTGAACGAATACTCGAAACATATCTTGCCTTCGCACCTAAAGGTTTTGTATCGTTTGTAAAAGCTCTGCCAGTCTGGCTCAAAGACAAGCTGTTTCAAAAGACGGTGCTTAGTGATGAACTCAAAAAGCTTTGGGGTAAAGATATAGATTGGAGCGAGCGGCTTTTGTTTTCTGAGCATCACTTAAGTCATGCTTCGAGTGCTTTTTTCCCTTCTCCATTTGAGGAAGCAGCAGTTTTGACTATGGATGGCGTGGGAGAGTGGACCACGACTTCCATGGCGATTGGTAAAGGCAATACCCTTCAGGTACACAAAGAGATCCATTTCCCGCATTCATTGGGATTGCTCTATTCAGCGATTACCTATTACACCGGGTTCAAAGTGAACTCAGGTGAATACAAAGTGATGGGGCTTGCGCCTTACGGAATCCCTAACTATTCACAATTGATCAAGGATCATTTAATTGACATCAAGGATGATGGTTCATTCGCATTGGATATGAGTTACTTCAATTTCTGCACCGGTCTGACGATGACCAATCAGAAATTTGATGACCTTTTTGGCGGTCCTCCCAGAAAATCAGAATCCATTCTCACTCAACGCGAGATGAATCTGGCGGCCTCTGTTCAGCTTGTCACAGAGGAAATAGTGATCAAGCTTGCAAGGGGTATCGCGAAATCAACAGGTCTGAAAAATCTATGCTTAGCGGGTGGTGTGGCATTGAATTGCGTAGCAAACGGTAAGTTGCTTCGTGAAAAAATATTTGAGAATATCTGGATACAACCTGCTGCAGGGGATGCTGGGGGAGCTATTGGTGCTGCGCTCGGTGCTTACCACATTATGCTTGGCGGCAAGCGTGAAATAAGAAAAGGTATCGATGCAATGAAAGGGGCCTATCTGGGGCCGAGCTATAGCCAACAAAATATTGAGCAAAGGTTAACAAAGGTTGGCGCAGTTTTTACTACGCTTAGTGACGAAGAGTTGATAAATGTCACAGTAAAGGCTTTGGTTGATGGTAAGGCCGTCGGCTGGCATCAGGGCCGCATGGAATTTGGTCCGCGTTCTCTTGGAAATCGGTCGGTTTTGGCCGATCCGAGGTCCCCTTCTGTTCAAAAGCTGCTAAATCTAAAAGTAAAGTACAGAGAATCCTTCAGACCATTTGCACCCAGTGTATTGCGTGAAGAATTGGCTAATTGGTTTGATAGTGACACCGATAGTCCTTACATGCTGTTGGTCGCTGATGTGGTGAAGTCAAAGCAGTTGGCAATGACAAAGGCGCAGGATAAGCTTTTTGGCATTGAAAAGTTGAACGTGCCGCGATCAGTGATCCCTGCTGTGACTCACGTCGACTATTCGGCACGTGTTCAAACAGTTCACAAAGAAACAAATCCAAGATATCACGCCTTATTAAGTAGATTCAAAGAGCTGACTGGCTGTCCGGTACTGGTGAATACATCATTCAACATCCGTGGCGAGCCAATTGTTGCTACGCCAGAGGATGCCTTTAGGTGTTTGATGGGGACAGAAATTGAGCTCCTAGTGGTCGGTAATTCCATAATGGAAAAGTCGGCTCAAAACAGCAACCTAATCAATGATTACAAGGGTACGTATGAGCTTGATTAAGAAAAATATCGTGATGTACGGCGTGGTATTTTTTGTATTCCCAATCATCATCATTATTTTTTTTGAGATTCTCTTGGCAAGTCTTTTCTATGTGACTGGATCCAAATATTTTGAAGATCGCCTTGAAACTCATCAACGCGCTGTACTGGATGTGAGCAGGGTATTTAGAGTTGAAGAAAAAAATGCAAATAACCAAAAGCTGATAAAGGTAGCAGTTTTTGGTGGCTCAAGTTCGGCTGGTTATGCCTCGCCTATAAATTTTGCTGAGCTCCTTGGGAATAACGAGTTTTCTGGTAAAAACCTGGAAGTGCATAACTACGCACGAAGCGGCGAGCCATTTGTTGGATTCCAAGCCGAATTGCTAAAGGCGGTAATGCCTGATTATGACGTTTTCATTGTGTATGCCGGCCACAACGAAATCTGGCAACAAATTTATTCTAGGGCAAGAGCTTCTCACGAGACTATTGTTTTGCCGAATGGCTTCAGGGTGCCGTTCGGTTCTGCAGTTTACGTCGATTTGGAAAGAAGACTAAGACGCATCAAGAGCGACGCAACGGCCCTCTCTGATCAACTAGAGAAAGTCTTGAGTGCGGTGAATGACAGAAGCCGATTATTTTGGTTCACCAATCGGCTAGTTTATAAAATGTTGGCGATTATTTCTATTTTTGACCCTGATCGTACTCCAAACTATCCGCCAAAGTTTTATTATCAGAGTGAGTTTATATTTCCTGCTGAACGAACATTACTAGTGGAGCAATATAAACTAACAATAGATGAGATCGCAGGGAGGCTCAGAACCGATCAGACTTTAATTCTTTCCACTGTATTGGCGAATAATTTTTTCCCACCGCTGGCTGAGGTAACTCAAAATAAGAATCCAGTGGAAGTCCAGCGTTATGAGGCAATGACAAAAGAAGCTTATGCAAGGTTGGCGGTTGGCGATTTACCCGGATTGAAATCAGTAATATCAAATCTGCCGCAAGGCGCTCATAAAACTTACCTTGAAGCCAGACTCTGCTTTGGCATAGAGGGGTTTAAGAATTTGGCCACTAGTAGTTGCTTCGCGCTAACCGAAGAAGCGCGCAGAATTGACAAGCTGCCCTATAGAGTAGTCCCTGAAATCAACCAGTTTATTCGGAGTTATAAAGCGAGAAATGTTATTGTAGTTGATCCAGAAAGCAGGTTGAACACGGACGTTGATGGGTTGAACAAGTATTTCGAATACTTCGTCGATTTCCAGCATCCCTCGCCAAAAGGACATTTAGTCATAGCCGATGCCGTGCTCACTGGTTTGTTTTCGGATTATCAAAATCAGAGCAAGGCTCGGGTTGATGAGTGTGGAAATATAACTCTTCAAGAGGAACCCAAACTTAAAGTAATAATAACCAATCCAGTGGTGCAAGTACAGCAATTCGAAATTAATATAGGCTGGCTGGATAACTTCATAGCCGCACAGCCTTCACCTTATCCTTATGATTATTTTAAAGACAGGGCTTTGGCTGCTAAAAGCTCATGCAAGCAGCGAGCGCAATAGCGGCCTAAACGAATGCATAGCTTGCTTCGATGCACTCAAGGCCGAACCCTACGACTACCTGCACAAGCCGTGAACCACATAACAAACCCCACTGAGCTTGGCCTCGTTGCCAGTAAGCTGCGCGCCAACATTATTGAGACCTCAAGCCGGACGGGGACACCCCATCTGGCGTCTTGTCTTTCGTGTGTGGATTTATTGACGGCACTCTATTTTTCTGTTCTTCGCATTGATCCCGCTAAGCCGAGGGATGTGGACCGAGATCGTTTTATCCTGAGTAAGGGGCATGGTGCGATGGCACTTTTCCATGTCTTGGCTCTGCGTGGCTTCTATTCGGAGGACATGCTCCTCACCTACGGGGAGGACGGCGGAGTTTTTGCAGAGCATCCACCGACGCCGGATCACCTTGCTGGGGTCGAGGCTGCCACCGGTTCGCTCGGGCATGGATTACCCCTAGGCTTGGGCATGGCGTTGGCTGCGCGCATCCAAAAGCGCAGCTATAACGTCTATGCCATCCTCGGTGATGGTGAGTGCAACGAAGGCTCTATTTGGGAGTGCGCCATGCTCGCCGCCGCTCAGAAGGCGAGCAACCTGTGTGCCATCGTTGATTTCAACAAGTGGCAAGCCACAGGTCGGAGTCAGGAAGTCATGGCCCTTGACCCACTGGTTGATAAATGGCGAGCCTTTGGCTGGGATACCTGCGAAATTGATGGTCATGACATGACGGCAATTTTGTCTGCACTGGCCAAGTTTCCCGCTGCTAGCAACAAACCCACTGCGATCATTGCGCACACCGTCAAAGGCAAGGGCGTCTCTTTCATGGAAGACGACAACAATTGGCATTACCGGATACCGACCGCCGATGAGGTGGTGAAGTCCAAGATTGAGCTGGGAGTTTCGGTATGAGAAATGCATTTGCTGACGAAATGACGCAGCTGGCCCGGCATGACCCGCGCCTTGTACTGCTGTCCGGCGATATTGGAAACAAACTTTTTGACAAGTTCAAAGACGTTGATGATTCGCGCTTCTATAACTGTGGCATTGCTGAGGCCAACATGATGGGCGTTGCCGCGGGTATGGCGCTCAGTGGTCTTCGCCCTTTTGTCTACACCATCACGCCCTTCACGACGACGCGATGTTTTGAGCAAATCCGTGTGGATGTCTGCTACCACAAGGCCCCGGTTGTGATTGTGGGTACAGGATCCGGTCTGTCATACGCGGAGCTCGGGCCAACGCACCACTCCCTTGAAGACATGGCTATCTTGCGTACTCTACCTGGCATGCGCGTCCTGGCACCCTGTGATTCAACCGAGCTGCGCCTAGCGCTGCGTGCCGTACTTGAAGACAACAGCCCTGCCTACATCCGTATTGGCAAGAAGGGTGAAGCTGATATCCACGCCACTCCGCCAAAATTCAAGATCGGTGAAGCCATCATTGTTCGACCCGGCAATGACGTGGCGCTGCTCTGTGCTGGCAACATGATGTCCGAAACACTCAAAGCGGCTGATGTTCTGGCGGCAAAGGGTATCTCTGCCGAGGTGGTTAGTTTTCATACAGTCAAGCCGCTGGATGATAGTTACCTGCAAAGTGCCTCTGCCCGTTTCAAGTTACTGGCCACGGTGGAAGAGCACAGCCGCATCGGTGGCTTTGGCAGTGCCGTGTCGGAATGGCGTGCATTCACAAATTGTGCTGTTCAACAGATCAGCTTCGGCACCGACGATGAGTTCATGCACGAGGTTGGCTCACAGAACTACGCGCGCAAGAAGTACGGCCTGACTGCCGAAAACATTGCAGCCCGTGTGGCCGCATCGCTTAAGGCGTAAGTGACCCATGCGCATTGGTATCGACTTCGACAACACCATCGTTAGCTACGATGCACTGTTCTACAAGGTCGCACGCGAAAAAGACGTGGTGCCGGTCGATACGCCTGTCAACAAGGTGGCGGTGCGGGACTATCTGCGCAAGGTGGGTCGGGAAGAGATATGGACGGAGATGCAGGGCTATGTTTACGGCGCACGCATGGACGAGGCTATTGGCTACCCCGGCATCTTCGACTTCATTCAAAGAGCGGCCAAGGGTGGGCATGAGCTGTTCATTGTCAGCCACAAGACCAAGCATCCTTTTCTGGGGGTTCAATACGACCTGCATGCAGCAGCACGGTCTTGGGTGGCGAAGCATCTTCACGCGGGTGGCGTGCCTCTTATCGCGCCTGACCAGGTTTTTTTCGAACTCACCAAAGAGGCCAAGCTTCAGCGTGCTGGCCAGATTGGCTGCCAAGTCTTCATTGACGACTTGCCAGAAATTCTGCTCTCGGAGCACTTTCCCCCTGCAGCGCAGCGTGTCCTGTTTGATCCCGAGGGTAACCACGCGGGAGGGGATCTGCCGGGGTGTAAGGTCATCCAGTCTTGGTTTGATTTTGACAGGTGTCTGACTTCATGAGTCCATCCGAAGACATGCTGACGAAAATCGCAGCCTTGATGGCCCATGCCAATATCCCTGGTCATGTGCAATCGGTGTCCCCGTGTGCCACCAGTGGAAACAACCGCACCTACCGGGTTGCCACGACACATGGTGTTTTGGCCGCTAAGCAATATTTCCGCCATGACGGCGATAGCCGTGACCGCCTAGGTACCGAGTTTGGTTTTTCAACGTATGCAGCCAAGTCGGCGGCTGGTATGGCTCCCGCCCCGCTGGCCATCGACCACGCAAGTGGCTTAGGTTTGTATGAGTTCATCGACGGCGATCCGATCCCCGTTAACTGCGTTAACTGGGATCGTGTTCAAAATGCAGCCAATTTTTTCCTGTCATTGAATTCACCTGCCTCCAGAGCACAGGCCGAAGCACTGCCTGATGCTTCCGAAGCCTGCTTCTCTCTGTCGGAGCACCTTGATCGGGTCAGTGGCCGTCTGCGCACTCTTGCCGCCCAAGTGCCTGATACGGCGGAGAACGTTGGCGCACATGAGCTGATCCGAACGATTTTGGCGTATTGGGTCAAACTTTCTGCCCATGTTCTCACGTCTGCCCAATCTGCCGGGATAGACCCCAACGTACTTCTCCCGCAGAGCCAGCGCTGTGTATCACCATCAGACTTCGGGTTTCATAACGCGCTATCCATGCCTGACCAAAGTACACGCTTTCTTGACTTTGAATACGCTGGCTGGGACGACCCGGCCAAGATGACCGGAGACTTCTTTGCCCAGTTGGCAGTGCCTGTTCCGGGCGAATACTTTGAACGCTTTGTGAGTGCCATCTCGGTTGTATTCCCGCAGCCAGAAGAACTGATCATGCGGGCGACTCTGCTGCGCCCGGTTTACCAAGTCAAATGGTGCTGCATCGCACTCAATGTTTTCTTGCCGGTTCACTTGGATAGACGCAAGTTTGCCAACCCGCAACTCGACGAGATTGAACTCAAGCGCGTTCAACTTGCCAAAGCTCAAACCATCTCCCAGTCTTTAACCCCTCTATAGCCATGTCCTATATCGATTTCATGTCCGTCGTGCACAAGAGCACTACTCGCGACTACCTAGCCCGTGTCAATGAGCCTGAGTACCCCAAGGCCAAAGCAGCTGAACTTGCCAAGAAGTGGGCCTTTGACTACTGGGACGGAGACCGCCGCATTAACTACGGCGGCTATAAGTACATGGAAGGCCGCTGGGAGAAGGTAGCATGGGTCATGGCGGAGCACTATGGCATCAAGGCAGGTGACAAAATCTTGGATGTCGGGTGCGGCAAGGGCTTCTTGTTGTTCGACTTCACCAAAGTCGTGCCGGGCGTAGAGGTCTATGGAATAGATGTTTCGGAGTACGCGATTGAAAACTCAAAAGAAGAAGTGAAGGACAGGCTGCAGGTTGCCAACGCCACCGCGCTGCCTTTCCCTGACCATCATTTTGACTTTGTCTTTACCCTCAATACGCTGCACAACCTGCACAACTACGACCTTGACAAGGCCCTGCGCGAGATCGAGCGTGTCGGCAAGAAAAACAAGTACATCTGCGTAGAGTCATATCGTACTGAAGTAGAAAAGGCCAACCTGCTCTACTGGCAAGTCACCTGCGAAGCTTTCTGTACCCCTGAAGAATGGGAGTGGTGGTTTAAGCAAACCGGCTACACCGGCGACCACTCCTTTATTTACTTTGAGTGAGCGCAGCATGGCAATACCCAAAACAATGAAGGCGGCCATTTTGGTCGAGCAGCGCAAGCAGCTCATCGTCGATGAAATCGAACTCCCCCAAACCCTCGAAGTTGGGCAGGTGCTGGTCAAGATCCACTACAGCGGCATCTGCGGCTCGCAACTTGGCGAAATCGACGGTGCCAAGGGCGAGGATAAGTTTCTTCCCCACCTGCTCGGCCATGAGGCATCAGGTACCGTGATGGAAATAGGCCCGGGCGTGAAGCAAGTCAAACCCGGCGACGTGGTTGTATTGCATTGGCGCAAAGGGCTGGGTATCGAAGGCGCGCCACCAAACTATCGCTGGCGCGGAGAAAAACTCAACGCTGGTTGGATTGCCACCTTCAACGAATACGCCATCGTTGCCGAGAACCGCGTAACGGCGATCCCCGCCGACAGCGACATGGAAGTCGCGGCACTCTTCGGTTGTGCCGTTACCACCGGCTTTGGCGTCGTTGAAAATAACGCCAAGATACGTATCGGCGAATCCGTCGTTGTCTTCGGTGCCGGCGGCATCGGACTCAACATCGTCCAGGCCGCCACACTGGTAGGCGCTTATCCGGTCATCGCCGTTGATCTGTTCGACAACCGACTGGCTTTGGCCAAAGAGATGGGGGCAACCCATCTGATCAATGCCAAGAGTGAAGATGCCAAGGCCGCTATCGAACGAATCGCAGGAGCGCAGGGGGTCGATGTCTTCATCGACAATACCGGCCAACCGGCGATTATCGAGCTGGGTTACCAACTCACCAAACCCCAGGGCCGCATCACCTTGGTGGGTGTACCGCGCAAGGGCAACAACATCAACATTTACTCACTGCCGTTGCACTTCGGCAAGGGACTTTCGGGGTCGCATGGTGGCGAGGCCATCCCGAATGTGGATATTCCACGTTACCAGAATCTTTTTGGTGTTGGGCGCATCAAGCTGCGTGAACTACTGACAGAGCGGCTAGGCCTAGACGACATAAATATAGCCATTGACAACATGCGCAGTGGAAAATCGGCTGGCCGTTGTTTGATTCAGATGTAATCGTTTTTCTGGAGATCAAAATTGCAAAGCCTTAAAGAACAAGTATTTGGAGATAATGGGTACTCCTCGGATGTATCCCTATCTGCGGACGAACTGATTTCATTTCGTGCGCTTGTCGCCGAACAGTGGCTCGACACCATCAAGAAGGCGCATCCGGAGCTTGAAGAGGAAGCCCGCTCGCTGGGAATGTCTAACTACCACCAACTGGCAGGCAAGCTTGACCACAAGGCCCTTTGGCCTAAATCCAGTCGTGTACTCCCGAAAAAGTCGGTTGATGCCATCAAATCTTTTCCCTTTATTAGAACGCTCAAGGCTGCGTTCGGGGAGTTTGAGATTTCAGATATCTACGACACCTACCAGCATCACGGCGATGAAGAAGTCTATTGGCGTTTGGTGCGTCCGGGTGCGGGTTCCGATGTCGGTGCTTTGCACATTGACAAATGGTTTCACGACTCCTTCAACGGTGGTAATGGGATGTTTCCGTCCGGTGTCAAGACCGTCAAGGTCTGGCTACCGCTTTATTGTGAACCCGGCAAGAACGGGCTTTCACTGGTCGAGGGATCCCACTTAAAGACTTGGAATTACCACCTCGAAAACATCGGGGGCACGCTTAAACCGCTACCCGACGATGATCTGTCAAATGTTGGCGCAAGACTCATTCCAACCGAGCCGGGAAACATGTTGCTCTTCAATGAAAATACCCTCCACGGCGGTGTTGTCAACCAGGGTCAGTACACCCGGGTCAGCGTAGAAATCACACTGGTCATTTCCGCAACTTCATAGCCCTTGCGCTTCAAGCTCACCGCATCGTCCTTCAATTCGTCTACTTATTAACATATCAATGACCCACTCATTACTCATCGGCGGTACCAAGGGCTTAGGCCGTGTGGTTGCCAGGCAATTGGCACAACGTGGGGACGCCGTTTCCGTTTTTGGGCGCAGCGAAATCCCCATTGCAGACCAGTCCGCCGGCATTATTGACAGCTACAAGCTTGATATCAATGACCCTGCCGCTGTTGCCGCAGGCGTGAAGGAGCTTGTCGCCAAGCGTGGTCCCCTGAACTATTGCGTATTTTTGCAGCGCTACCGCGGCAAGGGTGATGACTGGGCTGGTGAAATTCAGACCACTCTGACGGCAACCAAAAGCATCGTCGAAATCATCGCCCCGCACATGGCTCCCGAGGGCGACAAGGCCCTGCTCATGGTGAGTTCCGTGTTCGCAAAATATGTCGGGGAAGGCCAGGCCGCGAGCTATCACGTGGCAAAGGCCGGTCTTGACCAGCTGATGCGGTTTTACGCGCTGAACCTCGGGCCCAAGGGTATTAGGTGCAATGGCGTCACGCCCTTCACTTTCCTGAAAGAAGAGTCTAGGCAGTTTTATCTTGACAACAAGAAAATTGTGGACCTTTACGAAGGCATCATTCCGCTGAGGCGCATGGCGACCACGGAAGACAGCGCAAACGCTATCGAATACCTTTGCAGCAAACAGGCTTCTTTTGTGACCGGGCAGAATATAGTCGTTGATGGTGGTCTTTCGCTGGTTTGGCCAGAAACCCTGGCTCGCCGTATGGCAGGCATCTAAGTAAAAACTCAAGATGACTTCAATTTCTTCCAGGCGTAAAACATGCCGCTTGTGCAACAGCGATCAACTCACGTTGGTGTTGCCCATCAATGCCTCCCCCATCGCGGACGCCTTCGTTTCCGCTACCCAGCTTACGCAGTTGCAGCCGCTGGTTCCCCTGGATCTCTATCAATGCCAAGCCTGCGGCCATGTCCAAAATTTGGATATCGTCAATCCTGAGCTTTTGTTCCGGGACTACATTTTCACGACTTCGAGTTCTGCCGGACTGGTTGCGCACTTCCGCAGCTACGCAGTCGATGTGGTTAAAGAATTGGCGATTGCACCCGACTCATTGGTGGTCGAGATAGGCAGCAATGACGGAACCCTCCTCAAGTTCTTCCGCGAGGCTGGCATGCGAGTCGTTGGCATTGATCCCGCCCGCGATA
The DNA here is from genome assembly GCA_038902815.1 of Polaromonas sp. Classification (GTDB taxonomy): domain Bacteria; phylum Pseudomonadota; class Gammaproteobacteria; order Burkholderiales; family Burkholderiaceae_C; genus Polaromonas. The sequence continues at coordinate 81,368 of JBCKNF010000005.1, read as the reverse complement.
TTGCAAAGCAGGCATCCGACGCCGGTATCCCGACCATTTCTGAATACTTCGACCCCGTACTTTCTGCCCGCATCCAGAAGGAATCCGGCCAGGCCAAATTGATCGTCGCCAACAACGTCTACGCCCATGCCGACCAGCTCGGCGAGCTGACCGATGGCATCGCCACATTACTGGACGCCGATGGCGTATTTGTTTTTGAGGTTTCCTATCTCATGGACATCATCGACAAGTTTGTGTTTGACACCGTGTACCACGAGCACCTGTCATATCATTCTGTCAAACCTTTCGTGCAATTCTTCGCAGCCCATGGCTTACATCTTTTTGACGTGCAGACCATTACCACCAAGGGTGGCTCAATGCGCGGGTTTGTCCAGAGAGCCGGTGGCCCTCAGGCCGAACGTCCAGTGGTGAAGCAAATGATTCTTGAGGAAGAGCGCCGGGGACTGCATTCTCCCCAGATTTTCAAAGACTACGAAACGAAAATCCTGGCGCGCAGGACAACCCTGCTCGACTACATGGAACAGGCCAAACAAAAAGGCTTGAAGGTTGCCGCCTATGGTGCATCAACCACAGTCACCACGTTGATGTACCACTTTGAGCTAACTGACAAGCTGGCTTATCTGATAGACGACAACACCAAAAAGCACGGCATGTACAGCCCGGGTTGCCATCTTGAAGTCAAACCATCCAGTGTTTTGTACGGAGAAGATCGCCCCGATGTCGTGGTGATTCTGGCCTGGCAGTACGCGCAGCCCATCATGATCAAAAATGCAGCATTTCTGGAATCTGGTGGCTGCTTTGTGGTCCCCCTGCCTGATCTGAAAATCTACCCATCGGTAGCTGCTTAACATCACTCTACAACAGCATGAGATCTACCACCACCAGCAAGCGCCAGTCCCATCTTGGGTACTACCAGCAGCACGGCATCGCCCCTGTGCGTTACCAGCCCATGGCGCAGTACCTGTTTGCGCTGTGCGTTGGTAAGCTGTTCGTATCATGAGTTCTGCCGCTCAGGTGTCATGCACAGTGTGCGATGCAGGTTTGCCCGCACCGCAAATCTACTTTGGCAAGCAGCCGCCGTCCAACCGCTTCATGCCAGACAGCGCAAGCGCTGCCCAACTGGAAAGTCATGTTTTAAGCCTTTCTACCTGTACCCATTGCGGTACCGTCCAGCTGTTTGACCGCATGCCCATGGAGGCATTTCGCCCCCGCTACGACTGGCTGGTCTATAACGAACCTGAAGGTCACCTTGACGATGTTGCCAAGCACCTAGCAAAGCTTCCAGGCATTAGCGCTTCATCGCGCTTCATGGGCATCACCTACAAAGACCAAAGCACCCTGACAAGAATGGTGAACATGGGTTTTACCGACACGGTTTGCCTTCAGGACTCAGACCTCGAATGCACGGTGGTCCCTTTTGGACTGGAGACAGTGCAGGCCGTGCTCAGCAGCCCGGTCAACGTCAGCAGGCTCAAGGCGCGGTACGGCCAGGCCGATGTTTTGCTGGTCAGACACATTACCGAGCACTCGCTTAGCTCCAGCCAGTTACTCAAGTCACTCAGCGCATTGGTTGCGCCCGGCGGCTACATGATGCTGGAGCTGCCAGACAGCCAGCGCGTATTCAATGCAGGCAACTACCCTTTCATCTGGGAAGAGCACATCAGCTACTTCACTGAAAGCACCGCTAGGCGCTTGGTACAAGAAGTCAATGCACAAGTGGCATGGCTTGGCCGCTACGCTTACCCTTATGAAGACTCATTGAATGTCGTGCTGCACTTCCCCGTAGATGCTGCGGGTGTAAACAACACCGCCAGCCTGGCTGCCGTGCCAAAGCAGACAGCTCATTTTTTCGACCAGTTCAGCGAGGTGCGCGACCAGTGGCGCGCCAAACTGCAAGGCATTCGAGCCAAAGGCGACAAGATTGCCGTATTTGGTGCTGGCCACCTCGCCGCGAAGTTCATCAACTTTTTTGAACTCAAAGACCTCATCACCTGCGTCATTGACGATCACCCCAAAAAAGTAGGCATGTACATGCCCGGCTCCGGCCTGCCCATTGTTCCTTCGGCCCAGCTGCAAGAGCTGGGTATCCGCTACTGCGTGTCAACCCTAAGCCCTGAGAGTGAAGTTAAGGTACGCAACAAGCTGGCGCACTTTTTTGACAATGGTGGCACCTTCCTGCCCGCCTTCAGCACCGTCTAGCCAGGCCTGTATATGACAACCCCTTCCTCACCACCTTCGCCCGTTTCATTGCCTTTGAGAAAAATCAACGACGAAGTCTTCATTGCGACCGACGAAGTGGTGCGTTTTGATGCGCGTTACGTAGATCTCGTCAAACAAAGCGCTGCCAAAAACGCACGCGGTAGGGCCCGCATTTGTGCGCATCGCGGGCCGTCAGACACCCTGCACGAAATGCTGATTGCCATCCGCTCAGACAGCTACATTCGCCCGCACCGCCATCACCAGAAGGTCGAGTCCTTTCACCTGGTTGATGGTTCGGTGGACGTTGTTGTTTTCAACGACGATGGCAGCATTGCCGACGTGGTTGAACTCAGCACCCAGGGAAATTTTTATTACCGCCTTGATTCACCCAGGTACCACACCCTGCTGATTCACTCGCCCGTGCTGGTCATTCATGAAATTACCAATGGGCCGTTTGATGCCGCTCAATCAGACTGGGCGCCTTTTGCGCCTGCCGAAGGCACACCCGAAGCTAATGACTACAGGAAACAGTTGCAGCAGTCCGTCGAGGCTTGGAAAGCGTCACAGTAAACCGGAGATTTCATGCTTGCACGCCTCAAATTAATCATTGCCAAGATATTCGTCGCTCTGCTACACAGTGCGCTGTCCATGGCGGGTACAACAGCCGCCTGGGGACTGCAGCCGCAGCCGCTAGCAACGGTGGCAAGGGAATTGACAGGGCAGGAATAAAAATGGACTACAAAACCCCAAACTTCTTTGAGTTGACCGAGATCAGCAACAAGGCGTGCGCTGGCAAGCGGATTGTTTTCGTTTCAGGAAATTTCAATACGGTTCACCCAGGCCATCTTCGCCTGCTTCGCTTTGCTGCCGAATGCGGCGATTTTCTAGTGGTCGGCGTCGCCGACAACCATACCGTTGGCGTGTTGGTTCCCGAAGAACTCAGACTCGATGGGATCCGGGCCATCAGTTTTGTCGATTACGCATTTATCATGAACACTCCGCCTGAAGTGCTGATACGGCAGATGAAGCCGCAAGTCGTGGTCAAGGGCAAAGAGCATGAGGCGCATTTCAATCCTGAGCAGGGGGCGGTCGAGAGCTATGGCGGCAAGCTTCTGTTTAGTTCCGGCGAAATGCGCTTCTCATCCGTTGATTTGCTTAAACGGGAAATGCTGGAATCGAATTTGTCGTCCATTGTTCGGCCTACGGATTTTCCAAGAAGGCACGATTTTACCATGGCTGACCTGCGCGCCACGGTTGATAAATTTAAGGGTTTTCGCGTGACTGTTTTGGGCGATCTCATTGTGGATGAATATATTGACTGCGATCCGCTTGGCATGTCACAGGAAGATCCCACGCTGGTGGTTACGCCGATACAGAACGAAAAATTTATAGGGGGGGCTGCCATTGTTGCCGCCCACGCACGAAGTCTCGGAGCCGACGTACGATATTTTTCGGTTTCGGGCAAAGACGCCTCTGCTAAGTTTGCACTCGACAAGTTGCACGAGTATGGGGTAACGGCAGAAGTGTTCGAAGATGACAGTCGTCCGACCACCCTCAAGCAGCGCTACCGTGCCGCTGGCAAGACATTGCTGCGCGTCAGCCACTTGCGCCAGCACGCGATCAGCCAGCAACTCGTGGGCAAGATGTTAAATGCGGTGAAAGCAGTTTTGCCGACCTCAGACATCGTTATTTTTTCCGACTTCAATTACGGCTGCCTCCCTCAATCCCTGGTGGATGAAGTAGTGACTGTCTGCAGACGCCGTAAAATCCTGATGGTTGCTGACAGCCAATCTTCTTCGCAAATGGGCGACGTCTCGCGTTTCAAAGGCATGATGTTGCTAACGCCGACAGAACGCGAAGCGCGGCTTGCCGTGCGCGACTTCAACTCCGGACTGGTTGTTCTTGCCGAAAAAGTGCGCCAGAGATCCCGTGCCAAAAACATTATTCTGACGCTCGGCCCCGAGGGTCTGCTGGCACATGCCGCATCAATAGACAATGATGAATGGCTGACCGACCGTCTGCCGACCTTCAATACGGCCCCCAAGGATTCTGCCGGCGCCGGAGATAGCCTGCTGACCTGCTGTTCGATGGCAATGGCTGTGGGAGCAGACATTTGGCAAAGCATGTATCTGGGTTCTATCGCTGCGGCGTGCCAGGTGAGCAGGGTCGGAAACATTCCCCTGTCGCCACGCGATATCGCATTAGAACTGGCTGACTGACCATGCGCGCACTCCTGCTTGCTGCTGGCCTGGGGACGCGTCTTAGACCAATCACGGACGCTACTCCTAAATGCCTAGTCCCAATTGGAAACAAGCCGCTACTTCAGATATGGTTAGAGCGATTGACCGCGGCTGGTATCGAGCCGTTATTGATTAACACGCACTATTTGGCGGACCAAGTTGAAGCATTTGTAGAAGGAAGCCCTTTTCGGAAAAAAATTAAGCTGGTGCACGAGAGGCATTTGCTTGGTACTGCTGGAACTTTGATTGAGAATCTGGATTTTTTCCAGGGTGAAGATGGGTTGTTGATTCACGCTGACAATTATTGCTTGGCAGATTTTGCTGCATTTAAGCGTGCACACCTGAATCGTCCATTAGGTTGCGTCATGACAATGATGACATTCCGTACTGACGATCCGTCATCTTGTGGAATAGTTGAGTTGGATGAGAGTGGGGTTGTTATTGGATTTTATGAGAAAGTGGAGCATCCCTCGGGTAACCTTGCCAATGGGGCGGTATACATTCTTTCTGCAGAATTACTGGGAAAAATGGCATCTGATCTACGTTATGTGAAGGACTTCAGCACAGAGGTATTGCATCGGTTTAAAGGGCAGATTTTCAGCCATGAAATTTCAGATGTGTTTCTGGATGTTGGCACGCCCGACAATTATGAAAAAGCCAATAACTTAAGAGCACTTGAAATATGAAAGATTATATTGCGTGGCAGATTTTTCAGATTAGGCGAGACGGGTATTCGGTTCTGCCTAGAAAAATAAAACTTGCTTTGGTGGTTATTTTAAAATCGCCTTTGTATGTTATAGCGCTCCCTCTTGTGCTCGTCTTTCGCATAATCAGACCTTGGCTGCTTATGAGATTCGGCGCTTTGATGAGTTTAAACATAGGTCACTTTGCACTCACTACAGAGTTATATTTATGTGAGCATGATGCGGGAGTAAATCGGCCCGTGCAGCGCCATATTGACCTCTTCTATTTTGGCGGACGGCAAATGTGCAATCAACAATTGGCAACGATGTGGAAGCGAACAGTTCGCATTTGGCCTGCCTGGATCTTAGATCCAGTCCATCGATTAAACAGACTCATTCCTGGAGGAGAAGCGCATGAAATTGGAAACAATACTCAGAATGATAGAGATGTCCATAATTTGTTGGATCGATTTCCTTCCCATCTACAATTTAACGTTGAAGAATGCATGCGCGGAGATGCCGGCCTGAGTGCCATGGGTATACCGATCGGCACTCCATTTATCTGTCTTACAGTGAGAGACAGTGCTTATATGATTGCATACTTAAAACGAGGGGACTATAGCTTCCACAATTATCGCGACAGTGATGTTCAAAATTATTGGTTGGCTGCTCAGGCACTGGCTGATCGTGGCTATTATGTAATCCGCATGGGAGTTAAGGTACATGCGGCCATAAATAGCGATCACCCAAAAATTATCGACTATGCCACCAATGGCATGCGTAACGATTTTATGGACATTTATTTGGCCGCAAAGTGCTCCTTCTGTATTTCAAGCGGCACAGGATTTGATTCAGTACCACAAATTTTTCGTCGGCCAATCGCTTTCATTAATCACGTGCCAATTGTTGACTTATCTACATTTCAAAAATATACTGTATGCATAACCAAACATCATTTAAGTGCGATAGATGATCGAGAATTATCACTTAAAGAAATAATAAAGAGCGGTGCTGGTTTTTGCAGGACGGTATCTGACTATGAATCTAGACAAGTCAAAGTTATAGAAAATACACCAGAAGAAATTCGTGATGTGGCCGTCGAAATGTCTGAGCGACTAAACGGCACTTGGCAATCTCATGCGGAGGACGAAACATTACAGCAACGTTTCTGGGAACTATTTCCAACGGACGCGCAAGAGCGCTATCTGGGATTTCCACTGCATGGAGAGATTCGGGGCCGTTTCGGCGCCGCATTTCTTCGAAATAACCGATGGTGGCTACAGTGAGTAAAAAATCCAGCATCGTTGCCCCTTTTAAGGAGCCTATTGGATGTCAACTAAAATACTTCACGCTATTATTTCTATTCTTGGTTATTATGAATAAAAGCTGGAAAGATAGCCATGAGTGACAACCTAGTCCTAATAAACAAATTTACTGAACGTACTGTTTCATGTGACAGGTTAACGATTCAAAAACGTATAGAATTTCTATCCAGATTGGATTACTCCGTAACAGGTTTTCAAAGGCCAGAGTTTGATAAATCTCTTCCAATCTTTACTATTATATTAACCATTCATGATAGCAATATTAAATTTATAGAAGAAAGTTTATATTCCGTATTAAACCAAACTTATACAAATACTGAAGTGATAATAATCGACCACGGCACTTCTGGATTGTTGAAAAGTACAATATCAAATGTTCTTAAATCTAAAATAAACTCTAAAGTAAAGTTATTAAGGAAGGACACGAATGTTTATAATCCGAGCGCTGATGATTTCTCAAATCAAATAGTAAACCTCTGGCATGCAGGTTTGTTCTGTTCTGAGGGTGATTATGTTTATTTTTTAGCTTGTGATGATAAATTGTCCTTAAACTATGTGGGGAAAATGGTTAGCTTGTTTAGAGGTAACCCTATGTGCTGTTCGGCTGCGCCCCTTGTAATTTCAATTGATGAAAACGGTGAAGTAAATGAGCAGATAACGGAGAATCTTAGAAGTAACAATTGTAGGCCGAAATATACCAATGGAGTTGTCTTGGCAAGCAACCTTATTGATGGTGGGAATATGATTTGCTCTCCTGGTGGTTTGCTGGCGCTAAAAACCAATTTGGTTTATGAGTGCGGTGGATTTGATACTCAATCTGATTTGAGTCAATTCTTTAAGTTTGCAATAAACGGTGACTCTGGATTTGATTCTGATGCTATATTGTATTGGAGGCACCATAAAGATCAAACCAATCAACTTCAGTCTAAGCAAGGTTTGGTTTATTACAAGGCATATATGGCTTTTTGCGAAAATTATGGAATAAATGAATTGCATGAGAGAGTAGTTGGCAAAGACTTTGCTGATAAATTTCAGCGATATTGGAATAAAAGGGCTTCTATGCAGGCTATATATAGTTTTAGAGTATCATATCAATGTTATGGCTTAGCTTCTGGATATAGGGCTTTGGTAAACATATGTAAAGAGTGTACCTATAGAGAGTTATCTTCGTCTTTGTTTTATATGATTGTCGATAGTCCAAGAATGTTTTATAATAATTACACTCCTAAGGGTGTACAACAGCTTCTTAAATACCTGGGTGTAAAACAGCTTCTTAAATACCTGAAATATCGATTGAAGAGGGTGATGTTGAGGTGAAAGATGCGGAGGTGAGATTCGAGGCTGTTTCGGCGCCGCATTTCTTCGAAATAACCGATGGTGGCTACAATGAGTAAAAAATCCAGCATCGTTGCAATTTCACCCAATGCCCTGGTTAAAAGCATTGAGGTCAACTACCAGCTAATGGTCTGCGCAATCTAAAAACGATTTATGAAAAAAACTTTGATCACTGGAGCCGACGGTTTTATCGGCCCCCACCTTACCGAACTCCTCGTACGCGAGGACTATCAAGTCAAGGCCTTATCCCAGTACAACTCCTTCAACTCATTGAGGTTCCGGACTTTGAGGCCTCCTAAATGGGCTTAACCCTACCACGCCGGAAGAAGCGGCATTGGCTTCTTTCCATCGCCTATAGGGTACATCGCCTGATGCCTCTAAGCGGGGGCCGGAAGCTCGACCTTTATCTGGACCTCGCGTGGATCGCGACGAGGCTGGCCCATGAGACGTCGTTCGGTGTGTTCGATGAGCATAACCACCCCTGCCGACGCATAAACTTCCTGCTGGATGGGATCGTTCGCGGGGAGCGGGTACTCGATCTTGGCTGTGCCCAAGGCGTGATTGCGAATATGCTGGCCCAGCGCGGCGCAGAGGTTGTCGGCGTCGATCATGACGCCAAGCAGATCGAGCAGGCAAAAGCGCGGTATCCGGATGTGCAGTTCGTCACTGGCGATGCGCGGGACTATTTGAGGGATGCAGATCGCTTTGACGTCCTCGTCCTGTCGCACATTCTGGAACATCTTGATGACCCACGCCAATTCATGCGGGAGATAGCCACCCATTTCGAACGCATCTACATTGAGGTTCCGGACTTCGAGGCCTCCTATCTGAACGAAATGCGCCTTGCCCGCTCGAGAGCCCTGAATTACCAGGATAATGATCACGTTTCCGAGTTCGATAGAAGAGAACTGAAGCAGCTCCTCTGCGATGCCGACGTAACTGTGACTGCGGAATGCTACTCTCACGGTGTGATGCGATTCTGGTGCGAACCGCTTACCCCCCTTCACCAATTAAAAGGACCGTCGTGATTTCAATATGCCAACCATCTCCATTCTGACGCCGACCTGGAACCGAGCGGGTTATCTTCCGCGCGTCTGGGAGAGTCTGTCGGCCCAGACTTCGACCGATTTCGAATGGATCGTCGCCGACGACGGCTCCGAAGATGATACCGAGCAGGTCGTGCGGGGGCTTGCCGCACGATCCAGCTTCCCGGTCCTTTATCTCAAGGCCGAAGCCCACGTTGGCAAGGCGCGGATGGACAACGAGGCGATCCGGCGAGCGCGCGGCGAGTTCGTGCTGTGGTGCGATTCCGATGACTGGCTGGAGCCGCAAGCAGTCGAGCGATTGCTGTCTACGTGGCATTCGATTGGACCGGCCGACCGTTCGCAATTCTTTGGCATTGCCGCGCTCGCCGCGACCGAACACGGGGTGATCATCAATCCATTTCCAGACGCTGAATTCCAGGATGTTCGCTGGAACGATTACACTCTGCTGCACCGGCACGGTTTCGACATGGCCTTGATGGTGCGCACGGAGATGCTCCAATCTCACCCTTTTCCTGAGGTCGACCTGTATATTCCGGAGGGCGCCGTCTGGAGTGTTATTGGACATCGCATGATGCGCCTGGTGCCCGAAGTCCTTTTGATGAAGGAATATCTGGCCGCGCACGCAGTCTCTGTCTCTTACAGCGGTAAAATGTCATACAACCGGGGCCGGGCCCACGCCAGCGCGATCGTTCGGCGAGTTTGTCGGTCGTACGCGCAGAGCTTTTGGAGTCATTCCCGGGGGCTTGTCAACTTTGTGCGATATTGCTGCCACGGTGAGATTTCGCTTTCGGAGGCACGCCGCCTATGGAGCGACAATTCGAACTCCGTTGCCTTCTGGGCCTCCGTGCCGATCGGCTTGCTGCTCGCTGTGGTCGACCGACTGCAGAACAAGGTCGTTCGTTCCCACCGGGAATTCCTGGCTAACCGCGATAGCCCGGTTCGCGAGTTCTGGTTGCGAACAGACGATAGTTGTAGTCGGGGAAGCGCCGATGCGGCAGGCGCTTTGTAGATTGATTAGCAGGAAACTAGGAATGAGCGGCTATCGCAGTGCCAAGGATCGAGTGAAGGATGCTCTGCGGCGGGATTCCCTTTGCGGTGCCATTCGTGCGCGCGCTGCGGCCTGTCCAGGACGAAACAGAAGGCTCGACCAGTACTCGCCAAGCTCAACATTCTGCACAGCTTCCCCAGCCTCGTAACTTTTAGGGTTGCTTATGAAACTTAAAGTCCTGCACGTTATAAATTCAATGACTGTTGGCGGTGCCGAAACACTGCTTGCTGGTTCATTAGCACCGGGTGGGTTAAATGAGCACACTGACAATTATCTGGTTTATTTTAATGTTGGTTCGTGCCTGCTTGATATAATTGATAAAAACGTAAACCAATATTGCTTTAATTATAAAGGTGGCATTGATGTGGCAAGGTTGCTGAAGCAACTACATAACTTTATAAGAATTAATAAAATAGACATTGTTCATACACATTCACCTACGGCTGATGTTTATATTCGGCTAGTTTGTCCGGCATCTATTCCGGTCGTGCATACCATGCATACTATCTATTCCATGTCAATTGACGTTGACGTTGAGCCGCAGCGCTTAATAATTCCGATACAGAAGCTACTGTGTTTTAGAAGAAAGAACTACAATGTCATCTGTTTATCGGATTTTGCAAAAAATGATTTTGTGGAGGCTACTCATTTTAAAGGAAATACCTTTGTTCTAAATAATTTTATAGCAAATAACTTCTTTGGAGATTCAGCAAAAAAATATGAATCTAGAAATGCCGTTTTGAAACTAATATCAATTGGTAATTTGGGGCAACGTAAGAATTTCGAATACTTGTTGGAAGTATTTACTTATTTGACCGATCAAGAAGTCTATCTTGATATTTATGGCTATGGCGATAAAACAAAATATGAAAAAATTATTAATGCCAAAAAACTTAAAGTAAGGATGATGGGGGGTAGTGACAATATTAAAAATGTCCTGAAGGACTATGATGTTTTTATCTCTTCAACTAAATGCGAAGGTTTTGGCTTGGCAATATTTGAGGCTATGGCATCCGGTTTGCCGGTCATGCAATCAGATATCGCGCCACTGAAGGGGCTTTTTAAAGAGAATGCCATCTATTTTGACTTGAATAATGCTGAAGCAACCGCTAACAAGATTAAATCAATAGTAAACGGTGAAATTGATATCAATGATTTAGCGGAAAACGGCAGGCAACATGCGAATAAAGTGGTGAGACGGGATGTCTATATCAATAAATTGCTGGGTATTTATAACGATATATTATGAGCGTCCCCGAGGTAGATCTGGCCACAGAAAACCGAACAGGTGATAGGCAATGAAAACTGTGATCCTGGCCGGTGGCCATGGTACCAGCATCAGCAAAGAATCACATCTGAAGCCCAAGCCGATGATTGAGATCGGGGGTAAGCCTATCCTATGGCACATCATGAAAATTTACTCCCACTACAGGATCAACGATTTCGTGATTTGTCGGTGATTTTTATTCTCGAGGAAAACAAAAAATGAAGGCTGTAATTTTGGCTGGTGGGTTAGGCACTCGCATCTCCGAAGAGACCCACCTAAAGCCCAAGCCCATGATCGAGATCGGTGGCAAACCCCTCCTGTGGCACATCATGAAGACGTATTCGGCCCATGGCGTCCATGATTTCGTGATCTGCTGCGGGTACAAGGGTTATGTCATCAAGGAATATTTCGCCAACTATTTTCTGCACATGTCCGATGTCACGTTCGACATGGAGCATAACCAGATGGAGGTGCATCAGCGCAAGGCTGAACCCTGGCGCGTGACACTGATTGATACGGGTGAGGAAACCCTCACCGGGGGGCGCCTGAAACGGGTGGCGGACTACGTCAAGGATGAAGAGGCATTCTGTTTTACCTATGGTGATGGCGTAGCCGATATCGATATTACGCGTGAGATTGCCTTTCATCGGCAGCACGGCAAGTTGGCCACGGTTACGGCTGTTCAGCCGCCCGGACGTTACGGCGCCTTGCAAATGGATGGTGACAAGGTGGCGGGTTTTACCGAGAAACCCCGTGGTGATGGCGGACTCATCAACGGCGGCTTCTTTGTGCTTTCGCCCAAATGCATCGACCTGATCGCCGGTGACCAATCAAGCTGGGAAGGGGAACCCCTAACGCGTCTTGCGTCTGAAAATCAGCTCATGGCCTTTGAGCACAACGGCTTCTGGCAACCGATGGATACCCTGCGCGAGAAGAACCTGCTCGAAGACCTCTGGGCATCCGGCAAGGCACCTTGGAAAATCTGGAAATGACAACCGCGCGCCCGGACCGCAATTTCTGGGGTGGCAAATGATTTGTGGTCATTGCATCACCCAATACCGTGCCCAATCTGCGAAACCTATAGAGGGAAATTTATGCGTATTTTAATAACCGGAAATATGGGCTATGTTGGACCAGTGCTTTCACGTTACTTCAGACAACGTTATGAGCAGACCGAACTGATTGGTTACGATACAGGTTTTTTCGGTCACTCATTGACAGGGGCGGAGGTTTTTCCCGAAAACGTATATGAATATCAAATCATTGGCGATGTGCGTGACATTGTTGAGAATCAATTAGTAGGTGTCGACGCGATTGTGCATTTGGCCGCAATTTCAAATGACCCAATGGGTAATGAGTTTGAGGCTGTCACAACTGACATCAATCGGGATGCATCGGTTCGTTTGGTAAAGATGGCGGCAAATTGTGGTGTCAAAAACTTTGTTTTTGCATCAAGCTGTTCAATGTATGGTCAGTCAGATGGCGGTCCGCGTAAAGAAACTGATCCTACTAATCCCTTGACCGCATATGCACGGTCAAAAATCGGTACCGAATCCGATGTAAAAACATTAAATCTGAATGGAATGATCTTTACAAGTCTTCGATTCGCCACTGCTTGCGGCATGTCAGATCGCTTGAGACTTGATCTTGTCCTTAACGATTTTGTGGCATGCGCGGTTACTTCTGGTGAAATCACTGTTTTGAGTGATGGCTCACCTTGGCGTCCATTGATTGACGTAGAAGATATGGCACGAGCGATAGATTGGGCTGTACGTAGAACTTCAGATAACGGTGGCACTTATTTGGCTGTAAATGCTGGTAGAAGCAAGAGCAATTACCAAGTAAATGATCTTGCCAAGGCGGTGCAAAATCATATACGCGGAACACAAGTGTCTATTAATAAAGACGCTCCACCGGACAGGCGTTCCTATAAGGTAGATTTTTCTTTATTTGAATCACTGGCGCCAAATTATTTACCGCAGATTTCACTTGAAGAGTCAATTTTGCACCTTAAGGCTGGATTTGAACGCATGGGATTTTCTGATAAAAATTTTCGTGCTTCCCCATACATGCGGCTCAATACTTTGCGTCGACATATCACAGCAGGGCGGATAGATTTGAATCTTCGCTGGCAAGGGTATTGAAGATCGATGTCACCTCGTTTTCTTATTGACGATTTGCCGCTGCTTGGCCTAAAACGCATCACGCGCCAGCGCCTCGGCGATGCACGCGGTTTCCTGTCCCGCCTCTTCTGTGCCGAAGAGCTGCAAACGCTTGCCCCCGGCAAGCCCATCGTCCAGATCAACCACACGTTGACTGCGAGCCGTGGAACCGTGCGCGGCATGCACTTCCAGTATCCGCCCCATGCCGAGACCAAGTTTGTGAGCTGCCTGCGTGGCGAAGTCTTTGATGTTGCCGTGGACCTGCGTCATAATTCGCCGACTTTTTTGCGCTGGCATGCTGAATTGCTCAGCGCCGACAACCACAAAACCCTCGTCATCCCGGAAGGCTTTGCTCACGGGTTTCAAACTCTCACCGACGATTGCGAAATGCTGTATTTCCATACCACCGCCTACCAGCCTGGCGCCGAAGGTGGCCTGAATGCACAGGATCCCCAGCTTGCCATCGCGTGGCCACTGCCGGTGGCTGGACTGTCGCCGCGCGATGCCGCGCATCCATTTTTGGGTAACGATTTCACAGGGGTGGCAGCATGAAGTGCCGCCACTGCGCATCGGAACTCAAGCTGCCCCTGGTGGACCTGGGTAGCGCGCCGCCCTCCAACGCCTACCTCACCGCGCAGACCCTGCACGCTCCGGAAAAGTGGTTTCCGCTCCGCGTGCTGGTGTGCCAACACTGCTGGCTGGCGCAGACCGAGGATTTCGCCCAGGCAAATGAACTGTTCGATGCCGACTACGCCTATTTCAGCGGCTTTTCCAGCAGCTGGCTCGCGCATTCCGAGCGCTACGTGGCCGACATGGTGGCGCGCTTTAATCTGACGGCCGACAGCCACGTTCTCGAAGTCGCAGCCAACGACGGCTACTTATTGCAGTACGTCAAAGCGCGCAGCATTCCCTGCACCGGCGTCGAACCCACTGCAAGCACCGCCGCAGCGGCGCGGGCCAAGGGCATCCCGATTGTGGAGGATTTTTTTGGCGTGCGTCTGGCAAAAGAACTGGCCGCCCATGGCAAGCAGGCCGATCTCACCATCGCCAACAATGTGCTCGCCCACGTGCCCGACATCAACGACTTTGTGGCAGGCTTTGCAGCTCTGCTGAAGCCGCTGGGCGTGGCTACCTTTGAATTTCCCCACCTGCTCAAACTGATCGCGGAAAACCAGTTCGACACCATTTACCATGAACACTTTTCCTACCTGTCGCTCACGGCAGTAAACCGTATCTTTGCAGCCAACGGCCTCAGCGTATTCGATGTGGAAGAGCACCCCACCCACGGCGGCAGCCTGCGCGTGTTTGCCCAGCGCAGCGATACTGGGAGGCAAGCACGCAGCGCGCGAGTGGACGAACTGCTTCAACGCGAAGCGCAGACAGGCATGCTCAGCGCCGACTATTACACCGGCTTCCAGGCCAAGACCGACCAGGTCAAGAATGATTTCCTTGCCTTCTTGCTGGAAGCCAAGCGCCAGGGTAAAACCGTGGCCGCCTATGGCGCTGCGGCGAAAGGCAACACCCTGATGAACTACGCCGGCATCCGGCCTGATCTCATCTCGTTTGTGGTGGATCGCAACCCTGCCAAACAGGGTAAAACTATGCCTGGCAGTCGTATTCCCATCGTGGACGAGCCACGGCTTCAGCAAGAAAAACCCGACTACGTTGTCATCCTGCCGTGGAACCTGAAAGCAGAAGTCATGCAGCAGCTCGAATACGTCAGAGCTTGGGGTGGGCATTTTGTAACGGCCGTTCCAGAGTTGCGGATCGCGCCATGAAGGTTGCAGTCACAGGGGCAACCGGTTTTATTGGGCGGCATGTTCTTGTCGAGCTGGAGACAAGGTCGGTTGAATCCATTGCGCTGGTAAGGCCCTCTACAGCAAAAGCACTTGGGCATTTCAGGTGCAGCGTTGTTCAGTTCGACCTGCATAACGCACCGCCCAACGCTTTCGAGTTGATGGGGCGTCCGGATGTGCTCATCCACTTGGCATGGTCGGGTTTACCCAATTACAAATCCCTGCACCACTTCGAACAAGAGCTTCCGGCGCAATACCGATTCCTCAAAAACCTGATCGAATCGGGTTTACAGACCCTTGTCGTTGCTGGTACCTGTTTTGAATACGGCATGCAGTCCGGCTCATTGAGCGAAGGGTTCGCGGCGCGTCCGAGCAACCCCTATGGGTTCGCAAAGAATGCACTTCGGTGCCAGCTTGAATATCTGAAAGCCGCTCACCCATTCCAGTTGGCTTGGGCGCGCCTTTTCTATCTTTATGGGGAGGGGCAGCCTGAAAGCTCGCTATTGCCGCAACTCAGAAGGGCGGCTGAGCGAGGCGATCAGCTTTTCAACATGTCTGGTGGAGAGCAACTGCGTGACTATTTGCCTGTTGCCGAGGCCGCCAGGCATCTCGTTTCGCTGGCTTTGGCAGAAAAGGATATTGGCGTTGTCAATGTCTGCTCGGGGATCCCGATTTCTGTTCGGAAACTTGTGGAGGGGTGGATCAAAGAAAATGACTGGTCGATCAGGATGAATTTGGGCCACTATCCCTATCCCGAATATGAGCCTATGGCTTTTTGGGGTGATCGGAGAAAACTGGATAGTCTCCTGGAACTGAAATGAGTACGTACAAAGAGCTTTATCGGGCTGAGCAACTCCCCGTGTTTCAGAACCGTATGTTCCACACGCAAGAAGAGGCACGGGAATGCGTCAAAGGTGATGTCGTGCTCGTGCGGGACATGAAAACCGGTTTGATCTTCAATCAGGCCTTTCAGCCGGAGCTGATGCAATACGATGCTGACTATCAGAACGAGCAGGCTGTCAGTTCAGTATTCCGCGCCCATCTGGAGGAAGTCTCGGCAATCATTCAGAAGCATTTCAAAGGCCAGAGCCTGATCGAAGTTGGCTGTGGCAAAGGCTATTTCCTGGAACACCTGCATGCCCAAGGATTCCAGATCACTGGCCTCGACCCGACCTACGAAGGCGACAGCCCCAACGTCATCAAATCCTACTTCACTCCGGGAATCGGCCTGCGTGCCGACGGCATCATTCTTAGGCACGTGCTGGAGCATGTGCGCGACCCAGTCGAGTTTCTTCGGAACATTCGCGATGCTAATGGTGGAGAGGGAAGAATCTATATCGAGGTGCCCTGTCTCGATTGGATCACGGAACACCGTGCCTGGTTCGACATTTTTTATGAGCACGTGAACTACTTTCGCCTCAGTGACTTCCAGCGCATCTTCGGCACGGTGCACGAGTCGGGACACATCTTCGGCGGTCAATATCTGTACGTGGTGGCCGACCTCGCTACGATCGCCTCGCCACGCCTGAGTGGGGACGACGGTTTCACTTTTCCGGCGGATTTCCTGGAAACGGTGACGCGATATGCGTCAATGATCAAGACGCAAAACACACAAAGCCATCAACGGGCAATCATCTGGGGTGGCGCCTCCAAAGGCGTCACCTTCGCCCTGCACATGCAGCGGGCTGGGGCGGACATCGATTTCGTCATCGACATCAACCCGGCCAAGCAGGGCAAATACCTAGCGGCAACCGGCCTCAAGGTGTTTGCTCCGGAAGAGGCGCTGGCCAGGGTCGAGCCGGGATCGACCATTTTCGTCATGAATGGAAACTACCTGCCGGAGATACAGCAGATGACCCTCAATAAATTCAATTACCTTACGGTGGATTATGAAAACCTTTGAACAGGAAGTTCAGGACCGGATTGTTGCTATTGGCGAGAGCGCCAACCTACGTGCGGACGCCACGGCGTTCATGAAGTCCTCCTTTGGCCCCCAGTATTCCTACAACTTCTCCTGGCTCGGCCTGCCCATCATCCAATACCCCCAAGACATGGTAGCGATGCAGGAACTGATCTGGCAGGTAAAGCCAGACCTCATCATCGAAACCGGTATCGCCCACGGCGGTTCGCTCATCATGAGCGCTTCCATGCTGGCGATGCTGGATTACTGCGAGGCGGTTGAGGCCGGCACAACGTTTGATCCACGCGCAACGCATCGGCGGGTACTGGGCATCGACATCGATATCCGCCCCCATAACCGTGAAGCCATCGAGGCGCACCCCATGTCGCATCGCATCGACATGATTCAGGGCTCCTCCATTGCGCCGGAAATCATCGCGCATGTACACGAAACCGCTAAAAGCTATAAACGGGTAATGGTTTACCTCGATTCAAACCACACGCATGAGCACGTCCTCGCCGAACTCGAAGCCTATGCACTGCTGACTAGCAAGAACAGCTACTGCTGCGTGTTCGATACCTTAATCGAAGACCTGCCGGATGAAATGTTCCCCGATCGTCCGTGGGGCAAGGGCAATAACCCCAAAACCGCAGTTTGGGAATATCTCAAAACCCATCCCGAATTCGAGATCGACAGGCGGATGGAGTGTAAGCTGCTGATCAGCGTCGCGCCGGATGGATATTTGAAAAGAGTGAGATGATGACGGATGTATAAGCGTTCAAAATCGTTTCAATTCGTTGTTTTGTAAGAGTCCTGCCGCCACTGTTGACGTTTGCTGTTGCAGGTATGGCGGGATACTGGTTGAACGAAGTGGATGGGGAAATGGCATTCGTCGTTCTGTTGGGTTTTGCGTTGATTGTTGGCTGGTCCACCGCTTTGTTGGTGAGTAAGGAGTTGCTCAAAATCGTTGTGAAAGAATTGAAATGAAAGACGAAAACCAGCCTTTAGTCAGCATCGGTGTGCCTGTCTTCAACGGGGAAAAAGGACTTACCCGCGCCTTAGATTCCCTACTTGAGCAGGACTATCCCAATCTGGAAATCATCATTTCGGACAATGGCTCGACCGACGCTACGCTGGAGATTTGCGGAAAATATGTCCGGAAAGATTCAAGGGTCACGTATAGTCGGTCGGAGGAAAACCTCGGCGCCATCTGGAACTTCAACCGAGTGTTCGAGCTTTCCTCCGGTAAATATTTTATGTGGGCCGCCCATGACGACCGGCGCGAACCATCTTTTGTGAGCGCGTGCGTCGAGAAGATGGAGCAATGTCCGGAAGCCGCGCTCTGCCAGACTCATACGGTCATGTTCATTGAGGGGCGGGAGGAAATGCTGTGCGTCGCCCATCTGGACAACTTTGAAAGTGTAACGGGATTGGTGGAGCGATATCGGGAAACCCTGAAGCGTTTTCCGGCGATCGCCATTTATGGTCTTTATCGCTCGTCGGCCATGCGCAAGACTCGGATGTTCCAAAAAATCTTGGGGGGTGATCTGGCGTTCATTCAAGAGTTGTCCATCCATGGCGAATTCGTTCAGGTGCCCAAGGTGCTTTTCAATTACTTCGCGCGGGAAAAATGGAATACCGTTCATCAGGATTACCGCGCCATATTCATGAAAGAAAAGAAACCTTGGTGGTATCTACCGTTTGTTGTCTTATTCTGTAACCTCTGGAATCAGGTGGCATGCGCGGCGGTTCCCTTTGGTGTGAAGTTTCGTTTGTGGGGTGTGTTGATTGAGCATGAAATCGGGCAGGTGACTCTGAAGGTTTTGATTAAGGTGGCTGGACGGCTTTGTCCGGAGAGGTGGAAGGAGAAGCTGGGATGTGCTATTTACTGGCGCTGGATGCACTCTCCCAATTTACATGTTGGTTGCGCGGACTTGTTTTTGGAGAGGGTGATCAAGCCGAAGCTGGGTTGGTGGAGGAAGGCGGAATTGCGAAACTTCGGGGAGACGAATCATTCAATCGCTGCGCGACAGGCCTTGCCGCCCAGGTAACGATGGCTATTTTCAACACCCTGCTAAGGAGACTGTTATGAATTCTGATCTTTTATGCTTGGTAGACCCGGACGACCAGAGCTCATTACAGTTATTAGATAGCCTGTTAGTCAGCAAAAGCGATAAGAGTTATCCGATTGTTAATGACATTCCAAGATTTGTACCTCCAGATAACTATACTAAAGCATTTGGGGTGCAGTGGAATAAATTTCCAAAAACGCAATTGGATTCATACACAGGGATTCCCATTTCTGAGCCAAGACTTGCAAGGTGCATGCGGGGGAATTTGCCAAATTTAAAGGGGAAAATGGTACTGGAGGCTGGCTCAGGTGCTGGCCGGTTTACTGAGATATTACTCAAACATGGTGCAATTGTGCATTCGTTTGATTATTCCAGTGCTGTTGACGCAAATCGAATCAACAACGGTCATGACGATCATCTCACTTTGGTTCAAGCAGACATAAGGCGCATTCCTTTCCCGAAAGCTAGTTATGATTATGTTGTGTGCTTGGGGGTTTTGCAGCATACGCCAAACCCGGAGGAAAGCATCAACTGCTTATGGGAAATGGTAAAACCTGGTGGTCATTTAGTTATTGATCATTATCGATGGAATTTGGGTCTCGTGTTGCCGCCACCCATTGGGGGCGCCGAAAGCTTATATAGATGGTTAATTCTTAAGCTGCCTATGACATCGCGATTCAAGGTTGTTAAGGCAATCACTGACTTTTGGTTCCCTATTCATTGGTGGTTTAGGGGTTTACCCTTGGCTCAACGAATACTTGCTCATTTTTCGCCTGTTCACTTTTATTACTCTGACTACAAATTACGTGATAAACAAATGTATTATGAGTGGGCATTATTGGATACTCATGATGGTACAACTGATTTTTACAAGCATTATCGCAACGAGCGGCAGATTAAAGCTCAACTTGAAAAGATTGGCGCAGTAGATATTGAGGTTAGTGTTGGGGGGAACGGCGTGGAGGCCTTTTGTAGGAAGCCGGTTGGCCCAACCAATGCAGTTGCCGGAACCTCGGCATCGTTGGTGGATCAAGGCGTCCGTCGTGCGTAGGCTTCTCGTTTTAGACTCGTCTTACGCACTCGAGGCAATTCGTGCCCGCGGGCTCGAAGACTCCGTCACTTGTCGGGACCTGGACGGCTTCTTTGAACACGCTTGGACTGTTCACCCATTCGCGACGCTCGTAACTTCAGAGGCGTGGGCGAGCAGATACGGTCGGCCGGAACTGCACTCGTTGGCCCCTGCGCACACGTTCATCGAGGGCAAGGTGGGGCGATTCTCCAAGCTGCGCTGGCTGCCCGCGTTGAATTTCTTAATCGGTCAGATTGGCGTCCTCATTAGTCTTGAGCGCCTGATCCGCAAAGAGAGAATCAGCGTTATTCGCGCCGGAGACATTCTGTACCTTGGTCTCTTCGGTTGGGCACTGTCGCGCCTGTGTGGGATTCCACTTGTTGTACGAGTTGGGGGAAATAACGACAAGGTCTACGAGACAACAGGCCAGCCGATGCAACGGAGGCTCTTTTTCACTCGCAAGATCGAAAAGATAGTTGAGCGGTTCGTCCTTGCGCGCGCGGATCTCGTGGCGGGTGCAAACCAGGATAACTTGAATTTTGCCTTGGCAAACGGAGCGCGGCCAGAATTTTCGACACTGTTCCGATACGGCAACCTGATCGACAGACGGCACTTTGCCGCGCCGGTAGGTCGCGCTGACGGTCGAGCCCTGCTGGATAAGCTTGGCGTAGAGCCGCACCGGTTCCTCCTCTACATCGGCCGCCTGGAAAGCGTCAAACATCCGGACGACGTAGTGCGCGTGCTCGCCAACCTACGAAAGCGCGGGCATGACGTGAAGGCGATTCTGGCTGGTGATGGGCAATCACGGGTAACCCTTGCTGAGTTGGCACGCGAGTTAGGAGTAGAAGATCAAGTCGTATTCTGCGGAAACAGAGATCAAGAATGGCTTGCTCAGATCATCCCTTTAGCTGCGGCGGTCGTGTCGCCCAACACTGGTAGGGCGCTCTCGGAGGCCGCTCTTGGTGCCGCGCCGATCATCGCTTACGACATAGATTGGCAAGGTGAGCTAATCGAAATGGGTGTAACGGGTGAATTAGTTCCTCATCTTGCCTGGCAGAAAATGGCGGATGCGGTGGAGCGCTTTCTGATTGATCCAGCTTACGCGCGCGCCATGGGAGATTCCGTTCGCCAACGCGCCCTTGAGATGCTGGATCCGACATCGCTGAACCAGCATGAGCGGGACCAGTACACGGCGCTTCTGGATCGTGTCGAGCGCAAACATCAAGGTCAGTCGCGGACTCGTGATTCAACCGACCATGCCGACAGGTCCGGAGGCTAAGGTAATGAAGATCGTTCACGTACTCCCAGCCCTCACCAAGGGTGGAGGAGAGCGGGTCGTGGCTGAGCTGGCGAACCACGCAGCACGGGCCGGGCACCAAGTCACCATCATCGCGGCCTGTCCGGTCGATTCCGCTCTGCTACGGGATGCGTTGCACCCGGACGTTCGGGTTCGGTACGTATCGGATTCGGTGGATTCGAGGTTGGGGCGATACTTCCGTGTGCTCCCATTTCTATTGCGGTATCGTTCGTGGCTGGCGGAACAGGACATCCTTCACTGTCATCTGACATACGGGGCGGTGTTCGGCACGGCGGTGGGGATCTTGCGAAGGGTATCGGGCGCGAGACGTCCAAGTGTCGTGGAGACATACCACGCGGTGGGGATGCCTATTCCTACGCTGCACCGGTGGCTTCACGCACGTTTGATGGCCCGCCGAGATGCGCTTGCGCTCATGGCCGAGGACGACTACTGGCGCGCGTTCTTGGCTGCCCGTCCCGGTCTCCTATCAGCGTTCATTCCGAACGGCATCTCGATTTCATGCCCAGATGATGTGGATCCGGCGGTACGACGTGCCTACCGCCGAGAACTCGGAATTCCCGATGATTGCCGCTTTGTGATTGGTACGGTCGGGAGGCTGGAGCCCGACCGGCAACCTTGGCTCTACCTGCCGATCTTTGCCGAAGTAGCTCGTGCTCTTGGGCTAGAAGTTCACTTTGTACTGGCCGGCGGTGGCGCCGAGCTTGATCGCATACGGTCGCTTGTCATCGAGCACGGCCTCGCAGGGCGAGTCCACTTGCCCGGACTTGTACTCGATCCGTGTCTCCCCCTTTCTATAATGGACCTCTATATCACCCTCAATGTGGGAGCAACAACCGGTGTGGCGGCGTTGGAGGCTGCATCGTCGGGCGTGCCGGTGTTGGCTATTCAGATGCTTGCTGGATACCGACCAGGGGAGAACGACTGGATCTGGTCGAGTACTGACCTTTTGGAGGTGGCTGGTCAGGTTATCAAACTTCTCCGATCGCCGACAGATCGTCAGACGCTCGCAGAGCGGCAGACGGCCTACGTCCGAGCCCACCACACGACCGAAGCGATGGCGTGTTCCTACAATGCACTTTACCAGGCTGCCATTGAGCGGTCCCAAAAGGCGAATGCGACTGATCGCTTACCCCAAAGGAAGAGTTGAACATATGCCAATTATCAACGTGCAGTTAGGACAAAACGTCAGAATATTCCAGCCAGAGCTAGTCAACCTGTACGGCTGTGAAATCGGCGACGAGACCAAAGTTGGGTCCTTCGTAGAAATCCAGAAGAACGCTAAAGTCGGATCTCGCTGCAAAATTTCCTCGCATACCTTCATTTGTGAGGGTGTAACCATCGAAGATGAGGTCTTCGTTGGCCACGGCGTGATGTTCATCAATGACCGGGAGCCGCACGCAACAGTTGATGGGGGCTTGCAGACGGAAGCCGATTGGGCCGTGATTCCAACCCGAGTTTGCAGGGGCGCCTCTATCGGGAGCGGTGCTGTAATTATGTGCGGCGTAACGATCGGCGAGCGGGCACTAATTGGAGCGGGTGCGGTGGTGACTAAAGACGTTCTAGCAGGCACGGTAGTTGCCGGCGTGCCTGCACGGCTTGTTCGGGCTGTCACTTCATGACGCCAGCCGCGAGAACGGTGACTCGGGAAACCACGGCGTGAGCAAGCCATTTGATGGAAGCAAAAGAGATGACCGAAGTTCACAGCCAGCGCTAATTAAACAATCAACGGTATCTAGGAATGGAAAGCAGATGATCAACATCGGTGTTATAGGGTACGGATATTGGGGCCCAAACTTGGTACGCAATTTCATGACTAATCCGGGCACCCGGGTTGTGTCGGTGTGCGATCGGGACTCGACGCGCCTTGAGAAGGTTCACGCCCTTTACCCGGCGGTCAAAGTCACGAGGCTACCGGAGGATCTCATCGCGGACCCTGCGGTTGATGCCGTTGTCATCGCGACGCCTGTAGCCGGCCACTACGACTTGGCCATGGCGGCGCTCAAGGCCGGAAAGCATGTGTTCGTAGAGAAACCTATAACGGCTACGTCGGAGCAGGCTCTCCATCTCATCGACGAGGCGGCACGCAGGAGATTGGTCCTCTTGGTGGATCACACGTTCGTCTACACGGGCGTTGTCCGAAAGATGCGTGAGCTCATCAAATCCCCTTCTTTTGGTCAGCCAAGCTATTTCGATTCGACTCGGGTAAATCTCGGTCTTTTCCAGCACGACGTGAACGTGCTGTGGGATCTGGCAGTCCACGATCTTTCCATAATGGCGTATGTACTTGACGCCACGCCAGTGGCGGTATCAGCTACAGGGCACAGTCATGTGGCGGGTCAACCCGAGAATGTGGCATTCCTCACGGTGTTCTTCGCGAGTGACCTTATTGCACATGTAAACGTTAGCTGGTTGTCACCGGTAAAGATCCGCAAAACACTCATTGGCGGTAGCAAGCAGATGATTGTCTACGACGACTTGGAGACCAGTGAGAAATTGAAGGTCTATGACAAGGGAATAACGGTTACTGATACCCCAGACGATATTCATAAACTGCTGATCAGTTATCGAACCGGGGATCTCTGGTCACCAAAGGTAAACGACACCGAGGCGCTACAGGTTGAAGTCAACCATTTCGCAAGCTGCATCAACGGACTAGAGCAACCCTTGACAGGCGGTGAACAGGGGCTCGAAATTGTGCGCCTCCTGGAAGCGGCGGACGAGTCGATGCGCAAGCGCGGGGCTCCCGTAGATCTGTGACAGGCCGTCCCAAACAACTGAAAATGAACCCTCTTACAGGAAGATATAGATGATGGAAATTGTTCCGTTTCTTGACCTAAAGACGCAGTACCTCTCGATAAAAGCGGAAATAGACGAAGCTGTGCTCGGAGTCCTTGCCAGTTCCGTGTACGTGCTGGGGCCGGAGGTCGCGAAGTTCGAGGAGGAGTTTGCGGCGTATCATGGGGTAGCGCACGGGGTGGCCGTCAATACTGGAACCAGCGCTTTGCATGTCGCCCTACTCGCCGCAGGAGTGGGACCTGGCGACGAGGTAATTACAGTTTCGATGACTTTCATTGCGACCGCAGCAGCAGTTTCATACACGGGGGCAACTCCCGTATTTGTTGACGTTGATCCAATTACTTTTACTATGGATCCGTCAAAAATAGAGGCAAAGATAACGCCGCGGACAAAAGTAATACTGCCGGTACACCTTTACGGGCAGGCTGCGGATATGGCCCCGATCATGGCGATTGCCGAGCGTCACGGGTTGGTCGTCATCGAGGATGCGGCGCAGGCCCACGGGGCAGAGTACAAGGGGAAGCGGGTTGGTGGCATCGGGCACATGGCAGCTTTCAGCTTTTACCCAGGTAAGAACCTGGGCGCCTACGGGGAAGGCGGGATTGTCACCACGAACAACGCCGATTATGCCCGTCAGATGAAGCTTTTGCGAGACTGGGGTCAGGAGAAGAAGTACCACCATGACATGCTGGCATACAACTACCGGATGGACGCGATTCAGGGCGCAATCTTGCGTGTGAAACTGCGGCATCTGGAGGCCTGGACCGAGCTTCGGCGTTCGCACGCTCTTCAGTACGAAGCATGTTTGAGCAAGCTCGGGATTCGCCGAGCTACCGAGCTAACCGGGCGTCGCCACGTGTACCATATATACAGTGTCTTCCACCCAGCGAGGCAACAACTTCAGGCGGCACTTCAGGCCGAGGGCATCCACACCGGTATGCACTACCCCATACCTGTTCACCTTCAGAAGCCGTATCAAAGCCTGGGTTACCGTGAAGGCGATTTTCCTGTTACTGAGCAAACAGCAAAGGAGCAGCTCTCACTTCCGATGTTTGCGGAATTAACACAGGGGCAGGTGAGCCGTGTGGCTGCTGTCGTCAACGCATGGGTTGAGCGCACTGATGTCGGGTAATATCGATTTACATAGTAAGGGTCGGGGTCAGGTCTTGGTTGCGGCTTGGCAATGTCGCACATAACGAGCGGGTGAGAATCCCGCCAGCCAAGCCATGCGTCTCGGGCCCATTGGGTTCGAGGCATGAGCCAGGCGAAAAACGCGCTTTTTGCGAAACGAACCCAATCAGACAGGATTCTCAGCATGATGCCAAGCGACCAGCCCCAGCGCACATTCAAGGATTGCGCATAAATGTGTGGCGTTACAGGTTTTTTGGCCGTGACTGCCAGACCCGAGGACGAGCTAAAAGAGATGGCTCGGAGCATGGCCAATGCTATTGCGCATCGCGGCCCGGATGACTCTGGTGCTTGGGCTGACGCGCAGGCTGGCATTGCGCTGGGCCACCGGCGTCTTTCTATCGTGGACTTGTCGCCTGCAGGGCATCAGCCCATGGCTTCGCGCAGTGGGCGCTTTGTGATGGCGTTCAATGGCGAGGTTTATAACCATTTGGAGTTGCGGGCGAAATTGCAGGCGGCGGGCGTTGCGCCGGCCTGGCGCGGTCATTCGGATACCGAGACGCTGTTGGCTGCGTTCGAGCATTGGGGTGTGCAGGCCACACTGGTCAAAACCGTGGGCATGTTTGCCATTGCCTTGTGGGATGTACGCGAGCGCACGCTGTACCTGGCGCGTGACCGTTTTGGCGAAAAGCCGCTGTATTACGGCTGGACCGGCAGCGGTGCTGGCCGGGCTTTTGTGTTCGGCTCTGAACTCAAGGCGCTGCGCACCTTTCCGGGCTTTGCCAACCTGGTGTGCCGGCAGGCGCTGGCGCAGTACATGCGCTTTATGTATGTGCCCGCGCCGCGCAGCATTTACCAGGGTATTTTCAAGCTGGAGCCGGGTTGCCTGCTCAGCCTCAAGGGGGCTGCGCCTCTGACCGCCCCCGCGCAGCCGCTGCGCGCCCCGGCGGTTTACGAAAGCCTGACGCTGAGCCGCTGGTGGTCTTTGGCCGATGTGGTGCAGGCCGGGGCGCACAACCCGATCACCGACGGGGTGGAAGCCATCAATGCGCTAGAGCAGCGCCTGGCGGATGCCGTGCGCCTGCAGTCGCTGGCCGATGTGCCGCTGGGCGCGTTTTTATCGGGCGGGGTCGATTCGTCCACTATTGTCGCGCTTATGCAGCAGCAGGCCACGCGCCCAGTCAAGACTTTTACCGTGGGGTTTGAAGAAGCGGGGTTTGACGAGTCGCCCCACGCGCGGGCGGTGGCGCAGCACCTGGGCACGGAGCATGCCGAGTTGTTCGTCACCGCGGCCGAGGCGCAGGCCGTCATTGCCCAGTTGCCCGCCATGTATGACGAGCCGTTTGCCGATTCATCACAAATCCCCACGCATCTGGTGTGCCGCACGGCGCGCCAGCACGTCACGGTGGCACTGTCGGGTGATGCGGGCGACGAGTTGTTTGGCGGCTACAACCGCTACTTCTGGGGCCCGCGCATCTGGGCCAAGCTGGCCTGGCTGCCTTTCCCCGTGCGGCAGGCGCTGGGGGCGGCCATCAGCGCCATGCCGATGGCCGGGTGGGACGCGTTGAGTGTCCCTGCCAATGCCTTGCTGCCCGGTGGTCAGGGCATTGCGCGGGCCGGGGACAAGGCGCACAAACTGGCGGCACGCCTGCGTGGTGTACGAAATCTGGACGACCTGTACCTGAGCCTAGTGTCCGAATGGCAAGACCCGGCGCAGGTGGTGCGCGGTGAGAATGGTCTGGTGCAGGAGCCGCCCAGCCTGCTGGATGACCCGCTACCCGCCCAAGGCGTGGCCGACAGCCCGCTGCGCATGATGTACCGCGACAGCATGACCTATCTGCCCGACGATATCTTGTGCAAGGTGGACCGTGCGGCCATGGCCACCAGTCTGGAAACGCGTGTGCCCTTCTTGGACCACCGCGTGGCCGAGCTGGCATGGCGGTTGCCGCTAGACATGAAGATCAGGGGCGGGCAGGGCAAGTGGGCGCTGCGCCAAGTGCTGTACAAGCATGTGCCGCGCGAGTTGATTGACCGGCCCAAGGCGGGTTTTGGCATTCCCGTGGGTCAATGGCTGCGCGGGTCGCTGCGGCCTTGGGCAGAGAGTTTGCTTGATGAAAAACGCCTGCAAGCCGAGGGCTACTTTTACCCGGCACCGATTCGGCAGAAGTGGGCCGAACACCTGGCCGGAACGCGTGACCACACGGCCAGCCTGTGGGCGGTGCTGATGTTTCAATCCTGGCTGGAAAGCGTGAACTGACATGTGGCCTTACTGGTTTTTGTTTGGGGTGGTGGCGTGGCTGGCCACAACGCGTTTGCGGCCTGTAAGCAGTGTGGGCAGCCCCTCCAGGCGCTGGCCTGGTTGGTGGCGCGTGGTGTTTGTGCTGCTGGTTCTCATGATTGGCTTGCGGCATGAGGTGGGTGGGGATTGGTTCACCTATATCGAGCACATCACCAAGGCCAGTTACGAAACCCTGGTGGATGCGGTGGGCAAGGACGACCCGGCCTATAGCCTGCTGAACTGGCTAGCTGCCCGCAGCGGGCTGGGGACTTATTTTGTGAACACGGTGTGCGCCGCGATCTTCAGTTGGGGGCTGGTGGTGTTTTGCCGCGCCCAGCCACGCCCCTGGCTGGCGCTGGTGGTGGCCGTGCCTTACTTGGTCACGGTGGTGGCCATGGGCTACACGCGCCAGGGCACGGCCATTGGCCTGGTCATGCTGGGGCTGGTCGCATTGTCGGATCGCAAGCTGCTGCGCTTTGTGGTGTTTGTGGCGCTGGCGGCGTTGTTTCACAAGTCGGCGGTGATTTTGATGCCGCTGGCTGTATTGGCCGGCACCCGGAACAG
The DNA here is from genome assembly GCA_038902815.1 of Polaromonas sp. Lineage (GTDB taxonomy): Bacteria > Pseudomonadota > Gammaproteobacteria > Burkholderiales > Burkholderiaceae_C > Polaromonas. The sequence continues at coordinate 53,142 of JBCKNF010000005.1, read as the reverse complement.
GCTCTGGACGGTGTTTTGGGTGGGCTTGTCGACGGCGTTGCTTTTTGTGTTGTTGCTGCAGGAATCGGTGGAAGCACTCACGGTGAACTACATCGAGGCCGAATACCAGTCGCAGGGGGCTGCGGTGCGTGTGGCCATGAACGCTTTGCCCGCCGTCTTGTTTCTGTGGTTTCGCCGCCGCTTTGTCATGCCACCGGCGGACCGCACCTTTTGGACCTGGATGTCGCTGGGTGCGCTGGGCTTTGTGGGGCTGCTGCTGGTGTCGCCCTCCTCTACAGCGGTGGACCGTGTGGCGCTGTACTGGATTCCGCTGCAGTTGTTTGTGCTGTCGCGCCTGCCCAATGCGCTGGGTAAACCGGACGGCTTGAACGGCACACTGGTGCGCTGGGTAGTGGCATACAGCGCGGCCGTGCTGTTTGTCTGGCTGTTTTTTGCCACACACGCCGTGTATTGGCTGCCGTACCAGTTCTATCCGTGGGTGGCTTTGTGGAATTAGGCGAGCCCAAGATGCACATTACCGTTGTCTCCAATACCTATTGGAATCTGTTCAATTTCCGACTGAATCTGATGCTGGCATTGCAGGCTGCAGGCCACACGGTGGTGGCTGTGGCGCCGGACGATGCCTACGCGCAGCGCATTCGCGATGCAGGCATTGCGTTCGAGGCAGTGCCCATTTCAGGCGGCGGTACGCATCCGCTGCGCGAGCTGCAGTCGGTGCTGCGCCTGGGGGCGGTGTTTCGCCGGCACCGGGTGGGCCTGGTGCTGAGCTACACGCACAAGGGCAATCTGTATTCGGTGCTGGCCTGAAGAAATAAACCGACAAATGACCAGTTCCATCAGTCATTGGCATTTCTCTCCGACCCAACAAGCAAGACAAAATTTGCTGTATGAAGGTGTTAACGATAGAGAAATATTGGTCACCGGCAACACGGTAATCGACGCTCTTCAGTATGTGGTGAAAAAGCTTGAATCCGACACAATATTGAGCAGAGAAGTTGCCAAAAAATTTGATTTTCTCGATCTGAACAAGCAGCTCATATTGGTTACCAGGTATCGAAGAGAGAGTTTCGGAGATAGAGGCTGGCACCGTAAAGCTTGACGGCACTACTACCAAAAATATTATTGCAGAAGCTTCCGGTTTATTATCGAATAATGCGGCTTACGAGTTGATGAGAGGGGCGCACAACCCTTACGGAGATGGCAAGGCCGCGATTCGAATCGTAATGTCGTTGAGATGATTTATTGTCTATACAAATCGGAAAGAAATGGCAAATATTGATCCCTAAGCGTATAGAAATTGATTGGTATGGAAACTTCGCATGTCAGAAAAAACGCACAACTCGGCTTCGTCCCGTTTGAAATTTGGTGTCTTAGGCGCGGGTCGGTATGGCACAAAAATATGTTCAAAGCTGGAACGTATGGGCATAGTCATCTGGGCGGTGAATTCGGATTCGGACTTTACCGAGCTTGAAATTCCAGACTGGGTGTTCATTGTGACGCCCAACATTTTTCATTACGAGCAAGCCGAATACTTTCTAAGATCTGGAGCCAACGTTTTTGTCGAGAAGCCGGCGATGCTGAATCCGGCCGCCTTGGAAGATATACTCAACCTTTCGAAGCTGGAAGGTAGACTTTTTTATGTTGATGATGTTTTTCTGTACCGCTCAGACTTGAAGCTAGGTAATTTCGGCGAGTTTGGCAGCCAATTTGGCTGGCATAAGAGTTCTTCTGCCGGAGATGGTTCATTATTGGATCGATTTGCTTACCATCACTTGTATTTAATTTTTGAAGCGTTAGGCGGGCAATTGGACTTTGAAATTGACTCATGTGCCAACTTCAAGCCAGACAAACTTAACTTCGATGCCAGGGTCAATAATCAAAAGTGTAGTTTTTCCTATAGCACTTCCGAAGGTGGTGAAAGTAATCACACAGCATTTGGAAAAAAGGTAGGCCGAGCACTTAACGACGCTCTATCGGATATGTTGGCAGCGGTATTGAGCGAAACCGTATCGTTTGACAAAAACCACAGAAGGGCACTTTGGGTCACAACGCAGATATCTAAGATCAAAAAGGCCCTTTACCCGAATGTTGGAATTGTTGGCGGTGGTATATTTGGGTCCACCATCGCCATCGAATTAGCGAACCAAGGCTACAATGTTGTTTTGTGCGAACGACACGAGAGCCTTTTAGAAGAAGCGTCATCAATCAATCAGTACCGGGTACATGAAGGGTATCACTACCCCCGGAGTAGCGCGACAGCCATAGAGTGTAAGGCCTCCGCATCCGGTTTTGTAAAATATTACAGGCAGTCAATTGTACCGAACAGGGCTGGCGTAAAACACTATTATGCGATTGCATCACAAGAATCTATGACAGATCCGGAACAATTTATTGCTTCCATGGACGCGATTGGACTGCAATACAAAAAGGTGAAACCCATACAGGGTACAGATCTAATGGTTGAAGTGGAAGAGAACATATTTGATCCAGCCAACCTCACTTCCATCGTCAAGAATCGCCTGAAGGGCGCTGGCGTTGAACTGCGGCTTGGCAAGACCGCAACAGAAGATGACTTGAAGGGGTTTGACTTTACCATTATCGCAACTTACGCCAATCTTAATGATTGGTGTGTTGACAGACGAGAGTATCAATATGAGCTCTGTGAAAAGCCCGTTCTGAAACTCCCGGATGTTTACCGCAGGAAAAGCATAGTGATTATGGATGGCCCATTTATGTGCATAGATCCTTTAGGAGGTAGTGACATGCATGTTATGGGCAATGTTGTCCACGCAATCCACCACACAAATATCGGGCATAAACCAGTCGTGCCTGATGGCTACGAGAACTTGCTCAACAAGGGTGTAATTAGGAACCCGTCAATTACAAACATAGATAAATTTATTGAATCCGCACGGCAGTTCTTTCCGGATATTGATCAGGCTCAGCATATAGGATCCATGTACACAATTCGCACCGTGCTACCCAATAGAGAAAATGACGATGCCCGCCCCACTCTGGTTGAATGGATCGGTGCTAACAGACTGATGGTGTTCTCTGGGAAGGTATGCACATGTGTAAGAGCTGCAAAAACTATTTTGAAATGCATAAGTGATCGAATTGGTGCGAACAATCCATAATCAACCGCAACTAAAATCAATTTTGATTAGTTCGCCTTCTCCTCTGTGTCAATCGGACTGCACCAGTCGTTAGGTATCCGAACACCAGAAGATGTGTATGCGATGCCTAGCGGAGGCGGCGCAAAGATAATAGACAAGTTTAGCAAGAATGGGGCAGCGCTATGCAGCTGCGTGCAGGGTGGACAGTACAGCTTAAACTAGGCTGATTTCTGTCTTGACGGATGGGTCAGCTATATATGAAAGTTATAATTAGTCGAGCCTGCAAAACCCTCGAAACCCGCATAAAGAAGTGGTTCGATGAATCTGAACAGCGAGATAAGTGGAAACTCTGTTGATATTGCCTCGGCTAGGATGGTCAGGCAGACAGGAGTATTTCATGGTCAAACTGAAGAAGAAGGCCGGCGTTGCCAAGCGTGTACGCAGGCAGCACACTGGCGCATTCAAGGCGCGAGTGGCACTTGCCGCATTGCGCGAGGACAAAACAATGGCGCAGCTGTGTCAGGAATTTGATCTGCACGCCAACCAAATCACAGAGTGGAAACGACAGTTGCTTGAACGCGCAGCAGACGTTTTCGGCGGCGCCGATCCGCCCAAACCGGTTGATCTGCAACCGTTGCATGCCAAGATTGGTCAACTGACCTTGGAGAACGATTTTTTAGAACGCGCGCTCGACAAGGCGGGATTGCTGAGCGCAAGATGATGATTGACCGAACCGATCCATTGCCAGTGGGCAAGCAAGCCAAACTGCTTGGCATCAGCAGAGGCGCGGTGTACTACCTGCCCCGTGCAACCAGCCCGGCGGATCTAGCGCTCATGGGCCAAATTGATCGGCTGCACCTGGAGCACCCGTTCATGGGCCAACGCATGCTGGTGCGCCAACTGGCGCGCCAGGGCGTGCAGGTTGGCCGACTTCACGTGCGCACCCTCATGCAACGCATGGGCATTTACGCCATGGCCCCGCAGCCTAGCACCAGTCGCCCAGGCCCGGGGCACAAGATATATCCGTACCTGCTGCGCGATGTGCGCGTAACCCAGGCCAATCATGTTTGGGCACTGGACACCACCTACATCCCAATGGAGCGTGGATTCGTGTATTTAACCGCTGTGGTCGACGTTGCCAGCAGGCGGGTTTTAGCCCACAAAGTAGCCACGACTCTGGAGGCGTGTCATGCCGCGCAAGTCATCAGTGAAGCCTTGGGCAAATACGGCACACCCGAGATCGTCAACACGGACCAGGGGAGTCAGTTCACGGCCACCGATTTCACTGACGTGGTCCTACAAGCAGGTTGCAAGCTCAGCATGGATGGGCGTGGTGCTTGGCGTGACAACGTATTTGTGGAGCGGCTATGGCGCACCATCAAGTACGAGCATGTGTACAAGCATGTCTATGCCAGCGTGGCTGATGCACGGACCCTGATCGGACGCCACATTGATTGGTACAACACGGAACGGCCACACTCCAGCCTGGAGGATCAAACGCCGGATGAGGCCTACTATGCAAGCCTGCCAAAGTCGGCAAAAGCCGCATAGAATGAAATTTGTTGGTGCGCCCCGAGTTGCCCACCGCGTCGGCCGGTACGTCGCAAGCGCCGTCCGCCGCCGTGGACAACTCTGCACTGTTGTGAACCCCCAGAGCTTCACTTATCGTTCGGGGAAAGTTGTTCAAACAAACCGAGCCACTTCTTAAAACCTCACATTTTTGTGTAAAAGCGGTGCACCAAATCTCTCATAAAACGTTATTTGAAGAATTAATTCTTGAGGGATTTTGACATGAACACAGCAGACTTTTTCCGCTCCCGCCTGGACGCCATGATTGACATGCGACATCCCTTGGTGGTGCTGACTGCACAACTCCCTTGGAGCCGGATTGAAGCAGCCCTGGCTCCGAATTTCACTCACCAGGACCGAACTCCAAAGCAAGAACACACTGAGGATTTACTGGGTGAACACGCAGTGCAATTTGGCGGTGGTGTCAGCCCAGCAGGTCGCCCCCGTTTATCCATCCGACTCATGGCCAGTCTGCTGTACCTCAAGAACAGCTACAACCTCAGTGACGAAGAGCTCGTTGTTCGCTGGAGCGAGAACGTGGTCTGGCAATACTTTAGTGGCCAAGAGTATTACGAGGCACGCCTGCCCTGCGACGCGACCCAGATCGGGCGCTTTCGCCGCGCCATCGGTGAAGAGGGCCTGGAGCAACTGCTCAAGGCCACGATTGAGACCGCCGTTGAAATCAAGGCCATCAAGCCGATTGAGTTCGAGCGCATCATCGTCGACTCCACGGTCCAAGAAAAAGCCATTGCCCATCCCGTAGACAGTCGCTTGTTAGAAATTGCTCGTCACAAAGTGATCAGTGCTGCCAAACGCGCCGGTATCAACCTCAAGCAGACCTTTGCCAAAGAGTGCAAGACCTTGGCTCGCAAAGCCGGCGGCTACGCGCATGCCAAACAGTTCAAACGTATGAGGAAAGTCGTCAAGCGCCAGCGCACCATTCTGGGCGTAGTGCTGCGCCAAGTGCAACGCAAGCTCGACTTATCCGGCGCCACACCATCAAACCCCAAGGCCCTGAGCGATCTGCACATGTGGCTCGAGCGTGCCCAGCGTATTCGCACCCAGCAGCGCCATGCTAAGCGCAAGCTGTACGCGCTGCATGCGCCAGAAGTGGAGTGCATCGCAAAGGGCAAAGCCAGGAATCCCTACGAGTTCGGCGTCAAAGTCAGTCTAGCTGTCACCCACAAGTCTGGGCTGATGGTGGGGGCCAGAAGCTTTCCCGGCAATCCGTTTGACGGACACACACTGGCCGCACAACTTGAGCAAACCATCAACTTGCTGCAAGAGCTGAATTGCGCACCCAAGCAGGTCGTGGTGGATCTGGGCTATCGCGGTGTAGATGCGGACAACCCTGGGATTGAGATCATTCACAGGGGAAGGTACAAGACCATGACCGATCAACATAAACGCTGGCTCAAGCGCCGCCAAGCGATCGAGCCAATGATCGGACATGTCAAATCGGACAACCGAATGGATAGGTGCTGGCTGCAAGGCGCATTGGGTGATGCACTGCACGCGCTGAGCTGTGCTGCGGGCTACAACATTCGCTGGCTGCTGCGGGCAATCGTCCGTTTGGGCCTTAAGGTGGTTTTTTTGCGCCTGTTTTTGACAGCCATGACAGGGCTAGAGAAGGTCAAATCAACGTATGCTCAACGGGCGGCTGCATTGATGCGCTCTATTGCTGACAGATTGGCTTGGTCGGCGCCGGCATCGGCCACTGCGTTCGCCTGATTTGAATATTGCAGGCCCGACTAACTAAAAATACTTAACGACATGCATAGATTTATTGATTCTTTAGCCGCTACATCGAAAGTGTTGGGAATGACATTACTGATTTTACTCAGGCTGAAAAATGTTGCGCTTTACGCGGTCATTGTGGCGCTGACGCTGCTCGCAGGCGAAGGTCTGGCTCGATTTTATGACTGGAGCCCGGCGTCCATGGACGGGGGGGGGCGGCGACCGCTTGGGCCAATCACGGTATTACCATTCGCCGACCGGCGGCGGCGATCTGGTTCCCCATCAAGACGGGCACTGGGTGATCTGGTTTCACCGCCCCTATCATGTGCAGACCAACAGCCTTGGTTTTCGCAACACCGAAGAACCGTCCGACAAGGCTTTTCGTATTCTGGCTCTTGGGGATTCCCAGACATTTGGTGTCTATGTCACAAATGAAGATACATGGCCCAGTTGGACCGAGAATGAATTGCGCCAGCGATTGAACAGTAATGAGCGCGTCCAGGTCTTCAACGCTGGCATCGCCGGTTATTCCATTCGGGACCAACTTGCGTTGCTGCGGGACAAGGGAGCGGCATTCAAACCCAATCTGGTTCTGCTCGGTGTCTATGAGAATGATCTTTACGATCTTGGGAAAGCCAAGGGTCAGCGTCCGTCAAACGACGCCGAAGCCCGCCTTACGATATGGCTGAAAACACTCGCGCGCTCATCGGCGCTGGTCAGTCTCGCCAATGGCATCAAAGGACGTTGGCAACTGGCGACGGCAGGCGTCGATGTGAGGCGCGGGGAGGGAGAGGTACTTTCGCGACAGCAGGAAGCACCGACAGACCTTCCACAATTGTTGGAGCGTTATTCCGCACTGTTTCGCGAAACAGTGACTCTGCTGCGTGCGCGCGGCATTCCGCTGGCGGTCGTCTTTATTCCGGGGGCGCAGTACAGCCCGAATGCGCCGCCGTCCGAAACCGAGCGTGTCATCCGTGCTCTGACGGCTGAGACGCAGACGCCCTATCGCGACCTGACGCCGATCATCCGGGCCGCAACGCGCGCCAACTCACGGTTTTTTCTCCTCCAGAACGTTCCCGGGCGCGGCTTGCTGGGCAATGGACATTTGTCGCGAGAAGGCCATGCCGAAATTGGCCTTGCGGTCGGCAACTGGCTGCTCGAACAGAAATTGGTCCCGCAATAGGGCGATGGAAAGCAGAATATTGAGCACTGGGTCGCGGGATGCCAAATGAGTTGTGTGTAACGGCATGGGTTTATGCAATCGAGGACCTACAACACGCTGCATGGCTCTCTGGCATGCTCAAAGGTGCGACTCCAGTCCACAATACTGGAAGATGGGCAAATTAAACGCAGTGGCTCTGTCTGGATATTGTTGACTCAGTCGCATAGATTTAAATCTGAAGGTTCAACAGGCGTCGTTAAATTTTAGGAAGGGAAAAATGTTTCAGAAAATAACTTTCGATGGAACCCCTTTTGTGATTGCCGAAGTTGGCCAGAATCACCAAGGGGATTTGGATATCGCGAGGGAATATATACGTGTTTTTGCTCACGAAGGGGCAGATGCGGTCAAATTCCAGACGCGAAACAATCAATATCTTTTTTCCAAGGATGCCTATGAGGCGGATTATGCAAGCGAGAATGCATTCGCCGATACTTATGGCGCGCACCGTGAAAAACTCGAGCTCAAGCCTGAGTGGCTTCCCATACTGAAAGAGGATTGTGTCAAATACGGTGTCAAACTCATGTCGACCCCGTTTGATGAGCCCAGCCTCAAGCTTCTAAAGCAAATCGATGTCGATATTTTGAAGGTCGCCTCATTTGATCTGGGTAATTTACCTTTTATTCAGCGTATTGCGAGCTTGGGAAAGCCCGTGGTTATGAGTGTCGGCGGTGGAAATATCGACCAAATTAGGTCTAGTGTGGAGGTACTGCTCAATCATCATGACGAAGTGGCGATCCTTCATTGCGTGTCCGAATATCCCTGCGAATACAACCGGCTTGGTCTGGATAACATCGAGGCGTTGATCAAGGAGTTCCCGGGGTGCACGATCGGTTCCTCCGACCATTTTAATGGCACGTTGTCAGGCCCCGTTGCTTATCTGAAAGGCGCGCGTGTATTTGAAAAGCATGTCACACTCAATCGAGCCTGGAAAGGCACCGATCATAGCTTTGCACTTGAACCTGATGGGTTCCGCAAGTTTGTACGTGACATCAAGCGTGTGCGCCACATGATGCCGCCCAAGCCAGCGGACGATCTTGGAAATGAGCGCGTATTTAAAAAACTCGGTAAATCACTGATTGCCTATGTCGACATCAAGGCGGGCGACAAGATCACCTTGGGCAACCTGTCCGGGCGAATCTTTAATGCACAATACATTCCGGTGCGCGAGTCGAACCAAGTGATAGGCCGTGTCGCAAAGAAAAATATCGCCCAAGGCGAGGCGATCCATTACGTTGACCTCGAAAGTTGATTTACAAATGATCAGCAAGGAAATGCTGTCTACCGTTAAATTGGTTGCCTTCGACTTCGATGGCGTCTTTACCGACAACACTGTCTATGTCACGCAGGATGGTGTTGAAACGGTGCGCTGCTGGCGAAGCGATGGGCTCGGGTTATCCAGGCTGCGAAGTATTGGGGTACAGGCATTTATTGTTTCGACCGAAGCAAACCCCGTGGTCATGGCGCGCGCCAATAAATTGAAAATACCCTGTAAGCAGGGTGTCGAGGATAAAGCCGCAGCAATACTCCAAACCTGCACCGAGCTCGGAATCGCGCCCGAACACACCATGTTCGTAGGTAACGACATCAACGATATCCCCGCATTCAAGTCCGTCGGGTTGCCTGTTGCGGTGGCAGATGCCTACCCCGAGGTGTACTCGTATGTGATTTTTCGCACTGAAAAGCCTGGCGGTTTCGGCGCAGTGCGCGAAGTGTGCGATCTTATTTTTCAAGCCAGAAATGGCAGCCTGAACGGATGCTGAGCAATGACCGCAGATGCACTTTTTGACGTCAGCCGCGAAATCGTCCTGATCACCGGCGTTGCCGGCCAGTTGGGCGGCGAATACGCCCAAGCCTTCCTTGAGCGTGGTGCTCGCGTGGTCGGATTGGATATCCGGTCATCGGCTGGAAGCGATGCGTTATCAGCACAATACCCCGCCAACTATCTGTTTTGTGTGGCCGACGTCACTGAGAAGGCCTCATTGCAGAAGGCTTTGAATGAAGTCGTCAGCAAGTTCGGAACCCCGACGGTACTCATCAACAACGCCGCCATCGATTCCCCTCCTTCCGCCCCGCCTGAAGAAAACGGCCCCTTCGAAGATTACCCGGAAGCGTCCTGGGACAAGGTCATTGACGTCAACCTCAAGGGTGTCTACCTATGTTGCCAGGTCTTCGGTGCGGCGATGGCCAAAGTGTGCAATGGTTCAATCATCAACATTGCATCGATCTACGGCGTTGTGTCTCCCGACCAGAATCTTTACGAATACCGACGCAAACGGGGTGAGGTATTCTACAAGCCAGTGGCCTATTCCGCTTCCAAGTCTGGCATCCTGAATCTAACTCGCTATCTAGCCGTTTATTGGGCGAAAAAGAATGTGCGCGTGAATTCGCTGACCATCGCCGGCGTCTTCAGCAACCAGGAACAGGTTTTTCTCGATGACTATTGCGGTCGTATTCCTATCGGGCGCATGGCCAATGTCAGTGAGTACAACGGTTCTGTGCTTTTCTTGGCAAGTGAAGCCTCTCGCTATATGACGGGCGCGAACCTCGTGATCGATGGCGGTTGGACAGCAATTTGAGCATAATGAACATTCCCCGCATTCCAAATTGGATCAACGGCCAGGAAGCGCAGCCAGTAGACGATGTCTGGCTGGATAAATTCAATCCGCACTCGGGGGCGCTGCTTTGTCTCGTCGCCGATTCATCTGCGGTAGACGTCCAGCGTGCAATTGCAGCAGCAGGTGACGCTTTTCCCGCTTGGTCCGAACTCACGCCCGTAAAACGCGGCCAGATCCTTGGCGACATCGTCACTGCGATGAAGCGACGGTCAGCCGAATTAGCCGACTGCGTTGCCGTTGAAACCGGCAAACCCCCACAAGATGCCAAGGGCGAAGTCGGCGGCGCCATTCTTCAGGCGGAATACTTTGCCGGTGAGGGTATGCGTCTTTATGGTCGGTCTCTGACATCCGGCACACCGGGTAAATACAGTCACACTGTCAGGCAACCGCGCGGCATTGTCGGTCTGATTGTTCCCGCCAACACACCCATCGCCAACATCGCCTGGAAAACATTCCCGGCGCTCATCTGTGGTAACACGGTGGTTTTGAAGGCGGCCGAAGATTCCCCAGGTATCGCAAATCTGTTCGCACGGTTAGCCAAAGAAGCCGGCTTGCCGGATGGCGTCTTTAATGTCGTGCAGGGGCGTGGTCAACCAGCAGGCGCCGCGCTGGTTGAGGACACGCGAGTGGCAGTCATTAGTTTTACAGGTTCAACGGGGGTGGGTCGCTGGATAGCCGAAGTTGCTGGACGGCGTTTGGCGCGCGTTTCCCTCGAACTGGGCGGTAAGAATCCTTTCGTAGTCTGCGGCGATGCGGATATGGATCAAGCGGTGCACTGGGCGTCGCTCTCCGCCTTCAGCAATGCTGGCCAGCGCTGCGCGGCAGGCAGCCGGGTTTTGGTATTCAAGAACATCTACGACGAATTTCGCGACAAATTAGTAGAAAAAGCCAAAAGTCTAAAACTCGGCATTAGCGCTGGGTGTGACCTTGGCCCGGTCATTAACAAGCGTCAGCAACAAAATATCCTAGCTGCAATTGACGCTGCCAAAGCCGCAGGTGGGAAGGTGCTCAGCGGTGGCGTCGCAACCACCAATCTAGAACTGGCCAACGGCTACTATATCGAGCCGACGATCATCGAAGGGCTGCAGCAGTCGGCCGAACTTAGTTGCAAGGAGGTCTTCGGGCCCGTAGTAACCCTGTATATGGTAGAAGACCTCGCAGAAGCGCTCAAATTGGCCAATTCCACCGAATACGGCCTCACTGCAGCAATCCACACCCGAAATGTCGACGGCGCCATGTGGTTTGCTCAGCGTGTGCGCGCCGGTGTGGTCAATATCAACATTGGCACTTTCGGGAGCGAGCCGCATATGCCTTTTGGCGGGTTTGGCGCATCGGGGAATGGGACACGCGAGCCTGGTGTCGAGGCGCTGGATGTTTACAGCGAACTCAAGAACATTTCCTTCTTGGTTCGAGATGCTTTGATCTGAGAATATAACCATGGCCAATGCCGTAGCTTTTATCCCTGCACGTTCTGGCTCGATCAGTTCCGCGATTGAGAGTGGTATTTTTAGTGCCAAGCACAACCTTGTTCTGTTATATCAGACGCATTCTTAAAAGGTTTTCTATGAAAATAGATAAAGTTGAAATGCTTCATGCGGATGCCGGCTGGCGGCCATGGTCATTCGTTAAAATTACTACAGATGATGGACTTGTCGGCTGGAGCGAATGCACGGATTCGCACGGTTCGCCTCAAGGGATGGCGGGAGTTGTTAAAGATTTATCGCCTCTTTTGGTCGGGCAAGACCCGCGAAAAATAGAAAAACTCTATTGGGAGATGTATTCCCGCACCCGGCAAAGCCCGGGTTCGATTATCCAAAAGGCAATCGGCGGGATCGAAAACGCCTTATGGGACATAAAGGGTAAGGCCTTGGGCGTTCCTGTCTACGAGCTTTTCGGTGGACCGGTGCGCGAGAGAATCCCACTATATTGGTCGCATTGCGGTACATCGCGCGTACGTGCCTGGGAAATGGTGGGAAAGCCGCAAATCAAGTCTTATGAGGATGTGAAGGAATTCGGCAAGGAAGTCCGCGCATCCGGTTTTAAAGCACTCAAAACCAATATCGCCGTTCTCGGCGACAAACCGTATGTTTACATGCCGGGGTTTTTCAAAAGCCCGGGAGGCCCCGGGCTAAATGCGGATCGCGAAATTCTTTCCGCGATCGACAAGTGGGTAGGTGCCCTGCGAGATGCGGTGGGTGATGATATCGATATCGCTATCGATTTGAACTTCAACTTTAAAACCGAGGGGTATATTAAAGTCGGGCGGATGCTTGAGCAATACAAGCTTTTGTGGCTTGAGGTTGATTCCTACGACCCCCAAGCGCTCCGCCAAATCAAGGACTCGGTGACAACGCCGATCGTCTCCTGTGAAAACCTTTACGGTACGCGCCAATACCGCCCATTTTTTGAAGCTCATGCGATGGATACGGCATCAATTGATGTCATCTGGAACGGGTTTTCCGGATCGAAGAAAATCGCCGATATGGCCGAGCTCTACGAAATGAATATTTGCCCCCATAATTACAATGGGCACTTGTCGACTTTCATCAGCATGCAATTATGCGCACTTGTTCCAAATGTACGTATTGCGGAGATTGACGTTGACGATGTGCCATGGCGCGATGAGCTTTTCACCAATCAGCCTGAAGTTGAAAATGGATATCTGAATATTCCAACGGCACCCGGATGGGGCACAGACGTGAATGAGAAGGTTTTGACTGAACATAAATGGCCCAAGTAAAAAATAAATTGCGAATAGGAATCCTGGGACCAGGAGCCATCGGCGGCGTCCTTGCCGGACTATTCTGGAGAGAAGGCCATGATCTTTTTTGTGTTGGAAGAAACGCGGCAGTTTTTGCAATAGAGAAAGGCGGCATTCACATTGAAAGCCCCGTTTTTGGCAGTTTTGTCGCGCATCCAAAGGCGAGTGTAAAGCTTGATGACGTCGTTGATGTTCTTTTTATTACGATAAAATCTCCATTTCTGAATAATGCACTCGAGAGCATTGATGCAAAGCAGGTTGAAAATGCGGTAGTTGTTTCGCTGTTAAATGGAGTGGGCCATCGGGAAGTTATTCGGGCGCGGCTGGGAGCCCGTGTTGCTGTTGGCATGATCGGCATGATTGAGGTTGCAAAGGGCGAGGATGGGATTATTCGCCAGCTTTCGCGACAGAATCCGCATATCGACCTTGCATCCGATGGCGATATACCTGAAGCGTCCCTTGAGAAAATCGCCGAGGCGATCCGAGGGGCTGGAATCTCGACCTCGATACTCAAAACAGAGGCTGAAGTTATCTGGAAGAAGCTTGTGCGTTTGAGCGCGATCGCATCCCTTACTGCCGCTTTTCAAAAGACGGTGGGGGATATTCGTTCCGATCCTCAATTGAGAAAGTTTTTGGAGGAGCTTGTCCGTGAGGGCGCGCTGGTCGCTCTCCATGAGGGGGTTGATATCAATCCCGATGAAGTAATCAGGCAAATCGATTCGATCCCCGAGACGCTGATGACATCACTCCAGCGTGATGTCCAAGCTCACACCACTTCTGAAATGGACTCCATTACTGGAGGAGTTTTGCGTTATGCAAAATCCTACGGTATTCCCGCGCCGGCTCATGAGCGTGCCTACGGGCTAATCAAGAAACAATTCCCCGTGGCTGAAAATTTCATATGAAGCCAGCTGATTTGAAAGTAATGGGTATTATCGGTATTCGCTCCGGTTCAAAAGGTGTCCCTCACAAAAATATCCGGCCTTTGGCCGGCAAGCCTTTAGTTGGGTGGATTCTTGATGCTGCGCGCCAATCGAAGCATATGAATCGAGTGGTTGTCTCTACTGATTCGCCGGATTATGCGGCGGTCGCAGCATCATTCGGTGCTGACGTCCCGTATCTCCGCCCGGTTGAGCTTGCGGCTGACGAGTCTCCTGAATTTGAATACGTAAAACACATGCTGGAATGGCTCGACAAAAATGAGGGATACCGGCCGGATATTGTTGTCCGCATGATGGCGACGGTTCCTTTGCAATCAACCGAAGATATAGATGCGGTTATCGGCAAGCTCGTTGAGGATCCGAAAGCGGATTCGGCGGTTGTCATTGCTGAGGCGCGCCAGCACCCCATAAAGGCTTTGAGAGTCGTTGATGACGGGGAAGGCGGGGAAAGGCTCGTTACGTACTTTACCGGCTCTGGACGCGAAGTGACCCCGCTTGCGCGCCAAAACTATGAAAAAGCGTACTTTCGCGCAAACATCATTGCATGCCGCAGGCGGGTCATTTTCGATACTAATTCTCTCACTGGCGATCTCGTCCGCTTCCACATTATTCCGCAAGAACGTGCCGTCGACATTGACAATCCCATGGATTTCTATGCGACCGAGCAACTTATGAAAAAGTCCGGGGCATAATCAATTGAGTCCTCCTGGCAAGATGTGGATTGTGCGCGGCAAGCATATGCTGCCCGTGATGCCTTCGCTAATGGTGTTACACCGTGGCACAGTAGCCAATACGCTGCACTGCCGGAAATTTATGCGCAGGACGCCAGCCTCGAAATCGCATGGTCGCGGATACCGCTGGAGCAAAACAGCATCGCTGGCGAAGCTATTATTCCCTTTATCAGCCAAGGGCTGGAGGGCTTCGATATCAATTATCCAGAGGATTGGTGGATGGCTGAGCGCTTGCTCGCCACGCAAGAGGCTGCTTTACCTGGGCGGATTCAAAACTGAAGTGCAACACCTGCCACCGAGTAAGGTTCGCAGATGCAAAGCACCCCAAGAAGTTACAGGCAACTCCAGCCTGAAGATCGCATGACCCTGGCCAGCCTGGTTCAGCAGAACTACAGCATCCGAGAGATTGCCCGTGTGCTGGGACGCTCGCCCGCCACCATCAGCCGGGAGTTGCGGCGTAACGCTGGTGGCGCGGGCTACGCCAGTTCGTCGGCCCATCGTCAGTGCCAGCATCGCCGCCGCGACGGCAGACCGGCGATCAAGCTCCACGGCCAGAGTGTTCTGTTTGATGTGGTTCGCCATTTTTTGAACTTGCACTGGTCACCTGAGCAAATTGCCCTGACACTGGCCACCATCTATCCACGAGGCCATGCGCATCGCGTGTCAACTCAGACCATCTACAACTGCATCTATGCCCAGCCTGTTGGAGAACTGCGCAAGGAGTTGATTGCTTGCCTGCGCCAAGCCCACAACAAGCGGGTCCCGCGTAGCAAAGGGCAGGACCGCCGAGGGCAGATCCCCGACATGCTCAGCATCCATGTGCGCCCACCTGAGATCGAAGATCGCCAGTTTCCAGGGCACTGGGAGGGCGACCTCATCAAAGGCGCGGCCAACGCCAGCGCTGTGGCTACCTTGGTCGAACGCACCAGTCGATTGGTGATGCTGGTCAAGCTGCCGCAGTTCAAGCCGGCCAGTGCTGCCAACGTGCTACAGGCCTTCACCGACAAGTTGCTGGGCATTGCCCAGCCCATGCGCCTGAGCATGACCTACGACCAGGGGCGTGAGATGGCCATGCACAAGGAGCTCAGCAAGCGCACTGGCATCGCCGTGTACTTTTGTGACCCACACAGCCCCTGGCAGCGTGGCTCTAACGAGAACATGAACGGCCTGGTCCGCCAGTACTTGCCAAAGGGCACAGACCTGTCGGTCTACAGCCAAGAGCAACTCGACGCCATAGCCGACGAGATTAATGCAAGACCCAGAAAAGGACTCGGGGTACGATCCCCCTTGGCGGTTTACCGAGAGCTGCTCATCAACAACCCGCAGCACTCCACTGCAATTCACTGAAACCCAGGGTGTTGCACTTCAGTTTTGAATCCGCCCTGTGATTGGCATTCCCCCTTACAACCTCGTCGAATAAACCGGAGCCAGAACTGTGGGAGATCAAGTCGGACAAGCCGTAGAAGGCACCCTTTACTATCTTCCTTATGACGAGTTTCAGCGGGTTCGCGCATTAAAGCTGCCACGCGAACAGCGTGCGGCGATCTTTGCCGATATGTGCAGGCTCAACGCGCTTTACAAGATTGCCCGTGCCGGTTCTGGACACATTGGCAGCAGCTTCAGTAGCCTGGATATCATTAGTTGGCTATTGGTGGAGGAGATGAATGATGACGATATCTTCTTCAGCTCCAAGGGGCATGATGCACCTGGTTATTACGCTGCGCTGATTGGGATGGGGAAGATTGAATTCGACTTAATCCATAAGTTGCGGAAAATCGATGGCCTACCTGGCCATCCTGATATTGGAACTCCTGGTATCGTCACCAACACGGGTTCCTTGGGCATGGGTATTTCCAAAGCGAAGGGTATGGTATTCGCAAACCGCTTGGCCAATAGGTCAGGACGGGTGTTTGTGATGACGGGTGATGGTGAGTTGCAGGAAGGCCAATTTTGGGAGTCTCTGGTTTCTGCCGTCAATTACGGTCTGCACGAAATTACGGTCATCATTGACCACAACAAACTGCAGTCGGATACTTTCGTTAAAAACGTTTCTGACCTGGGAGACCTAGAAGCGAAACTGCGTGCCTTCGGCTGGCGGGTTGAACGCTGTGACGGCAACAACATCAGTACCTTCGCAGCGACGCTCGCATCGCTGAAAGGCGAGCCCCGACCCAAGGTCATTATTGCCGACACAGTCAAAGGCAAGGGGGTCTCCTTCATGGAGCACACATCACTGGATTCAGATGTGGCCATGTATCGCTTCCACAGTGGTGCACCCGATGCCAGCTCATACCAATTGGCTGCACAAGAAATCATGGGTCGACTGCAACAGTGCATGAGTGATGCCAGTGCATCGGCCCTAGTCTTCAAGACCGTTGAGCGTGAGGCCGCTACCCCGCCGCTCACCACGGCGCAGCGCCTGATACCCGCCTATACCCGTGCCTTGCTAGAACAAGCCATAAAGCATCCTAGCCTTGTCGTACTGGATGCCGATCTGATTTTGGATACGGGACTCATTCCGTTTCGTGATCAATTTCCTAACCGATTTTTTGAGTGTGGCATCGCAGAACAGGACATGGTTTCGATCGCCGGGGGCATGGCCCTAAAGGGACTGTTGCCGGTGGTGCACTCCTTTGCCTGTTTTCTCTCGGCACGACCTAACGAGCAGATATATAACAATGCCACCGAGAAGACCAAGATAATTTACGTTGGCTCACTCGCGGGAGTTCTCCCCGGTGGGCCTGGCCATTCCCATCAGGCGGTTCGGGATATTTCTGCGCTAGCTGCAATACCTGGTTTGGAGATGATCGAGCCATGTTGTAGCGAAGAGGTCGCGCAGGCACTTGCATACTGTGTCACGGAAGCTTTGGGAAGCAGCTATTTGCGGTTAGTGTCGATTCCCTGCGACATTCCCTACCAACTGCCATCGGACTATGTGCTCAAGCCGGGCCAGGGAGTCGTTCTGGCGGAGGGAGTCGACGTGACCATCATTGGTTATGGCCCAGTTCTGCTTGCTCAGGCATGGTGGGCAGCAAGCATGCTTAAGGACAAAGGTATCAGTGTGCGGGTGGTGAATTTGCCATGGCTGAATCGCGTCAATTCAAGTTGGTTGGAGTCTGTTCTTGCAGATTGCCGCCATGTCATTACTCTCGACAATCACTATCTAATTGGTGGGCAAGGTGAAATGTTAGCGGCTGCGTTGGTTGATCTGGGGCGGCCAGCTACGCTGACTCGACTTGGCTTGACCGATATCCCGGTTTGCGGGAGTAACAACGAAGTGCTTCACGCGCTTGGCTTAGACGCCGATGGGATTGCAAAAGTAGTCATCCGTTGTCTTGATAGCAAGTGACGAGGAAGGAATGTCGGCAACATGATTTAACAATGCGCGAAGGAAATTTTAGATATGACTAGACGTAACCTAGTGATCAGGAGCAACCTGATTAATGACGATTGCAGGGAAAATCCTGATTTTTTGGCCTCAATCTCAATACGGGTCAATTTGTTCTCGCTAGAGTTCACTGAGTGCAATACTTGAATGAAAGTTTTTAGATGATTATTTCAAATATTAATCGAGTGCTTGATTGGATCGGCTTTCGTCTTATCGAGAAGAACCCGCCCCTGCGATTCCCGGTGGAATTCGATCTGGATGATCGCCGGATTGTCGATTACGTCGTCAGCAATCTCCTTTCGATGGCATCTCCGGAGCGGCTGTTCACAAGTTGGATGGCGTGTCGTCATGTGTGTAGCCAACGCATCGAAGGTGATTTCGTGGAATGTGGGGTCTGGCGCGGCGGCAATTCTCTGCTCGCTGCAGATGTGTTTAGGCGTTTAGATGCGCATCGAAAAACTTTTCTCTTCGATACTTTCGCGGGAATGACTGCGCCGACTGACTTTGATGTCGACCGTTCTGGCAGGCTGGCGCTGGATAAATATCACGCCAATGAGCGACACCAGCATAACGAGTGGTGCTTTGCATCGCTTAACGATGTGAAGGAAAACTTTGCACGTTGCGGATTGGTGGACAATGTTTCGTATGTAAAAGGCGATATCCTACAAACGCTGGATGATGCGCTCAACATCCCAGAAAAAATTAGTGTCCTGAGGCTCGATACCGACTGGTACGAGTCGACAAAAAAGGAGTTGGAGGTGCTGTATCCGAGACTGCAGATTGGTGGTGTTTTAATTATTGATGATTATGGCCATTGGGGTGGCGCACAAAAGGCTGTCGATGAGTACTTTGCGGAGGTGCCGCGGCCATTTCTGCAATATACGGACTATACAGGGCGTGTGGGGATTAAATACCATGCCAATCGTTGAGATGTGGTGTAGCGTGCTTTTACCTCGAGTTGTTTTAGTTTCTTTGGTTAAAGGTTGGGCGTGAAGCGGATCGGAATTCTGCTTAGCGGGAAGATGTCATTTTCCGCGCTGCATACCGATGAGGTTATTGAGCAGGCACGTCGGACGGGTTGCGTAGTCGAGTACCTCCTGGACTCAAAGGCCGAGGATGCTAACCACGTGGCTTTCGATGGCGGCCGATTGCGTGCGCATCTCGGTCGGTCCAGGTTGTATCAGCTTTTGCGGTTGATTCGGCGATTCTCGGTGCATAACGAGTCTATGGAGATTAAGTTTCGTGAGTTCATCGGTGAAAACCTATTTGCGCATTCTTCGCTACTGGGCATATTGTCCGGATATTTGGCGATCGCTCTGGCGGCACGTGTACCAGGTGCTGGGGGGCTATGTCGTGCTGCGGAGAGTATTTTCTATTCATCCTCGATTTTTGACGAAACTGCCGGACGTGGGCGCTACGACACAGCCCTTTTATCCTCGGTTGGTAATTTCGGTTTTGAAGCTGAGTGTTTGTTTGCACGGGAATGTGCCCGTGCTGGAGTGAAGACGGTTTCGGTGGTCACCAATTACGACAACTTCCTAAATCGTGGCGCCGCAGGTTTCATTCCTACTCGTCTCGGCGTCTGGAGCAACCACATGGCGGACAATGCAATGCGGGCGGGGATTCCCATAGGGCGGATCGAAGTCATCGGCGCCCCTTCGCTGGATGTGCTCCTTAAGCCCCCCGAGCTGTCACGGTCGGATTTTCTACGGAGCCTTGGACTCGACCCCGATAGGAAAACGATCCTCTACGCCGGTGGGGTGCTTATCGGGCAATCCTTTGAAGTTATTCAGGCGTTCGTCAAATCGGGCATGATCGGAAAATACAATTTCATTTATCGGCCATATCCACATAGCAAGGTCTTCTCCTCGCCGGTTTCAATTTTAATTGCCAATTATCTTACGACGTATGCGTATACTTATGTGAGTGATGCGGAGACGTTATCCAATACGATTGATGCTAGTCTAGGCGGATTTGAGTTGCGGTCGGGGAGTGTCGTGGATAACAAGGGAGCGCAGATCCGGTACAGCGACGTGGTAGTCAACCATTTCTCGACGCTGGGTCTGGAGGCCTGCGTGCTTGATGTTCCTGTGGTCCAGGTTGCCTTTGATGATGCCATGTTCGGAGTCAAGCGTAGCCTATACCCGACGATTAACGCTAATCAGACACATAATTTGGTGCAAATTAAAGCAAATGCAGCAGGCATCGCCCGCTCTGAGGAGGATATGATCAGGTTGGTCGAAGACTATTTGAGCGACAAGTCAATAGATAGCGAACTACGGCGTTCCTATGCTGAGATGGAATGTGGGGTGTTGGATGGAAATTCTACCGCGCGTATGTTTGATCTTATCTCTGCGGTATGACGGCTGCGCTTTGAACGGCACACGGAAATGACGTCCAGTTGCAGAAGAGTTCATATTGATGAGTTTCTGTCGCGTGAGGTTTCTCGGATTTCCGGACGTGTGCTCGATATCGGGGGGAAGAAGAAAAATCCACGCGGAGACTTTCGTCCACCGGCAGACGCATGTTGGGAATATCTCAATTTAGATAGTTTGACTGAGCCAGATTATTGCGTCGATGCAGAAAATACAGAACTTCCCGGCGATAGTTACGATGCTTTTCTCTTGATGGAAGTCCTTGAGCATGTGCGCAATCCTGACAAGGTGCTAGCCGAAGCGTGCCGCATGCTTGTCCCCGGCGGGTTGGGGATCATAACGATGCCGTTTCTGTATGGTGTGCATGCGGACCCCTGCGACTTTCAACGTTGGACTGCGGATAAATTGCATGATGAGCTAAAGCGGGCGGGCTTTACGGATATTCAAATCTTGCCGATGGGTGGCCCCTTCAGTGTGGTGTTCGATGTGTTCTGGACCGTGGCCTGGAGAGCGAATCGACTTTTTGTGCGCCGACTAAGCTCTGTGCTGTTGATGCTGCTGAAGCCTCTTGCCTTGATGGCAGATAGGTGGGTGCCTGAAATGGCACCCTACCTGACGGGGGGGGTGGGCGGTAACGGTACGCAAGGAAGCGGCTTCAGCTTCGATAAAACCGGAATGAACAACTGCCGCAACGCCGTCTCGTTTATTCCAACGGATCGCAGATGAAGATTGCGATTGGATTCCGTTCGGTTGAGGGGCCTTGGGGGGGCGGCAACCGCTTTCTGAACTCTCTCGTTTCTGCTTTGAATGCCGCGAATCACGATGTGAGGCACGATCTGCGGGACAGCGATATTGATATCATACTAATGATGGATCCGCGCTGGCGGCATCCTTCAGTGACGTACACACCTGGCACGATATTGCGCTATCTGCTGCTCACCAATCCAAGGGCGTTGGTTGTGCATCGCATCAATGAGTGCGACGAGAGGAAGAACACCCGACACATGAACCGGCTGCTGCGCCGCGCCAACTACTGCGCCGACCACACGGTGTTCGTCGGCAGCTGGTTGAAAGACCTTCTACTCTGGCAGAACCGGCCTGGAGCGCGCCACAGCGTGATCACCAATGGCGCGGATGCGCACATCTTCAATCCGCGTGGCTGGCAGCGGTGGAGCGGTCGGGGTCCGTTGAAGCTGGTTACCCATCACTGGGGAGGCAACTGGATGAAGGGTTTCGACATCTACCAGCGGCTCGACCAGATGTTGGCGGAGCCTGCTTGGAAGGATAGGATCGAATTCACCTACGTGGGCAACCTGCCGAAGGGTTTCGCCTTCCGCAACGCGCGCCATGTAGCCCCGCTGGATGGGGAAGCGCTGGTATCCGAACTGCGCTCGCACCACGCCTATGTCACGGCCTCGATCAACGAGCCGGGCGGCAACCACCAGAACGAAGGTGCACTGTGCGGCCTGCCGCTGCTCTACCGACGCAGTGGCTGCCTGCCCGAGTACTGCGAGGGTTTTGGTATTTCCTTCGACGAAACCGATTTCGAGGCTCGCTTGGGACAACTGATCGAGCAATACGACACATTCACCGCTGCCATGCCTGCCTATCCGCACACAGCCGAGCGGACTTGCGCGAACTATCTCACCCTCTTCGATAAACTGATAAAATCGCGCGACCAAATTATTGCTTTCCGCCACCTGTGGCGCAACCCTTGGCTTCTGCTGCGCAATCAGATACCACTCTAGGACATTCAATGCGCAAGGACTACATTGCGGCTACCGAGCCGGCAGACCACGAAACCGAGTTCGTTGAAAAATACTGGACCGCCGTGTGGGAGCGTGAGGGCGGGCCTGACCTGCTCCCCTTAAGCCGTACCATTTATTCTTCCAAGGAGTCCATTAACCCGGAGAATGATGGACATGAGAACAAGCAAATACAGCGCTGACCTTATGTTGAAGGACACCCTACGACCTCTAAAAAATTGGGGCTCTGCGATCACATGGCAAATTGGTAACCAATGTCGCTTAGTTCGTCCGATTAAAGCACCAGTCAGCTTCGTGGTTGAAAAAGCTGACTGGTCAATTCGTTGGGACGGGGAGCACATCCGGGATGTTGTCAACGAGATTACTGGTAATACCACGGTGGAAGTAACAGACTCAGCATATCGGGTTACAGAGCAAGTTGTACACTTTGGATCTCAATACATGTGGCTCGACTGGGGACGGTTTCTACCAAAGCGCAATCGATTCGCCGTATCTTTCTTTCATGGCAAGCCAGAAGACGGGCCACAAGTAGAGCGGCACATTGAGCGCTTTCTCAAAAGCGTACCATCGATTACGACTGTTATAACGGCAGCCTCCTTGGTGGAAAAACGGCTTTTGGAATGGGGGGTTCCACGCGAAAAGCTAGTGCGAATACCTATTGGCGTGGACACACGAACTTTTCGTCTACCAACACCTTTTGAGCGTGCAAAGGCTCGTGCTCGCCTCGGGTTTACCCCCGATCAGGTCGTCATTGGCTCGTTTCAAAAAGATGGCGTGGGCTGGGGTGATGGAATGGAGCCAAAGTTAATCAAAGGGCCCGATATTTTTATTGCGGCCGTACAACGCATTGCACGGGAAGCATCTGTAGCTGTGTTGCTAACCGGTCCTGCAAGAGGATATGTAAAAAGCGAATTAACCCGCCGGGGCATCCCATTTGTGCATACATATCTCAAGGAACAGGTGGATCTAGCCGGCTGCTATCACGCTCTAGATCTGTATCTAGTAACTTCACGGGAAGAAGGTGGGCCCAAAGGAATAATGGAGAGCATGGCCAGCGGAGTGCCCATAGTATCGACCCTCGTTGGTATGGCCCCGGACCTTATTGTGGATGGCGTGACCGGTGGTTTGGTTTGTAGCGAAAGTCCCGATGAGATAGCTGACAAGATATTGGAAGTTATACAGTCTGATAACTTAACCACTTTGAAAATGCGTGCTCGAGAAGCTGTCGCAGTCGCTGACTGGTCGGTGGTTGGCCGAGACCATTGGCTAAAGGTTTATCAGCCTGCGCTGCTCGATCATGCCTCTTAAGTATCCGATTGCAAAACATCTGCTGCGGCAGGTTTACACCGCGGCCTGCGGCGCCCAAGCTGTTTGCAATCTCCTTGTGCCACGTCGCGGGGATCTCGCCGTCTATTACGGTGGCGCAAGAACTGGCGACATCGGTGGTACGCTGGTCAAGGTGAAACGGCTGTGCCAGTACTTCCCCGAGGTGCGCTGGGGCTACAACCTGGTCTATCTACTGAGCAACGCACCCTACCTGCCGAACTATGCACTACGCCTGCTGAAGCAGCGCGGTGTACCCATCGTGCACAACCAGAACGGCGTCTTCTATGGGGCGTGGTATGCGGGGGACTGGGAGGCGCAGAACCGGCGCATGGCGCGCTCCTACTGTGCCGCAGACTGGGTGTTCTACCAAAGCGAATTCTGCCGCCGTGCCGCGGACAAATTTCTCGGCCCGCGCACGGGGCCGGGCGAGATTCTCTACAACGCCGTGGATACGGCCCGCTTCACCCCGGCGCAAGGGCGTTCGGATGTGGCGCGCAACGGTTACACTTTTCTCATCACCGGCAAGATCGGCAGTCACTTGTATTACCGTATTGAGAGTACCATCGCTGGCCTGCGGGTGGCGTGTGACGGCGGCTTGGATGCCCGGCTGGTGGTGGCCGGCTGGGTCGAAGCCGAGGCGAGATCGCGTGCCGAGGCACTGGCCGGAAAGCTGGGTCTGACCGGGAGGATCAGCTTCACGGGCCCTTACACACAGCAGCAGGCACCGGAGATTTATCGTGCCGCCGATGCCTACGTCATGACAAAGCACAATGACCCTTGTCCGAATACCGTCCTCGAAGCGCTTGCTACCGGCCTGCCGGTGCTTTACTCGGACAGCGGCGGGGTGCCGGAACTGGTGGGTATCGACGCGGGTGTCGCGTTGTTCTGCACCGAGGATTGGGAGACGCCACGCGCGCCTGCGCCGGAGGCTGTCGGAGAGGGCATGCTGCGCATCGCCGGCAATCACGCTGCTTTCTCGGCGGCAGCGCGCCGCCGCGCTGTCGAGCATTTCGATATCGCCCATTGGATAGACCGCCACCGCGTCGTGTTTCAACAACTCATCGCTGCCCGCTAATGTCTTCAAGGTTCAATCATCTGCTACTTGGTCTTGCGGGCCTGCTCGGCTGGTTCTGGCGCGTGCTGCCTGTCCGCCTTCGGGAAGCATTCATCACCGGCCTCTATATATTGGAGTCCCGCGCTGGCGATCCCGCGCAGGGGCTGCGTCGGTTACTTGCCTTGCAGGACCGGCTCGACTGGGTCATCAACGAGCGCGCCATGGCTTACGGTGGCGGCGTACACCCCAAGCACCGGCTGATGCGCTATCACGACTTCTTCGTCGAACGCATCCCGACAGGTTCGCGCGTACTCGACATCGGCTGCGGCTATGGAGCGGTGGCGCGCAGCATCGCAACGCGCGTTCCGGGCAGTACAGTCGTCGGCGTTGAACTGGACCAGACACGCCTGGCCCAGGCACGCGCCGGCGAGATTCCGGCCAACCTCAGCTTCATCGAGGCCGACGCGCGCCGCGATCTGCCCGCCGGTCCGTGGAATGTCGTGGTGCTGTCCAATATACTCGAGCACATCGAGGACCGTGTCGGTTTTCTGCGCGACATCCTGCGGCATGCACAGCCGGAAAAGGTGCTGATTCGCGTACCGTTGTTCGAGCGTGACTGGAAGCTGCCTTTGCGCAAAGAACTCGGAGTGAATTACTTTTCGGATACCGAGCATTTTATCGAACATCGTTATGATGAGTTGCGAGATGAGCTGAATGCCGCAGGGCTGTTGCCGACTGAAGTGATGATGCTGTGGGGAGAGATATGGGTCGATTGCCGGCCCAATAACACGGATATTAAGGGGCAGCCCAAAGCAGGAAAACTTGAGTACGGAAAGAAAGAAGTATGACGGGATTGGGGTGTTTGGTGATTGGTGGTGGAGGGTTGATTGGTGCGCATTTAGTGCCCAAGCTGGTGCAGTCTGGCCGGCGGGTTACCGTTCTTGGACGAGGCGCTACCCCCGCACATCTTTTGCCGAAGGGTGTAACTTATATCTCGGGCGATTTTGGGAATCACGATCTTATTAAGCCGCTTCTTGATGCCCATAATGAAATCATTCAGTTGGCTTATGCGACTGTGCCTAACACTTCTTTCGATAATCCGCTTGCGGATCTTTTGCAGAATTTGCCACCAACATTACAACTATTTTCTGAGGTCGCGGCCAGAGGGGGAAAGTTGGTGTTGGTTTCTTCTGGAGGCACGGTTTATGGTGAGGCGCTTTTCCTTCCGGTATCGGAAACACACCTCACACAGCCGATCTCTCCTTATGGTATTACCAAGCTGACCCTGGAAAAATATGCTAACCTATATTCGGTTACTCATGGTTTGAAGGTCATAACTGTGCGTCCTGCCAATGCGTACGGTGAGGGGCAACGCCCGTTTGCGGGGCAGGGGTTTGTTGCTATGGCGATGGCGTCGGTCATGATGGGGAAGTCAGTGCAGATATATGGTGAGTATGGGGTCGTGCGCGACTATGTTTATGTTGGTGATCTCGCGGGGGGAATCATGGCTGCACTGGATTGTGGGCAGCTAGGAGAGACCTATAATCTAGGCTCAGGTATTGGCCGCTCAAATCGGGACGTGGTGGATGCGATGTCGTCAATGATGCGCGAGATTGGATGTGTTATTAGCATCAACTACGTGCCAGCTAGGATATTCGACGTGCAGGCCAATGTGCTTAATAGTAGTAAGTTGATACAGGGTACGGGGTGGGTGCCGCAGGTGGATTTTGAAGAGGGATTGTTACGTACTCGTGAGTGGTTAAGGAGTTTTCTTGGTTGAGACGTTCACACAATCCATGATGGATGATGGTCACCGTCCGCGTATAACCGTAGCGATGCCGGTATATAACGGGGGAGCACTTTTGCGGTTCGCGGTCCTATCCATCGTTCACCAAACATTCTCCGATTGGGAGTTTCTGTGTATTGATGATGGGTCTTCGGACGGTTCATTGGAATTTATCCAGGAGATTCAAGATCCACGTATTCGAGTAATTCGGGATGGTTTAAATAAAGGGCTGGCAACCAGGCTTAACGAAGCCATAGATTTGGCGCGCGGAGCTTATTTTGCGCGGATGGATCAGGACGACATCTCTTACCCTGAGCGTTTCTCGCGTCAAGTAGCGGTGTTGGATAATGATTCCAACCTAGATCTCGTGGGTGTGCGTTCAATTGCCATATCGCAAGACGATCAGATAGTCGGGTTCTTTCCATATGCGATCAGTCATAGTGAACTTTGCGCTAAACCTTGGCGCGGATTCTATTTGACACATCCCACGTGGATGGGAAGGACCGAATGGTTTCGCCGACATCGTTACGCCACCCCGGCCCTGTATATGAGTGAAGACCATGACTTGCTTCTGCGAAGTTTTAGCTTGAGCCGATTTGGCAACGTTCCGGAGGTATTATTCGCCTATCGTTTGCAGGATAAAATCGTCTGGCGTAAAGCAATGAGAACGCGTTGGGTGATACTTAAGATGCAAGTGAAATATTTCTTGCGGAAAAGGCAAT
Source organism: Polaromonas sp. (assembly GCA_038902815.1). GTDB lineage: Bacteria > Pseudomonadota > Gammaproteobacteria > Burkholderiales > Burkholderiaceae_C > Polaromonas. Next base: position 26,033 of record JBCKNF010000005.1, on the reverse strand, counting down.
TTGTTTATGGGGTGCTTGCGACAGCCACTTTTATTGTCCGAGTGGCCATGGATTTTGTCAATGTTATTTTGCAAATATGCCACGTGCCGATTTTTCTATTCTTTCGGGGCGCCGTTGATACGGCTACGGAAGTGAAGTGGCGAAATGTTTTAAAATTTATCGGCTCGGCAATGCCAAATCCTTCGCGTAGCCCGGAAAAATTGGCGGATGCATGGGGAAAAGTAATGCCTATGTATGTGTCACCGCAGTTTGATACAAGCACACGCAACAGGGTTGAGCAAGTCGTGCAGGGCTTCGGCGAAGAATGGTCGCGCTTTACCCAAGACGCGCTTTCCGCATCGGAGCGCAGAGCTATTTTCGAGGATTACTTCGCTATTTTCCCTTGGGCAAAATTGCAGCCACAGGCCGTGGGAGCCGATATTGGTTGCGGCAGTGGTCGATGGGCGGCGGAGGTGGCTCCTCGCGTTGGCCGGCTAGTCTGTATCGATGCGAGTGCGGATGCGCTGGCGGTCGCGCGCCGGAATTTGGCTGAATTGAGAAATGTAGAGTTCCGTCAGTCCGATGTGGGGGCACTGCCGTTCGCGGATGGCGAGTTGGATTTTGCTTATTCTCTCGGCGTGCTCCATCATGTGCCGGACACCTTCGGCGCCATTACTAATGTGGCGCGTGCGCTGAAACCTGGCGGTTTGTTTCTGATCTATCTTTATTATGCATTCGATAATCAGCCTTGGTGGTTTCGCTTTTTATGGGGTGTTACGGGTGTTATGCGATGGATTATTTCCAGATTGCCCCGGGCCCCCCGTTTTATTGTCTGTGAAGTTATCGCGGGTCTTGTCTATTGGCCCCTTGCCCGTGTTGCGATGGTCTTGGATAAACTGGATCTCGTCCCCAGAAACTTTCCACTTCGGTACTATAGCGACAAGTCTTTTTATGTCATGCGTACGGACGCGCTGGATCGATTTGGCACACGCTTGGAAAAACGATTCACTAAAGTACAAATTAAAGAGATGCTTGAAACGGCGGGATTTGGCCAGATATGTTTTGGTGATGCACAGCCCTATTGGTGCGCGCTCGGCATCAAAACCGAATCAGGCGTATAACCATTACAAATAAGCGAAGCGCTAAGAGTGTGGGTAAAAATGGTCATGAAATTGCCTGAACGTCTTACTGAATAATGGGGCGGATTCAAAACTGAAGTGCAACACCCTGGGTTTCAGTGAATTGCAGTGGAGTGCTGCGGGTTGTTGATGAGCAGCTCTCGGTAAACCGCCAAGGGGGATCGTACCCCGAGTCCTTTTCTGGGTCTTGCATTAATCTCGTCGGCTATGGCGTCGAGTTGCTCTTGGCTGTAGACCGACAGGTCTGTGCCCTTTGGCAAGTACTGGCGGACCAGGCCGTTCATGTTCTCGTTAGAGCCACGCTGCCAGGGGCTGTGTGGGTCACAAAAGTACACGGCGATGCCAGTGCGCTTGTGGATCAACCCGGAGCCGGGGAGATGAAAAAGGGTGACCTCGCTGGCGTCAGGGTTGTGAAATACAAGGGGTTATTGGGGTCAGACGCCAATTTCATTGCGATGCAAAGCATCGCACCCGAAGGGCGTGCCAAGGGCACGATGAATTTGGACTCTGACCCCAAAACCCCTCCAGAAGAGGCCATTGTTTTGCTCGCACACGGAAGTCACGAGAATTTTTATAGAGGCTTAAAGCGATAAATGCGCATTGCTGTGGTTTCCAACACCGCCTGGTATCTGTTCAATTTCCGCCTCAACCTGATGCAGGCCTTGCAGACAGCGGGTCATACGGTGGTGGCTGCCGCGCCGGTCGATGTCTATGCCGAGCGCATCCGTGCAGCAGGCTTTGTCTTTGAAGACATCCCCATTTCGGGCGGCGGCACCAACCCGCTGACCGAAATCAAATCGGTCTTCGCCCTGTGGCGCATGCTGCGCCGCCAGCGCATAGACCTTGTGCTGAGCTACACACCTAAGGGCAATTTGTATTCGGCGCTGGCCTGCATTGCTTTGGGCGTGCCGTTTGTGCCCAACGTGTCAGGCCTGGGCCGGGCCTTCATTCGTAAGTCGCTGGTCACGCAGGTGGCCAAAACACTGTACCGCCTGACCTTTGGCCGCGCACGCCGGGTGTTTTTTCAGAACCTGGACGACATGGCGGTGTTTGTGAACAGCGGGTTGGTGCGGCCAGAGCAGGCTGAGCGGTTGCCAGGTTCGGGCGTTGACCTGACCCGCTTTGTGCCCACGCCATCCGCAGCGCGGCCGGCTGAAGTACCGGTGTTTTTACTGGTAGCCCGCATGTTGTGGGACAAGGGCGTAGGCGAATATGTGGAGGCCGCACGCAGCGTGCGCGCGCTGCACCCCGGCGCACGCTTTCAGTTGCTGGGATTTTTGGATGTTGCCAATCCGTCGGCCATTCCGCGCACGCAGATGGAAGCCTGGGTGGCTGAAGGCGTTGTGGAATACCTGGGGCCGACAGACGACGTGCGACCTTTCTTGGAGCAGGCCGACTGTGTGGTGTTGCCGTCTTATCGTGAGGGCGTTCCACGTACTTTGCTGGAGGCAGCAGCCACGGCGCGCCCTGTCATCACCACCGATGTGCCGGGTTGCCGTGATACGGTGCTTGACGGTAAAACAGGTTTTTTGTGCCGCCCGGCCGATGCGCCGGATCTGGCAGACAAGCTGCTGCGTTTTATCGCTTTGACGCCAGAAGAGCGCCAAGCCATGGGCCTGCGTGGGCGTGCGTTTGTCGAGCAGAACTTTGATGAACGTTTGGTGATTGGTCGGTATCTGGCGGTGGTGGGTGATTTAAGCGAAGTCCCGTTGGGATAGAGACGGGCAATGGTGAAACCGTTGGAAGTTTCTGGTTTTGAGATTTTTTAAATCAGGCCCCTGCCAGGCCACCCGCATGGCGTACAGTAGCGCCCAGTACAGGGCCTTGAGGCCCTGCTAAACCCAACAAGGCAATGAATCTGTGATCAAACAACTATGGGCAGCCTGCTGCGCCGTGCTGCTAGCGGGCTGCGGTGGTGGCGGTGATAACCAGCAAATCACCGAAGTACAGGCAAAGACCCTCTCCTACGGTCAGCAGGCCGTCATTCTGGTGGCGGGTCTCAACCTGCGCGCCAATATGACGGCAGAGACCGGACTATGCAAGAACCCTGTGTTCAACAACGCGCAAAGCGTCCCGGAGCTCGCTGTTCTGAACTGCACTGTGACGGCAACCGGTGACCAGCCCCTCGCCATTACGGGCTCTAACGGTCAAGTGCTCTACAAGGGGACGCTCACCGTTCCTCAGCCACAGGTCACACTGCTCACATCACTGGGCAACATCACGCTGGAACTCAATCCCGCCGTAGTTCCCGTAACGGTCAACAATTTCCTTGCGTATGTAAACAGTGGCTATTACAGCAACACGCTATTTCATCGGGTGATTCCCGGCTTTGTGGCACAGGGGGGCGGCTACACCACTGGTATGGTCAAGAAGTCCGGGCAGAGTGCGCCCATCGCATTGGAATCGAACCAGGGCTTGTTGAATAGCCGGAGCTCGTTAGCCATGGCCAGAACGTCCACCCCAAACTCGGCAACCTCAGAGTTCTTCATCAATCTGGTGGACAACCCAGCTTTGGACTATCAAAGCGATGCCAGCCCCGGCTATGCGGTCTTTGGCAAGGTGGTGCAGGGTATGGACATTGTGGATGCGATTGCGGCTAAACAGACGACAACGGTCAATGGTTTCGCCAATGTGCCTCTGAGCGATGTCACTATTAACCTGGTACTGCAAACCCAGTGACCCCCGATAGCAAGGGAAATTAGGGTCAGATTCCAATTAAATCCAAGGAGACGGAGTTTCCTTTTACGAGCAGCAGGGCTATACTGATACCACAATTGTGGTAAAACAGGTTGGAGGCATCGGAATGTCAGTAAGTACTTCAATTCGGATCAACCAGGATCTCTACGAGCAAGCCAAGCAAGATGCGACATTGGAGCATCGCTCTATTGCAGGGCAAATCGAGTTCTGGGCGCGGGTAGGCCGGGCTGCTCTCGACAACCCCGATCTGCCGGTGAGTTTCGTGGCAGAGTCTTTGGTTTCGATGGCTGAACCGCGCGACCAGTCCCAGCCGTTCGTGCCTCGAAGTCGCCGTGCATGACGTGGGCGGTCGAGCAAACTCGGCGGTTTTCTCGGCAGTACAAAAAGCTGTATGACAACACCGCTGCCGATGTGGATTCCGCGGTCGATGAGGTAAGGCAAAGCCCGGAGATTGGGGAGCGCAAAAAAGGCGATCTGGCAGCATTGCGTGTCTTCAAGTTTCGCAGCGGAGGACAGTTGTATTTACTGGGTTACACGCTGGACGAGGCTGTTCGCTTGATTTATCTGGAAGCTGTTGGGCCGCATGAAAATTTCTATCGTGACCTAAAGCGATAGGTGCTTATTGCGCCAGACCCCTTAACCCTCGAAAATCACAACATCATTCAAACAAGGAACCCAACATGGCAAACATCACAATCGACGGTCAGAACTACGACTTTGACAGCATGTCCACGGACGCCAAAGCGCAGTTATCCAGCATCCAGTTTGTCGATGCTGAACTGCAACGGCTTAATGCCAAAACTGCGGTGTTGCAAACTGCCCGCAATGCTTACCTGAACACACTCAAACAACACTTGGGCGCTCCAGTCTTGGCTGGTGAAAACCCGCTGATGAAGCTCCAAGGCGACACCATCAGGCTGCAATAGCATTTTGGTGCTGCCGGGTAGATGCAGGGGGTAATTGGGGTCAGACCCCTTTACGGGATGAGGATTGCAAAAGAGTGACCATGAAAACATTTCTCAATGACCGCCGTCATCTACTTTCACCCTGAAGCCTATACGACGAGCGGCCCCAAACTGATGGGGCGCAACGCCGCCGGCGAGTCATTTTTGCGGGGCTTCTTTGCTCATAGCCAGGCCACCGAATTCTGGGCACAGGTGGATAAGCCCGAGCACGCCCGGCTGTTTGCCCAGACCGCCAGCAGTGCAGGGCGCAGCGAACCTGTTAGAGCGGTGGATAAAACCAGCCTGGCCGCGCTCGCGCAAGCTGGCGTGGTGTATTTCCCCGGCCCCGGCATTGGGGAGCACGCCTGGCAGCGAGCGCTGGCGGGTGGTGCAACAGGCCACGGCGCCTGGAGCCTGTGCGGCATCACCCACACCACCTCCAGCGCGGGTGCGATGGATGCACTGGCCAACCTGCTGACGGCCCCGGTGCAGCCGTGGGATGCCGTGATCTGCACCAGCACGGCGGTCAAGGACAACGTGACCCGCCTGCTGCAAGCGCAGGCCGACTACCTGCGCCAGCGCCTAGGCCTGCAACGGTTGGTGTTGCCGCAGTTGCCGGTGATACCGCTGGGCATCCATACCCAAGACTTTGCCTTCACGCCTGAGCAAAAGGCCGCCGCCCGCGCTGCCATTGGCGTCGACGCGCAAACCCTGGTGGTGCTGTACACCGGGCGCTTGTCGTTTCATGCCAAGGCCCATCCGCTGGCCATGTACCAGGCACTGCAACAAGCCGCCGCCAACCTACCCGCAGGCCAGCAGGTGCTGTTGGTGGAATGCGGCTGGCACGCCAATGACTTCATAGCGCTAGCCTACGCCGATGCTGCCCAGAAGGCCTGTCCCAGTGTGCGGGTGCTTACACTGGATGGCCGCAAGGCGGATGCCCGGCAGACCGCTTGGGCCAGTGCCGACGTGTTTTGCTCGCTGTCGGACAACATTCAGGAAACCTTTGGCATCGTGCCGATTGAGGCCATGGCCGCCAGCTTGCCGGTGGTGGTGGCCGATTGGGATGGCTACAAAGACACCGTGCGTGATGGCGTGGATGGCTACCGCATCGCCACCCTGATGCCCGGTACTGGCCTGGGCACGGATCTGGCGCAGCGCCATGCATTGGACATGGACACCTATGACATGTATTGCGGCCACACTTGCAGCCTGGTGGCGGTCGATGTGCAAGCCACGGCACAGGCTTTCACGCGCCTGTTCGCCTCAATAGAATTGCGCCAAACGATGGGCGAGGCGGGCAGGGCACGCGCCCGAACGGTTTACGACTGGGCCACCATCATTCCACAGTATGAAGCCCTGTGGGCGCAGCTCACCGAGATTCGCAAGGCCCAAGCCCCAGACCTCAAACCCTTGGCGCACCCCTGGCCGGCCCGGATGGACCCGTTTCATGCCTTTGCCAGCTACCCGACCCAAACCCTGACTCCCCAGACGCTGCTGGCGCTGGTGGATGCCGATGCCAGCACCGCCCTGGCGCGTGTGGCGCAATACCAGACGCTGGCGATGGTCAACTTTGCCAAGCTGGTGCTGCCCACGGATGCAGAAGTGCAAGCCCTGCTGGCGGGCGTAGCGTCTGGCCCCCAAGCTGCCGGTGCGCTGATTGCCGTCATTGCGCCAGAGCGGCAAGCCTTTGTGTTTCGCACGCTGGTATGGCTGGTGAAGCTGGGTATCCTCAAGACATGCGCATGAACATTCTCTTCATTCACCAGAACTTCCCCGGCCAGTTCAAGTTTCTGGCCCCGGCGCTGGTGCAACAAGGCCACAGCGTGCTGGCCATGACGATGCAAAAGGTGCCGACCGACGCTTCGCGGGTTCTACCAACTGCTGCCAACTGGCAGGGTGTCAAGCTGGTGCCGTACACGGCGAGCAGAGGCACTACGCCCAACGTGCATCCGTGGGTGAGTGATTTCGAGACCAAGACGATACGGGCGGAGGCGTGCTTTCGGGCGGCGCTGCAACTGCGTGAGCAGGGCTTCACGCCCGACATCATCATCGCCCACCCCGGCTGGGGTGAAAGCCTGTTTCTCAAAGACGTGTGGCCTAACGCGAAGCTGGGCATTTACTGCGAGTTCTTCTACCACCCGCATGGGGCCGATGTGGGCTTTGACCCGGAATTTCCAGTCACTGACGCGGGCGAAGCCTGCCGCCTGCGGCTGAAGAACCTGAACAACCTGCTGCACTTCGAGGTGGCCGACGCCGGCATCTCGCCCACCCAATGGCAGGCCAGCACTTTCCCCGAGCCGTTTCGCAGCCGCATCACGGTGGTGCACGACGGCATCGACACCGAGGCGGTGGCGCCGAATGCTAAGGTCAGCCTGACACTGAACGGCAACATCACGCTGACTAAACAAGATGAGGTCATCACCTTCGTCAACCGTAACCTGGAACCGTACCGGGGTTATCACATCTTCATGCGGGCTTTGCCGGACATCCTCAAACAACGCCCCAAGGCGCGGGTGCTGATTGTGGGCGGCGATAACGTGAGCTATGGTGCGCGGGCTGAAGCGGGCAAGAAGTGGAAAGACATCTTTGCCGCTGAAGTGCGCCCGCAGATCAGCGATGCCGACTGGGCACGGGTGCATTTCCTGGGTCATATTACCTATGAGCACTTCATCCCGCTGCTGCAACTGAGCACCGTGCATGTCTACCTGACCTACCCGTTTGTGCTGAGTTGGAGCCTGCTGGAAGCCATGAGCGTGGGCTGCGCGATCGTGGCCGGCGACACCCAGCCATTGCGCGAGGCGGTCCGTCACGACGAAACCGGCAGGCTGGTGGATTTCTTCGACGTGGCCGGGCTGGCCCATGAGGTCTGCGCCTTGCTGGATGATTCAAAATCCAGAGCGCGGATGGGCCAGAATGCCCGCAAATTCGCCCAGGCCAACTACGACCTCAAAACGGTTTGCCTGCCCAGGCAGTTGCAGTGGGTGCAGGGCTTGGGAGAATGAGTTTTCTGAAACTGAAACACGGGCCAGACGGGTGAGTCTGGCCCGTATCACATTACCAGCGCCAGCCGAACTGGATACCCAGGGCTTGTTGAGACATCTTGATGGTCTCGGTGCCGCCCATGCCGGGCCCCATGATTCCATCAAACATGGATCTACCCGACACCGAGTTTGACGGTGCATTCATGTACGAAAAGCTCACCTCGGTCTTGGGTGACATCGCGTAGGTGCCACCCAGGGTCACATGCCTGGTCATCACGCCGGGTGCCAGAATGTTGAAGGTCACATCACGGCTCTGCACCGGGTTGCCCCCCACATTGAGTCCGGCCCGCAGCGTCCACTGCGTGGAAGCCTGCCACTGCACACCGAGTTTCCAGACATTGATATCGGTCCAGCCAAAGCCCGGGCCATTGGCAGAACCCAGTGCCGCACGATTGGTGCTGGGATTCGCAACGGACGGCACGCCGCTGTAGTTGATGCGCGAGTAGTCGACGGCCAGCGTGACCGCCGGTGTCACCAGGAAGCTGGCACCCAGCGTGTAGTTCTCAGGAATGTCAAAACGGCCCGCGCCGGCAAAGAGGCCCGCGTAGTTGTCAAACTTGGACATCACGATCTTGGGGGAATAGGAGGCACCAATACTGACCTTGTCGTTCAGTTTGCCCAGGTAGCCCAAACGCACACCCAGACCCGTGCTCTTGGAATAGTTGCCGCCGGTCACTTTGCCAGGCGCCCCCGTCATCGGGGGGAAACCCGGCGCGTTGTCGAACGCCTGCAAACCATAAGCCTTGAACTGCTGGTACACCAGCAAGGGCGAGACACCGACCGAATGGTTGGCATTGAGTTTGTAGGCGACCGTTGGCGCCACAATCAGTTGCATCAAGTCAACCCCCAGATTGCCCGCACCACACAACGCATTGGCCGTGGCCGGGCCAGCGCCGCAATTGATCTTCCCACCAGGGTAGTCGGTGTTCATGCCGCCGTTGCCATAGACCGTAACGCCGATGCTCAGTTTGTCACTGATCGCCCGGTTAAAGCCAAACTCCGGCACCAGGAACAGATTGCTGCTGCTGTCCACCGACGTATTTAATCCGGCACCACTACCGGTACGCGACATGCTGCGGCTCGGCATGAACACGTCCATACCGACTTCACCCCGGTTTCCCGCCCACGCCGCTGCGGCCGGGTTGTTGGCGCCGGCAAAGGCGTTGTCGGTCATGGCGACCGACGCGCCGCCCATGCCTTTGGCCTTGATGCCGTAGCCATGCGAAAAATAGCCGTTGGTGGCATGCGCCGAACCAGCGGCAAGCAACACGCAAAGAGGGGTCAATAAAAAAAGTTTTTTGGATGCTTTCATGGTATCTCCGATAGTTGTAATAAGAAAAGCGCGGGGTTTTCACTGGAACAATGCATGTTACATACGGTAGCAATGGTGAAGGAGAGGGTTTACCAGTAAGCCAGCAAACGGCCTTTGACGACTTTGGACGGTTCTGTCGCATTAAGCATTTTTCGTTTTCGCGACACACTAGTGGGTCAATTTTGGGAAATTCGCTTAATGCGACAGAACCCACCATACTAGGAATACCCATGAGCAGCCAAACCACGACCCAAGCGTTCTTCGACCACGAGACCGGGACGGTCACCTATGTGGTTTGGGACAATTCGTCTCACCGCGCCGCGGTCATCGACCCGGTACTGGACTACGATTTCAAATCCGGGCACACCAGCTCCACATCAGCCGACCAGGTGATGACCTATTTGGGGACTAAGGGCTTGCAGGTGGATTGGATTTTGGAGACGCACGCTCATGCAGACCACTTGTCAGGCGCGCATTATCTGCAGGCGCGTATCGGTGGGCGCATCGCCATCGGCGAGAACATCCGCGTGGTGCAAGCTATCTTCAAAAAACTCTACAACCTCGAGCGCACCTTTCTGCCCGACGGTAGCCAGTTCGATCATTTGTTCAAGGACGGCGAAAAGTTCAACATTGGCGCTGTCGAGGTCACGGCACTCTTGGTGCCGGGCCACACGCCTGCTGACATGGCCTATCTGGTGGACGGCTCAGTGTTCGTGGGTGACACGCTGTTCATGCCCGATGTAGGCAGCGCGCGGGTAGATTTTCCGGGTGGCAATGCCCATCAGCTCTATCGTTCGATGCGGCGTCTGCTTGACCTGCCGCCCGCGACGACGATGTATGTGTGTCACGATTACCCGCCAGGCTCGCGCGAGCCGAAGTGGCAGACTTCCGTCGCCGAGCAGCGCGCCCACAATATCCATGTTCATGACGGCATCAGCGAAGAAGAATTCGTCGCAATGCGTACAGCGCGCGATGCAACGCTCGACGTGCCGACACTCATCCTGCCCTCGATTCAAGTGAATGTTCGAGCCGGTCAACTCCCGCCGCCTGATGAAAACGGTATTGCGTATCTCAGGATACCGCTGAATGCGCTACCAGTTCACAGCGGATAATTCCATTTTCAGATCGATAGGAGATTAGGCACGAAGCCGCAGACAGTGCTGCCCGCCCTTGCTCCCGTGAAAGGATGCTTTCGTGATGACCGAACTTGAATTCAAAAGTCTTGCCAGCCAGGGCTACAACCGCATTCCGTTGATGCTGGAAGCGTTTGCCGATCTTGAAACGCCACTCTCGCTGTATCTCAAACTCGCGCACTCCAAGGACGGCGGCAAAGACGTGAACCCCCACGCTACGCTGCCCCCCGAGGGGGCTAAAGCCGCCTTGGGGCGGCCCAGCGGCGCTTTCAGCTTCCTGCTGGAATCGGTTGTCGGTGGCGAGCGCTTTGGCCGCTACAGCTTTATCGGTTTGCCTGCGCGCACCTTGATTCGCGCATCGGGTTTCGGGCTTGACACGTTGGTCGAGGTGGTCACCGACGGCAAGGTGGTTGAAACCTCGAAGCAAAACCCGCTGGACTTTATCAGCGACTACCAAAAACGCTTCAAGGTGGCGCTGCGGCCCGGCCTGCCGCGTTTTTGTGGTGGCCTTGCCGGCTACTTTGGCTACGACGCGGTGCGCTACATCGAGAAAAAGCTGGAGGCGAGTTGCCCGCCCGACACGCTGGGCTGCCCCGACATACTGCTGCTGCAGTGCGAAGAGCTGGCGGTGATTGACAACCTCTCGGGCAAGCTCTATCTCATTGTTTACGCCAACCCGGCGCTGCCCGAGGCCTATGCCAACGCGAAAAAGCGCTTGCGTGAGCTGAAAGACCAGCTCAAATATTCGGTCAGTGCTCCGGTCGTCAAGCCATCACAAGGCTACCCGGCAGAGCGTGATTTCGCCAAGGCCGACTACATTGCAGCCGTAGAGCGGGCCAAAAAAATGATAGAGGCTGGCGACTTCATGCAGGTACAGGTGGGCCAGCGCATCAAGAAGCGTTACACCGAGTCACCGCTCAGTTTGTACCGCGCACTGCGCTCGCTCAACCCCAGCCCGTACATGTACTACTACCACTTTGGCGACTTCTATGTGGTGGGGGCATCGCCCGAGATTTTGGTGCGGCAGGAGCAGCTCACATCCGAACAAGGTGGCGGTCAGAAGGTGACGATTCGCCCGCTGGCCGGGACGCGCCCCAGAGCATCGTCGCCCGAGGCAGACAAGGCCGTCGAACAGGAATTGCTCAACGACCCGAAAGAGCGCGCCGAGCACGTCATGCTGATCGACCTGGCGCGCAATGACATTGGCCGCATCGCCAAAATTGGCTCGGTCAAAGTCACCGAAGCCTTTGCCGTCGAGCGCTACAGCCATGTGATGCACATCGTGAGCAATGTCGAGGGCGAGTTGCTCGAAGGCATGTCAGGCATGGACGTGCTCAAGGCTACCTTCCCGGCGGGCACCCTGAGTGGTGCTCCCAAGGTACACGCGATGGAAGTCATAGACCAGCTAGAGCCCACCAAGCGCGGCTTGTATGGCGGTGCCTGCGGCTACCTCAGCTATTCGGGCGACATGGATCTGGCCATCACCATCCGTACCGGCATCATCAAGGATCAGATGCTGTATGTGCAGGCAGCCGCCGGCATTGTGGCCGATTCGGTGCCCGAACTGGAATGGCAAGAAACCGAGGCCAAGGCGCGGGCTTTGCTGCGCGCATCCGAGCTGGTTGAAGAAGGCCTGGAGTGAAATTCCATGAAAATCATGAAAATTTTAATGATCGACAACTACGACTCGTTCACCTACAACATCGTTCAGTATTTTGGTGAGCTGGGGGCAGAGGTTTTGACCTTTCGCAACGATGAGATCACGCTTGAAGCCATCGCCAGCCACAAGCCAGACCGACTTGTGATTTCGCCTGGCCCGTGCTCGCCGAATGAGGCGGGTATTTCAGTTGCTGCCGTCAAGTATTTCGCGGGCAAGTTGCCGATACTGGGCGTGTGCCTGGGCCACCAAAGCATAGGCGTGGCGTTTGGCGGCAACATTGTTCGGGCGCAGCAACTGATGCACGGCAAAACCAGCGTCATCAGCACCACGCAGCAGGGCGTGTTTGCAGGTTTGCCAAAGCAGTTCACCGCCTGCCGCTACCACTCGCTGGCGATTGAAAAATCAAGCTGCCCTGATGTGCTTGAAGTCACGGCGTGGACAGATGACGGCGAGATCATGGGTGTGCGGCACAAGACCCTGGCTATTCAAGGCGTGCAGTTTCACCCAGAGTCGATACTCACCGAACACGGCCACGCGCTGCTGAAGAATTTTCTGAGACCTTGCGGGACAGACCGCAGCTACACGAAGTGAGCCAGCTCTGTCCCCAACATTTCAGAACAACTGATTAAAATAGACCATGCTCAACACCCACAAGATCACCCCGCAAGAAGCCCTGCAGCGCACCATCGAGCACCGCGAGATTTTTCATGACGAGATGCTGCACCTGATGCGCCTCATCATGAGCGGCGAGATGTCGCCCGTGCTGATGTCTGCGCTGATTACCGGGCTGCGCGTTAAAAAAGAAACCATTGGCGAGATCACCGCCGCCGCGCAGGTGATGCGCGAGTTCTCGACCAAGGTGAATGTGGCGGACAAAACGCACTTGGTAGATATTGTCGGTACTGGCGGCGATGGCTCGCACACCTTCAATATTTCGACCTGTTCGATGTTTGTCGCGGCAGCGGCAGGTGCCAAGGTTAGCAAGCATGGCGGGCGCAGCGTTAGCAGTAAGAGCGGTAGCGCCGATGTGATCGAGGCGCTGGGCATCAATATCCATTTGTCGCCCGAAGCGATTGCACGCTGCATCGAGCAAGTCGGTGTCGGCTTCATGTTTGCGCCCAATCACCATCCGGCCATGAAAAACGTCGCGCCCATCCGCAAGGAGCTGGGCGTGCGCACTATCTTCAACATCCTCGGGCCGCTGACCAACCCGGCCAGCGCGCCAAATATTTTGATGGGCGTTTTTCACTCTGATCTTGTCGGTATCCAGATTCGCGCGCTGCAGCGCCTGGGCGCTGAACATGCGCTGGTGGTGTACGGCAAAGACGGCATGGATGAGATCAGCCTGGGCGCGGCCACGGTGGTCGGTGAACTCCACCACGGCGAGATCACCGAATACGAAATCCACCCCGAAGACTTCAAGCTCAATATGTCGAGCAACCGCGCGCTGCGGGTTGAAACGCCCGAGCAGTCCAAAGCCATGCTGATGAGCGTGCTGAACAACCAGCCCGGTGCGGCGCGCGATATCGTCATATTCAATGCCGGTGCGGCGCTGTATGCGGCAAACGTGGCTGACTCGATGGCTGACGGTATCGAAAAGGCCCGCGTCGTGATTGAGTCCGGCGCAGCCAAGGCCAAGCTGCAGCAACTCGTGCTATTTTCCAAACAACTTGGCTAACCTGAGGCTTGATAAGGCCTGCCATCAAACATGTCCGATATCCTGACCCAGATCGTTGCCGTCAAACACGCAGAAATCCTTGCTGCCATCCGGCGCAAACCGCTGGCGGTGATGCGTGAGGATGCCGAGTCCCGCGTGTTGACACGTGACTTCGTCGGCGCGATACGCGCAAAAATCGCCTCTGGCAAAGCCGCTGTGATTGCCGAGGTCAAAAAAGCCAGCCCGTCGAAAGGCGTGCTTCGCGCTGACTTCATCCCCGCAGATATTGCGCAAACCTATGCCGAATACGGTGCCGCCTGCCTGTCTGTGCTGACTGACAAGCAGTTTTTTCAGGGCAGCATCGACTACCTGAAGCAGGCCCGGGCATCGTGCAGTCTGCCGGTGCTGCGCAAAGATTTCATGGTTGATAACTACCAGATTTACGAGTCGCGCGTGATGGGTGCCGACTGCATACTGCTGATCGCCGCTTGCCTGGACGACAGCCAGATGAAAGACATGGAGGCACTGGCGATGTCGCTGGACATGGCTGTGCTGGTCGAGGTGCATGACGCGCTTGAGCTGGACCGTGCGCTGAAGCTCAAAACGCCGCTGATCGGTATCAATAACCGCAACCTGAAAACTTTTGAAGTCTCACTGGACACCAGCATCAGCCTGGCCTCCAGCGTGCCTGCGGGCCGTATTGTGGTCACCGAGTCCGGTATTTCAACCATTGATGATGTGAAAAAGCTGCGTGCTGCCAGCATCAACGCCTTTTTGGTTGGCGAAGCCTTCATGCGCGCCGAAGACCCGGGCGTGGCGCTGGGTGCGCTGTTTAATAGTGTTTAGTAGGGCATAGGCTGGACTGTCGGTGGAGCAACTCAACGCTCAAGCCTTGCTGGAACACTTTGCGGTGTATGGGCGGTTTTACGAAAAGCGCATCGCCGGTGTGCCCGAGCAACTGCGTGACCGGCTAGAGATCGCCCCGCGGGCGCTGGGGTTGGAAGAGATCGTCAGCCGCGAGGCAGATTTGCTGGTCGTCATGATGAACCCAGGCGGCTCACGCCCGTTAGATGGTCTGATCACGTTGTGGGATGCCGATGCCGGCCAAGGCTTTACCGCTGCGCTGCCCGACCGCACGCAGTACCAGATCATGCGCTTGTTGCTGGCGGCGCAAGCCAAAGGCTTGGGCTGGCAGCATGCCCGCATCCTGAACCTGAGCGACCTGCGCACGCCCAAAAGCGCTGAATTTGTGGAAAAACTGCAGCGCTACGCCGATCACCCCGAGCACAGTTTGTTTTGTGACGCACGCCACGCCGAATGCACCGCCCTGTTTGCCAACCCATCCACCCCGGTGCTCTTGGGCTGGGGGTTAAATCCCGTATTTGGTGCGTGGGCTGATCGGGCGCTGCGCGCCGCCCAAGGCCACGCACGGCTGGGCATTAGCGCAGACGGCCGACTTTTCCGCCATCCCTTGCCTCAGCGTCAGGACATGCAACTGGCTTGGTTGGCTGACGTTGTGGCCCAGCTTCCAGAGCCATAAAAATATGGCATAATCCGAGGTTCGCTCGAAGGATGGGTGGCCGAGTGGTTAATGGCAGCAGACTGTAAATCTGCCCTCTAACGAGTACGATGGTTCGAATCCATCCCCATCCACCAGTGAAATATTTTTTTGTAATTGATTTTTGATGGGTATTTGCGAAACTTTTGTGTGAGTTGTGCGGATACTTTTGGACAGTGTTTTGATATTGACGAAATGCGCTTGCGCGGGGTTCGTATAGTGGTAATACCTTAGCCTTCCAAGCTAAAGCGAGGAGTTCGATTCTCCTACCCCGCTCCAATTAGGTCAGTTTTTGTGGCGTGAAGAAATTTCCTCGAGTTGGGCTCATTGAGTTGGTTTTTTAGGTTTTTGGCCCATTTGGCTCAGTGGCAGAGCACTCCCTTGGTAAGGGAGAGGTCCCGGGTCCGATTCCCGGAATGGGCACCATATTTAAAGTCGGCGCAGTACAAAATTTTATGCTGCTCGGTAGTCGTTAAGTTGTGGTTATCTGGTTTGTAACTCTTTATAAATTTTCGGAGTTTGAAAAATGGCAAAAGGCAAATTTGAGCGGACCAAACCGCACGTTAACGTTGGCACGATAGGCCACGTCGACCACGGCAAGACCACCCTGACGGCAGCGATCACCACCGTGATGGCTGCGAAATTCGGCGGCGAAGCCAAAGGCTACGACCAGATCGATGCGGCGCCGGAAGAAAAAGCCCGCGGCATCACGATTAACACCGCCCACGTCGAGTACGAGACGGCGAACCGCCACTACGCCCACGTCGATTGCCCCGGCCACGCCGACTACATTAAAAACATGATCACCGGCGCGGCCCAGATGGACGGTGCCATTTTGGTCTGTTCCGCCGCTGACGGCCCGATGCCCCAGACCCGAGAGCACATTTTGCTGGCCCGCCAGGTCGGCGTGCCTTACATCATCGTGTTTTTGAACAAGTGCGACATGGTCGACGATGCCGAACTGTTAGAGCTCGTTGAGATGGAACTGCGCGAACTGCTCGACAAATACGACTTCCCCGGCGACAAGACCCCCATCATCCACGGCAGCGCCAAGCTCGCCCTGGAAGGCGACAAAGGCCCGCTGGGCGAGCAGGCCATCATGAAGCTGGTCGACGCCCTAGACAGCTTCATCCCCATGCCCAAGCGCGCTATGGACGGTGCCTTCCTGATGCCCGTCGAAGACGTCTTCTCCATCTCCGGGCGCGGCACGGTCGTGACCGGCCGGATCGAGCGCGGCGTGATCAAGGTCGGCGAAGAGATCGAGATCGTCGGCATTGCCGATACCCAAAAGACCATCTGCACCGGCGTTGAGATGTTCCGCAAACTGCTCGACCAAGGTCAAGCAGGCGACAACGTCGGCATTTTGCTGCGCGGCACCAAGCGCGAAGACGTGCAGCGCGGTCAAGTGCTGTGCAAGCCCGGCTCGATCAAGCCGCACACCCACTTCACCGGTGAGATCTACGTCTTGTCCAAAGACGAAGGTGGCCGCCACACGCCTTTCTTCAACAACTACCGCCCCCAGTTCTACTTCCGCACGACCGACGTGACCGGTGCGATCGAGTTGCCAGAAGGCAAGGAAATGGTCATGCCGGGCGATAACGTGTCGATCACCGTCAAGCTGATCAACCCGATTGCCATGGAAGAAGGCCTGCGCTTTGCCATCCGCGAAGGTGGCAAGACTGTTGGCGCGGGTGTTGTGGCAAAAATTCTTGCTTGATAGCTGAAAGAATTTGAAAGGTTTTTTTTGGGGTTCCCGGAGGGGTATAGCTCAATTGGCAGAGCGTCGGTCTCCAAAACCGAAGGTTGTAGGTTCGATTCCTACTGCCCCTGCCACCCGGTGGATTGCATGATGTGATTTGCAGGTGGTTTGAAAGACAGTCAAAAAGCCCGCCGCGAGTTGAAAAACTCCAGGTGGGCTTCAGTGTCTAAGAAGGTCGTCTAAAGAGCTGTCTCTTAGGGCGCGTGAAGATGAAGAATAGTAAATAGGAAATCTGGCAACCATGGCCACTTCTCAAGTCGAAACCGTCAGCACTGCTGCTGACAAGGTCAAGCTGGCCCTCGCCCTTGCATTGGTGGTGGGCTCGCTCGCGGGCTTTTACCTGCTCGCCAAGCAGGGACAGGTTGCCCAATGGGGTGGTCTGATCGCTGGTCTGGTGGCTGCCGTGGTGGTGTTCATGACCTCGGAGCCGGGCAAGCAGTTTGTGGCGTTTTGGCGCGACTCCTGGCGCGAAGTTAAAAAAGTGGTCTGGCCCGCCCGCAAGGAAGCCATGCAGATGACGGCGTATGTCTTTGCATTCGTCGTCGTGATGGCTCTGTTTTTATGGCTCACCGATAAAACGCTTGAATGGGTGTTTTACGACCTGATATTGGGCTGGAAAAAATAATGAGCAATATAAATGGTGACGTGGTCAGCGAAGTAGCAGCTGGCGCAACGCTGCTACCAACCCCCGGCATGCAGTGGTATGTGGTTCACGCCTACTCGGGCATGGAAAAGGCTGTGGAGCGCAATATCGTCGAGCGCATCAATCGCGCTGGAATGCAGGCAAAGTTTGGCCGCTTTTTGGTACCGACTGAAGAAGTTGTTGAAATCAAGAATGGCCAGAAGAAGACAACAGAGCGCCGCTTTTTCCCCGGCTATGTGCTGGTCGAGATGGTCATGGATGACGAGAGCTGGCACCTAGTGAAGCACACCAATAAGGTCACCGGTTTTGTGGGTGGCGCGAAGCATAGGCCGACTCCTATTTCAGAAAGCGACGTGCAAAAAATCGTTGCTCAGATGCAGGTCGGTACCGAGAAGCCGCGCCACAAGGTTGAATTCGAGACCGGTGAATATATTCGCATTAAGGACGGCCCCTTCACCGACTTCAACGGTACGGTTGAAGAAGTCAATTACGACAAGAACAAAGTGCGCGTATCGGTCACGATCTTTGGCCGTGCAACGCCAGTTGATCTGGAATTCGGTCAGATTGAGAAAACTTAAAAACCTGATTCTTTTGCGAAAATTTTGCGCTTTGCAACTCGGCGCGAACGGTCTTAAAACTGAAACTTGAGTTGTCTAACCCCCGGGGAGCCCGGGCCTGTTTTTTACAGCGCCCTGGCGTTATGACCCGCAAGGAGAAAAGTATGGCGAAAAAAATCGTCGGCTTCATTAAGCTGCAAGTGCCAGCTGGCAAGGCCAACCCGTCCCCACCGATTGGCCCGGCCCTGGGTCAGCGCGGTTTGAACATCATGGAATTCTGCAAGGCATTCAATGCCCAGACCCAGGGTGTTGAGCCGGGCTTGCCGCTGCCTGTGGTCATCACTGCTTATGCAGACAAGAGCTTTACCTTCATCATCAAAACGCCTCCGGCTGCTACGTTGATTAAGAAAGCCATCAAGTTAGATAAGGGTTCTGCCACGCCGCACACCGTGAAAGTCGGCAAGATTACCCGCGCCCAGCTTGAAGAAATCGCAAAGCACAAAATGAAAGACCTGACTGCAGCCGACCTTGACGCTGCCGTCCGTACGATTGCCGGTTCGGCCCGCTCCATGGGCGTGACGGTGGAAGGTGTTGTATGACCAAACTAAGCAAACGCCAAAAGACTGTTGGTGACAAGATCGACAGCAACAAGCTGTATGCCGTGTCCGAAGCTATTCGGCTGGTAAAAGAATTTGCCGTCGCCAAGTTTGATGAATCCATCGACGTGGCGGTGCAGCTTGGTATTGATGCCAAGAAATCCGATCAAGTTGTTCGCGGCGCGGTTGTGATGCCTAACGGCACCGGTAAAATCAAGCGCGTGGCCGTGTTCGCCCAGGGTGCCAAGGCTGAAGAAGCCAAAGCCGCTGGTGCAGACATCGTTGGCATGGATGACCTGGCGGCCGACATCAAGGCCGGCAAGATGGACTTCGACGTGGTGATTGCATCGCCTGATGCCATGCGCGTTGTGGGTACCCTCGGCCAGATCCTTGGCCCACGTGGTTTGATGCCGAATCCGAAAGTTGGCACCGTAACATCTGACGTGGCAACCGCCGTGAGAAATGCAAAAGCTGGCCAGGTGCAGTTTCGCGTTGACAAAGCCGGCATCGTGCATGGCACGATTGGCCGCCGTTCGTTTGACACCGACAAGTTGCAGGGCAACCTGGCTGCATTGATCGATGCGCTGATTAAAGCCAAGCCTGCGTCAAGCAAGGGCGTGTACCTGCGTAAGGTGGCAGTGTCTTCGACGATGGGTGTGGGCGTTCGCGTCGACACACAAACCATCGCTGGTTGATTTGAAAATTTGAGTAATCCGCAGGGGTTGCTCAAGAAGTGGTGGGCTGTCGGGGTTAGCGCTCCGTCAGGCCATCCAAGACCGTTGGTGGGTTATTGGGGTCTGACCCCAAAAATCCTTAATTGGCTTCTTCGGGAGCCGGCCAACGCAGATGGCGCACCCGCTGCTTGAATGGGTTTGAAAAAAATCTAAAAAACAGTTGGTCGCTGAACATGAGCGTGTTTGATGGCGATCTGGTTGTGATAAGTGACCAGGAAACCGGAAAGCACATTTTTAAGGAGTAGACCTTGAGTCTCAATCGCAGTGAGAAACAAGCCGTCATTGATGAAGTGAGCGGCCTCGCAGCTAAAGCTCAAACGCTGGTGCTGGCGGAATACCGTGGCATCACGGTCGCTGACATGACCCGTCTGCGCAGCTTAGCCAGGGGCAATGGCGTGACCCTGAGTGTTCTGAAAAACACTTTGGCTCGCCGTGCTGTAGCTGGTAGCGCATTCGACGTTGTGTCCGACCAGATGACTGGACCGCTGATCTATAGCTTTTCCATTGATGCAGTAGCAGCCGCGAAAGTGGTTGCTGACTTCGCGAAAACCAATGACAAATTGGTGATTCGTGCTGGTGTATTTGCCGGAAAAGCCCTGGACGTGAACGGCGTTAAGCAATTGGCTAACATTCCTTCGAAAGAAGTTTTGCTGGCGCAGTTGTGTGGCTTGCTGATGTCGCCAATCTCGCGTATGGCCGTTGTGCTGGGCGCGCTGGCAGCGAAAAAAGGTGGCGGCGATTCAGCTCCTGCCGAAGTCGCAACAGAAGCGGTAGCAGCGTAAAAGATAGACCTCGCGGCGCACCTTTTGCGCCTCAACTGTTAAATAAATTTTTAGGAATCAAAAAATGGCATTCGATAAAGACGTATTTCTGACCTCGCTGGACAGCATGACGGTGATGGAACTCAACGAATTGGTGAAAGCCATCGAAGAGAAATTTGGCGTAAGCGCAGCTGCCATGTCGGCTCCTGCTGCTGGCGGTGGCGCTGCAGCAGCAGTTGCTGAAGAGAAGACTGAATTCAACGTCGTGCTGCTCGAAGTTGGCGCAGCCAAGGTACAGGTTATTAAAGCCGTTCGCGAAATCACTGGCCTTGGTTTGAAAGAAGCCAAAGACCTGGTCGATGGCGCTCCGAAGAACGTCAAGGAAGGCATCTCCAAGGCTGATGCAGAAGTTGCCAAGAAAAAGCTCGAAGACGCTGGCGCAAAAGTCGAACTCAAGTAATTGCTTGTGTTTGCGAAGGCTGGAAGTCCGAAAAAGGGCTTCCAGCTGCTTCAAGGAATGCACAGGAAAGCAGGTTAAATCGTCTGCTTTCCTGTGTTTTCTGCCCCAGACTGCAGAAAACGCCTTGGTTCGGGTGACGTGCAATGCGTCGCTGTCCGCCATGGTTGGTAGTGGCCAACCACCAAGAGTGTCTACATACGTTGTGTATGTAGATATTGAAGAGTCCCAGAGCCCATCAACGCGGAGAACTCATGGCCCTAACTTCAAGCTATAGCTACACCGAACGCAAACGCATCCGCAAAAGCTTCGGTAATCGCGAAAGTGTATTGCCTATTCCTTATTTACTTCAGATGCAGAAAGACGCGTACATCGCATTTTTGCAAGCTGATCGCGCACCTCAAAAGCGCACCAAAGAAGGTCTTCAGGCGGCGTTTGAAAGCGCCTTCCCGATCGTCTCACACAACGGTTTTGTCGAGATGAAGTTTCTCGAATACAACCTGGCCAAGCCCGGATTTGATGTGCGTGAATGCCAGATCCGTGGCCTGACATTCGCGTCAGCCGTGCGCGCCAAAGTTCAGCTGATCATTTATGACCGTGAGTCATCGACATCGCAGTCCAAGGTGGTTAAAGAAGTTAAAGAGCAAGAGGTTTACATGGGCGAAGTTCCGCTCATGACCGACAAGGGCTCTTTCGTCATCAATGGCACCGAGCGTGTCATCGTGTCCCAGCTGCATCGCTCACCTGGCGTGTTCTTTGAACACGACAAGGGAAAGACCCACAGCTCGGGCAAGTTGCTGTTTTCGGCCCGCATCATCCCTTACCGCGGCTCATGGCTTGACTTCGAGTTTGACCCGAAGGACATTTTGTACTTTCGTGTTGACCGCCGCCGCAAGATGCCGGTCACGATTCTGCTCAAGGCCATTGGTCTGAACCATGAATCCATCCTGGCTAACTTCTTTGTGTTTGACCACTTCCGCCTGATGGACAGTGGTGCGCAGATGGAATTTGTCGCCGAGCGCATGCGCGGTGAAGTCGCCCGTTTTGATATCACCAACAAAGCCGGCAAGGTGGTGGTTGCAAAAGACAAGCGCATCACGGTTCGCCATACCCGCGAACTCGAGACCAGCGGTACTAGCAGCATCAGCGTGCCTGAAGACTTTCTGGTTGGCCGGGTGGTCGCCAAGAACATTGTTGACGCTGAAACCGGTGAAATCATCGCCAAGGCCAATGATGAGTTGACAGAAGTCTTGCTGAAAAAATTGCGCACCTCTGGCGTGCAGGATCTGCAAGTGCTGTACACCAATGAGCTTGACCAAGGTTCGTACATTTCGCAAACCCTGCGCTCTGACGAGACGGCTGACGAGTTTGCAGCGCGCGTTCAGATTTACCGCATGATGCGTCCTGGCGAGCCGCCAACCGAAGACGCAGTGCAGGCCCTGTTCCAGCGCCTGTTCTACAACCCGGACACCTACGACCTGTCCAAAGTTGGCCGCATGAAGTTCAACGCCAGAGTAGGCCGCGATTCGTCCACCGGCCTTATGGTGATGACCAACGCGGACATCCTCGCTGTCGTCAAGATCCTGGTTGACCTGCGCAATGGTAATGGCGAAGTCGATGACATCGACCACCTCGGCAACCGCCGTGTGCGTTGCGTTGGCGAACTGGCTGAAAACCAGTACCGTACCGGTCTGGCACGTATTCAAAAAGCCGTGAAAGAGCGTCTGGGCCAGGCCGAGCAAGAACCCCTGATGCCGCATGACCTCATCAACAGCAAGCCGATTTCGGCTGCGTTGAAAGAGTTCTTCGGCGCCTCGCAGCTGTCGCAGTTCATGGACCAGACGAATCCGCTGGCCGAGATCACCCACAAGCGTCGTGTTTCGGCCCTTGGCCCCGGCGGCCTGACCCGCGAACGCGCAGGCTTTGAAGTACGTGACGTGCACGTGACCCATTACGGTCGTGTCTGCCCGATTGAAACGCCTGAAGGCCCGAACATTGGCCTGATCAACTCGCTAGCCCTGTACGCCCGCCTCAACGAATACGGTTTCATTGAAACGCCGTACCGCCGCGTGGTTAACAGCAAGGTCACGATGCAAATCGATTACCTGTCGGCCATCGAAGAAGGCAAGTACGTGATTGCCCAGGCCAACGCCTTGCTGGACGAGGCCGGCAAGCTGACGGGCGATCTGGTATCGGCGCGTGAAAACGGTGAATCCGTTCTGGTCGGAGCCGAGCGCGTGCAGTACATGGACGTGTCGCCTGCACAGATCGTGTCAGTTGCGGCTTCGCTGGTTCCTTTCCTGGAGCACGACGATGCGAATCGCGCACTGATGGGTGCCAACATGTCGCGCCAGGCCGTGCCTGTGCTGCGCCCCGAAAAGCCACTGGTGGGTACCGGTATCGAGCGCGTTGCTGCGGTCGATTCGGGTACTGTCGTCACCGCTACCCGCGGTGGTGTGGTGGACTACGTTGATGCGACCCGTATCGTGGTTCGCGTCAATGACGCAGAAGCCCTGGCTGGCGAAGTCGGTGTGGACATCTACAACCTCATCAAGTACCAGCGCTCCAACCAGAACACCAATATTCACCAGCGTCCCATCGTCAAGATGGGTGACAAGCTGGCCAAGGGTGACGTGATTGCCGACGGCGCATCAACCGACCTGGGCGAAATTGCCATTGGCCAGAACATGCTGATCGCCTTCATGCCCTGGAACGGCTATAACTTCGAGGATTCGATCCTGATTTCCGAGCGTGTAGTGGCCGAAGACCGCTACACCTCGATTCACATCGAAGAACTCGTCGTCATGGCCCGTGACACCAAGCTGGGTTGCGAAGAGATTACGCGCGACATTCCCAACCTGTCCGAGCATCAGCTCAACCGTCTTGACGAGTCCGGCATTATTTATGTCGGTGCTGAAGTCCAGCCGGGCGATACGCTGGTCGGCAAGATCACGCCAAAAGGCGAGACCACGCTGACACCGGAAGAAAAACTGCTGCGCGCCATCTTCGGCGAAAAAGCCAGCGATGTGAAAGACACCTCGCTGCGTGTCAGCCAGGGCTCGCGGGGCACCGTCATCGACGTGCAGGTTTTCACCCGTGAAGGCATCGTGCGCGACAAGCGTGCCCAGCAGATCATTGACGACGAGCTCAAGCGCTACCGGCTGGACCTGAACGACCAGCTGCGTATTGTGGAAGCCGACGCGTTCGCCCGTATCGAAAAACTGCTGACCGGCAAGGTCGCCAATGGCGGCCCGAAAAAGCTCGCCAAAGGCAGCAAGATCGACAAGGCTTACCTGGCCGATGTCGAGAAGTACCACTGGTTCGACATCCGTCCTGCGAATGACGAAGTCGCTTCGCAGCTTGAAAGCATCAAGAACTCGATGGAGCAGACGCGCCACAGTTTCGATTTGTCTTTCGAAGAAAAGCGCAAAAAATTGACGCAGGGCGACGAGTTGCCAGCGGGCGTGCTCAAGATGGTCAAGGTTTACCTGGCCGTCAAGCGCCACCTGCAGCCAGGTGACAAGATGGCTGGCCGCCACGGCAACAAGGGGGTCGTGTCCAAGATCGTTCCGGTCGAAGACATGCCGCACATGGCCGACGGTACGCCGTGCGACATCGTGCTGAACCCGCTGGGTGTGCCTTCGCGCATGAACGTCGGGCAGGTGCTTGAAGTGCATCTAGGCTGGGCGGCAAAAGGCCTAGGCCAGCGTATTGGTGACATGTTGCAGGCCGAAAGCAAGATCTCCGAGATGCGCAAGTTCATGGACAGCATCTACAACAAGTCGGGCCGCGTGGAAAACTTGGCCAAGCTGTCGGATGCCGACATTCTTGAGATGGCCAGCAACCTGACCAACGGTGTGCCGTTTGCAACTCCTGTGTTCGATGGCGCTTCAGAAGCCGAGATCATGGGCATGCTGCAACTGGCTTACCCGGATGATGTTGCCAAGCTGAAAGGTCTCACAGCCACGCGTACCCAGGCCCAGCTGTATGACGGCTGCACCGGCGATGCGTTTGAGCGCACCACCACCGTGGGCTACATGCACTTCCTGAAGCTTCACCATCTGGTGGACGACAAGATGCATGCCCGTTCGACTGGCCCTTACTCGCTGGTCACGCAGCAGCCGCTGGGCGGCAAGGCGCAGTTCGGCGGACAGCGTTTCGGCGAGATGGAGGTCTGGGCGCTGGAAGCTTACGGCGCGGCCTACACGCTGCAAGAGATGCTTACCGTTAAGTCCGACGACGTGGTCGGGCGAACCAAGGTCTACGAGAGCATCGTCAAGGGCGAGCACGCGATCACGGCAGGTATGCCCGAGTCGTTCAACGTGCTGGTCAAAGAGATTCGTTCGCTGGGCATCGACATCGAGCTTGAGCGTTTTTAATTACAGGCAAAGAAAAGGATTTAAAACATGAAATCATTACTCGACCTGTTCAAGCAATTCACGCCGGATGCGCATTTCAATGCCATCAAGATCGGCATGGCTTCGCCCGAGAAGATCCGTTCATGGTCTTTCGGTGAAGTCAAAAAACCTGAAACCATCAACTACCGCACTTTCAAACCAGAGCGCGACGGCCTTTTTTGCGCCAAGATTTTTGGCCCCATCAAAGACTACGAATGCCTGTGCGGCAAGTACAAGCGTCTCAAGCACCGTGGTGTGATTTGCGAGAAGTGCGGCGTTGAAGTCACGCAGACCAAGGTTCGCCGCGAGCGCATGGGTCACATCGACCTGGCTGCACCGTGCGCGCACATCTGGTTTTTGAAGTCGCTGCCATCGCGTCTGGGCCTGGTGCTCGACATGACGCTGCGCGACATCGAGCGTGTGCTGTACTTTGAAGCCTATGTAGTGACTGACCCCGGCATGACCCCGCTGAAGAAGTTCAGCATCATGTCGGAAGACGACTTTGATGCCAAACACAAGGAACACGGCGACGAGTTCACCGCCAAGATGGGTGCCGAGGGCATCAAGGACTTGCTCCAAGGACTAGTTCTTGACGACGAAATCGATAAACTGCGCAACGACCTGACCGGCTCTGAAATCAAGATCAAGAAAAACGCCAAGCGTTTGAAATTGATGGAAGCGTTCAAGAAATCCGGCATCAAGCCGCACTGGATGGTGCTCGACGTACTGCCCGTGTTGCCGCCGGATCTGCGTCCGCTGGTGCCACTCGATGGCGGCCGTTTTGCCACCTCCGACCTGAACGACCTGTATCGCCGCGTGATCAACCGCAACAGCCGCCTGCGCCGTTTGCTGGAACTGAAAGCGCCCGAAATCATTGCCCGCAATGAAAAGCGCATGTTGCAGGAAGCGGTTGATTCGCTGCTCGACAACGGTCGTCGTGGCAAAGCCATGACGGGTGCCAACAAGCGCGCACTGAAGTCACTCGCCGACATGATCAAAGGCAAGT
>JBCKNF010000004.1:0-114268 GCA_038902815.1 Polaromonas sp. | reverse complement strand
TTCTGGCTCAAGAGGAAACTACAGGCCGAAAGATCGTCATTGAAAATCAACTTGAAGCAACGGATCATAGCCATTTGGGGCAAATTCTCACCTACGCTGCCGGTATTGAAGCTGAGTACATCGTTTGGATCGTCAAAAATGCGAGAGACGAACACAAGCAAGCGGTAGACTGGCTGAACGAGCACACTGATGAAAAGATAAATTTCTTTCTGGTTCGTATTGAACTTTGGCAAATTGGCACATCTGATCCGGCACCAAAATTTTTCGTTGTCTCACGTCCTAACGATTGGACAAAATCTGTCCGTGGTACCGTTCGCGACCAATCGGAGCTATCTGATACCAAGCTACTTCAGCTTGAGTTTTGGCAACAACTCCGCGATTTCGCCGCTTCCAGCAATCCCCCGCTAAAGCTGCGTACGCCTCGCGCCCAGCACTGGTACGACGTCGCAATTGGACGCTCTGATTGTCACGTCACACTGACAACCCTGACCACAGAAAACCAAGTCGGTTGCGAAATTTACATTCCGAATTCCAAGCCACTCTTCAGTGCCTTTCGTTCCAATCAGGAATCCATTGAAAATGCGTTGGGGGTTGGTGCATTATCTTGGCAAGAATTGCCAGAAAAAAAAGCAAGCCGCATTCGGGTATTTCACGAGTTCGACTTCGCAAGCCTGGAGCGCGAAAAAGCGTTCACATGGCTTGTACAAACAGCCAACAAATTCAAAAGCGTCTTTTCAAAACCGTGGCCACTGCAAAGCCAAAGCTAACCCGGCGCTCAACACGGACGCTGCGCGATAAAGCTGCGCAGCGCCGGTTAGCTCTACGTTCGACCTCATGAACCTGCCGTTGTGTGATGCGAGCAGTGAGTCGGCTGGGGTGTAGCAACGCTTGACGTTATTCACGCAATACGTTATTATTGACCAATGGCGATAAAGAACTTCAAGTGCATGGACACCGAGGCCCTCTTTCAAGGCAGACGTGTACGTCGGTGGGTCAATGTCGAGCGTCCCGCCCTTCGAAAGTTGGAGCAACTCGATTGGTCCGCAGTCCTTGATGATCTGCGTGTACCGCCAGGCAATCATCTTGAAGCTCTGAAGGGAGATCGAAAGGGGCAACACAGCATTCGCGTCAACGATCAATGGCGAGTTTGCTTTGTGTGGACTTCTGAGGGTGCCAAGGATGTGGAGATAGTTGACTACCATTAAAGGAGTATTGGCATGCGCACTCGCACTGTTTCCCCTGTCTCGCCCGGCGAGATGTTGGAAGAAGAATTCTTGAAGCCACTTGGCCTGACGAAATATCGTTTGGCCAAGGACATTGGCGTACCCGCTCAGCGCATTGGCGACATTGTCGCGGGAAAACGTGCAATCACCGCAGACACCGACCTGCGACTTTGCCGGTATTTTGGGCTCAGCGATGGATGGTGGCTTCGCGGGCAGGTCAACTACGACACTGCCATCGCGCGCGAAACGATGGGCGAAGCGTTGGCCCGTATTTCACGTTGCGAACTGCTCGCCTCTTGAGCAGGCCACGCACAGTGAGGTCGAACATGTTGATCGACACGGACACTCAACATCAGAAAGCTGCTTCGCAGCAGTTGTTGTGCGCCGGTGACCTCCACGTTAGGCCTATTAAGCTTACATTATGAAAAGATTTATTCAATCGACAATCAGGTTTTTATTCGTAACAGCAGTGCTGATGTTTGGAGGCATCCTGCCATCATTTGCTGCTGATTTGCAAATATTTCCCAATGCGAGATTAATAAATGATCCGGCAAATGACGGGGATAGCTTTCTTGTGGAAACTAATGGGAAATCTTTCCATGTGAGGCTTTATTTTGTTGACTGCTCTGAAACTTCCACCAGTTCTATGAGTGATGCACAGAGGGTTCGGGAGCAAATGCGTTATTTTGGATTGCCTGATGCAAAACGTACTATTCATTTCGGCAACGAGGCAAAAGCTTTTGTTGATAGCGCCCTTGCCAAACCTTTTACTGTTCATACAGCCTTTGCAAGTGCGTTAGGGAGGTCAGCCAAAGGCAGAGTATATGGATTCATCTATACGGCTGACGGAAATGATCTGGCGAGCCTACTCGTTAAAAATGGTCTTGCCCGTACTCGCGGCATAGGCAGGGGAACACCTGATGGAGTATCACGCGGTGAAATGATTGAAAGGCTCCGGGATTTTGAGATTTCGGCCATGTTGAAACGTGCTGGCGTTTGGTCGGAGAGCGATCCAGATCGGATTGCCGAACTTCGTGCAAAACAACGTAGTGAAGATCAGGAATTAAAAGAATTACAAAACCATGTAAAAAAAAGCCCCATCCCCCAAAAGCAAAAAAAAGGGCCAGGCTTGAATTAAATTCAGTGCTCGATGACGCCCAGAGCGTCAACCAGTAGCTTGGGTGTTT
The DNA here is from genome assembly GCA_038902815.1 of Polaromonas sp. Taxonomy (GTDB): domain Bacteria; phylum Pseudomonadota; class Gammaproteobacteria; order Burkholderiales; family Burkholderiaceae_C; genus Polaromonas. Next base: position 111,858 of record JBCKNF010000004.1, on the reverse strand, counting down.
TGTCCGAACAGGAGGGTTATTGGGGTCAGAGTCCAAATTCATCGTGCCCTACAAGGCAAGAAACAACATGAAAACAGCCATCATCCGCCGCACCCTGCTAGCAACGGCTTCTGCTGCCGTGCTGATGGGACTGGCATTGCCCGCAGCGCAAGCCCAAACGCCTGCTACCAAAGTGCTGCTACGCGTATCAACCCCCGCCGTACCCGACGACTGGCACGCCAAGATGTGGACGGTGTTCAAAGACACCCTTGAGAAAACCGCGCCAGGCGAATTTGATGTGAGAATCAACCTGAACGCGTCGCTCTTCAAACAAGGTGCCGAGCCTGCTGCGATGGCGCGTGGCAACCTGGAACTGTCGTCTATCTCGGCATTCGATATTGCCAAGCTGGTACCGGAGTTTTCAATCTTCACTGCGGGCTACATCGTGCGTGACCCTGCGCACCAGCAAAAAGTTTTCAATGGCCCGATCGGTAGCGAACTGTTTAAAACTGTGGCTGAAAAGATGCAAGTCACGCCGCTGTCTAGCGTTTACCTGGGCACCCGGCAAATCAATTTGCGCGAAGCCCGCAACGTCAAAACACCTGCTGACCTGAAGGGCGTGAAGCTGCGTATGCCGGGCTCCAAGGAGTGGCTATTTTTAGGTGAGGCGCTGGGCGCTACGCCGACACCGCTGGCCTTTGGCGAGGTTTATTTAGGTTTAAAGACCGGCACGATTGACGGCCAAGACAACCCCCTGCCATCGGTACGAGCGGCCAAGTTTTATGAAGTGACCAAACAAATCGTCTTGACCAGCCACTTGGTCGATAGCATTTTTATCGCCATCTCGAACAAAGCTTGGGGCGCAATGTCTGCTGTGCAGAAGCAAAAAGTTAAAGCTGCTGCCGATGCCGCATCCGCCTACAACAACGAGAACCGCATCAAAGAAGAAAGTCAATTGGCTGATTTTTTCAGGCAGCAGGGCCTACAGGTCAGCACCCCTGATGTTGATGCGTTTCGCAAGGCTGTGCAAGCCGCTTACCAAAGTTCTGACTACGCCAAGGTCTGGCCGAATGGCTTGCTGGAACGCATCAACGCCACAAGATAAGCTCGGCCCAACATGAAAAGCTGGCTCCAAAAAACCGCCAACGTGATTGGCGGTGGTTTGTTTTTGACACTGTTCATCGTGTTTGTGATTCAGGTCAGCGCACGATTTGGCTTTAACAAGCCGCTGGCCTGGACTGACGAGGCTGCGGTTATTTTGTATGTCTGGCTCATCCTGTGGGCCTCGGCTTTTGTGGTGCCTGAGCGTGAGCATGTGGTGTTTGATCTGCTGTGGAACAGCGTTGGCCAACGCGCCAGGCAGCTCATGCAGATTGCGGGCAACTTGGCTATTGGCGGCTTGGCACTGTGCGGCATTCCAGCCAGCTGGGACTATGTGCATTTTATGAACCGCGAGGGCACGCCGGTGCTGGGTCTGCCTTTCATGTGGGTGTTTTTGCCGTTTGTGTTGCTGCTGGTGGCGCTGGTGTGTCGTTCGGCATTCACCATTTGGCGAGCGGTACGCGGTCTAGGCCTTGAAAGCGAGCTGCGCTTATGAGCACCGCTTTGATGCTGCTGGTGGGCGTGCTGGTGCTCGGCATGTTGCTGCGGATGCCGATTGGTTTTTCAATGCTCACCTCCGGCATTGCCTACCTGCTGGTCAAGCGTCAGGACGTGGGCCTGGTGGCAGAGCAAGTGGGCAATGGCCTGTACAACAGCTATGTGCTGCTGGCGGTGCCGCTGTTTGTGTTTGCCGCCAACATCATGAATGCCGGTACGGTGAGCGAACGGATTTTTGACTTCTGCCGCATCCTCGTCGGGCGTATGCGCGGCGGGCTGGCGCAAGTGGATATTCTGGTCAGCGTGATTTTCTCGGGCATGAGTGGCAGCGCTATTGCCGACGCGGCTGGGCCGGGCCTCGTCACCATCCGGCAAATGCTGAAAAAGCCTGAATATTCACGCGGCTTTGCTGCCGCGGTGGTGGTCGCCAGCGCCACACTGGGGCCGCTTATTCCGCCGTCCATACCGATGGTGATTTACGCCATGGTCTCCGGCGCATCCGTCGGCGCACTGTTTTTAGGCGGCGTAGTGCCAGGTTTTTTAATGGCCATCCTGATGATGCTGGTGGTTCACTTTATTGCCGTAAAACGCAACATGCCACGCGAAGCAAAAATCCCGCTGCGCGAATGGCCCAACATCATCTACCGTGGTGCGTTGCCGCTGTCGATGCCGATCGTACTGCTGGGTGGCATCTATTCGGGTGCTTTTACCCCGACCGAGGCGGCTGCAGTGGCGGCTTTTCATGCGCTGGTTTTGGCAAGTGTCGTCTATCGCGCATTGACATGGCGAACCTTCTGGGGCGTGGTGATGGAGTCGACCCGGGGCAGCGCGGTGATCACCATGATCTTGGCTGGCTCTTTTGTACTCAACTACGCCTTCACCGCCGAAGGCGTACCGCAAGCGATGGCGCTGTGGGTTGACGGTATGCAGCTGTCGCAAATCAAGTTTTTACTGCTCGTCAATCTGATGTTTCTGCTGCTGGGCTGCTTTCTGGATGTGTCGGTGCTGCTGCTGGTGTTTGTGCCCATGCTGCTGCCCGCTGCCAAGCTGCTGGGCGTTGACCTGGTGCACTTTGGTGTGCTGGTGGTGCTGAACATGATGATCGGGCTGATTACTCCGCCCTTTGGCATGCTGCTGTTCGTCACCAAGGCGCTGACCGGCATACCGATTGGCGAAATGATGAAGGAAGGCTGGCATTTTCTGGTCATGCTGCTGCTTTTGCTGCTCGCCATGACATTCTTTCCGCAAATCGTGCTGTGGCTGCCGCAAACCATGGGTTATGCGGCTATGCCAGGCAGGTGAGCGATCCAGCCTCAGCCGCGAACAGTATCTGCCACCCGCTCGGCGCACGCCCTGGCCTGCACCGCATCGCGGGCCTCGACCATCACCCTCAGCAGTGGCTCGGTGCCGCTGGCGCGTATCAATAAACGGCCAGTATCACCAAGCTCGGCTTCCACGGTTTTGGTCATAGTTGCAAGCTTGTCGCTGCTTTTCCAGTCCTGCCCGGCCTTGAGCTTGACGTTGATGAGCGTTTGCGGAAACAGCACCACATCACCGAGCAACTGCGCAATCGTTTTGCCGCTGCGCACACAGGCTTGCAGCACCTGCAGTGCGCTGATGAGGCCATCGCCCGTGGTGTGTTTGTCGAGCGCCAGCAAGTGGCCTGAACCCTCACCGCCCAGCAGCCAGCCGCGCTTTTCCAGCTCTTCCAGCACATAGCGGTCGCCGACTTTGGCGCGTATAAACTCAACGCCCTTGGCCTTTAAAGCGACTTCAACAGCCATATTGGTCATCAGCGTACCGACTGCGCCGGGTACTTTTTCGCCCCGCGCCAAGCGCTCATTAACCATCAAGTACAGCATCTCGTCGCCATTGAAAAGTCGGCCCGTGCTATCCACCAACTGCAAGCGGTCAGCGTCGCCATCAAGGGCAATGCCGTAATCGGCTTGGTGCTGCTTCACAGCTTCTATCAATGCCTCGGGGTGCGTCGCGCCGACCTTGTCATTGATGTTCATGCCGTCTGGCGCGCAGCCAATGGCGATGACTTCTGCGCCCAGTTCATGGAAGACTTTGGGCGCGATGTGGTAGGCCGCACCGTGCGCACCATCGACCACCATTTTCAAGCCCTTGAGGGTCAGATCATTGGCAAAAGTACTTTTGCAAAACTCGATGTAGCGGCCTGCGGCATCGTCCAGCCTGCGCGCCTTGCCCAGCGTACTGGAGTCAGCCCACACGGGCGCTTCTTCAAGTGCAGCTTCAACGGCCATCTCCCACGCATCGTCCAATTTTCTGCCTTGCGCACTGAAAAATTTGATGCCGTTGTCAGAGTAGGCGTTATGGCTGGCGCTGATGACCACACCCAAGCTAGCCCGCTGTGCGCGGGTCAGGTAGGCCACGCCGGGTGTTGGCAGGGGCCCAAGCAACACCACATCGACACCAGCGGAATTAAAGCCTGACTCCAGCGCACTTTCAAGCATGTAGCCCGAGATGCGGGTGTCTTTGCCAATCAGTACCGTTGGACGTGGCTCGGTGCGCTTGAGCACGCGACCCACCGCGTGTGCCAGGCGCAGCACAAAGTCAGGCGTGATCGGTGGCTGGCCGACCGTGCCGCGAATACCGTCTGTGCCGAAGTATTTTCTGGTCATTAGTTGTTGTCTCTTGGTGACTTCAGGGTTACCTGATGCTGTGAATTTTAGGCCGTTGCGGACCATACCTTTAGCGCTTGCACCGTCTCACGCACATCATGCACCCGCACTATGCGTGCGCCCCGATCAACGGCCAGCAGAGCCGCCGCCACGCTGGGCACCATGCGGTCAACCACATCAAGTTGCGCCACCGATGCCAGCGAGGTGCCGCAGACTGCGGCCAGCGACGATTTGTGCGACCAGCCAGCCAGCAGCGGATGCCCCAACGCCAGCAACTCGCGTTGCCGCGCCAGCAGTGAAAAGTTTTGCGCAACCGTCTTGCCAAAACCAATACCCGGATCCAGCACCATGCGGCCCCTAGCAACACCCACCGCTTCAAGCCGGGCAGTAGCATCTTTCAAAAAAGCCAGTACCTGGGCCAGCACGTCGCCCTCCATAGGCGCAGTCTGCATGCTGACAGGCTCTCGGTGCATGTGCATCAGGCACACGCCGCAGGCCGGATGCCCGGCCACCACCTCTCTGGCCCCCGGTTTGCGCAGCGCCCAGATGTCGTTGATGATGTCAGCCCCCATATCGAGTACCGCCTGCATCACTTCAGGTTTATAAGTATCTACCGATACAGGAACACCCAGCCTCACGGCATGTAACACCACAGGCAGCAGGCGCGCCAGTTCCTCGCCAACTGGCACCGGCGCAGCACCGGGGCGGCTGGATTCGCCGCCAATGTCCAGAATGTCTGCCCCGTCCTTGATGAGCTGCTCGCAGTGCAGAACAGCCGTGTCTGTCGTGGCGTGCTGCCCACCGTCCGAAAACGAATCGGGCGTGACGTTGACGATGCCCATGACGCGGGGCTTGGTCAGATCAATTTGAAAACGGGAGGTTTGCCAAAACATCGCAATTCCAAGAGGTTAAATAAAAATTCAGGAAAAGAAAACCCGGGACCAGCCCGGGTTTTCGTGAGTTAAAAAAGCTTAAGCCACTGTTGGCGCGGGGTCTGTACTGACAGCCGGTATACCGTCCGTTGGCCCGCTACCACCGCTGCCAGCCACCGACGCATTGCGTGGGGTCCAGTCTTTCGGTGGACGGGGTTCTTTGCCAGCAATGATGTCGTCAAGCTGCTCGCCGTCAATGGTTTCCCACTCCAGCAAGGCCTTGGCCATGGCGTGCATTTTGTCTTGGTTGTCTTCAATCAGCGTGCGGGCAACCTTGTATTGCTGGTCAATGATGCGGCGGACTTCGCCATCGACTTTTTGCAGCGTGGCTTCGCTCATGTGGTTGGTCTTGGTGACCGAGCGGCCCAAGAATATTTCACCTTCGTTTTCAGCGTAAACCATGGGGCCAAGTGCTTCCGTCATGCCGTAACGGGTCACCATGTCACGAGCCAGACCGGTGGCGCGCTCAAAGTCGTTGCTGGCACCGGTGGTCATCTGGTTCATAAACACTTCTTCGGCGATACGGCCACCAAACAGCATGGCGATCTGACTCAGCATGAACTCTTTGCTGTAGCTGTAACGATCCTGCACGGGCAGGCTCATCGTGACACCCAATGCGCGGCCACGCGGAATGATGGTGACCTTATGCACCGGGTCACACTTGGGCAGCAACTTGCCAAGCAGCGCATGGCCTGACTCGTGGTAGGCCGTGTTGCGACGTTCTTCTTCAGGCATGACCATGCTTCTGCGCTCCGGCCCCATGATGATTTTGTCTTTGGCTTTTTCAAAGTCCTGCATCTCAACGGTGCGGGCATCGCGGCGCGCAGCCATCAAAGCGGCTTCGTTGCACAGGTTGGCCAGGTCAGCCCCAGACATGCCAGGTGTGCCGCGCGCAATGGTCATCGCACTAACATCTTGTGCCAGCGGCACTTTGCGCATGTAAATGTTCAGGATTTGCTCACGGCCACGAATGTCGGGCAGGTTCACGTACACCTGGCGGTCAAAACGGCCTGGCCGAAGCAAAGCGGCATCCAGAATGTCAGGGCGGTTGGTGGCGGCGACCACGATGACACCGGCATTGGTTTCAAAGCCGTCCATCTCGACCAGCAGCTGGTTCAGCGTCTGTTCGCGCTCATCATTGCCACCGCCCAGGCCAGCACCGCGCTGGCGACCGACTGCGTCAATCTCGTCGATAAAAATAATGCAGGGTGCGTTTTTCTTGGCGTTGGCAAACATGTCGCGCACACGGGACGCGCCCACGCCGACAAACATTTCAACGAAATCAGAGCCCGCGATAGAAAAGAATGGAACCTTGGCTTCGCCAGCAATGCTTTTTGCCAGCAGGGTTTTACCGGTTCCCGGAGGGCCGATCAGCAGCAACCCACGCGGGATGCGGCCACCGAGTTTTTGAAACCTGGACGGGTCTTTCAAAAAGTCAACGACTTCTTTGACCTCTTCTTTGGCTTCGTCGCAGCCAGCCACGTCGGCGAAGGTGACGGGGTTGGTGGACTCATCTAACAGGCGGGCCTTAGACTTACCGAAGCTGAACGGCCCGCCCTTGCCGCCGCCCTGCATTTGCCGCATGAAGTACACCCACACACCAATCAGCAGCAACATGGGGCCCCAGCTCACGAGCAGGGTCATCAGAAGTGAGCTTTCTTCACGTGCCTTGACATCGAACTTCACGTCGTTGGCAATCAGGTCGCCGACCAGGCCGCGATCCAGGTAAGTTGCAGTGGTGCGAACCTTGCGGTCGTCGGTGGTGGTGGCGGCAATTTCAGTTCCGCCCTGGCCTTCGGCGATGGTGGCGGTCTTGATGCGTTTGCCGCGAACCTCTTCCAGAAAGTCGGAGTACCCCAGATAGGTAGCACCCGTGCCGCCCCGTGTATCAAATTGCTTGAAGACGGTAAAAAGAACCATGGCAATTACCAGCCAGACTGCAATTTTTGAAAACCACTGATTGTTCAAGGAAGACTCCGATTTAAAAGCTCAGGTGTTACTTAAGACGGCACATGCGTCTGATTTTAGGCCTTTCAAGAGTTAAAGCCGCATAAACCGGTGGTAACAGCCCCTAGCTTGTGGAGGAATAAGGCTATTTAAGCCCCAAACCCACCAGAAAAGTCTCGGAAGAACCCGAACGGGATGCCTTGGGCTTGAAGCGTTTGACCACCTTGAAGGTGTCTTTGAACAGCTTGACCATGGGGTCATAAGCGCCACCGTGAAAGAGTTTGACGACCAATGCGCCGTCGGCTTTGAGGTGCTGGATCGAGAACTCAACCGCCAGTTCAATCAGATCGGCAATGCGTGCCGCGTCTGCCGACTCAATCCCCGACAGGTTGGGCGACATGTCGGAAATCACCGCGTCCACCTTTTTTTGCCCGGCATGGGAAAAAACAGTTTCTTCCAGCGCTTTTAAAACCTCCGCTTCGCGAAAGTCACCTTGAATGAACACCACCCCTTCAATCGGCTCCATCGGCAGCAAGTCTAGTGCAATGATGGTGCCATTGAGTGCCCCGGCCGCAGCCCCGGTAGGCGACATTTTGCGGCGCGCGTACTGGCTCCAGGCACCGGGCGTGCTGCCCAGATCGACCACCAGATCACCAGGCCGGATAAGCCCCAGATTTTCATCAATTTCTTTCAATTTGTAAGCCGCGCGTGCCCGGTAGCCCTCTCTTTTGGCGAGTTTGACGTAGGGGTCATTGATGTGCTCGTGCAGCCAGGCTTTATTGACCTTGCCACCCACTTTCGCAGGCGCTTTTGCAACCGTCTTTGCTGCTGGCTTTGTATTTGCTTTCATGCACCCGATTGTCCTCCCATCACAACGCCCCAAAGCCACCGATAATCAGGCCATGGCTCAAATAATCCTTACCCCTGCCCAGCGCAAAGAGCAACGTGCCGAAGCGCACCATCTGAATGCGGTTGTGATGATCGGCTCTGACGGCCTGACGGCGAATGTCAAAAAAGAAACCGATGCGGCCCTGAATGCCCACGGGCTTATCAAGGTGCGGGTGCAGTCCGACGACCGTTCCGGCCGTGAGGCCATTTTCCAGACGCTGGCCCATGAACTCAATGCCGCACCGATCCAGCACATTGGCAAGCTGCTGGTGCTGTGGCGGCCCAAGCCGGAAAAAGAAAAAAAGATTGACGAAGACCGTATGCCCGGCCCGCGCGACATCAAGGTGCTTAAAAACAGCTCGCGCTATGGCCAGCGGCCCGAGGTCAAAGTGCTGCGCGTGCTGGGCAACCAGCGCTTGAGCCCGGGCGGTACAGTCAAACGGGCCAATCCACGCAAGCAGAGAAGTATCAAGAAGCGCTCACAAGACTAATCAGGTCATGACAAATCCACTCCTAGACTTTTCTGACCTCCCGCTGTTTGACCGCATCAAACCCGAGCATGTCGTCCCCGCCGTCGACGAGTTGCGGCTAGCTGCCGAAGTAGCGCTTGAAAAAGTCACGGCACCAGACTTCCCTTCCAACTGGGTGGGTATTGCAGCCACACTCGATGTAGCGACTGAACAGCTGGGTCGTGCATGGGGCGCTGTCAGCCACCTGAACAACGTGGTCGACACGCCAGAGCTACGCGCCGCCTACAACGCGGCCCTGCCCAAAGTCACCGAGTTCTGGACACGCCTGGGTGCGGACGAGAGGCTATACGCCAAGTACAAGGCGATTGATGTCGCCAGCCTGAACACCGAGCAACGTCAGGCGCATAAAAATGCGCTGCGCAATTTTGTGCTGTCAGGCGCAGAACTCACCGGCGCAGCCAAGGAACGCTTTGCCAAAATCCAGGAGCGGCAAGCCGATCTGAGCCAGAAATTCAGCGAAAATGCACTCGATGCTACCGACGCATTTGCCTACTTCGCCAAAGAAGACGAGCTGGCTGGCGTGCCTGCTGACGTGCTGCAAACTGCGCTGGAAGCGGCCAAAGCGGAAGCCAAAGAAGGCTACAAACTCACACTGAAAATGCCCTGCTACCTGCCCGTCATGCAGTTTGCGGACAGCAGCGCACTGCGTGAAATCATTTACCGCGCCTACAGCACCCGCTCCAGCGACCAAGCCCCTGCTGAGTTTGCCAAGTTCGACAACAGCGCCGTCATGCAGGAGCTATTGGCGCTGCGGCTTGAAGAAGCGCAGTTGCTCGGCTACCACAATTTTGGCGAAGTGTCAGTCGTCACCAAAATGGCCAAGTCGCCTGAAGAAGTGGTGATTTTTTTGCGTGACCTCGCGCACCGCGCCCGCCCCTACGCCGAAAAAGATGTGGCTGACCTGCTGGACTTTGCGGCTAGCCACCTCAAGCTGAACGCTATTGAAGCCTGGGACTATGCCTACATCGGCGAAAAACTCAAAGAAGCGCGGTATGCGTTCAGCGAACAGGAAGTCAAACAGTATTTCACTGCGCCCAAGGTGCTGGCCGGTCTTTTCAAGATTGTTGAAACGCTGTTTGAAGTCGTTATTCGCAAAGACTCTGCACCGGTATGGAATGCAAAAGTCGAGTTTTACCGGATTGAACGTGCAGGAGAACTGGTGGGCCAGTTCTACCTCGACCAGCCTGCCCGTACCGGCAAGCGTGGTGGTGCCTGGATGGACGATGTGCGCTCGCGCTGGCTGCGCCCCGACACGGGAAAACTACAGACACCCGTGGCGCAACTGGTCTGCAATTTTGCCGATGACGTGGGCGGCAAGCCTGCCCTGCTCACGCATGACGACGTGACCACGCTGTTCCATGAATTTGGCCACGGCCTGCACCACATGCTGACGCAGGTCAACGAACACAATGTGTCGGGCATCAGCGGTGTTGAATGGGATGCGGTCGAGCTGCCCAGCCAGTTCATGGAAAACTTCTGCTGGGAATGGGATGTGCTCAAACACATGACGGCCCACGTTGATACCGGCGAGCCGCTGCCGCGCGCACTGTTCGACAAAATGCTGGCGGCCAAAAACTTCCAGAGCGGCATGCAGACGCTGCGCCAGGTCGAGTTTTCGCTGTTCGACATGCTGCTGCACACCAGCTACAAACCACTAGATGACGTGATGGCTTTGCTCAATCAGGTACGCAAGGAAGTGGCGGTCATCAAGACCCCGCCCTACAGCCGCACCGCGCATACCTTCAGCCACATTTTTTCAGGTGGCTACGCAGCAGGTTATTACAGCTATAAATGGGCTGAAGTGCTGTCGGCAGATGCTTATGCAGCGTTTGAAGAAACTGCCGCATCAACACCCGAAAGTAGTCCGGGCAAGACTACCGTAACGGTCGAAACCGGCAGGAAATATCGCCAGGCAATTCTGGAGGCGGGTGGCAGCCGCCCTGCCATGGAATCATTCAAGGCCTTTCGGGGCCGGGAGCCGTCGATTGATGCGCTGATGCGTCATCAGGGTATGGCTTAAGGGTAATAACCATGACCTCACTCGCTCTCAAGTATTTAGCCATCAGCGCGGTAGCTTTAGCCGCTATAGGCGCGGCCAGCTCAGGTGCCCAGGCACAGCAGGTTTACCGCATCGTGGGGCCAGACGGGAAAGTCACTTTCTCGGACAAACCGCCACCGGCCAGCAGCAACGCCAAAGTAACTTCAAGCACAGGTGCATCAGGTGGTGGTGGCTCTGCCAGCAGCAACCTGCCTTTTGATCTGCGCCAAGTCGCGTCGAAGTACCCCGTCACGCTTTACACAGGCGAGAACTGTAGCCCCTGTAGTTCGGCTCGCGCATTGCTCATGGGCCGAGGCGTGCCGTTCACAGAAAAGACCGTCATCACGGTTGACGATGCAGCGGCATTACAGCGCCTGAGCGGCGAAAATTCCCTGCCCTTTGGCAGCATAGGCGGCCAGCAACTCAAGGGGTTTTCAGACGCTGAATGGACGCAGTTTTTAAACGCAGCGGGCTACCCTGCTGCATCGGTGCTGCCATCCAACTATCGCCAGCCAGCCGCCACGCCCTTGGTCACCGCATCAAACGCGCCATCGACCGCAGCGCCTGCGCCTGCTGTAGCCCCGACAAGGCCTGCACCGGCGCCAGTACAACCCGGCCCTACGGCGGACAACCCAGGTGGCATCCGATTTTAAAACTCACGACATCAAAACACCAAAGTTTTGACACCGCCCGCGCCGCCCAGCAAACACACATTAGCCTTCTGAAAAGCAAACACGCCCACCGTCACCACACCCGGCCACTGGCTGACGGTTGACTCAAACCCCAGCGGGTCGGTAATCATCAAGCCTGTCACATCCAGAATGTACTGGCCGTTGTCTGTTACCAGCGGCGCACCATCTTTTAGCCGCAATTTTGCAGCGCCACCCAAAGCCAGAAACTGGTGTGCAATGCGCCCTGCCGCCATCGGGATCACCTCCACCGGCAGCGGGAATTTACCCAGCGTTTGTACCAGCTTTGAAGCGTCTGCAATGCAGACAAATTTGCGCGACTGCGCCGCCACGATCTTCTCCCGCGTCAGTGCCGCACCACCGCCTTTGATCATGTAGCCCGCGTGGTCAATTTCATCAGCGCCGTCGATGTACACAGCCAGTTCCTCAACCTCGGCCGCATCAAACACCTTGATGCCGAGCGCCGCCAAGCGTTCGGTCGATGCGACGGAACTGGACACCGCCCCGGCAATGCGGTCCTTCATGCTGGCCAACGCATCAATAAACTTGTTGACCGTCGAGCCAGTGCCGACCCCCACGATGCTGCCGGGTTCAACATAGGCCAGTGCGGCCTGGCCAACCAAAGTTTTGAGTTCGTCTTGGGTCATGATTGTTTTGATGGAGAGAATGGATGAATTTACAAAGATGAGGTTTTGCGACAATACGCAACTGCCCACCGCACAACCCAAATTATCCATGTCCCTGCTCCAGAAACTTCAAAACCTTCCCTATAGGGTGGCCCGGACCTTTTTATTTGGACTGGATCCGGAAGTTGCGCACGAGCTGACCATGGCCTCGCTGGCCCGCACGCAGGGCACGCCGCTCGCTCTAGCCTACTGCGCAGCGCGGGTTGACGACCCGGTCACGCTGGCTGGTTTGATATTTCCCAACCGCGTGGGCCTGGCCGCAGGGCTGGACAAAAACGCCTGCTGCATTGATGGCCTTGCCGCCATGGGCTTTGGTTTTATTGAAGTTGGTAGCGTCACACCGTTGGCCCAAAACGGCAACCCAAAGCCGCGCATGTTTCGTTTGCCAGAGGCCAACGCACTGATTAACCGGCTGGGTTTCAACAACGACGGGCTAGATGCGTTTTTGGCCAACGTACAAAAATCTGCCGTTCGCAGGCAGGGTACAAACAACAAGGCTCAGAACAAGGTCTTGCTGGGCCTGAACATCGGCAAAAACGCTGCCACATCAATTGAAAATGCAGTCGATGACTATCTGATTTGCTTAGGCGGCGTGTACCCGCACGCCGACTACGTCAGCGTCAACATCTCCAGCCCCAACACCAAAAACCTGCGCTCACTGCAAAGTGATGAAGCGCTCGACGCACTGCTGGGCCGCATCGCCGAACGCCGCGAAACACTGACCAAAGAACACGGCAAGCGCGTACCGATTTTTGTCAAAATCGCGCCGGATCTGGACGAAGCGCAGGTGAGCGTCATCGCCGCCACCCTGAAGCGCCACTCCATGGACGGCGTGGTCGCCACCAACACCACGCTAAGCCGCGAGGCCGTGCAGGGCCTGCGCCATGCAGATGAAAACGGCGGCCTGTCAGGCGCACCGGTGCTGGAGATGAGCAACCGCGTCATCCGCCAACTGCGTGCTGCATTGGGCAAGGCTTACCCCATCATCGGCGTGGGCGGCATCCTGAGCGCCGAAGACGCGGTGAGCAAGATCGAAGCCGGCGCTGATGTAGTGCAGATCTACACCGGCCTGATCTACAAGGGGCCGGGGCTGGTGAAGCAGGCGGCGACGCTGATCAAAAACAGCTGTTAGTATCGCCAAGCGGTTAATCTCAATTCGAACAAGCTGATTATTTGGAGATTTTTTTCGATGCGCAAGATTCAGTGGACTGGCGGCGTGGAGCATTGGACCAAAAAGGGAGACATCAAGCTGTTCCTTTGGGAAAAAGCCGCTTCACCCAAGGCTCCTTACCAGGGCACTATTTTTTTCGTGCATGGTTCCTCCATGGCCTCCCAGCCGACCTTTGACCTGCATGTGCCGGGACGGCCTTACTCCTCGGTGATGGACTGGTTCGCCGAGCGCGGCTTCAACACTTGGTGCATGGACAACGAAGGCTATGGTCGCTCGGACAAGCACCGCCCCATCAACAGCGACATCAGCAACGGCGCCGACGATCTAGCCGCTGGCAGCGACTACATCATGGAAAAAACGGGTGTGAAGAGCCTGTTCCTGTATGGCATTTCTTCGGGTGCGCTCAAGGCCGCACTGTTCGCCGAGCGGCATCCCGAACGGGTGGCCAAACTGGTGCTGGACGCTTTTGTCTGGACCGGCGAAGGCAGCCCGACGCTGGCCGAGAGAAAGAAGAAGCTGCCCGAGTTCCTGGCCAAGAATCGCCGTCCGATCGACCGTGCGTTTGTCCACAGCGTGTTCAACCGCGACCATCCCGAGACCACCGATGAAGCCACCAAGGATGCCTTCGCCGATGCCATCCTGACGCTGGACGACTCCATGCCCACAGGCACCTACGTGGACATGTGCTCCAGACTGCCACTGATCGATCCGCTGAAAATTGCCGCCTCAACCCTCATTCTGCGTGGTGAATACGACGGCATTGCCAGTCTGGACGACCTAATCAATTTCTACAAACTGCTGCCCAACATGAACAAGCAGTTCAATGTGATGGCCGGCATCTCGCACGCCAGCTTCCAGCAGAAAAACCACATGATGGTGTATCAAATCCTGCACAGCTTTTACACCATGCCAGACCCGGTCTACAGAGGCTGACAGCATGAAGAAATCAGTGCGAAGTTTGATGCTTACGTTTTAACTCACCCCCAAGGAAAAATCATGAAGACAACTCTTAAAATGCTGTGCGCGGCCCTGGTGCTGGCGCTGTCTAGCAGCGCCGTGCTGGCACAGGCCTACCCCAACAAGCCCGTCAAGATCATCGTGCCGTTCGGACCCGGCGGGTTCACCGACGTGGTGGCTCGGATTCTGGGCCAAAGGCTCACGCTCGCCATGGGCCAGTCCTTCATCATCGAGAACAAGCCGGGGGCGGGCTCGATGATCGGCACTGATTTCGTTGCCAAGGCCCCGCCTGACGGCTACACGCTGGTGATCGTGTCCTCCACCCACGTGATCAGCCCATGGGTCTACAAAACCGTGCCTTACGACCCGATCAAGAGTTTTGCAGCGGTCAGCAAACTGGTGGACTCCCCTTATGTGCTGCTGGTCAACCCCAAGGTATCGGCCCGCAATGTGAAGGAGTTCATCGCACTGGCCAAGGCCCAGCCCGGCACCCTCCATTACGCCTCGTCGGGCAACGGCAGCGCGCAGCATCTGATCGGCGGCCTGTTTGTCTCCATGGCCGGCGCCCCGCTCGTGCATGTGCCCTACCGTAGCAGCAACCTGGCCGCCACAGACCTGGTCGCCGGCGTGGTTGAAAGCAGTTTTGCGGGTGTGCCCAACGCACTGGTTCATGTGCCCAGCGGCAAGCTCAGAGCGCTGGCGGTCACCAGCGCCAAGCGCATTCCCCAGTTGCCCGATGTGCCGACCATGCAGGAGGCCGGTGTGCCCGGTTATGACGCGTCCGTCTGGCTGGCGCTGCTAGCACCCGCAGGCACGCCCAGGGACATCATCAACCGGCTGAACTCGGAAATCGCCAAGATCATGGCCACGCCCGAATCCCAAAAGGCTATGTTCGACGCGGGGGTTGAGGTCAGTCTCTCGACACCGGAAGCGCTGACGCAACTCATGACCCAAGAACTCGATAAATGGGGCAAGGTGGTCAAGGAGACCGGGGTCAAACTGGAATAAGGTCTGCAGGGCTGGAGGCTTCAGCCCGCAAAATGGCTCTGTTACAAGTGACGAAACCCGAATGAACCAAGCCACCACAACTGCCAGTGCCGACAAAATCCTCATCGTTGACGACGATGCTCGCATCCGCGACCTGCTGCGCCGCTATCTGGCGCGGGAGGGCTTCGAAGTCTTTCTTGCCGAAGACAGCAAGGCTTTAAACCGCATTTTGTTGCGCGATACGGTTGACCTGATCGTTCTCGACCTGATGCTGCCGGGCGAGGATGGCCTGTCGATCTGCCGCCGTCTGCGCGCCGCCAACGACCGTACACCCATCATCATGCTGACAGCCAAGGGCGAAGACGTGGATCGCATCGTTGGCCTGGAAGTCGGCGCTGACGACTATTTGTCCAAGCCCTTCAACCCGCGCGAGCTGCTGGCCCGCATCCATGCGGTGCTACGCCGTCGCCCGGCGACTGAAGTACCCGGTGCGCCGTCGATTGACCAGGAACTGGTGACCTTTGGCCCGTTCTCTTTCGACATGGGCTTGCGCACACTGCAAAAAAACGGCGCAGCACTGCCGCTGACGACGGGCGAATTTTCCATGCTGAAAGCTCTGGTGCGACACCCGCGTCAGCCGCTGTCGCGCGAAAAGCTGGCGCAACTAGCGCGTGGCCGCGAGTTTGAACCGTTTGACCGCAGCCTGGATGTGCAGGTGTCGCGCCTGCGCAAGCTGATTGAGGTTGATGCTGCGGCACCGCGCTACATACAAACCGTGTGGGGTGTCGGCTATGTTTTTGTGCCGGATGGCATCCATTAAATGCACGCGATTGAAACCCTGGAGATGCGGCCACGCTGGGGTTTCAGCCTTTTCTGGCGTACCTTTTTCTTCCTGGCACTGCTGCTGTTTGGCTCCATCGTGGCGTGGCTGCAAACCTATCGCTGGCTCGAATCCGAACCACGCGCCATTCAAAGTGCGCAGCAGCTCGCGTCACTGGTCAACCTAAGCCGTGCCGCGCTACGCTACTCCGATGCGATTGCCCGTGTCTCGCTCATCAAAACCCTCGCCGACGAAGAAAAAGTACGCATCACCATGCAGGAACCCAGGGACAAGTTTCACTTGTTCGAGAGCGGCGCTTTGGGTGAGCGCATCAGTGAAGAGCTCAAAACCCGCCTGGGCAGCGGCACGCTGGTGGCCAGCGATGTCAATGGCGTCAAAGGTTTGTGGGTCGGCTTTTCAATTGACAAGGATACCTACTGGCTGCAAACCGACATTTCGCGGATCGGCCCCTCACGCGGCAGTACATGGTTGATCTGGCTAATTACGGCGACGGCGCTGTCGCTAGCGGGCGCGGCCCTGATTGCCCGGCTCATCAACCGCCCGCTCAAACTGCTCTCGTTTGCCACCAGCCGTATGCGCGATGGCGACTTTGATGCCAGCCTGCTGGACGAAAACGCCGCCACCAGCGAGATCCGCGAAGTCAACATCGGCTTTAACCGCATGGCACAGCAACTCTCGAAAATCGAGCAGGACAGGGTCATCATGCTGGCCGGCATTTCGCATGACCTGCGCACGCCGCTGACACGTCTGCGGCTTGAAACCGAATTGAGCGTGGCCGATGCCGATGCCAGAGTCCACATGGTCGCAGACATCACGCAGCTTGATGCCATCATCGACAAGTTTCTCGACTACGCGCGCGCCGACCCCGCGCAACTGGCTCCGGTGTCACTCAATACCATCGTCGAGGCGGCTGTGTATGCGGTAGCCGACTACGACGACCTGCGCATCACCGTCACCCTGCCCGACAAGCTGAATGTTCTGGCCGATGAGGTGGAGTTGCTGCGCGTCATGTCCAACCTGATTGAAAACGCGCGGCGCTACGGCAAAACTCCCGAAACCGGTATTGCCCTGGTGGAAATCGTTGCCAAGGAGCGTGACCAATGGGTGCTCATCATGGTGCGCGACCACGGCCAGGGCGTGTCCAGCGAGATCCTGCCCAAACTGACGCGTCCGTTCTTCAGGGGCAATGCGGCCCGCACAGCGGCAGCTGGTGCAGGTCTGGGCCTGACGATTGTCGAAAAAACCATACAGCGTATGGATGGAGTATTCAGCCTGTCCAACACCGCTTCAGGTGGGCTGGTTGCGCACATCAAGCTGCGTGCGGGCTGATGTTTAACAGCAAAACAACCGCCCGCGCCTCCATGCTCAGACCTTGCCCCACTGGCCCCAGCTTCTCGGCGGTTTTGGCTTTAACGTTCACGCGGCCCACATCAAGCCCTAGGGCCAGTGCAATTTTTTCACGCATCGCGGGTATGTGAGTTGCCAGCTTCGGTGCCTGCGCGATCACGGTGCTGTCGATATTGCCAATGCGCAAACCCCGCTCAGTCAGCAGGCCTGCCGTTTCAAGCAGCAAGGCCATCGAGTCAGCACCCTTGAAGCGCGCATCGGTGTCCGGGAAGTGCTTGCCAATATCACCCAGCCCGGCAGCGCCCAGCAGCGCATCAATGATGGCGTGCAGCAGCACATCGGCATCCGAGTGGCCGAGTAAACCCATCGTGTGCGGCACCTCAACGCCGCCAAGGATGAGCTTGCGGCCCGGCATCAGCGCATGGCTGTCCCAGCCTTCACCAATACGAAATGAGGGAATGTTCGGAAAATCAGGCGTGGTCATCAACGGTGTTCCTTCTTGTCAGCAGCACGACTCGCCAGCACAGCCTCGGCCAGCGCAAAGTCTTCCGGGTAAGTGATCTTGAAGTTCTGCGCGCTGCTAGGCACCAGCAGCGGCTTCAAACCCATCGCCTCAATGGCGCTAGCCTCATCAGTCACCGCGCGGCCGTCTCTTTCAGCGGCTTCCAGCGCGGCTATCAAAGCGCCTATGCGAAACATCTGCGGTGTTTGCGCCAGCCATTTGTCACTGCGGTCTAGGGTCGCTGAAACACGGCCGCTAGACGCCTGCTTGAGTGTATCTAGCAGGGGCTGCGCCAGCAAACCACCTACTGCGTCGCCCTTGCAGGCATCCACCAGCGACATGATCTGTTCAGGGCTTATAAGGCAACGCGCCGCGTCATGCACCAGCACCCAGTCGCCTGGACTGGCAACAGCGAGCATGGCCTTCAATCCATTGAGCACAGAAGCTGCCCGCGTAGCACCGCCACAATTGAGCAGTACCTCAGAGCCCGCACCATAGCCGGGGCAAGCGTTTAAAAAACCATCATCGTCAGGGGACACCACCACCCACAGCCCGGAAACCACCTTGCCCAGCGACTGAAAAGCACTCAATGTATGGGCCACCATAGCTTGCCCGTGCAAAGTCTGGTACTGCTTGGGGCCTACGCTCCCAGCGCGGCTACCGTTGCCGGCACAGGGAATCAGGGCAAATATTCGGGGTTTGTCAGTCGCTGTCGTCATAACTTCATCATAGATTCTAAAATGCGCCTATCGCATGAAATTACCCAAACTCAACGTTGGCAAACGCCACACCCTGCCCCAGCCTGTCGGATCAGCCGACTCATTGCTGATCGCGCAGCTAGGCCTCAGAGAAAAAGCCGCTGGCAAGCTGACAGCCATCATCACATCGGACGCAGCCACGGCGCAGCGCCTGCTCGATGAGCTGGTCTTTTTCGCACCCGATTTGCGCTGCGCGCTGTTCCCCGATTGGGAAACGCTGCCTTACGACACCTTCTCACCGCATCAAGATTTAATCAGCGAGCGCCTGGCCACGCTGTGGCGCATTCAGCAGCGCAGCAAAGACAGCGGCGCAGATGTTGTCATCGTGCCGGCCACTACGGCGCTCTACCGCTTGGCCCCGCCAAGCTTTCTGGCGGGCTACACCTTTGAATTCAAGGTCAAGCAAAAGCTCAATGAAGCACGCCTCAAGGCGCAGCTCACGCTGGCCGGCTACAGCCACGTCACGCAGGTCGTCAGTCCCGGCGAATACGCCGTGCGCGGCGGGCTGATTGACCTCTTCCCGATGGGCAGCCTGGTGCCATATCGGGTTGATTTGTTTGACGACGAGATCGACAGCATCCGCACATTCGATCCCGACAGCCAGCGCAGCCTGTACCCAGTGCCCGAAGTACGCCTGCTGCCGGGCCGCGAGTTCCCGATGGACGACGAGGCACGCACGCGCTTTCGCAAGCGCTGGCGCGAGCTGCTTGAAGGCGACCCGACCAAAAGCCGGATTTACAAAGACATCGGCAATGGCGTGGCGACGGCTGGCATCGAGTACTACCTGCCACTGTTTTTTGAAGAAACGGCAACGGTTTTTGACTATCTTGGAGGCAATGCTACCCTGGTGTTGCATGGCGATCTGGAGCCCGCTTTTCAGCGCTTTTGGCAAGACACCAAAGACCGCTACCGCTTGGTGCGCGATGCACCAGACCGCCCGGCACTGCCGCCTGAGTCGCTGTTTTTAAGTGCCGAACAGTTTTATTCTTTAACCAATAACTATGCGCAGCTTGCATTCAAATCGCCCTCCGAAGACGTTGTTCATATAGGCATTAGCGCGCAGTTCCAGAAGCTGGGTGAAATGGCCGTCGTGCGCGGTGCCCAAGACCCGCTGGTCAAACTCAAAGGCCACATCCGCAATACCCAGCAGCGCGTGTTGATTCTTGCCGAAAGCGATGGCAGGCGCGAAAGCCTGCTGGATTTTTTGCGTGCCAGCGGCGTTAGCCCACCGGCGTTTGATTCGCTTGAAGATTTTCAAACTAGCACTGAAAAACTCGGCATCGCCACCGCCGCGCTTAACGTGGGCTTTAGCTGGCTGGATGACGATGACGATGGCGGTAAGGGCGGCATCGACTTCATCACCGAGACCGAGCTGTTCGCCGCAGGCACCACCCTACGCCGCCGCCATAAAAAGCAGGAGCAGGTCAGCGACGTTGAAGCGCTGATCAAAGACCTGTCAGAGCTCAACATTGGCGACCCGGTCGTTCACAGCGCCCACGGCATTGGCCGCTACAAAGGCCTTGTCAATATGGACCTGGGTCTGGGGCAAGACGGCTCACCTTCGGTTCAGGAATTCCTGCATCTGCAATACGCCGACGATGCGACGCTGTACGTGCCGGTCAGCCAGTTGCAGCAAATCAGCCGCTACACCGGTGTCAGTGCTGACGAAGCGCCGTTGCACCGCCTGGGCAGCGGCCAGTGGGACAAAGCCAAGCGCAAAGCCGCCGAGCAGGTGCGCGACTCGGCCGCTGAACTGCTCAACATTTATGCCCGGCGCGCCGCACGCGAGGGCCATGCCTTCAGATATTCGCCGAACGACTACGAAAGCTTTGCCAACGATTTCGGCTTTGAAGAAACCGCCGACCAGCGCGCCGCCATTCATGCGGTGATTCAGGACATGATCTCGCCGCGCCCGATGGACAGGCTGGTCTGCGGCGACGTAGGCTTTGGCAAAACCGAAGTCGCTTTGCGCGCAGCCTTTATCGCCATCACAGGCGGCAAGCAAGTGGCCCTGCTGGCACCCACCACGCTGCTGGCCGAGCAGCACTACCAGACGCTGATAGACCGCTTTGCCAAGTGGCCCGTCAAAGTGGCAGAGATGAGCCGCTTCAGAACGGCTAACGAAATCACCGCCGCCATCAAAGGCTTAGCTGATGGCACGATAGACATCGTGGTCGGCACGCACAAGCTGCTAAGTAGCGATGTGAAGTTTCAGCGCCTGGGCCTGCTCATCATTGACGAAGAACACCGCTTCGGCGTGCGCCACAAGGAGGTGATGAAAGCCATGCGCGCCGAGGTCGATGTGCTGACGCTGACCGCCACGCCCATCCCCCGCACGCTGGGCATGGCGCTTGAAGGCTTGCGCGATTTAAGCGTGATTGCCACCGCGCCACAGCGCCGCCTGGCGATCAAGACCTTTGTGCGCAGCGAGAGCAACGGCGTGATCCGCGAGGCCGTGCTGCGCGAACTCAAGCGTGGCGGCCAGGTTTACTTTTTGCACAACGAAGTCGAGACGATTCAAAACCGCCGCGAAAAGCTCGAAGCGCTGTTGCCCGAAGCGCGTATCGCCGTAGCCCACGGCCAGATGCCCGAGCGCGAGCTTGAAAAAGTCATGAAAGATTTTGTCGCCCAGCGCTACAACCTGCTGCTGTGCTCAACGATTATTGAAACCGGTATTGACGTGCCAACGGCCAACACCATCGTCATGTCCAGGGCCGAAAAATTTGGCCTGGCGCAGTTGCACCAGTTGCGCGGCAGGGTTGGCCGCAGCCACCACCAAGCCTATGCCTACCTGATGGTGCCCGACATTGAAGGCCTGAGCAAACAGGCCCGCCAGCGCCTAGAGGTCATTCAGCAGATGGAAGAACTGGGCTCGGGCTTTTACCTCGCCATGCATGACCTGGAGATTCGCGGTACCGGCGAGGTGCTGGGTGAAAACCAGTCCGGCAACATGATGGAGATCGGCTTTCAGCTCTACAACGAAATGCTCGGTGAAGCCGTGCGCTGCCTGAAAGCCGGCATTGAGCCCGACCTCTTGAATCCACTCAACGTCACCACCGACATCAATCTGCATTCCCCCGCCCTGCTGCCCAGCGACTATTGCGGCGACGTGCATTTGCGCCTGAGTTTTTACAAAAAGCTGGCCACCGCCAAAACCAGCGCCCAGATAGATGCGCTGCTTGAAGAGCTGGTAGACCGCTTCGGCAAAATGCCGCCACAAGCCCAGACGCTGATAGACGTACATCGCCTGCGCGTCATCGCCCGGCCCTACGGTGTCGTCAAGGTCGATGCCGCGCCCGGCGTTATCAGCATCACCTTCAGAAAAGACCCGCCGATTGATTCCATGGCCATCATGCATTTGATTCAGAAAAACCGGCACATCAAACTGGCGGGTAATGACAAGCTGCGCATCGAACGCGACTTGCCAGAAGCCAAAGACCGGGCGCAGATGGTACGGGATGTTTTAAAGAGTTTGGGGCAGCCGAAGGTAGCGGAAAAATCGTTGGCATAGGCTGCGACATATGCCACAATGGACACTTGATAAATAGTGTTAGGAGGTGTGCCATGCTTACTACCCCAATCCCCGACCTTCCCGTGCCGGCAGAGCCTTATTCCCCCGCTAACGCCATCGAATCAGAGTTGGCCCCGCGCCATGTGCGTCTGTTTCGCAATGGTGCTAACCAAGCGGTGCGCATTCCGCGCGAATTCGAGTTACCCGGTCGGGATGCGATCATGCGCAAAGAGGGTGAACGCCTCATCATCGAACCCGAACCAAAGACCGCACTCACACTGGCTGAATTGATGAAAGATTGGGAACCGATCGAGGAAGAGTTTCCCAATGTAGACGAAGGCCTTCTGCCACTGGACGACATTGTTTTATGACAGAGTCGACGCTTTGGCTGCTAGACACGAATATCATTTCTTACTCGCTCCGCAACCCGAGAAGCGAAGTCACCCAAAAAATTCAACGCCTTTCGGCACAAATGCCGAACCAACTGTGTACCAGCGTCATCGTCCAATGTGAGTTGTGGTTTGGTGCCCGTAAAAGTGGCTCGCAGTCTCTGCCTAACAAGATCGAAACCATGCTGCATTTCATCGTGCCACGTCCTTTGGATCACGCGGTGGTTGAGGCATATGCAGTTACCCGAGCAACGCTAGAACGGATCGGCACACCCATAGGCCCCAACGACACCTTCATAGCCGCGCACGCCCTGGCCCTAGGCGCAACGCTGGTCACTGATAACGAAGAAGAGTTTCGACGCGTGCCCGGCTTACAGGTTGAAAACTGGCTGCGCTAGGCCACTGCGTCACGTATTTTTAGGGATCACTTGGTCTTTCGCACAAACCGCACGTCAGCCAAACCTTCAAAATCAACAAGTCCATGAACCCGAACATCGAACCTTCAGCCGGCTTGGTCATTCAAAACCTGCCCACGCCACGCAAACTCAGCGATTTCAAGTTGATCGCGTTTGACATGGACTCGACCCTCATCAACATCGAGTGTGTCGATGAAATTGCTGATGCCGCTGGCCGCAAGGTGGAAGTGGCGGCGATTACCGAGGCCGCCATGCGTGGCGAGATTGCCGACTACAAAGACAGCCTGCGCCAGCGTGTGGCATTACTCAAGGGCGTGACGGTTGCGCAGATGGAGCAGGTTTACGCCCAGCGCTTGCAGCTCAACCCCGGCGCGGAAAAATTAGTGACGGCGTGCAAAGCGGCGGGCCTGAAGGTGCTGCTCGTCAGTGGTGGCTTTACTTTTTTTACCGACCGCATCAAGGCGCAACTGCAAATAGACTTTGCACGCTCCAACGTGCTGGCGATTGAAAACGGCGTGCTGACCGGCAAGATGATAGCCCAGCCCTGGGGTGATATTTGCGACGGCTTCGAGAAGCGCCGCATGCTGCTCGAAGTGGCCAGCCTGATGGGCATCACGCCAGCGCAGTGCATCGCCATGGGCGACGGCGCAAACGACTTGCCGATGATGGACGCGTGCTCGGAAGCGGGAGGCCTTTCAGTCGCTTACCACGCAAAACCCAAAGTGCGTGAGCAGGCCATGGTGGCGATTAATTCCGGTGGTCTGGACCGGCTGCTGGAAGTTTTTTGCTAAATCTTGGGTAGTGCGATCCACTGGCCTGCAAGCTGGTGTACGCCAATGCGATGGTCAAAAACCACCTCTAAAGCGCGGTGCGTCAGCGCATCGCCGCAACTGCCCTGGTGCGTGACACGGCCAGCATCCATCACCACCATCTCGTCGGCTTGCAGCGCAAATGATATTTCATGCAGCACGCTGATAACCGTTTTGCCGCCTGCAACCAGTTCTCTAACCATGAGCAGCCAGTCGGTCTGATGCGGCGGATCAAGATTGGCCAGTGGCTCGTCCATCAGCAGCACCTCGGCCTCGACGGCGAGTGCGCGTGCCAGCAGCACACGCTGACGTTCACCGCCCGACAACTGGCCCAGCGCCCGGTCACGCCAGCCCCAGGCCTGCGTGCTGCGCAGGGCGCGCTCAACCGCAGCCACGTCCTCTGGCGATGGCGCTACCAACCAGGGTTGATGCGGCAGGCGGCCCAGCATGGTCACGTCATACGCCATGAGGTCATCGGCAGAAGCCTCGTTCTGGCCCAGCCACGACAGCCGCTGCGCTCGGCGCTTAGCGGGTATTTGCAAAAGAGGCTGGCCCAGTAAGGTGACCTCGCCCGTGTGAGGCAACAACCCCGCCAGCACCTTGACCAGCGTGGACTTGCCAGCGCCGTTGGGGCCAACAATGCTGGTCCAGCAGGCATGCGGGAATTGAATTGAAATAGCGTGCAACACCTCTACATTGCCGAGCTTTGCGCTAACGGCTTTAGCCGCCAATGCGGTGGTCTTCAGGCCGGTCATAAACCCGACCCACGCCCGCTATGCCTATGCATCAGCCACAGCAAATAGCCACCGCCCAGCACGGCAGTGAGAACGCCTACCGGCAACTCTTGCGGCGCAATCAGCCAGCGCGCCAAGATGTCGGCGGCCATGAGCAGCACCGCACCCATCAGGCTTGACAGCATAATCAATCGCCCATGCGTTGTCTTGACAACCGAACGCACCAGATGCGGTGCGGCCAGGCCGACAAACGCAATCAGGCCGGTTTGCGCCACCGCAGTCCCTGTCGCCAATGCCAGCACCGCCACCAGTGCGGCGCGCATTTGCGGCAAACGCAGACCCAAGCTTTGGGCCGTGGCTTCGCCCAATGCCAGACCATCGAGCACATGGCTCATCAACCATGCCGCCAGTAAACTCACTACAAATGTAGCGGCCATCACGATGCAGGCATTCCAGCCGACAAAGGCCGTGCTGCCCAGCATGAAGGACTGCATGGCCTGCATGAGGTCTGGGCTAAAGAGCATGATCAATGAGGTGGTCGCACCGAGCACCACGCCCACCACCACACCCGCCAGCAGCAGACGCAGCGTGTGCTGTACGCCTTTGGCCAGCATCAGGGTCAGCAGCACGGCGAGCACGGCGCCAACAAAGGCGGCGCCCGTGAGCCCTATGCGCGCGACCCAGTGCGTAGCCAGCGGCGACACACCAAACAGCACCATCGCACACGCCACACCGAGTGAGGCACCCGAGGCACTACCGAGTAAATAAGGGTCAGCCAGCGGATTGCGAAACAGGCCTTGCGCCACTGCACCGGCAAGGCCTAACAGCGCGCCCGCCAGCCATGCACCAGCGGTACGCGGCAAGCGAATGTCCCAGACGATCTGCATGGCCTGCGGGTCATGCTGCATGTTCAGCACGCTTTCAAAGCCGGTGCTGCCCACGGTAATGCCAAGCAGAAGCAGCAGCAAAGACGCAAGCAGCAGCAAGCCCGCCAGGGCGATGGCCTTACGCTGTTGAGGGCTTGCAGGCAGGTTCATCGAACCTTCACTTCGCCAGAGGAGTCGGCGTATGGATCGGCATATTTCTCAAGACACTTCGCCATCAGGCGGGCCGCCTCAGCCATGCGCGGGCCAGGCCGCACCACCACATCGGACTCCACCACACCAAACACACAGATGCGCTGGTTTTTGACAGCCTTGATGCTGCCCCAGCCCGGATAGGGAACCATGGCCTGCATACTGCCGTTGCCAATCATGATGAGGTCAGGATTGGCGCGCAGCACAAACTCTGGATTGAGTTTGGGAAAGGGGCCGAGCGATGCGGGCACCACATTTTTGACACCCAGGCGCTTGAGCGTTTCGCCGATAAAGGACGACTCGCCCGCCGCATAAGGGCCACGGCTCACCTCGAAATACACGCGGGTGTTTTTGGCTTGGGGTGACAGTGACTGGCTTGCTGCCGACACGCTGACGTCGATGATGCGCCACAGGCGACTGGCGCCTTGCCCGTCGGGCACACCCAGCATCACACCCAGCGTTTGCAGCACGCGCTTCACATCAGCGTGGCTCTTGGTCTCCAGCGCTATCACCTTCAGGCCCAGTGCTTCGAGTCGGCTGGAGGAGCGGGACGAGATTGAGACCAACACCACATCAGGCCTCAAGGCAACGATGGCTTCGATGTTGGGGTCCATGCCGTCGCCCAGCTTGGGCAGGCGCTGCACGCTGTCGGGGTAATTGGAATAGCGATCCACCCCGACCAGGCGCTGGCACTGGTCCATGGCGCAGACGCTCTCGGTCAGCGAGGGCAACAGGCTGATGATGCGTTGCGGCGACTGCACAAAGGTGACGGTAATGCCTCTGTCGTCAGTGACTTGCAGCGCCTGCGCTGGTGTCATCGCTACGAGGCAGAGGAGAAACACATCGCGAGGAGTTGTCATGCCAATAACAGGATGAAAGATTAGCGCTTGGGCTGCCAGGTGACACCCACAAACGCGCCGAATCCCGGCTGGTTATACCCGTAAACGGTTTCATAACGAGCATCGAGAAGGTTTTCAATCCGGCCAAACAGTTTCACCTCGCGGTTGAGCTCTCGGCTGACAGTGAGGTCAAGGACTGAATAAGCCGCCAAGGTTCTGGTGCCATCCGGTCGCTCGCCGGTGTAGCGCAGGTTGGCACCATAGGACCAGGGACCGCTGTCGCGCGTAACACCGATATTAGCCAGCGTGGCGGCACGACGGTCAAGCCGCTTATTGGTCGTGACGTCCACCGGATCCTGTAAGGTCATGCCGGCGCGTACGGCGGTGACGCCGTACTTGCCGCGGTAGCTCAGCTCCAGTCCCTCATTGCGGGCCTGGTTGATGTTGACGCGCTTGAAGTCGTCGTCGTTGCCGATCAAATCCGTGAAGCGGTTACTGAACCAAACGGCACGCGCATCGTGGACTGCGGTTGTGTATTGCAGACCCAGTTCATTGGAACGCACCTGCTCGGGCCGCAGGTTGGCGTTGCCGCCCCATGGGTAGTACAGGTCATTGAAGGTCGGCGCGTTGAAGCCCGTGGAGGAAGAGGCGTTGACGCGCCAGTCCTGCGCAAAACGGAAACCGTAACCCGCATACCAGGTGGATGCCGTGCCGAAGTCGCTGTATTTGTCTTGCCGTAGATTAAGCTGCACTTGATGCCGCTCGAACTCGGCCTGGTAACCGAGCCGGGCCGATTCGAGTTGACGCGAGGTGGCCGTGTAGATCGTGTCGCTTTCAATGCGCTGACGGGTCGACTCCAGCCCTGCGGTCATGGTTTGCCCCTTGGCAAACTGCCAGCGCAGGCCGGTATTGGCCGCTTCACTGAAGGAGTTGACAAAATAGGGATAGGCCGTGACATCGGCACGGAGTTTGTCAGTGCTATTCGTCGCACTTGCATCCAGCACCAAATTGGCAGCCAGATTGAACCGCCCTGTCAGCGCCATGCCACGTTGGGTGAACTTGGATTCGTCGGCCTGATTGGCGGGTCCGAACTGGCTGTCGTAAGTCGTCAGGCCGATGGTTTCACGCACGGTCAGGCCAATTTTTCCGACAGAGAGGTCCTGTGACAGATTGACAGACATGGCGCGGCGGCTGTAGCCGTCGGTGTCCGGATTGGTGCCAGGGCGCTTGGTCTGGTCAATGGCATTGAAGCCGTTGTCTGCCAGTTTTTCGGACGTGAAGGACAGCCGGGTACCAGAAGTCGTTTTCATCCCAGCGGCGACCTGGGTCTGCAACAAACCACGGGAACCAGCCTGCACGGTCACTGCAGCGAAAGGCTTATCCCCCGCTCCACGCGTGAAGATCTGGATCACGCCACCGAGTGCTGCGCTGCCGTACAGGCTGGAGACGTTGCCGCGAACAATCTCGATGCGCTCCACATTGGACAGCGAAAGGTGCTCAAGCGCGGCCGTGCTGAAATTGAGGTTGTTGACCGGCACGCCATCAATCAGCACCAGGGTATGGCGCGATTCGGCACCCCGGATGAAGGCGCTGGCCACGCTGCCCGCGCCACCGTTCTGGCTGATCTCCAGGCCCGTGACCTGCCGCAACAGGGTGGGCAGGTCAGGCGTCTGGGCCCGCTCAATATCGGCCCGGGTGATCGGCGTAGTGGCAGGCAAGGCATCCTGCACACGCTGCTCGATGCGACTTGCCGTGACCACGATCTCGGCCAGCTGCGTATCAGGCGCGACGGTTTGGGCCAACACCGGGAAAACAGCCATGATAGCCCAAGGAAAAACCGCCAGTGACAGGCGAACGGATACGCACGAATGCGCAGATGGAACTCGAATTTTCATGAGATAAACAATCAACAAATATGCCCTCACCAGCTTCCCCGCCAGTGCATGAGCGTTACGGCTGTAGCCCATCAAAAAAATGACGTGCGCACACCCACCTTGTTGGCCGGTATCCGGGCTGACGGAGCTGCCTTCATCGCCTTCCCATGTGCTTGTTCAGGGCACTCAGTGGCTGTGATGAAAGCTGAATGTGCCTGCAAGAAAAGACTTGCCGGGCATTCGTCCGTTTACCGTTGCGGGGGCAGCGCAGGTTAAAAATCGTGGCGCAAATCGGCCCGGGCTGACCCGGTGCGGATGGCGTTGACTTCCTCCTGCTTCCCGTTGAACTGCGGCGTGTGAACCACACCGCGAGCACCAACAGGCAAGATTCTACGCTGCATCAGACGGTAAACCCTACAATCTGACTTGCCATGTTCGAGAACCAAAACCCCAGCGACCAGATTGCCGAGCGCGTGATTGAGCAAGTTACCGAACGGGTAGGACGGCTTTTGCTGCGCCATGAAGAATTGCAGCGTACCAACAGCCTGCTGAGCGAGCAGCTTGCCATGTTGACGCAGGAACGCGATTCGCTCAAGTCACGCCTGGGTGCGGCGCGCGCCAGGGTCGATGCCCTGCTTGAACGCCTGCCCGAAAACGCCAGCAGCGACCTGCCATCGCCGGTAGGAACTGGCCGATGAAACAACTCGAAGTACAAATCATGGGGCAGAGCTATTTGCTGGGCTGCCCCGAAGACGGCGATGTCCTGATGCTTGATGCCGTCAACCGGGTTGACATGGCCATGTGCAAAATCCGCGATGCCGGCAAGATCAAGGCGCGTGACCGCATTGCCGTGCTGGCCGCACTCAATCTGGCTTTTGAGCTTTCGGAACATTCAACAGCAAAGCCCCTTGCAGCCACCTCAGCAAACCGCAAAGCAGGCGTGGTTAAAACCGTCCATGCAGACGGAGCTGCAACGCAGGCGCACCCACAGCTGACAGCGCTGTTGCAGCGACTCGATGCGGCACTGAATGCCGACGGACAACTGCTGTAGGCCTACAATCGGGCGGTCTGCGATGCATATTGGGCTTTATATTTCCTTGTACCAATGCTCTTAGAGCAGGGGCTTGGTAAATTGTCTGGCAGGCGTGATCGTCTCGCGTCAGACGAACCCGAAACCAGACTGCCCTCGCCCACCTGAACCCTGGTTCAGGATGACGGCCCAGTGGCATTCGCAGACACCTCATTTTTTCGCCCGCCGCGGCGCCCGCCGCATGAACCTCGAACCCCTGCTCATTCTTGAACTCGCCTTGCTGGGCGCCGGCACCGGTTTTCTTGCAGGTCTGCTGGGCATTGGCGGGGGCATGCTGCTGGTGCCCTTCATCACCCTCATCCTCACGGGCCATGGCTATCCGCCCGACTACACCGTGAAGATGGCCGTTGCCACCTCGCTCGCCACCATCTGCTTTACCTCACTGTCGTCGGTGCGCGCGCACCACCGGCGCGGTGCGGTGTTGTGGCCCATCGTTCGCCTGCTGGCGCCCGGCATCCTGCTGGGCTCTCTGGTCGGCGCGCAGGTGGCTGTGGCGCTGCCAGGCAAGACCCTGAGTGTTCTGTTCGCGATCTTCGTGGCGTTCTCCGCCACCCAGATGCTGCTGGACCGCAAACCCAAGCCCACCCGCACCTTACCCGGCCGCCTGGGCACCTTCGGCATGGGCTGGCTGATCGGCATGCTGTCTTCGCTGGTAGGCGCGGGCGGCGCCTTCGTCTCGGTGCCCTTCATGACCTGGTGCAACGTGAAGATCCACGATGCCGTGGGTACGTCGGCCGCGCTGGGTTTTCCGATCGCACTGGCCGGTACGCTGGGCTACATCTGGGCCGGGCAGGGCTTGCCGCAGATGCCGCCTGGTTCGGTGGGCTACCTTTACCTGCCGGGCCTGGCCGTGATCTCGCTGGCCAGCATGAGCACGGCACCTCTGGGCGCGCGCACGGCCCACCGCATGGACATCCGGCCGCTGAAGAAGGTATTCGGCGTAGTGTTGTACGCGCTGGCGGCGTATTTTCTGCTGCGCTGAAACAACCCTGAGAGTTATTGGGGTCAGACACCAATTTCGCTGCGGTACATTGCACCGCGCCCTCCGGGCGAGCCGTAGGCTCGGCGAATTTGGGCTCTGACCCCAAAAACTCTATTTGCGCTTCGGGTTGAAGCCGACCGTCTGCTCAATCAAGGCCTCGCCGTCGTTCAGCAAAAAGCTCCTGAAAGCCTGCGCCACCGGTGGCAGGCGTTTATTCTTGCGGTGCACCACGTACCAGTGCAGCATCAGCGGAAAGCCCTGCACATCCAGCACCGTCAGACTGCCCGCCTGCAGCTCGCGGCTGACGGTGTGGGCCGAGAGAAAGCTCACCCCCATGCCGGCGATCACCGCCTGCTTGATGGTTTCGGTGCTCTTGATCTTCATCGCGATGTTGAGTTCGGCCAGGTGTCCGCCGAAGCCTTCCTCCATGGAATTCCAGGTGTCGGAGCCTTTTTCCCGCACCACGAAAGGCTCGCGCGCCAGCCGCGACACCGGGATATGTTTCCTGGCGGCCAGCGGGTGGTCGGGCGGCGCCACGATGACATAGGGGTGCGGCGCAAAAGGTTCGTTGACCGTGTCCATGTCCAGCGGCGGACGCACCATGATGGCCAAGTCGGTCAGATTGTCCGCCAATTGCCCCAGCAGTTCCTCGCGGTTGTGAACCGACAGATTGAGCGTGACGCCTTTGTGGCGGCGCGCGAACTCCACCAGCAGCCGCGGAAAGAAATAGTCACCAGCGCTGATCACCGCCACGTTCAGCTTGCCGCCGGAGACGCCTTTGAACTGCGTCATGGCCTCTTCGACTTCCTTGAACTGCTGGATGATGACCCGGCTGGAGTGGAGCATCTCCACGCCTGCAGACGTGAGGTGAATTTTCTTGCCGAGTTGCTCGAACAGCGGCAGGCCGGCGTGCTCCTCCAGCTTCTTGACCTGGATGGACACCGCCGGCTGTGTCAGGTGCAATTCTTCGGCGGCTCGCGAAAAGCTCAGGTTGCGGGCCACCGCCTCAAACACCTTGAGCTGGCGCAGGGTTGCATTTTTCATTTGGAAGCCTTTTTAAACCATAACCTATGACTAATCATTACCATTAAATACTTTAACTGTTATTAATCATTCTTTCTTTCTATAGTTGCATCAAGGTCGGTGTATCCAATACCGGCAAGCGCATCAAACCACTGAAGGCAACCATGAGCCCCCACGTTCACATTCGTTCTCTGCCCCCCGAGGGGGCGCATGCCTCCCTAGAGGCGGCTCGTCGGGAGGCATGACCATGTTCAAAGTCCTGCATGCCCAGACTCCCACCGACCCGGCCGCCGAGGCCCATCGCCACGCTTACAACGCCGCGTTCGAGGAATTGGGCCTGAACTGGCATTGGGATGCCAGCACCTACACCGGCCTGTCGGCGCACGGCGGCGACGGTCTGCGCGCGTATCTGCAAAACGAGCAATCGCATCTGCTGCGTGCCTACGAAGCTGATTTCCTGGTCGACGCCATCGAAGCGGCCAAGGCCCGCCGCTACGCAAGCGGGGTCGGCAACCGGGCATACACAACAGCGTATGTCGGCCGGGCCAGCGATTCGTTCACCCGGTGCGCAGCATGACCGGGCCAGCAGCCGTGCGTCAAGCCGGGGCATCACGCCATTGGGTGCGTTTCACGGATGGCGACACGATTCGCTTCGGGACTCTGGAAGGCGAGCACGTGAGGGTTTGCGAGGGTGACATGTTCACCGGCGCCATTCCCACGGACCGGATGCTGCCGCTGTCCGCGGTCCAACTGTTGATGCCGGTTCAGCCGACCAAGATCATCGCGCTGTGGAACAATTTCCATGCCTTGGGCGAAAAGCTTAAGCTGGCGGTGCCGGCCGAACCGCTCTACTTTATCAAGGCCCCGAACTCCTACCTGGATCCGAACCGGACCATCCGCAAACCGGCAGGCGATGCCAAGGTAGTCTTCGAGGGCGAGCTGGGCATCGTCATTGGCAAGACCTGCAACGCCGTTTCCGAAGCCCAGGCACTGGACTATGTGCTGGGCTACACTTGCGCCAACGACGTGACAGCGGCCGACATCCTGAATCGCGACACATCGTTTGCCCAGTGGGTACGTGCCAAGGGTTTTGACACCTTTTGTCCGTTCGGACCGGTGGTGACCACTGGCCTCGATCCGACAAAGCTGGTGGTGAAAACCATCCTCAATGGCGAAATTCGCCAGGACTACCCCATCAGCGACATGCGTTTTTCGGTGCAGCAGCTGGTCAGCCTGATCTCTCAGGACATGACCCTGTACCCGGGCGATATCATCCTGTGCGGAACGTCGATCGGCGTGGGGTCGATGAAGCCGGGAAGTACCGTCGTGGTCGAGATTTCCGGCATCGGCAGGCTCAGCAACCGGTTCGAATAATGTTTCTATTGCGGGAGTAAGCGTGTGAAGATTGTGATCATTGGAGCCGGCGCGATCGGTGGTTACGTTGGCGTGAAGCTGGCCCTGGCCGGCGAAGACGTCACTTTCATGGTGCGGGGCGCCAACCTGGAGACCATCCGCAAGAACGGCATGAAACTCATCATGCACGATGGCATCGAGCACGTTGCGTCCGGTGTCAAGGCCACCAACGACTATGCCGAAGCCGGCCAGCCAGACCTCGTAATCCTGGCGTTGAAGGCGCACCAGCTGGAAGCCGTGGCCAACGACCTGCCCAAACTATTCGGGCCGGACACCACGGTGGTAACCATGCAGAACGGCGTCCCTTATTGGTATTTCCACAAGCATGGCGGCGCGTTCGAGGGCAGCCGGGTGCACAGCGTGGACCCGAACGGCGTGCTCGCAGAAAAGATTCCAGCGTCGCGCGTGATCGGCTGCGTCGTCTATCCAGCCTCGCAGCTGGTGGCACCGGGTGTGGTCAGGCACATCGAGGGCGACCGCTTTCCGGTCGGCGAACTCGATGGCTCGGTCAGCGAACGCGTCACGCGAATTTCAGACTGCTTCACCCGAGCCGGCTTCAAGGCGCCGGTGCTGGACAACATCCGCAGCGAGATCTGGCTCAAACTGTGGGGCAACCTCACCTTCAACCCCATCAGCAGCCTGGCCCACTCGACCCTGGTGGACATCTGCCAGTACCCGCTGTCGCGCGAACTGGCCGCCAGCATGATGCGTGAGGCCCAGGAGGTGGCCCACAAGCTGGGCATCGAATTCCGCGTGACGCTGGAAAAGCGCATTGCCGGTGCCGAGAAAGTCGGCAAGCACAAAACCTCCATGCTGCAAGACATCGAAGCTGGCCGCGCGCCGGAAATCGACGCGCTTGTAGGATCGGTGGTGGAGCTCGGGCGCCTGACGCAGACCGCGACGCCGCATATCGATACCGTGTATGCCCTGGTCAAACTGCTCGCCAGAACCATGGAGACAGAACACGGGCAGGTGCGGCTTGGGCCAGCCGGCTGAGGGTTATTGGGGGCAGACGCCATCCCCGGATAAACCCTAGAGCAGCTCGAAAATTGAGCAAACTTGACCCCCGTCAAGAATAATTTTGTACACTTGCTACAACCATGCAAGATTCACGTTTGGCCAACTGAATCGCCAAGAAAATTTCAGGCCAAAACTATAGTTACCCAACACAGGAGACAAGATGATGAAAAAACTGCAATCAAAATTGGTTTCAGGATTCGCCCGGACTACCACCGGTGCCTTGGCGGTAGGCGCATTGATGGCCGCAGCGCCGGCTTTCGCAGCGTGGGTACCCACCAAGCCGGTGGAGTTTGTGGTACCCGCCGGCACCGGCGGTGGTGCCGATCTGATGGCCCGATTGATGCAGGGCATCATCATCAAGCACAAGCTGATGGCAGCTTCAATGATCGTCGTCAACAAGTCAGGCGGCGCAGGCGCCGAAGGTTTTCTTGAAATCAAGGCGGCCAAGGGCGACCCCCACAAGATTGTCATCACCCTGTCGAATCTGTTTACCACTCCGATGGCAACCGGTGTACCTTTCAACTGGAGGGACATGACTCCGGTGGCCATGCTGGCGCTGGACCAGTTCGTGCTGTGGACCAATGCCGAGGCGCCGTACAAGAATGCCCAGGAGTACATTGCCGCGGTCAAAGCGGCTGGTCCCAACAAATTCAAGATGGGCGGCACCGGCTCCAAGCAGGAAGACCAGATCATTACGGTAGGGCTGGAAAAAGCCACTGATACCAAGTTCATTTATATTCCTTTCAAGGGCGGCGGCGATGTAGCCGTGCAACTGGTGGGCAAACACATCGATTCGAGCGTGAACAACCCGATCGAGGCCGTGGCTCAATGGCGTGCCGGCACGCTGCGGGCGCTGTGTGTGTTCGATAGCAAGCGCATGCCTTACAAAGCCAAGGTGACCGCCACCCAGTCCTGGAACGACATTCCTACCTGCAAGGAAGCCGGTGTGCCGATCGAGTATGTGATGCTGCGCGGCATTTTCATGCCTGCAGGCGTCAGCAATGACCAGATCGCGTTTTATGTGAACCTGTTTAAAAAGGTGCGTGAAACTCCAGAATGGAAGGACTTCATGGAGAGGGGCGCCTTTAACCAGTCTTTCATGACTGGAGATGAATTCAACAAGTGGGTGGGAAGCACCGAGAACGCGCACCGTGAGCTGATGAAAGAAGCCGGGTTCATGGCGAAATAAACGCGGGCATCCGAGCGAGGGGCACCGCAAGAACGCTGCCGGCAGCAACTCCGGCGGGGCTCTACCTTGATCGGTGTCCCCCATCTTCAATATGAAACCGATTTAGCAGGAGCGTTCCTTATGACGCAGAACGAGGAAACCAATGGTGAGGTCCGCACGGGTCCGGCCATTTATATAGTGGAGGCGGTGGTTGCCTTTATTGTGCTGATGATCGGTGCCGTGCTCGTCTATGCCAGCCGGGAGTTGGGTTCGGGCTGGACCAGCGATGGTCCCGGGGCCGGATATTTTCCTTTTTATATCGGTATCATTCTTTGCATATCCGGTGCGGGAATACTCTACCAGGCGCTGCTGGGTAAACATAAAAACACCGAGCCCTTCATCGATGCCGGGCAATTCAAACGCGTCATGTCAGTGCTGCTGCCGATCGGTCTATACATCTTAGCCGTGCAGTTTCTCGGACTTTACATCGCGTCCGCCCTGTACATTGCCCTGTTCATGATCATTCTCGGAAAATTTTCCCGAGGCAAAAGCGTCATCATCGCACTGACAGTCACCCTGCTGTTTTTCATGATGTTTGAGGTGTGGTTCCAAATTCCCCTGTTCAAGGGCAAGTTTGATCTGCTGAGCTTCCTGGGCTACTAAAGGGAGTTATACGAAAAATGGAAGAATTAAGCGCGCTATTTCACGGGTTCGCCGTCATCCTGACACCGATGAACATGCTGTTGATGCTGGTGGGGATTGTTTTGGGTGTTCTGATCGGCGTGCTGCCAGGACTGGGCGGTGCCAATGGTGTGGCCATCCTGCTGCCGCTCACGTTTACGATGACGCCCACCTCGGCCATCATCATGCTGTCCTGCATTTATTGGGGGGCATTGTTCGGCGGGGCCATCACTTCCATTCTTTTTAATATCCCCGGCGAGCCCTGGTCGGTAGCCACCACATTCGACGGCTATCCGATGGCCCAGCAAGGACGCGCCGGAGAAGCTCTGACCGCGGCGTTTACTTCGTCTTTCATAGGCGGCTTCGTGGCGGTGGTGATGATCACCTTTATGGCGCCCCTGGTGGCCAGCTTTGCATTGAAGTTCGGTCCACCGGAATTCTTTGCGGTCTATCTGTTGACTTTCTGTAGCTTCGTCGGCATGGGCAAAGGCTCTCCGTTCAAGGTCTTGGCTTCGATGACGCTGGGCTTTGCCCTTGCAGCGGTGGGCATGGATACGGTAACCGGCCAGTTACGGCTGACCTTCGGCTGGCTGGAACTGATGCGCGGTTTTGATTTTTTGATTGCCGTGATCGGCTTGTTCGGCATCGGCGAGATCCTGTTGTCGATGGAAGAAAAATTGGCATTTTCCGGCAAATCCGCCAAGATTGACCCCAAGGTGGTTCTCGAGACCTGGAAAAAACTGCCTAAGTACTGGATGACTTCGATCAGAAGCTCGCTGGTCGGAATGTGGATGGGAATTACCCCCGGCGGCGCGACTCCGGCCTCTTTCATGAGCTATGGTCTGGCGAAGAAAATGTCCAAGGATGGGGCCAAGTTTGGCACCGGGCAGCTCGAAGGCGTGATCGCCCCCGAAACCGCCGCTCATGCCGCGGGCACGAGCGCCTTGCTGCCCATGCTGACCCTGGGTATTCCAGGCTCACCGACGGCTGCCGTCCTGCTGGGCGGGCTGCTGATCTGGGGCCTGCAGCCCGGTCCGCTGTTATTCGTGGAGCAGAAGGACTTTGTGTGGGGCTTGATCGCCAGCATGTATCTGGGAAACCTCGTCGGCCTGGTGGTGGTGCTGACGACCGTGCCGCTGTTTGCATCGATCCTGCGCATTCCGTTTTCCATCATTGCTCCCGTCATCATTGTCATCTGCGCCATTGGCGCTTACACGGTGCATAACGCGATGCTGGACATCTGGTTCATGCTGTTGTTCGGCATAGTAGGTTACTTCTTCAAGAAGCTGGACT
Source organism: Polaromonas sp. (assembly GCA_038902815.1). Lineage (GTDB taxonomy): Bacteria > Pseudomonadota > Gammaproteobacteria > Burkholderiales > Burkholderiaceae_C > Polaromonas. The sequence continues at coordinate 75,044 of JBCKNF010000004.1, read as the reverse complement.
ATCCGTTGGCGCCGCTGGTTCTGGCGTTGGTGCTGGGAGACAGGGCGGAGGATTCATTCCGCCAGGCCATGCTGATGTCCCAAGGCGAGCTTTCCATCATGTACGCGAATCCCCTGGTGGGAAGCATCACAACCCTGGCCTTGATCCTGTTGCTGTGGCCGCTGATTTCCAAGGCCTTGGCCATCATTCGACCCGCCAAGGTTGATGAATTTTCCGCAGAGCGTCCCGTCGATTGATTCAGGAGAAAACCAAAATGCCAGTGATTGCAATGACCCAGGAAATGGGTTCTCTCGCCAAGGAGGTGGACCACAAGTTGGCCCAAGCCTTGAATCTTCAGCAAATGACGAATGAAGTCATCGAGCATGTGGCCGGGAAAATGTACGTCCCGACCAGTCTGATCAACCGCATGCAGGAAGGCCAGGCTGGCTTGGTGGAACGCTTCTCAACTGACACGCAAAGTCTTGCCCTGTACGCAGCCGAAGAGGTGTTCAACTTAGCGAACAAGGGCGACGTCGTCATCCGGGGCTGGGGCTCGACCTGCCTGCTGCGCCCCATACGGCACGTTGTGTGCGTGCGCATCACCCGCTCTTTTGAAAAACGGGTCGAATGGCTGATGGACAATGTCGAAACCCATAATCAGAGCTTCGCTGAAGCTGAAATCCGCCGCAGCGATGCGGCCCATGCCTCGCGCATGTATGAGCAGTTCGGCGTGTCCTGGGTGGACCCCTTTCTTTATGATTTGGTCCTGAACACGGACCTGCTGTCAGTGGACAGCTGCGTGGAACAGATCAAGCTGCTGGTCAGTCGCCCAGAGTTTCAAGCCACCGAGGAGTCCCGTGCCATGCTTGCGAACATGACACTGAATGCCCAGATTCTCGCTGAAATGAAAGATCATGCATCGACCCGGAACAGCAATATCACCGTGGAATCCGACAACGGCGTGGTCACCTTGCGCGGGATCGTTTTCAACAAACAGGAGCTGGAGGCAACCGAGAAGATCACCAGCGAGGTCTCCGGGGTCAATCGTGTGAACAATGAACTGCACGTGATGGTGAACTCCAGGTTTCACGCCCTGATCAAATCCAAGTGAACCCGATTTGACCGGCCCCGAAACCGAGGCTGGTCAAATTTTCCCGCGCTGCTTCAAGCGACTCAGGGTCTCGGCCGACAAGTTCAGATAGGACGCGAGTTCCTTTTTGGGAATGCGGTCAAACAGTTCAGGATGCTTGCGTAAAAAGCGGTGAACCCGTCCCGGTGCATCCAGCAGGTGCAGCGTAATGGTGTGACTCATCACCTCGGTCATGAGTCGCATCACGCTCGTTTCAAACACTTCCTTGAGTTGCGCATGTTGCTGCAAAAAACTTAGCCAAGTTGGCAGTGGCAGGCTCACCACCCGCACCTTGGTAACACACACCACGCCATAAGGGGTGGGGGTTCCCATACGCCAGGCGGCATAGCTCGTTTCCATGTCGCGTTCGACAGCAAAGCGCAAAATCATTTCTTTGCCTTCAGGGTTGGACACTACGCGTTTGAGCACACCTTCGAGGATGAAATACTGCTCCATCTCGCGCACACCTTGACGCAGCAGAAAGTCCCCCTTGTTGCCGTCCACAACACGCAGGTGCGATTCAAGCTCAGCCCTGCCCGGTTCGGGCAAATCTTTGAGTACCTCGTTTTGCAGCAGTTGCGCGCGAATGATGTTTTTATCGGGATGGGCTTCGATGGACGACATGAAACAATGGAAAAAAGTAGTAGGCCGTGCCTGTGACATGGTCTGAAAAATATCCTGAAAATTGACCCCGGTCAATGGCTGCTGACGGATCACTTCCTATGATACGCTGATACCATTGCACCGGCTCTTTGAGGGGCACGTCAACGGTATGCGCAGTACTAGGCTTTGCTCCCTAACCGTCAATCCAAAAAGAGACCATTGACCATGACAACAGACACCTCCAGCAGCGCCACCGTTGATGGTTTTCAGCTCGTCATTGACGCGCTCAAGCTCAACGACATCGATACCATTTTTGGCTTACCAGGTATTCCAATTACCGACCTGACCCGAAAAATGCAAGCCAATGGCATGCGCATGATCTCTTTCCGCCATGAACAGAATGCCGGCAATGCGGCGGCGGCGGCTGGTTTCATTACCCAAAAGCCTGGTATTTGCTTGACTGTCTCGGCCCCAGGGTTCTTGAATGGCTTGACGGCGCTGTCCAATGCCACAACCAATTGCTTTCCGATGATTTTGATTTCAGGCTCTTCCGAGCGTGAAATCGTCGACTTGCAGCAAGGCGACTACGAAGAGATGGACCAATTGGCCATTGCCAAGCCTTTGTGCAAGGCCGCTTTTCGCGTACTCCATGCACAAGACATTGGCGTGGGCGTTGCCCGTGCAATTCGTTCTGCGGTATCTGGTCGCCCGGGCGGTGTGTATTTGGACTTTCCGGCAAAGCTGTTTTCACAAGTCATGGATGCGGTAGAGGGTCGACGCTCACTGATTAAGGTGGTGGACGCTGCTCCGCGTCAGTTGCCAGCACCAGAGTCTGTGCAGCGTGCGCTGGACTTGCTCAAATCCGCTAAAAAGCCTTTGATTCTTTTGGGCAAAGGAGCCGCCTACGCACAGGTGGACGCCGATATTCGGGCATTTGTTGAGCAGTCGGGTATTCCGTATCTTCCCATGTCGATGGCCAAGGGCTTGTTGCCCGACACCCATCCACAGTCCGCATCGGCTGCACGTTCTTACGTGCTGGCTGAGGCTGATGTGGTGGTGGTAGTCGGTGCGCGCTTGAACTGGTTGCTGTCGCACGGCAAGGGGAAAACTTGGGGTGGTGCTAACGCAGCAAACCGCCAATTTATCCAGATCGACATTGCGCCAACAGAGATGGACAGCAACGTGCCTATCGCAGCGCCGTTGGTCGGTGACATTGGCTCTTGCGTGCAAGCATTGTTGGCAGGCATGGGCACGAGCTTTACCAAACCACCCGCAGAGTGGACGACTGAGGTGTATGCACGCACCAGCAAAAACATCGCCAAGATGGACGAGACCTTAAAGCTCAATCCAACGCCCATGAACTTTCACAGTGCGTTAAACGTCATCAGAAACCAAATCAAGGCTCGTCCCGATGCCTATTTGGTCAATGAAGGCGCGAATACGCTGGATTTTGCCCGCTCCATCGTTAACATGTACGAGCCACGCAAACGCCTCGACGTAGGCACATGGGGCATCATGGGTATTGGCATGGGCTTTGCGATTGCTGCCGCTGTGGTGACGGGTAAGCCAGTGATTGCGGTCGAGGGTGACAGCGCCTTTGGTTTTAGCGGTATGGAGGTTGAAACTATCTGCCGCTACAACCTGCCGATCTGTGTCGTTGTGTTCAACAACAACGGCATCTACAAAGGCACGGACAAGAATGGCAGTAGCGGCGCTGATCCAGCGCCAACCGTCTTCGTCAAAAACGCGCGTTACGAAATGATGATGCAGGCTTTTGGCGGTGTTGGCGTTGTTGCCAGTACACCAGCCGAGTTAGAAAAAGCATTGAGCGAGGCCGTGGCTTCTGGCCAGCCTACACTTATCAATGCCATCATCGACGAGGCCGCTGGCACCGAGAGCGGCCGCATCACCAGCTTGAACCCGCAGAGCGCTGCGAAAAAGAAGTAAGCCGAGCTACCCTGGCACAGGCCATGCACAAATTAACCCGGCAAGAATCACAAGGAAACATTCGATGAGCAAAGCACTAGACGGCGTCCGCATACTTGACTTTACCCACGTCCAGTCGGGACCGACCTGTACGCAACTTCTGGCCTGGCTTGGCGCGGACGTCATTAAAGTTGAGCGCGCCGGCGAGGGCGATGCCACCCGCGGTCAGTTGCGCGACATTCCCGACGTGGACAGCCTGTATTTCACCATGCTGAACCACAACAAGCGTTCGATCACCCTCGATACCAAAAACCCGAAGGGCAAGGAAGTTCTCAACACGCTGATCAAGCAATGCGATGTTCTGGTTGAAAATTTTGCCCCTGGTGCGCTGGATCGCATGGGTTTCACCTGGGAACGTATCCAGGAGTTGAATCCACGCATGATCGTGGCGTCGATCAAGGGCTTTGGCCCGGGGCCTTACGAGGACTGCAAAGTTTACGAGAACGTGGCGCAATGCGCTGGTGGGTCGGCGTCGACCACCGGTTTTGACGATGGCCCGCCCATGGTTACCGGCGCGCAGATCGGCGACAGCGGCACCGGCCTGCACCTGGCGCTGGGCATCGTCGCCGCACTCTACCAGCGCAACACCACGGGGCGCGGCCAACGCGTGCTTGCAGCGATGCAAGACGCCGTGCTGAACCTTTGCCGCGTCAAGCTGCGCGACCAGCAGCGGCTGGACCGGACCGGCGAGATGAAGGAGTATCCGCAATACCCCGACATCGGCTTTGGCGAGGCGGTGCCGCGTGCCGGCAACGCGTCCGGTGGAGGCCAGCCCGGGTGGATCCTGAAGTGCAAAGGTTGGCAAAAAGATCCGAATGCCTACATTTATTTCATTACCCAGGCGCCCGTATGGGGAGCCATCTGCAAGGTCATCGGCGAGGAAGGCTGGATCACGGACCCGCATTACGCCACGCCGGCGGCCCGCCTGCCGCACCTGAAGTCGATTTTTGCGCGCATCGAGGAGTGGACCATGACCAAGACCAAGTTCGAGGCCATGGACATCCTGAACAAGTTCGACATTCCCTGCGGCCCGATCTTGTCGATGAAGGAAATCGCCGAAGAGCCGTCCCTGCGTGAAACGGGAACCATCGTCGAAGTCGACCATCCCACACGCGGCAAATATCTGACGGTAGGAAATCCGATCAAGATGTCCGACAGCGCGACAGAAGTCACCCGTTCTCCCCTACTGGGCGAACACACCGACGAAGTTCTGGCGCAGTTGGGTTACAGCGCAGCGCAGATCGCAACATTGCGCACAGAGCGCGTGATCTAAAGGGCACTTCTATAAATTCATTTTTCGGGCGAATTGCCCTAAAGCCTGAGACCATTCAAAGCAACGCCTGCCCAGCCATTTTTTGCAGTCACCGCACCCGGAAATCACCAGAAGTGTCGTTTTTATGGTTATCGCACAAATCACAAGTGGCAAATTTGATGTTGCTGGTATTCGGCATTTTTCGGGCATCCTTTTTTGATGAAGAAACCTGCATTGTGCGTTGCCTGCAAACCAGTGTGTTGACGCGCTGGCCATGCAGTGTGCGCCAGGCCACGCATAGCGACAGACATTGGGCTAGCAACGGGCACGCCGCCCCGGCATACCGCGACTAGCCACAAAATACTGAATGCTGACGCGGTGTTAATGGCGCTACCTCCTGTGCTGCGTGAACATGAGGCCGCACCTGAACCCTGAAAACCGGGGCTTTCATTGGGCGGGCAACAGCATTTTTTACGGCTCTCGCAAATGCACAAGGCATTACTTCTGCACCCGTTTTCTCTTGCAAAAATCACCTAGCCACCCTGCATTGCGCGCTTACAAAGCAGGCTCTCAGGGGGTAGCGTTTCCAATTGCTCAAGGTGAATCTGCAACACAAAGGCGCAAAAAAGTGCTTTTTCCCTATGAAAACACGGTTTTCTCCAGTAGCATCCGCAATGCCGCTGGTGAGTAGTTATCTCTGGCGGTGATTTATCAACTTCTAGAAGGAAAATCAATCATGGCAACTGCAAAAAAAGCACCGGCTAAAAAAGCGCCTGCAAAAAAGGCTCCTGCGAAAAAGGGAGCCGCTAAAAAGGCTCCTGCGAAAAAGGGAGCCGCTAAAAAGGCTCCTGCGAAAAAGGCAGCCGCTAAAAAGGCTCCTGCAAAAAAGGCAGCCGCTAAAAAGGCTCCTGCAAAAAAGGCAGCCGCTAAAAAGGCTCCTGCAAAGAAAGTTGCGGCCAAAAAGCCAGCAGCTAAAAAAGCGCCCGCCAAAAAGCGTGTACCCAATGCAGCGTTTATGAGACCGCTGACATTGAGTGCCGCACTGGCAGCCGTGGTGGGCTACACGCCTCTGCCACGTACCGAGATTGTCCGCAAGCTCTGGGTCTACATCAAGGCCAACGGTCTGCAGGACAAGGTCAACAAGCGCATGATCAACGCCGACGGAAAGCTCCTTGCCGTATTCGGCAAGGCGCAAGTGTCGATGTTCGAGATGGCTGGCCTGATCGGCAAGCACGTCAAGTAATTGAGCTTTTGCTGAAATTAAAAAGGCCGGTTTTTACCGGCCTTTTTTTATTTTTATTCAACTCAGCGTACGCTCAAAAAACCCCGCTAGACCCATGAGCCAAACTCTCAAACTTGGTGATGCGCTTAAGAAACGTCAGCTTGACCACGCCGGTCGGGCCATTGCGCTGCTTGCTGATGATGATCTCGGCAATGCCGGGCTCTTTGCAGGCATCCTTGGTGTAGTACTCGTCGCGGTAGATGAACATAATGATGTCGGCGTCCTGCTCGATGGCGCCGGACTCGCGCAGGTCGCTCATCATGGGTCGCTTGTCGGTGCGTGACTCCACGCCCCGGCTCAGCTGAGACAAGGCAATCACCGGGCATTGCAGCTCTTTGGCGAGCATTTTCAGGCCGCGTGAAATCTCGCCAACTGCTGTGGCACGGTTTTCTTCGCTCATGCTGCTTGAAACGCTCATCAGTTGCAGGTAATCGACCACGATCAAACCGAGCTTGCCGCACTGCCGCGCCAGCCGCCTGGCTTTGGCGCGCAACTCGCTGACGGTCAGGCCCGGCGTTTCGTCGATATGCAGCGAGATATTGCGCAGCTTCTCGATGGCTTCCGTCAGGCGCGGCCACTCTTCATCGGTCAGCGCGCCAGTGCGCAAATGGCTCTGGTCGATGCGACCGATGGAACCGACGATACGCACCGCCAACTGGGACGCGCCCATTTCCATCGAAAACACCGCGACCGGCAAACCTTCATTGAGTGCGACGTGCTCGGCGATGTTGATGCCCAGGGCCGTTTTACCCATTGAGGGCCGCGAAGCAAGCACGATCAGGTCCCCCGCCTGAAAACCCGAAGTCAAGCGGTCGAGATCGTAAAAACCCGAGGGCACGCCTGTCACTTCATTGGGGTTTTCGGACATCTCGGTGACGCGATCCAGCAAGCTGACGACCAGCGTGTCCATGCTCTGAAAGCCCTGCGTCATGCGCGCACCCTGCTCCCCGATGTTGAATATCTTCTGCTCGGCCTCGTCAAGAATCATGGCCACGGCCTTGCCCTGCGGGTTAAAGGCGTTGGTGGCAATCTCATCACTGGCAGACACCAGCTTGCGCAGGATGGAGCGCTCGCGCACGATCTCGGCATAGCGGCGGATATTGCTGGCGCTCGGCACATATTGCGCGAGTGAATTGAGGTAGCTCAGGCCGCCAACCTCGTCGGCCTTGCCCTGGTTTTGCAGGTGCTCGTAGACCGTGATCACGTCAGCCGGTTTGGTGGCGTTGATGAGCGCGCCGACTGCGGCATAAATCAGCTTGTGCTCGGCGCGGTAAAAGTCCTGGTCGGTCAGCAAGTCGCCGACGCGGTCCCAGGCATCGTTGTCGAGCAGCAGGCCGCCCAGCACGCTGGATTCGCCTTCAATCGAGTGCGGCGGTATGCGCAACTGGGCGATCTGTTTGTCGGCTGTGTATCGGGAATCGTCGAAGGGGGAAAGTACGGCAGACATGGAATTTCCTTGACAACTTTACATATTAGCGCCGAGGCGGCTCGGCGTCACTGCATAACTCTGTTTATAACTCGTGAATAACAGGGGTGCAACCCTGTACAAGATGTGAATTGGCACGCCATTGAAAAAGCCGCTCAGAGAGCGGCTTTTTGCGACCGGCAGAACCAGTTTCAGCAGCTTAAGCGGATTCGCCGTAAACCGTCACGGTGATGTCCACTGCCACGTCGGTGTGCAGGGCAACCGTTACAGGATGGTCGCCAACGGTCTTCAGCGGGCCGTTAGGCATACGGATTTGCGACTTGACAACCGCGAAGCCCTGCTTGGTCAGTTCGGCAGAGATGTCATGGTTGGTGACAGAGCCAAACAAACGGCCGTCAACACCGGCTTTTTGCGTCAGCTTGATGCTGGTACCAGCGAGCTTTTCGCCCTGGGTCCGCATTTCGGCAAGCTTGGCGGCGGCAGCTTTTTCAAGTTCGGCGCGCTTGGCTTCAAACTCTGCCTTGTTGCTGGCAGTGGCGCGGCGGGCGCGGCCAGAAGGGATCAGGAAGTTACGTGCGTAGCCGTCTTTGACCTTGACGATTTCGCCAAGATTGCCGAGGTTGACGACTTTGTCGAGCAGAATGATTTGCATGGTCATGTCTCCTTACAGGCTACGGTGCTGGTCGCTGTACGGCAGCATCGCAAGGAAGCGAGCGCGCTTGACGGCGGTGTTGATCTGGCGCTGGAAAATCGCGCGCGTGCCGGTCAGGCGTGCGGGAATAATCTTGCCGGTTTCAGCGATAAAATCACGCAGAGTGTCGATGTCCTTGTAGTCGATTTCTTCGACACCGGCAGCGGTGAAGCGGCAAAAGCGCTTGCGCTTGAACAGCAGTGATTGTGTGTTGCGCTTGGGGCGCTTGTCTTTGTTGAAACGTTTCGGTCCGGGCATGATGGACTCCTTAAATTTGAGTAATCGATGTAAGCGGGTTTATGGCTTGGATGTGTAAAACAATGCTTTTGCTGGTACGTGCGTTGATCAAAAAACCGGTGAACATGTGAGGCTTGCCCAGTTCAAGCTGGCCTGCAATTTCGGCCAGCGCTCCAAAAGCAACTGCTCTGACTGTTAACTTGACCTGTCTTGGCATTCCACCTTCAACCATTTCAGACTCGTGTTCGAGTACCAGGTTGAGGGCGGAGATTCCAGCGGGCGTGTAGCGAAGAGGCTTTGCCTCGGCGATGCACGCGGTCAGTCTGACCTGGTTTATCTGGTTCAATGATTGATCAGTTGGCGGCGTACTCAGCTTGCTGGGTCTTGCGCGCTGCTTCGCGTTCGACGTTGCGCATCATCAGGGATGGGCCGGTTTCGGCTTTCTTCTTGACGACGGTCAGGTGGCGCAGCACGGCATCGTTGAACTTGAACGCATGTTCAATTTCTTCCATCACGGCCTGGCTGGCTTCGATGTTGATGCACAGGTAGTGGGCTTTGGCCAGTTTCTGGATCAGGTACACCAGTTGGCGGCGGCCCCAGTCTTCAACACGGTGGACAATGCCACCGCCGGCGGTAATCATGCCCTTGTAACGTTCCAGCATGGCTGGGACTTGCTCGCTTTGATCCGGATGGATCAGCAAGACGATCTCATAATGACGCATAAACTCTCCTTGTGGTTGAATATTAGCCACCCCAGCGTCGGGTCGGGTGTGGCAAGGCAAGCCTAATATTATAGCCTGCTAGCTGGAGAGTCTCTAAATTAATTCGCCAATTGCTTCCAGGTATCAATCACGCTGTCCGGGTTGAGTGAAATCGAGCCAATGCCTTCGTCCTTGAGCCACTGGGCCAGATCCGGGTGGTCGCTGGGGCCCTGGCCGCAAATGCCGACGTATTTGCCTTGGCGCTTGCAGGCCGCAATGGCCAGACTAAGCAGCGCCTTGACCGCCGGGTCGCGTTCGTCAAAGTCTTTCGCCAGAATCTCCAGGCCGGAGTCCCTGTCGATGCCCAGCGTGAGCTGGGTCAGGTCATTGGAGCCAATCGAAAAGCCGTCAAAGTATTCGAGGAACTGGTCGGCCAGGATGGCGTTGCTGGGCACCTCGCACATCATGATGATTTTGAGGCCGTCCTGGCCACGCTTCAAGCCATGCTGCGCCAGCAGTTCGGTCACGGCTTTGGCCTGGCCCAGCGTGCGTACAAACGGCACCATGACCTCGACATTGCTCAGGCCCATGTCATTGCGCACGCGCTTGAGCGCTTCACACTCCATCGCAAAGGCTTCGGCAAAATCGGGGCTGAGGTAACGCGATGCGCCGCGAAAACCGAGCATCGGGTTTTCTTCTTCCGGCTCGTAGCGCGAGCCACCAATCAGCTTGCGGTATTCATTCGACTTGAAGTCCGATAGCCGCACGATCACCGACTTAGGCCAGAAAGCCGCGCCAATCGTGGCAATGCCTTCGGCCACCTTGTCGACATAAAAAGCACGCGGCGAGGCATGGCCACGGGCCACGCTTTCAATCGCTGTTTTAAGGTCGGTATCAATATTCGGGTAGTCGAGAATCGCCTTCGGGTGTACGCCAATGTTGTTGTTGATGATGAACTCCAGCCGCGCCAGGCCGACACCGTGATTGGGTATCTGGCAGAAGTCAAAGGCCAGTTGCGGGTTGCCGACGTTCATCGTGATTTTGAGGGCTATGGGCGGCATCTCACCGCGCTGCACTTCGGTTATTTCGGTCTCCAGCAGACCATCGTAAACGTTGCCAGTGTCGCCCTCGGCGCAGCTCACCGTGACCAGCATACCGTTCTTGAGCAGTTCGGTGGCATCACCGCAGCCGACCACCGCCGGAATGCCCAGCTCGCGCGCAATGATGGCGGCGTGGCAGGTGCGACCACCACGGTTGGTGACGATGGCACTGGCGCGCTTCATCACCGGCTCCCAGTTCGGGTCTGTCATATCGGTCACCAGCACGTCGCCGGGCTGCACCTGGTCCATGTCCTTGATGTCGTTAATAACCCGCACCGGGCCGCAACCAATCTTCTGGCCGATGGCGCGGCCAACTGAAAGAATAGCGCCCCTGGCCTGATTCGCCTTGAGCTTGTAGCGCTGCTCGGCCTTGCCCTTGGACTGGCTCTTGACCGTCTCGGGGCGGGCTTGCAGGATGTAGAGCAAGCCGTCGATGCCGTCCTTGCCCCACTCGATGTCCATCGGGCGTCCGTAATGGGTTTCAATCATCAGCGCGTACTTGGCGAGTTGCTCAACATCTGCATCCGTCAATGAATAACGATTCCGCAACTCAGTTGGTACGTCGGTGGTTTTGATCAGTTTGCCGCTGGATTTTTTTTCGTCCGCCGTGGTGAACTCCATCTGCAGCAGCTTGCTGCCGAGGTTGCGGCGGATCACGGCGCGTTTGCCAGCCCGTAGCATCGGCTTGTGGACATAAAACTCGTCGGGGTTTACCGCACCCTGCACCACCGTTTCACCCAGGCCGTAGCTGGACGTGATGAAGACCACGTCTTCAAAACCGCTTTCAGTGTCGATGGTGAACATCACGCCCGCCGCGCCCTTGTCGCTGCGCACCATGCGCTGCACACCGGCTGACAGCGCCACATCGGAATGCGCAAAGCCCTGGTGTACGCGGTAGCTGATGGCGCGGTCGTTGTAGAGCGATGCAAACACCTCTTTCATTTTGTGCAGCACGTCTTCAATGCCAACCACGTTCAAAAAAGTTTCCTGCTGGCCGGCAAAAGATGCGTCGGGCAGGTCTTCAGCCGTGGCGGACGAGCGCACTGCGAAGCTGGCTTGGCTGTTGTCGCCACACAGCGTTTTGAAAGCGCCCCGCACGGCCGTTTCAAAATACGCCGGGAAAGGTTGTGCCTCAACCAGTGCGCGGATTTTGCTGCCCGCTTCACCGAGCGCCTTGATGTCGTCGGTGTTGAGTGCAGCTAGCACTGCGTTGATTTTTTTGTCCAGCCCGTCATGTGCCAAAAAAACGCGAAAGGCATGGGCTGTGGTGGCAAAACCAGTCGGCACGCGCACACCGTCAGGGCCGCTGGGCAGTTGCGAGATCATCTCGCCGAGGCTGGCGTTTTTACCGCCTACTGCCTCTACATCACTGATTCTCAAATTTTCAAACGCTACGACTAATGCGGCCTTATCAAACAGCTTGGACATGAAAATACTCCGGGAGGTTTAAAAACCGGGAATACCATCACGCGCGGCAGGCAAGCTTGTTGTTGTTCTAGGGGGTTGGTGCGGGGCATGACGTGAGAATCTGGATAATGCTTTTTCGTGGGTTTGGCGATCTAACGTTTGAGTTCAGGGGAGCGTCACCTGGAACGAAAGGTTAGAGATCATGTTCTGCCCATGAGCAACGCATCGACAATTCATACTTTTTTTCTCTAGTTGGCATTGTTGCCACTTGGTGCATGCTTCAGCCCGGCATCAGGCCCGCCGTCGGCTTCATAAAAACAGAAATCAGTGAAACGTGTGTCACCAAAGGCATCTTTGTATTCAATTCGACCGAATATATACAAAGCATGTGTTCCATCCGTTACGCCCTTAACTTGTTCTGGAGCAAAAGGGGTCGTGCGACGAACGGGGAGCACAGAATCGCATCTGCTTCCAACAACAGTGTCTGCATTGGTTACGGACCCCATTGGTTGGAGTTCAGTGACCAGCGGGAATTCATGGATTCCAATGCCCCGCCAACTCTTTACGCCATAGGCAGGGGTTTGACCAGTATTCTTTATCTTGATTTGAAAGGCGGGGAGAGTTGGGTTTACGGAATTTGGAATTCTGCCAGTGGCAGTAACCGAAATATAAGCACGCAGTTGTCGTTTAGATGTTTCTTTTGCGTCGATTACAAGTTTTCTTGTTGCCAACCACAGAAGAGCGGTAAACACAGCGAGAAAAGTAGTTACTACCGCAAGCCAGACAGTGGATTTAACAAGCCATCTGTCTTCTTCGGCTTTTTCTTTCCTATGATCTTCTCGTTTTACGGACTCGGCTTCGCTCTGTGGGCTGGAAAGTATCTTTATAGAGAGCGGGTTTTGATCTGTGCCGCGCTGCTCACTGTCGGTTGGTTTTTGGGATTGATGGGGTTTTGGTTTTGGCTGAGATTCTGAATGCGCGACCTGGGCAATCAAGATTGCGGTGAGTAGCATAAGCAAGCGCGCGGTGAGCTTCATGATCTCAACGTAATGTATACCGCACCATCTGCGGTATATATCGAACGATGCGGTATAAGGTGGCCGGCCAAAAATTATGCAAGTCCTTGCTTTTTATCGAACTTTCACGCACTGCCATATGACCCCAGCTAAATAAAAAACCGCCAAACACTGCAAATCGCGGGCTTGGTAAAAGCAGCGATCCCGACCGAATGCACTATGGGGCACTTCTAGAAATTCAGATTTTCAGGATAAAGTGCAAGGCGCAGGGAGCGGAGCAACCGGAATGTACTTAAGGTACATGAGGATTGCGAGCACCGCGCAACGCAGCAATTTGCCTGAAAGATGAATTTATAGAAGTGCCCTTCATTGTACGGGGGCTTATGGGGGCTTCTGCCGCGCCCACCCTTCCCTGCCTTTCAACCAGCTAAGGGCTCGCTCTGGAATAAGCTGTGCATTTGGTGCGTCGAATTCGGGATGCAGCTGCGTGTCCGCGACGAGCAACAGGTTAACGGGCTCATCCACCGGGCCAACGCTTGGGACTGCGTGAATTGTGCACAACAGCGAGGATGTGCGCCAGATCGCCGCGGACAACATAAAAAACGCCGTATGGAAAGCGGGGCAACAAGGTACGTCGAATACCGGGCAAAATTTCTGCATACAGCAATGGTGCCTGCTCCATCCGGCGAAGTTGAAGCTCAAGCGCAGCTTCAAACTCCGCCCCCAGGCCCTCGCTTTGGGCCTCGTACCACTCATAGGCCTCACCGACTTCCCGGACCGCCCGGCCAGAAAACTTCAGGCGGTACGCCACGCGCCATTCTTTAGCTGTGCTTTGATCTGATCCCACGCATACCCCGCCTCTGGGTCGCGCTCGAACTCAACCAAACGGGCATTGAGATCAGATTTGAGCTCCGTCGAAACCGCGATTGCCTGTGGGAATGCGGCAATGCTTTCCCAGATCAACTCGACAAGTTGAATGCGCTCCTGAACAGGCAATTCAAGGATATCTGCGACTGAAATATGGTTCATACTGGCAGATTACCACGAACGCCGAATACTCTACTGCCGCGCCCACCCTGCCCTGCCTTTCAACCAGCTAAGGGCTCGCTCTGGAATAAGTTGTGCATTTGGCCGTCGGATTCGGGATGCAATGCTAGGCGCGAAGCGTGCCGTGTGGCTCTGCCACACAATCGATTCGCAACAACGCAGGGCGCCCGAAGCTGGCGCGCCAAATGTGCAAGTTATTTCTGAACGAGCCCTAAAAGAGTCACCATGTCCAACCGCACCGTATTTTTTATCTCTGACGGCACCGGCATCACCGCCGAAACCTTTGGCAACGCCATCCTGGCGCAGTTTGAAATGAAGGCGCGCCACGTGCGCCTGCCCTTCATCGACAGCGTGGACAAGGCGCATCAGGCCGTCCGCCAGATCAACCACGCGGCGAAGGTGGAAGGCAAGCGGCCGATTGTTTTCACCACGCTGGTGAACATGGAAGTACTGGCCGTCATCAAGGCCCATTGCCACGGCATGCTGCTCGACATGTTCGGTACCTTTGTCGCTCCGCTGGAGACCGAACTGGGCATCAAATCGAACCATCGCGTCGGCCGCTTTTCCGATGCGTCCAAAAGCAAGGCCTACGATGCCCGTATCGAGGCCATCAACTTCTCGCTGGCGCATGACGACGGCCAGAGCAACAAAGACCTGGCCGGCTCGGACGTGATACTGGTCGGTGTCAGCCGCAGCGGCAAAACGCCCACCTCGCTGTACTTGGCGATGCAGTACGGCCTAAAGGCATCCAACTACCCGCTGATCCCCGAAGACTTTGACCGCCGCCAGTTGCCCCCGGCGCTGGTGCCGCACCGCAAGAAGCTCTTTGGCCTGACGATTGCCCCCGAGCGGCTGAGCCAGATCCGCAACGAGCGCCGGCCGAACTCGACCTACGCCAGCCTGGTCAACTGCCGCCACGAAATCCACGAGGCCGAGGCCATGATGCGGCGCGAAGGCATTCGCTGGCTGTCCACCACCACCAAGTCGATTGAAGAGATCTCCACCACCATCCTGCAAGAGATCAAGCCCGAGCGGCTGGAGTATTGATTTAAGGGCACTTCTCTAAATTCATTTTTCGGGCGAATTGCGGCGTTGGGCGGTGCTCGAAGGGTTTTTGCATCTTCCCGCATCGTATGGGGTGCCGATTGGCTTTGAGAACCCTTACAAAAAATAGGAAGCAGGCAGCAAAAAACTATTGAAAAATCAGAACTAACCCCTAAAATAGCTTTGCCGGCATGTGCTGGTACCACGGAGACAACTCCTTATGACTGACAACGTTCAAACACTCAACACTGCTGGTTACGGCAGCGTTGCATCACCCGAGCAACGCAACCGCGTGCTGCGCAACACCTACTGGCTGCTGGCGCTGAGCCTGCTGCCCACGGTGCTGGGCGCCTGGGTTGGCTTGGCCACCGGCATCACCACCTCCTTGGGTGGCGGCTTGGGACTGATCGTGTTCCTGGGCGGCGCATTTGCTTTCATTTACGCCATCGAGAAGACCAAAAACTCGGCCGCCGGTGTGCCGGTGCTGCTGGCCTTCACCTTCTTTATGGGCCTGATGCTCTCGCGCATGATTGGCATGATTCTCGGCTTCAAAAACGGCAGCGAGCTGATCATGACCGCCATGGGCGGCACGGCTGGCGTGTTCTTTGTCATGGCATCGCTTGCCAGTGTCATCAAGCGCGACATTTCCGGCATGGGCAAATGGCTGTTTGTCGGCGCCATGGTCGTGATGATAGGTGCCATCATCAATGTGTTTGTCGGCTCGACCGCGGGCATGATGGCGATCTCGGTCGCTGTCATCGGTATTTTTAGCGCCTACATGCTGTATGACCTGAAGCAGATTCTTGACGGCGGCGAAACCAACTACATCAGCGCTACGCTGGCGTTGTACCTGGACATCTTCAACGTGTTCCAAGCACTGCTGGCATTGCTAGGCATTTTTGGCGGTGAGCGCGACTAAGGCTTGGCCGCTGTCACAAAAAAGAGCCTTACGGCTCTTTTTTTATTCCCGCTCAAAAACCGCAATACTCTCCACATGCGCGGTGTGCGGAAACATGTTCACCACCCCCGCTGCTGTGCAGCGATAGCCAGCGCCCGGCACCAGTACACCCGCATCGCGCGCCAGCGTTGCCGGGTTGCAGCTGACGTACACAATGCGCTGCGGCGGCTGCCAGCTACCTAGCTGCAAGCTTTGCTGATGAATGCCGTCATCGCAAGGTACCCCGGTGACGATTTGCTGATGCAGCGCTGCCAGCGCTTTGAACAGCTCAAACGCACCTTCGCGTGGCGGATCAACCAGCCACTTGTCGGCCATACCGTCTTTGGCAAGCAGTGCCGGGGTCATTTCAAACAGATTGCGTGCTACAAAAGTTGTAGCTGTCAGCGCCTGTCTTTGTTGGCTTGCGGGCTTGTTTCTCTCGAAATTCTGGCGTGCGCGGGCGACCAGCACCTCACTGCCTTCGATTCCCAGCACCTCGCGCGCCTTGGTTGCCAGCGGCAGCGTGAAGTTGCCCAGCCCGCAAAACCAGTCAATCACCCGTTCATGTGCCTGCACATCAAGCAGGCGCAGCACGCGCGACACCAGCACCTGGTTGATGTGCGGGTTGACCTGCGTGAAGTCGGTCGGTTTGAAAGGCATCACCACGCCGTATTCAGGCAGGCCGTAGTTCAGTTCCAGAACCGGCCCCACACCAATCGCATCCATCGCATCAATGGCCGGGTCAAGCAGCGCGACAGTATCCAGTCCACCCGGCTGCAGCCACCATTGCAGACCAACGCCCACATGGGCTTTTGCAAATACACGCAAACGCTCTAGGTCGCCGTCACTCAGTGCTTCCATATGCCGCAGCACCATGGCCGTCACGTCGTCGCCGCAGGCCAATTCGATTTGCGGAATGGTTTCCTTCGCGTCCATGCTGGCGACAAGCTCGCGCAGCGGCAGCAGCATGGCGCTGACATGCGGCGGCAACACCGGGCATACGCTCATGTCAGCGACATAAGCGCTCTTGCGCTCGTGAAAGCCCACCAGTACCGCACCCTTCTTACGTACGTAGCGCACCGACAGGCGGGCGCGGTAACGATAGCCCCAAGCCGGGCCTTCAATCGGCCGCATCAGGTGGTCGGGCTTGAGCTTGCCAATGTGCTGCATCGCGTCTTCAAGCACCCGCTGCTTGACAGCCACCTGCGCGCCGATGTGCAAGTGCTGCATCTGGCAGCCACCGCAGGCACCGGTGTGCAACCCAAAGTGCGGGCAACCCGGCGTGACACGCTGTGACGACTCACGGTAAATAGCCGTCAACGTGGCTTTTTCAAACGTGCTTTTTTTACGGAAGACATTAGCAGTTACCACTTCGTAAGGCAGCGCGCCTTCAATAAAAACCACCTTGCCATCGGCGCGGTGCGCAATGCCCTGAGCTTCGATGTCGAGCGACTCTACATTGAGCAGGTCAAGCGGATATTCTTTTGCGGGTGTGGGCGGATTGCTGTTCATCCCAGAACCATCAACCCAACCTGCAACACTAGAATCAAAACCAACGCCGACAAATCCACTCCGCCAAGCGGCGGAATCACCCGGCGCAGGGGTGCCAACCAGGGCTCGGTCAAGCGCCCCAGCAATGCATAGGCAGGCGATCCTGGCTGAACCCACGACAGGATGACAAAGCCGATCAACAGCAGCATCATCGCTTGCAAGGCGACGCGAATCAGCATCTTGAGCGCAAACACCACAAGACTGATGATGGCAGCCAGGGCAGAGTCGGGCATGCTGTTCACCGCACCCAGCAGCAAGCCGAACAGCACGCTCCACAGCAGCGCATAAATCAGCGCAAACAGGATTGCGGCACTCACACTGGCCCAGTCAATGCGTGACTTGAGCACCTGCGCAGGCAGCACGCGGCGCAAAGGCTTAACGAGCCAGTCGGTCAAGGCCATCACGAAACTGCCGGGCTGCACGCGCATGTTGACACGCATCCAGTTCATCCAAGCACGCAGCAGCGATGCACCGATCAGCAGAAAAAAAATCGTTTCAAGCAAAAATGACAGGATTCTAATCAGCATGGTGTCTGCATAGCCTTCAGCGTTGCGGCTTTTTACCTTGCTTGCGACCGGGCTTGGAGGTTTTGGCGGCGGCTTTTTTAACTGCCGCTTTCAAGGCCTGAATCGGCGAAGGCAATTCCGTCAGGTGACCACCCGTCTTGTCTTGCATGGCCCGGTTTGTCAGCGCCAGCAATGCTTCGCCCTCATGCACCAGACGGAAATCAATCTTGCGGCCATCCAGGTCAACACGGCTGACCTGCACGCGCACGCGTGTGCCAATGGCATAGCGAATACCGGTACGCTCGCCACGCAGCTCTTGCCGGGCTTCGTCAAAACGGAAGTATTCGCCGCCCAATTCAGTGATGTGTACCATGCCCTCGACATACATGGCGTCCAGCGTAACGAAAATTCCGAAGCCCATGGCCGCAGTGACCACGCCGCCAAACTCTTCACCCAAGTGCTCGCGCATGTACTTGCATTTAAGCCAGGCTTCCACGTCACGGCTGGCTTCGTCGGCGCGGCGCTCGTTGGCGCTGCAATGCAGACCAGCTGCTTGCCAGGCCAGCTCATCGGCACTGATTTTTTTCGGCTTCTGGTCTGGCTCAGCGACATTTTTAATCCGCGAAGCCAGGCGTTTTGACAGCTTGGCTTGGGCCTCGCCCGGTGTCGGTAACAGCGGCAACTGGTACTTCGTTTTGGTCAGCACCGCCTTGATAACGCGGTGTACCAGCAAGTCGGGGTAGCGGCGAATCGGGCTGGTGAAGTGCGTGTAAGCCTCGTAAGCCAGGCCAAAGTGGCCGCTGTTGATAGGCGTGTAAATCGCCTGCTGCATGGAGCGCAGCAGCATGGAATGGATTTGCTGCGCATCAGGCCGATCCTTGGTGGCCATGGCGATTTTCTGGAAGTCACCCGGTTGCGGTTCGTTGCCAATCGTCATCCCCAGACCAATCGCCTTGAGGTAGTTGCGCAGCAGGTCTTTTTTCTCGGGCGTCGGGCCTTCATGCACGCGGAACAGGCCTACGTGTTTGCTGCTGGAAATAAAGTCTGCCGAGCACACATTGGCGGCCAGCATGGCTTCTTCAATCAGCCGATGCGCCACGTTGCGGGTACGCGGAATGATTTTTTCAATGCGCCCGGCTTCGTCGCAAACGATTTGTGTTTCAGTGGTTTCAAAATCGACGGCACCGCGCACGCCGCGCTCTTTCAGCAATGCCTGGTACACGTCATGCAAATCCAGCAAGTGCGGCACCAGCGTTTTGCGCTGCGCAGCCTGAACGCCGCGTGTGTTGGCCAGGATTGCCGCGACTTCGGTATAAGTAAAGCGTGCCTGGCTCAACATCACTGCGGGGTAAAACTGGTAGGCATGGACTTCACCCTTGACGTTGACCAGCATGTCGCAGACCATGCACAAGCGCTCGACCTTCGGGTTCAGCGAGCACAGGCCGTTGGACAGTTTCTCGGGCAGCATCGGTATGACGCGGCGCGGAAAATACACGCTGGTCGCGCGGTCGTAAGCGTCGATGT
This sequence comes from Polaromonas sp., assembly GCA_038902815.1. GTDB lineage: Bacteria > Pseudomonadota > Gammaproteobacteria > Burkholderiales > Burkholderiaceae_C > Polaromonas. The sequence continues at coordinate 55,626 of JBCKNF010000004.1, read as the reverse complement.
CAATCGCGCTGCCGGTTTCGACATAGTGGCTGACATCGGCAATCGCCACCAGCAAGCGCCAGCCCTTGCCGCGCCCAACCTTGACAGGCTCGCAATAAACGGCATCGTCAAAATCGCGTGCGTCTTCGCCGTCGATAGTGACCAACGGTAGGTCGGTCAAATCAATCCGGCCTTTTTTATCCTGGGGCCGCACGGCATCAGGCAGCGTGCGGGCCAATGCCATGGCAGCGTCGCTGAATTCATGCGGCACGCCGTATTTGCGCACGGCGATTTCAATTTCCATACCGGGGTCGTCAATCTCGCCCAGCACCTCCTTGACGCAGCCCACCGGCTGGCCAAACAGCGCCGGTGGCTCGGTCAGTTGCACCACCACGACCTGCCCGGCCTTGGCTGTACCCGTGGCACCTTTGGGGATCAGGACATCCTGACCATAGCGCTTGTCTTCAGGCGCGACCAGCCAGACACCGCTTTCATGCAGCAGGCGACCGATGATGGGGTTGGGTGAACGCTCAAGGATTTCGGTAACCCGGCCTTCGGGCCGATTTTTGCGGTCGTGCCGCACGATACGCGCCTTGACACGATCTTTGTGCAGCACGGCGCGCATCTCGTTGGGCGGCAGGTAAATGTCGGCCTCACCGTCATCACGCTGGACAAAGCCATGGCCGTCACGGTGGCCAGAAACCGTGCCCTCGAATTCAGCGAGGAGCCCGGCGGATGCGCCAGTATTGTGGCCGCTGTTTTGGCGGCTGGTTTGATGAGTTGTTTTGATAAAAGTCTCTTGTTTCGAAGTTTTATGGAGTGTGGAAAGCGGCTCATGGAGCCTTCGAGAACATTGATGCAATGGTACACTGCTGGATGTGCCCGGGTGGCGGAATTGGTAGACGCGCACGGTTCAGGTCCGTGTATCGCAAGATGTGGAGATTCGAGTTCTCTCCCGGGCACCAAAATTACCCAGATTTCCAATATATCTGTAAAAAATTGCATAAAAAGTCACCATTTTCCGGTGGCTTTTTTGTTGCCCGCTGCTGTTAGATCGGTAGAGCAATCAGGTCATGCCCCTGCGTAGCGACGATGCGGGCCTGGGTAAATTCACCGACCTTCATGGTTTTGCTGAGTTTTTCTGGCGGCAGCAACTTCACCACGCCATCAATCTCGGGCGCATCGGCATACGACCTGCCCGTACCGCCCTTGCGGCCCAGTGCCGGAGCCGAATCCACCAGCACCTGCATGCTCGCACCTATGCGTTTTTGCAGCTTCTGGCTCGATACGCTCTCAGCCACCGCCATAAACCGTGCGCGCCGCTCTTCACGCAATTCAATCGGCAACATGCCAGGGATGTCGTTGGCAGTTGCACCCTCTACAGCGCTGTAGGCAAAGCAGCCAGCACGGTCAATTTTGGCTTCACGCATGAAGTCCAGCAGGTGCTCGAATTCGGCTTCAGTCTCACCGGGGAAACCGGCGATAAAGGTGCTGCGAATCACGATCTCGGGGCAAATCTCGCGCCAGCGCGCAATCCGCTCCAGGTTTTTCTCGCCGCTGGCCGGGCGCTTCATGCGCTTGAGAACATCCGGGTGGCTATGCTGCAAAGGCACGTCAAGGTAAGGCAGTACCTTGCCGGTTGCCATCAGCGGCAGTATGTCGTCAACACTGGGGTACGGATAGACGTAATGCAAGCGTACCCAAGCGCCAAAGGGTTCGGCGATGTCGCCAAGAGCCTGCACCAGATCAAGCATACGGGTTTTAATCGGTTTGCCGTCCCAAAAACCGGTGCGGTACTTCACGTCAACGCCATAGGCAGAGGTGTCCTGGCTGATGACTAAAAGCTCCTTCACGCCGCCTTCAAACAAGGCCCGCGCTTCATTAAGCACATCACCAATAGGCCGCGACACCAGATCACCGCGCATCGAAGGAATAATGCAGAACGTGCAGCGGTGGTTGCAACCTTCACTGATTTTCAGGTACGCATAATGCCTTGGCGTGAGCTTGATGCCCGCAATGCCAAACGAATTCGGCACCAGGTCAACAAACGGGTCGTGCGGCTTGGGCAGGTTCAAATGCACCGCGTCCATGACTTCCTGCATAGCGTGCGGGCCAGTAACGGCGAGTACACTGGGGTGCATTTGCCGCACCATGTTGCCGCCGTCCTTGCCCGCCTTGGCGCCCAGGCAACCTGTGACGATGACCCGGCCATTGGCAGCCAGTGCTTCGCCAATCGTGTCAAGGCTTTCCTTGATGGCAGCATCAATAAAGCCGCAGGTATTGACGATGACCAGGTCAGCACCTTCAAAGGTTTTAGATGTCTCGTAACCCTCGGCGCTTAACTGCGTCAGGATCAATTCAGAATCAGTCAGCGCCTTGGGGCAGCCTAGGCTAACAAAGCCAACGCGGGGCGCGGGTTTGCGGGTAGTTGGTAATGGTGGGGAAAGGACTTCGCTCATGGCTCTAGGGCACCTCTATCTCTTTAAACCGAAAGCAGACAACATCTGCTCACTCTGTTTTTGCATCTGCTCCTGCATTTGCGTGAAAACACTTTTGGACTGCTCGACATAAGTGCCCATCATGCCCTGCATCATGGGCGACTGGGCATTCATGAACTGCGCCCATTTTTCGGGGCTCAGGTCTTTGGACTGCTCGGCCATTTTGACCTGCAAGTCCATCAAGCTCTGCACGTTTTTCTCAAGGTAGTCACCCATAAAACCCTGCATCGCATTGCCGTAAAAGCGGATGATATTGGCCAGCACGGCTTCGGTAAACATGGGCGCGCCGCCAGACTCTGCTTCCAGAATGATTTGCAGCAATATGCTGCGCGTCAGGTCGTCGCCCGTCTTGGCATCCAGCACTACAAACGGCGTGCTGTCCATCACCAACTGGCGCACATCCGTGAGAGTGATGTAGGTCGAGGTTTCAGTGTCGTAAAGCCGCCGGTTCGGGTACTTTTTAATCACCCGGCCGGTTGATTCGCCAGGTGCAGACACATCAAGTTTTGAAGCTTTCTTGTTTGGGGTAGGCACTTGGGTGGGCTCCTGTGAGTGAACGGCAAATACATATGCATCACACCACAAAAAATGGTGCTGTGCCTGTGGGTTATTGGGGTCAGACGCCAATTTTATTGCGATGCAGAGCATCGCACCCGGCGGGTGTGCCAAAGGCACGATGAATTTGGACTCTGACCCCAAAAACCCCATGAATTGCCGCAACCCCCTTGGTTTACCCTGTACACACCATCAAATGATGCGAAGAGAAACGCTAAAGAAGGTTGGTAGGCGCGATTGGACTCGAACCAACGACCCCCACCATGTCAAGGTGGTGCTCTAACCAGCTGAGCTACGTGCCTAAATGTCTAAGTCTTAAATTGTAGCATTACGGTTTTAACCAACTCATCTTCTACGCGCCGACCGCACACCCGCCACCTCTGCCACCACGCTCAGCACCTGCTTGAGCCGCCACGACTGCGCGACTTCTACCGTGAACGTCATCCGCGCGGTGCCGCCCCGGTTGTCTTTGACAGACTGTGTCTGCACGCCGATGACATTCATTTTTTCTTTGGTAAAGACTTCTGAAATATCGCGCAGCAAACCCTGGCGGTCTGTGGCTTCAATGGCGACATCGACGGGATAGAGCGCGCCGCTTGCAGAACCATCTGCTGACTTGGCATTATTCCATTCCACCTCAATCACACGCTCTGGACTGCTAGACGCCATGTTGCGAAAGTTGCTGCAAGCGCTGCGGTGAATGCTCACGCCTTTGCCCTTGGTGACAAAGCCCAGGATGTCATCAGGCGGCGCGGGCTTGCAGCACTTGGCCAGTTGCGTCAGGAGCGAACCCATGCCCACCACCAGCACAGCGCCTTGATTGGATTTGGCGTTCGGGTTGATGCGTGCCTTTTTGGCCAGCACAAAGTCATCCGCCGTGGGCTCTGGTGGCCTGAGCATGTTTTCAATCGTGCGCAGCGAGAGTTCATCCTTGCCCACCACCTCAAACAAATCGTCCGCCGCCTTGAAGCCCAGTTGCACCGCCAGGTCATCCAGCTTCATGGCTGTTTTGCCTTCGCGTTGCAACAGTTTTTCAACCGCCTCACGGCCCTTGGCAACGGTTTGCGCCATCTCGAGTGCGTTAAACCAGGCACGCACTTTTGACCTGGCGCGGTGACTCGATAAAAAGCCCAGCTCGGTGTTCAACCAGTCACGCGACGGCCCACCATCCTTGACCGTGATGACTTCAACCGTCTGGCCGTTTTGCAATGGTGTATTGAGCGGCAGCATCACGCCGTCGATACGCGCGCCACGGCAGCGATGCCCCAGGCTGGTGTGTACGCTGTAGGCAAAGTCAACAGCGGTAGCGCCCTGTGGCAACTCGACAATCGCAGCTTCGGGTGTCAGCACATAAATACGGTCTTCAAACAGGCCTTTGTTACTGTCCCGCGCACGCTGCGCTGCCGGGCCAGACAAGTCGCGCTCCCAGGCCAGCAACTGCCGCAGCACCGCAATCTTGGCATCGTATTCACTGCGGGCCGTTACACCTGCATAGCCTTTGGTACCAGCTTCTTTGTAGGCCCAGTGCGCGGCCACGCCGTACTCTGCATGGTCATGCATGGCCTGGGTGCGGATCTGAATTTCAACCGCCCTTCCCGCCTCGTCACGCACCACCGTGTGCAGCGACTGGTAACCGTTGGATTTGGGTTTGGCAATGTAGTCATCAAACTCGCCATCGACCTGCGTGAAGTGCGAATGCACAAAGCTGAGGGCCGCATAGCAACCCTTCACGTCAACCGCAATCACGCGCAGCGCCCGGATGTCAAACACCTGGTTAAAATCAAGTGACTTGCCACACATTTTTTTGACAATGCTGTAGATGTGTTTGGGCCTGCCCTGCACCAGCGCTGGAATGCCGTTTTTGTTCAGATCGCGGTCTAGTTGCGCGCGCAGCGCCTCCATGAACTGCTCGCGTTCTACGCGCTTTTCATCTAGCAGTTGCGCTGTTTTTTTATAGGTATCAGGCTCCAGAAAGCGAAAGGCCAAGTCTTCTATTTCCCATTTGACCTGCCAGATGCCAAGGCGATTGGCGAGCGGTGCAAACACATGCAGCGACTCGTGCGCCAGTGATAGCGGCGCGGCTTGTTTGGTAGCGGCGTAATGGCGCAAGGTTTGCAGGCGCGATGCCAGGCGCAGCATGACCACGCGCAAGTCGCGCGAGAAAGCCAGCAGCATCTTGCGCACGTTCTCGGTCTGCGCGGCGGGGTCTTCAACCAACTGTGCTTTGACATTCGCAGAACGGGCTTGCCGCTGCACATGAACCAGCTTGGTGGTTTCAATCGCCAGCGCTGCGTAGTTAGCACCAAAGGCCTTGGTAATGATTTCCAGCGGTTTGGTCAGGTGCTGGCATGCATGCACTAGGTACGTCGCCGCCTGCATGGCCTCCGAGCCGCCAATGGATTTGAGGATGGCAGCAACCGCATCGGCATGGGCCAGGATGTTTTCACCCGTGTCCAGGGTTTCGCTGGCAATCAGCGGCTCGGCAAAGGCGCGGGCGCGCGCCAGCGCCTGCGGCTGGTCGGGCAGGCTGTCAGCCGTGGCCGCCATGATGGGGGCGCTAGCGTCGGCGATATGGGGGGAAGCCGCGTGACTCCCCGGCGCATTACTTTTCATATCAACTCAATCAACCCAGCAAAAAATCAACCACGGCCTTAACCTGGTCATCGGCAACCAGCGTAGGCGCATGGCCCACACCTGCAAACTCCACCAGGCTGGCGCGCGGGCCGCGTTGCGTCATGGCGTGTGCTGTGTCAGTACTCAGCAAATCAGAATCAGCCCCGCGCAGCAGCAGCGTTTGCGCCTTGATGCCGTCATACAGCTGCCAGAGCATGGCAGAGCCCTGTTTGGCGGCCTCTTCTGTTGTCTGCTTGAACGGCAGCGCTATTGCCGGGTCATAGTGAAGCTGGACTTTGCTATTCGGCGCACTTGACAAGGGCTTGAGCATAGGCTGTGACAGCGCCAGCCATTGCGCAGGCGTGTGCGGCCCGAAGCTGGTTGAAATGGCCCACATGGCATCGGCAGCAAGCTGTACCGACTCAAACTCACCCGCCTGCCCGAGGTACCTGCCGATGCGCACAATCGCCTGCCACTCGATGGATGGGCCAACGTCATTGAGCACCAATTTGCGAACCGGTAGGAAATGGGGGTCAGACACCAATTTCGCTACGGCGCATTGCGCCGACCCTGCGGGTGAGCCGAAGGCTCGGCGAATTTGGGCTCTGACCCCCAATTCCTCTGAGGCCACCACAATGCCAATCAACCCACCCATGCTGGTACCCACCCAGTCCAGCGTTTTGATCGGTGTCTGCGCTTGCAGGTGTGCCAGCAAAGCCAGCATGTCAGCCGCATAGGCTGGCAGCTGGTAGCCCATGGGGTCTTTGAGCCAGTCGCTCGCGCCACGGCCCGCCACATCGGGGCAGATGACGCGAATGCCCATAGATGCGCCAGCGGGCAGGTTTTTGGCCGCATCACACAGGCCCTGGGCCAGCACGTCAAAATCACGACCCTGCCGCGACAGGCCATGTACGCACAGCACGACGTGGCCTGCATCCGGGCTGCCCCATTGCCAATAGGCCATGCGGTGGCCACCGTTTGCGTCAGGGCAGCTTAGGTAGTTCAGCGTAGGTTCTGTCATGTCTTATATGGATATGGTGCGATAAATTAAAGACTTGATAATGGGTGCATGAAAGCAATCCAGCCATCGTAAATCATCCGGAGAAACACCCATGCTAAAAGGCAAAACAGCACTCGTCACAGGTTCCACCAGCGGTATCGGCCTGGGTATTGCCAAGGCACTGGCGGCGCAGGGAGCCAACATCGTTATGAATGGTTTTGGCGATGTAGAAGCAGCCAAAGCCGAGATTGCAGCGCTGGGTGTGAAAGTGCATCACCACGGCGCTGACATGAGCCAGCCTGCCGAGATTGAAGACATGATGAAGTACGCCGCCGCGCAGTTCGGCATGGTCGATATCCTCGTCAACAACGCCGGCATTCAGCACCTTGCCCGCGTCGAAAACTTTCCCCTAGACAAATGGGACGCGATCATCGCGATCAACCTCTCCAGCGCCTTCCACACCACGCGCCTGGCACTGCCCGCCATGCAGGCAGCCAACGGCGGCAAGGGCTGGGGCCGCATCATCAACCTGGCCTCTGTCCACGGCCTGGTGGCATCAAGCGATAAATCGGCCTACGTCGCCGCCAAGCACGGGCTGGTCGGCTTTACCAAAGCCACGGCACTGGAAAACGCTAGCAGCGGCGTGACCTGCAACGCCATTTGCCCCGGTTGGGTGTTGACCGCGATGGTGCAAAAACAGCTTGATGCCAGAGCGCTTGCGGGCGGCATCAGCAACGCGGCAGCCACAGCCCAGCTACTGGGCGAGAAAGAGCCCTCGCTACAGTTCACCACCCCCGAAGAGCTGGGCGCACTGGCGGTATTTTTCTGCTCGCCAGCCGGCAACAACGTGCGCGGCGTGGCCTGGAACATGGACGGCGGCTGGGCTGCGCAGTAACGATTGCACCCTACGTGGGCTAAAGGAGTTTTTGAAACTGCTCGCGATTCAAATCGCAATCACGAAGAATCTTGGCGAACAACCCCGGTCCAATAGTTTCGCCAGAGTGAACAGGCACCACTGTCGAACGGCCATCCAGGTGATGAATAAAATGATGGCTGCCTTTGACGCGAAGCAGTACAAAACCAGCCTTCTTCAAGACAGACAATAGTTTCTTGCCAGTCAGGCCGGGAACAGATGTCATGCGGCAATTGAAATACGTTGAACCCCGACAAAATCGAGCGGTTCTATCGCTTCACCCTGAGCCTCAAGACAAAGCTCGATGGCTTCGCGTATGCGCGCCATCAGCTCATCAAGCGACTTGGCCTGCGTGTGACAACCGTGCAGTGCTGGAACCGAGGCGACAAAGTAGCCTGCCGAATCTTTTTCGACAATCACGTCAAATTGGTGCGTCATGTCAACCTCCATGCCAATGGCAAAAGGCAAAATTGTAGGTAGCGGGTTGGGGCCATGCTTGATTGTACCGATAGCAAAATTGGAGCCTGGCCCCTTTTACCGCCGCCTGGTGGCATCAAGCGAAAATCGGCCTACGTCACCGCCAAGCACGGGCTGGTCGGCTTTGGGGCTAGTTATTATTCGCCCTGCTTCGAGCTATAGATTTTTCGGCTCAGTTTTTGATGAGGTGGGGGAGGCCATCCGCAAGGTATGCCGGGAATGGGGTTACACCATGGCCGCCACGGCCAGCGAGGTGGGAATACACTATTCGACGGTCAGCGAGGCGGTAATCATTTTCGCCATGAGCGTGAGTTCTTCCCACAGGCCGGAGGTGTTCTTGCGGAATACCAGTTCGGGGCTGGCATTGACCACGCTCCATACCTTGCGGTCGATTTCAGCGCGCAACTCACCCGGATGCCAGACGATGTAGCCGACGTAATAGCGCGCGTCATTGGGCGTGTCCTCGATCACCTGGTCGACAATATTGATGGTCATGGCGAGGTACATGTCCTTGGTCAGGCCGATGGTGCCCTTGCCTGGATCCTTTTCGCTTTTCACCACCGCCACCACCGCACCACGCGACATCGGGCCACCGAAAAATACCGGCTCGGAAACCTTCTTGGAGGGCTGGTGCTCGGGAAACAGGCTGGAGAGCGTGCGCTGCGTCGGGCGATTGACGATAACGCCGATGTGACGGTCATTCTCGACGGGCACCACAATCACCACGGCCTGGCGGTAGTCGGCATCGCGCAGGCTCGGCGAGGCAACCAGTATCACTGAATCGGGTTCGGCTCCCTGTGCCTGGGCGAGCACGTGAGGCGATGCAGCGACCATTGAAAAAACGATCGATAGGGCCAGAGTGGGCCAGAGCTTCATTTGTCCGCATCCTTTCGCATCTTCGATTTCGCCGGGATCCGCCTGGTTTCCGGGGCCGCTTTCCATAAAGCATACCGGAAACAGGAAAAATGCCGCAGCATTGCTGATGGTGGACTCGATTTCCAGGCAAGGATAGGACTTTCAACCGCATGAGGCCAAATATGACGCAAAAAAACAAAACCGATGAAGCGAAACATGGTTGTTCCTGAAAATTGATTACTGGGTGCGAATCCAGGTTTGCGTGCGTCCGATGCCGAACACCGAGCCGCGCACTTCGAGCTTCTTGCCGCCTTCGATCGGGGTCAGGCGCAAGCTGTAGTTCTTGCCGTTCTCGGGGTCGAGAATCTTGCCGTCTTCCCACACCTCCTTGCCCTCGACCTTCTTGGCACCGCGAATGATTTCCAGCCCCAGCATGGGCTTGTCCTTGCGGTCATCGGAGCATTCCTTGCAGACGCCCTTCTGATCGGCTTCCTTGCGCAGCAGCTTGTCGATGCGGCCACTCAGACTGCCGCTGCTCTCGGTAATCTGGATCAGGCTTTTGAGCTCGCCGGTCTTGTCGTCCATGCTGTGCCAGTTGCCCACCGGCGTCATCTGCGCCTGCGCGCCGGCCACGGCACTCAGGGCCACCAGGGCCAATGCGCCACGCATCACGAATTGAATGGATTTCATCAAGGGTCTCCAAAAGTTGGTGTTATCAAAATTCGTTCAGACCAGGGCGGCATCAAAGGATAGGAAATTCAACCGCATGAGGCCAAGTATGGCACCGAAAAGCGTCCTCAAGAGTCGTGCTTTCCTTGAACGACATGCAAAGCTGGGCTGCGGGCACAGCGGTGGCCCGCGTGCCGGACTAATTGGAGTCTGACCCTAATTCTTTTTTATGTTCGCGCGCGCAACCGATCCAGCGTCGCCTCGACCATGAATGGCACCACCGATTCCGGATACGGCGCCACACTGCTGACGTTGATTTCACACAGCACGTAGCGGTCGTTACCCGCGTCGTCCTTTGGGCCGAGCAGAAAATCGCAATCCCAGATAATCGGCAGCTGCTCGCGCTTAATGCCAAGCAGCTTTTGCGCCGCGCCTACCCACTCGTGTTCGACTTTTCGCTTGAGCGCCTGAAACGTCGGCGCAGATGGCGGGTGATACAAGCGGGGGCCGGGTGCGGGCACATCGGTCGACGAGCCACCCGCTGGCGGCGGAAACAGCGCGTTAATCGCCTGATGTCCAAATCCTGCAACCTTGTCATGCACCAGATAGCAGCGCGTGATGCCTTCGGTGAGTCGATCCTGATACGGCTGGTCGATCATCATGCCGCCCGCCGAAAAATACGCTGAGCAGCGGCCGTAAAATTCCGTCAACGTAATCGCTTCTTCGATGCTGCCGCGTTTAGCGTGGCGCACCCGCACTACTGCATCGTGCGTCAGCGCTGTGCCGCCTTCCCCACGCTGCACCTTCCACACACCAATGCCGTCGTTGCCGCGATGCTGTTTGAGCACGCGCGCCTCTCCCGTCGCGAGCCGCGCGGATAATTCACGCTGCAACTCGTCCATGCTGCAATAGCGATAGGTTTCACACCCCCAGCCGAGTTCGCGCGTTTGATACAGCACCTCCTTGGTTCCCAATTTCAGAATCACGTCCGGATGCGCACTGACAAAAATTCCCGCCGCAGCCACTTCACGCAGCATCGGATCGAGTAGCGCTCTGCCGCGTTCGGTGTTGAGCGGGTTGATCCAGACCAGCACGCCGTCCACCCGCATGAGCTGATCGCTAACCTCGTCGCAAAAATCATCGTGATAGACGGCGGGCTCGGCATGAACACCTGCAGCGGCGAAGGCGGCAAACAGGGGGGCGAAGCGGTTGTTATCAGGCGTGGCATTGCGTCGGACGTCTCCGTCACCCGAATAAAGAATGGCGAGGCGTTGCGGCTTGGTTTGCATCATTGGTCTTGTCCGACGCGGCATTCAGGACTGCGCCGCTAAGTGTGCAAGTTTAGCCACAGTCATCCCACAGCGCTGGCCCGCGTGCCGGACTCATTAGAGTCTGACCCTAATTCTTCTATGAGGATTGCTGGGCTAAAAAAGTTGATCAGTTGCTGTTGATTCAGTAACTGCTTGCACCTGTCCTGATTGGGCTAGAGGCCTTTTTTGTTCATAAGCCAGCTCTTCTCCGACTTTCACCAGCGTGGCAGCGCGAACCCCCAGCAGGCGCAGCCGCTTGTCCAGCGGCACCCGTTTCAGACACAGGCCGGCAATTTTCCGGATGGTTTTCGCGTCGGCGATGAACTGTTCAAGCGTCTGGTCGCGGGTCACGCTTTTGAAATCGTCATAGCGCAGCTTGATGCCAATGGTTTTGGCCAGATAGCCCTTGCGCTGCAGATCGGCCGCCACCTGCTCGCACAGCCGGGTAAAGATGGCGCTCAGCTCGGCCTTGTCGCGTACCGCATGCAGGTCGTGGTCAAACGTGGTTTCTCGGCTCATGCTGACGGGCTCGCTCTCGGTCACCACCGGACGCTCATCGCGGCCCCACGCGGCCTCATGCATCCAGGCGCCAGTGGCTTTGCCGAAGTGCGTGATCAAAAACGCCGGGGCTTGCGCTGCCAGCTCGCCGATGGTGTGAATCTTCAGTCTGGCGAGCTTTTCGTCGGCCTTGGGGCCAATGCCGTTGATCTTACGGCAGAGCAGCGGCCAGATGCTTGCTTGCAGGTCGTCCTCATGAACAATCGAAATGCCATTGGGCTTGTTGAATTCGCTGGCCATCTTGGCCAGCAGCTTGTTGGGCGCCACGCCGACCGAGCAGGTCAGGCCGGTCTTGTCGAAAATGCTTTTCTGGATCAGCCGCGCCAGCACCCGGCCGCCTTCGCGCTGGCCGCCCGGCACCTCGGTGAAGTCAATGTACACCTCGTCCACACCCCGGTCCTGCATCAGCGGCGCGATCTCGGTGATGGTGCTTTTAAACAGCCGCGAGTATTTGCGTATCTCGTCAAAATCCACCGACAAGACGATGGCTTGCGGGCACAGCTTGGCCGCCTTCATCATGCCCATCGCCGAACCCACGCCAAACTGCCGCGCCGCATAGGTCGCCGTGGTGATCACGCCGCGCCCCACGTAGTCCTTGAGCAGCGGAAAATCCGCCACCGGAATGAAGCGAAGCGCGCGCTCGCCCTGCGCCACCAGCAAGGCCTCGTCCACCGTGCGCCGCCCGCCGCCAATCACGACCGGCAAGCCCTTGAGTTGCGGATAGCGCAGCAGTTCAACCGACGCGAAAAACGCGTCCATGTCGAGGTGGGCAATACGGCGAAGTTTGGGCAAGGTTGAAGCGGGGGAAAGGATAGGAAATTCAACCGCATGAGGCCAAGTATGGGGCGTGGTTCAAAAAGTAACGTTTTGAGCCACGCCCGGCAGCACTGGTTTGCAGTAGAGGACGGGCTCCAGATTGATTGGGTAGCGCTTAGTTTTGTATGAATGACTCCATCAATTTGGTATTACATTGAGAGTTCTAGAAAGTCATCATGTACAAGCTCACACTCATTCAAATTGGCGACGGCGTTGGTGCTGTTTTTCCTCCGGAACTGCTGGCCAAACTGGGGCTCAAAATAGACGACGAACTTTATGCGATAGATAAACCAAACGGCCTGTGCATCATGACGCGCAAGCAAGACGAGGAAGAACAAATTCGTCTTGGCCGAGAGATTATGAAAGATCACCACCGCGTCCTGCGAGAACTGGCCAAATAGCGCTCTCACTGATTTGACCGCGCTTCAAGCGATTTTCTTACACCGTAAATCCACAACATACGCTAACCTAGCTAGAGAACAGCTTGCCTTCAAAGGTCATACATGGAATATCAGGACTACTACAAAATCATGGGCATTGAGCGCAGTGCCACGCCTGAAGACATCAAGCGTGAGCACCGCAAGCTGGCACGCAAGTACCACCCCGATGTCAGCAAAGAAAAAGATGCCGAGGCACGCTTCAAGAAAGTGGCCGAGGCCTATGAGGTTTTAAAAGATCCTGAAAAACGCGCCCAATACGATCAGCTCGGTGCCAACTGGCAGGCTGGGCAAGAATTTCAGCCGCCGCCGGGCTGGGATCAGCAACGCGCACAGCGCGGCCAAAGCGCTAGAGGTGGTCAGCACTTTGAAGATTTTACGAGCTCTGGCGAGAGCGATTTTTTTGACTCGCTATTCCGGGGTGTGGGTGGCGCGCGAGGTGGTGGTAGAAGCAGCCACGGCCAACCGGGCCAAGGCGAATTCAGCATGCACGGCCAAGACCAGCACGCGAAAATCCAGATCAACATCGAAGACTCCTACCAGGGCGCGGCGCGCTCATTACATCTGCGTGCGCAAGGTGCCGATGGTGCTATGCAAGACCGCACGATTGAGTTTTCAATCCCCAAGGGCATACGCGCGGGCCAGCACATTCGACTGGCTGCACAGGGCGGGCCGGGCTTCGGCCAGGGTAGCCCGGGCGACCTTTATCTTGATGTTGAATTTTTGCCGCACCCGCACTACCGCGCAGAAGGCATTGACGTTTACATGGACTTACCCGTCAGCCCGTGGGAGGCTGCGCTGGGCGCGGAAATTGAAGCGCCTACGCCAACCGGCCGGGTGGAAATCAAAATACCGGCGGGCTCAGGCGCGGGCCGCAAACTGCGCCTGAAAGAGCGCGGTCTGCCGGGTAAAACACCAGGTAATTTTTACTTTGTACTCAAGCTGGTGCTGCCTGCCGCCAACAGCGACGAGGCGAAAAAATCGTATGCCGATATGGCGGGCGCGTTCAAATCGTTTGATCCGCGTGCCGCATTACAAGATATTGGAGGCTAGATATGACCAGCTACACAAGCCAAACCCACGAAACCTACATCACGGCTTTCATACTCGAAGAGCAGACAGGGCTGACACTGAACGACCTCTGTAGCGCCTGCAAGGCGGAGGTGGCCCTGATTGTGGAGCTGGTTGATGAAGGCGTGCTGATGCCGGAAGGCAGCGCACCAGAGCAATGGCGTTTTACGGGGCTACAAATGCACCGGGCCAGAACCGCGTTAAGCCTGCAGCGCGACCTTGGCGTGAACTTGGCTGGTGCTGCGCTGGCACTGCAATTGATGGATGAACTGAACAGCCTGCGGGAGCAACTGCGCACGCTGTCTTCGAGCTAAGACCAGCTCGCCAATGGCAATTGAGATCGGCCACCCAACGGGCCGAAACCGTCAGCGACCCATGAGCGCGCGCACGTGCGCAGCGGTGCCGCTGGCCAGGCCTTCCATGCTGTAGCCGCCTTCGAGGACGGACACCACGCGGCCGGCGGCGGTTTCATCAGCCACTTTCATCAGCTCACGCGTGATCCAGTGGAAGTCTTCATCGGTGAATTTCAGCCCGCCCAGCGGGTCCAGATGGTGGGCATCGAAGCCGGCCGAGATGATCAGCAGCTCCGGCGCAAACTCGCGCAGGGCCGGCAGCATTTCTTTCTCCATGGCCGCGCGGAAAGCTGCCGAGCCCGTGCCCCGGGCGAAAGGAATGTTGACGATATTGTTGGCCACGCCGGTTTCGTGGCGGGCACCGGTGCCGGGGTAAAACTGCCCTTGGTGGCAGGAGCCATAGAAGAGATCCGCATCGTTGTAGAACGAGTTCTGCGTGCCGTTGCCGTGGTGCACGTCGAAATCCATCACCGCCACGCGCTTCAGGCCATGTTTCTCGCGCGCATGCAGCGCCGCAATGGCGGCCTGGTTGAACACGCAAAAGCCCATGGCATGGTCCGCCTCGGCGTGATGCCCGCAGGGGCGCATGGCACAAAACACATTGGCGGCCACCTTGGCCACCACATCGTCCACCCCGGCGCAGGCCGCGCCGACGCAGCGCAGCACCGCCTCCAGCGTGCCGGGCGACATGATGGTATCGCCGCCGTCCAGGGCACGGTAGCCATCGGCTGGGGACATCGCCTGCACGGTCTCCACATAGTCGGGCGTATGTATGCGCAACACCTGCTCGAAGGAGCCTAGTGGCGCGTCACGCCAGACGGCAGCGGCAAACTCCGGCGCTCTCAAAGCCTGCAGCACGGCTTCCAGACGCTCGGGCGACTCCGGGTGGTGCGGGCCGGGGCGGTGGTTAAAACAGGCTTCGTGGGTGTAGATCAGGGTGCTCATGTGATGCGTTTCTTCCTCAGTCAAGTCCATCTTTTGCAGACGAGCGATCAGAACTAGTGAGCCGCAAGCTTGCGCGACCAGACGCTGGCCGCGGCCCTGAATAGCCAAGCCAGAACCGCAGCGGCGCCCAAGGCGGCGTGCACTGCGGCCACACCTGTTGCGCCCATCTGGTCGACCACCAGCCCGAAGGCCAGCGTCAACACCGCGTAGCCGGCGGCAGCGTGCAAGGGCGATGCATTCTGCTGGCCGCGCCGCGCCGGCGCCCACAACTGGCCACTCCAGGCCACGCCCCAGGCCGCGCCATGCGTCACCGCCAAGCCCAACATGTCCAACGGCGCAGCGGCCCACAGCGCGAAGGCCGCGCCGGCGACCAGCAATACGGTGCAGATGATGGCCAGCGTCCGCAGTGACCAGCGCGGGATCCATTGCCGCAGCAGCAGCGCTGGGCCGAACATGGCCGCCAGATGCAGTAGCACCAAGGTCTGCGGCGCAATGGCTTGGGCGCGGCACCACGCGGCCATCAGCGGCAGCGCGGCCATCATCGGCAGCATGGCGAGACCGGCCAGCAGCGCGGGCCATTGCAGCGTGTCGCGCCAGGCCCCGGTCGGCCAGGCTGGCAAGGAACAATCGAACAAACCAGCGCGACAACCCGGCACGCTGGGGCGCTCGGCGATTTGGACCTGCAGCAGTACGAGCGTGACGGTTATCACACCGACAAAGGCGGTCAGGCGCGTGGCCAGTGCCACCAGATCGCCCGGGTCGCCCAGCACCAGGCCGGCGCACAGCGCGCCTAGGCTGGCGGCGGCGATCGGTGGCGCAGGCATGGCTGAGCGCGCCAAGCGCAGGCTGCGCACCACGCCCGAGGCCAGTGCGGTGAGCGCGGCCCAGCCCAGCAGGGCCAGCAGCACGGCGCTCAAGCCGCCGCCGCGCACGCTCCACAGCAAGCCAAAGGTGGCCAGCGCAGCGGCCACGCCCAGCGCCAACAGCCACAAGGCCACCAGCGCAAACGCGGCGCCCATGGAGGGCGCGAATTGCAGCGCAAAGCTGCCGATGCCGACCCAACCCGCCACCAGCAAGCCCCAGGCACAGGCGCGCCCTAATGTGAGGCGCAAGGGAGCTGTGTCGCCAAAATGGATCATGCCGTGGCGGCGCTGGCGAAGGCCTGCGGCCAGCTCAGCGTGTGGCCGGTGCTGGCGGTGAAGCGCGCCAGGTCTTCGGGCGTGTCGATGTCGATGCGGTAACGACGGTTGTCGGTGTCGAACCATTGCATGCGCTCGGGGTGGGCCTCGCGCCACTTGCGGCAGGTGAACTCGGCGCTGCTTGCCAGCCACTCCTCGCGCAACGCGGCGTCGAAGATCACCGGGTTGCCCGGTGCCGTGCTGCCATCGGCACTGGTCACCCGAGGCACCACCATGGCTTTGTCGCCGCGCTTCTTGTAGGCGCCGATCAGCGCGGTGATGTCTTGCTCGTTGATCAGGGGCTGGTCGGCCAGTGCCACCATGATTGCGTCCACCTTGGGCGAGAGCGCTTGCAGGCCAATGCGCACCGATGAGGCCTGGCCGTCGTCGGGCGCGGGGTTGTGCACTATGGTGATGGGGAACTGCCCGATGGCAGCCTCGATGGCGTCGGCATGGTGACCGAGGACGACGACGACTTCGTCAACACCGGCACCCGAGAGGGCGATGAGCTGGCGCATGATCAGCGGCACACCGCCGAGCTCGAGCAGGGACTTGGGCCGGCCGCCCAGGCGCGAGCCAGCGCCGGCCGCCAGCAAGACGGCACCCACGCTCATGCGGCTGTAAAGCCCGTTTGGTTTGTTGATGCATCCCATGTCTAAACTCCTTCCAGTTGCTAGCGTGCCCGGCGGCAAGCGCTGGTCCGGGTGCCGAGCCTCATCGCAGCGCCTCGATCAGCTTGGGTAATACCGCCTTGATGCTGGCCAGGTCGCCGCCCGGTGCCAGCAGGTCCAGATGCGGCATAGCGGCCTGCATGCCCTGGCTGATCGGCTCGTAGCCGGGCTGGTTGCTCAGCGGGTTGAGCCAGACGATTCGCCGCGCGCGGCGCCCCAGTTGTGCCAGTGCAGCGGACAGTGCCGCAGATTCACCCGTATCATAGCCATCGCTCAAGACAATGACAGCAGTGCGGGAATGCACAATGCGGGCGGCATACTCGCGGTTGAACTGAGCGATGCTTTCGCCGATGCGCGTGCCGCCGGCCCAGCCCTGCGCGATCAGATGCAGCCGCTCCTGCGCGCGCCAGGGGTCGGGGTCGTGCAGCGACTGCGACACGGCGGTCACCCGGGTATGGAAGATGAAGCTGTACACATCGGACAACTCGGCGCTGAGCGCACGCGCCAGCCGCAGGTAGAAAAAGCTGTACGGCAGCATGGAGCGGCTCACGTCGATCAGCAGCACCAGGCGCGGGCGCACCTTGCGGCGGTCTTTCCATTTCAGATGGAAAGGCGTGCCACCGCTGGCCACACTGCGCCGTATGGTGGCGGGCAGATCGAGCCGCCGGCCATGGCGCGCGCGGGCCTCGCGGCGCAGGCGGATGTGCTTGAGCTGGCGGGCAAACTGGCGCATCAACGCTTCGATGTCGAGCGCGTGCTCGCGTTCGGTGAGCGCGCGAAAGTCGGTCGAGCTTAAAGACTCCTGGCGGCTGGCGGTCTGGCGCGGGCGGATGTCTTTGCTGTCTTCTGCTGCCTCACGGTCGCTGGCGGGGCCCTGCGGCTGGTGGCCGCTCAGGAAACCCTTGTCGGCGTCGCGCTTCTCGGGGTGCTGCCACTTGGTGGCGGGAAGGAACCAGGCATCGAACAGTTTGTCGAAGCGCTGCCATTCTTCAACCCGGCCGCACAGCAGCGCTTGCAGGCTCCAGCGCAGGATATGTGGATCGAGCAGGCCCACGCGCTCGGCAGTGCGTAGCACTTCGACGCCGTCGCCGCCTCCGACGGCAAAGCCGTTGGCGCGCAGGAAGCCAGGAAAGCCCGCCAGACGCGTGCTCGTCAGCGCTTCGAGCGTGTCTGCATCGGTGTTCAGCATGCGGCAGCCAACCGGGCGACGACTTCGCGCGGGAAGGCAATGCGGTCGTCACGCGTCTTGATCAAGGCGCTGAGGGTCTGGGTGATGCGTTCGGCGCCGTCCTTGTCGATCACCGAAATGCCCAGCCGCAACAGCGCGGCGGCCCAGTCCAGCGTCTCGGCGATGCCGGGTTTTTTTTGCAACTCCATGCGGCGCACGCTCTGCACAAAGGCCACGATTTGCTGTGCCAGTTGGGCCGGCACCTCGGGCGCCTTGGTGCGCACGATGCTGAGTTCCTTGTCGTAGTCGGGGTAGTCGATGTACTGGTACAGGCAGCGCCGACGCAAGGCGTCCGACAGCTCGCGCGTGCCGTTGGAGGTGATCACCACCAGCGGGCGGGTGACGGCGTGCACCGTGCCGAGTTCGGGGATGGAGATCTGGAAGTCCGACAGCAGTTCGAACAGGTAGGCCTCGAAGGCCTCGTCGGCGCGGTCGATCTCGTCGATCAGCAGCACGGGTGCTTGTTCGCAGCTGATGGCCTCGAGCAGCGGGCGCTTGAGCAGGTAGCGGTCGGAAAAAATGTCTTGCTCTTTTTGCGCAATGCCGCGTTCGTCGTGCTCGAGCAGCTTGATGGCCAGCAACTGGCGCTGGTAGTTCCATTCGTACATGGCCGAATGGGCGTCCAGGCCCTCGTAGCACTGCAGGCGGATCAGGCGCGTTTTACGCATGCTGGCCAATACCTTGGCCACTTCGGTCTTGCCGACACCCGCGTCACCCTCCAGCAGCAGGGGGCGCTGGAGATCCTGCATCAGCATCAGCGCAGCGACCAAGCCGGGTTCGGCGATGTAGCCGGCCTGCGCCAAGTCCTGCTGCCAGGCAACCAGCTCCTGCGCGCGCTCCACGCTCATGCCTTTTTCTTGGGCGAGAAAAGCGAGCTCAGCCAATCCTTGAGGACGGCCCAAGCCAGGGCCAGGGCATTCAACTGCGTCGGCGCCGGGGCCGCTGGTGCGGCGGCAGTGCTTGCGCCGCCCGACGCGAAGGGTGTGCCGGGTGGCTGCAGCGCCTGCACCTTGGCCGCAAAGTTGGCGGCAAACTGCTTGAGCACCTGGTCGGCCACCGAGCCCATCATGCGTCCGCCAAAGGCGGCGGCTTTGCCGCTCATCGACACCTCGCTGGTACCAACCAGATTGCAGGAGGAGGCGTCGATCGCCTCGATCCGCGCCGTCAAATCCATCGACGCGCCGGAGCTGCCGGTGGAGTCGGTGCCCTTGCCGATCAGGCGCAGCGTGCGGCTCGCCGCGGCTATCGATTTGACCTCGACCTCGCCGCGAAAGGCCATGCTGGCCGGGCCGAACTTGACCGCCACCGTGCCCTTGTAGTGCTGGGCATCCACGCGCTCGGTGATGCTGGCACCGGGCATGCAGCTAGCCACGCCCTCAATGTCCTGCAGCAGCAGCCAGGTGGTTTCTGCCGACGCGGGCATGGGAAAAGTCTTTTCAAGCCGAACTAACATTAGCGTTTATTGACACCCAGCGCATTGATGGTTTGCCAGACGCGCGACGCACTGTGCGGCATGTCCATGTGGGTGACGCCCAGATGCGCAAAGGCGTCGACCACTGCATTGCTGAAACACGGGATACCGCCGACGTGCGGCGACTCGGCCACACCCTTGGCGCCGATCGGGTGGTGCGGGCAAGGGGTGACGGTGTGGTCGGTCTCCCAATGCGGGGTCTCCATCGAGGTCGGCAGGAAGTAGTCCATCAGACTGTTGCCCAGGTGGTTGCCGTTCTCGTCAAACGGGATCTGCTGGCCGAAAGCCACGGCGTAGGCTTCGGTCAGGCCGCCGTGGATCTGGCCTTCGATGATCATCGGGTTGATACGCACGCCGCAGTCGTCCAGCGCGTAGAAACGCCGCACCTTGGTCTCACCGGTGAACTTGTCGATATCGACCACGCACAGGTAAGAGCCGAAGGGGAAGGTCATGTTGGGCGGGTCGTAGTAGGACACGGCGTTCAGACCCTGCTCCATGCCGGCGGGCAGGTTGCCGGTGTGCGAGACCATGCATATTTCCTTCATGGTCTTGTGCTGGCTCGGGTTGCCTTTGACCGTGAAGCGGTCGATTTCCCATTCCAGATCGCCCTCGGCGACTTCGAGCAGGTGCGCAGCGATTTTCTTGGCCTTGTCCTTGATCTTGCGGGCCGCTTGCGCGGTCGCTGCGCCCGACACCGGCGTGGAGCGCGAACCCCAGGTGCCGGCGCCGTAGGGAGACTTGTCGGTGTCGCCCTCTTCGACGACGATGTCGCTGGCTGGCAGGCCGAGCTCGGTGGCGATGATCTGCGCGTAGGTGGTCGCATGGCCCTGGCCCTGCGTCATGGTGCCCAGGCGGGCAATGACACCGCCGGTCGGATGGACGCGGATCTCGCAGCTGTCAAACAGGCCGATACCCAGGATGTCGCATATCTTGGTCGGCCCGGCACCGACGACCTCGGTGAAGGTGCAGACACCGATGCCCATCAGGGTGGGGGATTTCGGATCGGCGCGCTTGGCGGCTTGTTCCTTGCGCAGGCCTTCGTAGTCACAGGCCTTCAGAACTTTATCCAGCGCGGTCTCGTAGTTGCCGCTGTCCAGCGTCCAGCCCAGCGAGGTGGTGTAGGGGAACTGTTCGGGTTTGACGAAATTGCGGCGCCGGATTTCGGCCTTGTCGATGCCGAGCTTCTGTGCCAGCACGTCGATCATGCGTTCGATCAGGTAGACGGCTTCGGTCACGCGCAGCGAGCAGCGGTAGGCCACGCCGCCCGGTGCCTTGTTGGTGAAGACCGCGTCGACCCGGCAATAAGCGTTGGGGATGGCATACGAGCCGGTGCAGATCGAGAACAGCCCCGCCGGCAGCTTGGTGGCCGAGACATGCGAGTTGAACGCGCCGTGGTCGGCCAACGCGGTGAAGCGCAAACCCTTGATGACGCCGTTCTTGTCGGCCGCCAGTTCGCCCACGCCGTGGTAATCGCGCGCAAAACCGGTGGTGGCGATGTTTTCGATGCGCGACTCGATCCACTTGACCGGCACGCCGGTGACGATGGACGCGACGATGGCAACCACGTAGCCCGGATAGATCGGCACCTTGTTGCCGAAGCCGCCGCCGATGTCGCCGCCGATGACGCGGATCTTGCTCTCGGCAATGCCCGAGAGCATGGCCAGCACGGTGCGCACCAAGTGCGGCGCCTGCGAGGTCATGTAGACCGTCAGGTAACCGGTGGCCTTGTCGAACGAGGCAACGCAGCCGCAGGTCTCCAGCGGGCAGGGGTGCACGCGCGGGTTGAGGATCTCTTCACGCACGGTGACTTCGGCGTTCTTGAACGCGGTATCGGCGGCGGCCTTGTCGCCGGCTTCCCAGGTGAAGATGTGGTTGGGGTGGATGCGCGGGCCGTGGCTGAGTTCGGTCCGTTCGGCGATGTCGGGGCGAATGATGGGCGCGTCGGGCAGCATGGCCTTCTTGGGGTCGACGATGGCTGGCAGTTCTTCGTAGTCCACCTCGACCAGCGCGGCGCCGTCAGCGGCGGCGTAGCGGTCGGTGGCCAGCACGAAGGCCACTTCCTGCATCTGGAAGCAGACCTTTTTGTCGGCCAGCACGGCCTGCACATCGCCGCCGAGGGTGGGCATCCAGTCCAGCTTGACGGGCTTCAGGTCGTCGGCGGTCAGCACCGCGATGACGCCGGGACAGGCCAGCGCCTTGGCCTTGTTGATGCCCTTGATGTTCGCATGCGCATACGGGCTGCGCACGATGACGCCGAACAGCATGCCCGGCAGCTTGATGTCGTCGATGTAGGAGCCCTGGCCACGGATGAATTTCGCATCCTCCTTGCGCAGCAGCGAGGTGCCCATGCCCTGCAGTTTGTCTTCGCGTTCCTTGAGTTCAGCCATATTGCCCATGTGAATTCTCCGATGTGTTCTGTGCTTTGTTGGTGGGTGTGGATGTGGGTGCGGGCCGTGTCAGGCCGGCACGGCGGCCAGTTTCTTGGCGGCGGACTGCACGGCCTTGACGATGTTCTGGTAACCGGTGCAGCGGCACAGATTACCGGCGATGCCGTAGCGGATCTCTTGCTCGGTCGGGTTCGGGTTCTCTTTGAGCAGCCGGTAGGCGCGCGTGATCATCCCCGGCGTGCAATAGCCGCACTGCAGGCCATGCTCTTCATGGAAGGCCTGTTGCAGCGCGTGCAGCACGCCACCTTGCTCGAGACCCTCGATCGTCAGCATGTCGGCTCCCTCGCATTGCACCGACAACACGGTGCAGGACTTGACCGACATGCCGTCGATATCGACCGTGCAAGCGCCGCAATGCGAAGTTTCACAGCCGATATGCGGGCCGGTGTGCGCCAGCCGCTCGCGCAGCGTATGGATCAGCAGCTCGCGCGGCTCAACGACGGCCTCGACACTTTTGCCGTTGAGCTTGAATGACACTTTTTGTGTTTTCGCCATTTTTTTTGACTCCTGGGTTCTTTTGATTTAGGACTTGGCCCGCGCATGCGCAGCCAGCAGCGCACGCTGCGTCATCTCGCCGCACATGGCGGTCTTGTAGGCCACGTCGCCGCGTTGGTCGGCGGCAGGGTCGCAGATGCTCATGGCTAGGCGTGCCGCCTCGGCGATGCTGGCGCTGTTGATGGCCTTGCCGATCAGATAGTCTTCGGCGGCCTTGGCCTTGAGGGCGGTCGAGCCGACATTGGTCAACGCAATGGCGGCCTTGGTGACTTGGCCACCACTCATCTGCAGCATGACCGCAGTGGCGGCGGTGGCGAAGTCGCCGGTCTTGCGCTTGAGTTTCTGGTACGACCAGCCGCTGCCGGCGGGTGGGATCGGCACGCGGATTTGCGTGAGGATTTCGCCGGGCTCCAGCAGTGTTGAATACATGCCGAGGAAGTAACCGTCGGCCTTGACGACGCGCTCGCCCTTGGGGCCGGTCAAGACGAAGGAGGCATCCAGCGCCAGCATCAAGGCCGGGTGGTCGTTGCCGGGGTCGCCGTGCGAGATGTCGCCGCCTATCGTGCCCTTGTAGCGAATTTGCGGGTCGGCAATCCAGCCCGCACCCTCGACCAGCAGCGGCACCTTGTCGGCCAGCAGCTTGGAGTTGATCAGGTCGTGCTCGGTGGTCATCGCGCCGATGTGGATTTCGTTGCCCACCTGGGTGATGCCGCGCAGCGTGGGGATCTTGCCCAGGTCGATCAGATGGCTTGGCGCCGCAAAGCGCAGCTTCATCATCGGCAGCAGGCTGTGGCCCCCGGCGAGCAGCTTGGCGTCGGGGCCGAGCGTGGCGAGCATTTTGAGGGCGTCGGCAACCGAGCGCGGGGCGTGATAGTCAAATTCAGCCGTAATCATTGTCTTTGTCTCCTTATTACAGTGTGCACCAGAATGTTACATTCCGTCATGCCTGCATCGTCGTGGGGTTTACCCCAGCATACCCATTAATATAGTAGCGTTTAAAAACCTTGTTGGTCACACTGGCCGTGCTCGTCCTGGCGGTGGGAATCACCCTGTGGTCGCGCGGTCGAACTTGAACACGCCCGGGTCGCGAATCGGATCCACATCCACCGGGATCACACTCTTGGGCGGGAAGCGCCCTTCCAGCAGCAATTTCGACAGCGGGTTTTCGATGCGCTGTTGAATAGCGCGCTTGAGCGGCCTGGCGCCAAACACCGGGTCGAAGCCGACCTTGGCCAGCTCGGCAATTGCGGCTTCCGACACTTCCAGCGTCAAGTCCATCTTTTGCAGACGGGCGATCAGCACCTTGAGCTGGATGCGCGCAATCGACTCGATGTGTTTAGCGTCGAGCGCATGGAACACCACGGTCTCGTCAATCCGGTTCAAAAACTCGGGACGGAAGTAGTTCTTCAGCTCGTCGGTTACCGCGTCCTTGATCTCGTCATAAGGTTTACCAACCATGGACTGGATGATGGGCGAGCCGATGTTGCTGGTCATCACGATCACGGTGTTTTTGAAGTTCACGGTGCGGCCCTGGCCGTCGGTCAGGCGGCCGTCGTCGAGCACCTGCAGCAGCACGTTAAACACATCCGGGTGGGCTTTTTCTACCTCGTCGAGCAGCAGCACGCTGTAGGGCCTTCGGCGCACAGCTTCGGTCAGGTGGCCGCCCTCTTCGTAACCGACATAACCCGGCGGCGCGCCAATCAGGCGGGCCACCGAATGCTTTTCCATGAACTCACTCATATCGACGCGGATCAGATGGTCATCGCTGTCAAACAAAAAGCCTGCCAGCGCCTTGCAGAGTTCGGTTTTTCCGACACCTGTGGGGCCGAGGAAAAGAAAGCTTCCCGTCGGACGGTTCGGATCACTCAAACCAGAACGCGAACGGCGGATGGCGTTGGCCACAGCGCCAATCGCTTCGTCCTGGCCGACCACGCGTTCATGCAGTTTGCCTTCCATCACCAGCAGCTTGTCGCGTTCGCCCTGCATCAGTTTGCTGACCGGAATGCCGGTTGAGCGCGCGACGACCTCGGCAATTTCTTCAGCCCCCACCTGCGTGCGCAGCAGCTTGGGCGTGTTGCTGGTGCCGGGTTTTGCCTCGCTGTCTTGCGCGGCCTTTAGGCGCTTTTCCAGGTCAGGCAGCTTGCCGTATTGCAGCTCGGCTACCTTGTTGAAGTCGCCCTTGCGGGTCTGCTCTTCAATCTGGAACTTGATGCGGTCTATCTCTTCCATCACGTCTTTGGAGCCGAGCGCCTGGGCTTTTTCGGCCTGCCAGATCACGTCGAGGTCGGAGATTTCTTTTTGCAGCTTGACGATTTCTTCTTCGATCAGGCCGAAGCGTTTTTGTGAAGCCTCGTCTTTTTCACGCCGCACGGCTTCGCGCTCGATCTGCAGCTGGATCAGCCGACGATCCAGCTTGTCCATCACCTCGGGCTTGGAGTCGCGCTCTATGCTGATCTTGGCCGCGGCCTCGTCAATCAGGTCAATCGCCTTGTCGGGCAAAAAGCGGTCGGTAATGTAGCGGTGCGAGAGTTCTGCCGCAGCCACGATGGCCGGGTCGGTGATCTGCACGCCGTGGTGCAGTTCGTACTTTTCTTTCAGGCCGCGCAGGATGGCAATCGTAGCTTCAACGCTCGGCTCGTCGACCAGGATTTTCTGGAAGCGGCGCTCCAGCGCAGCATCTTTTTCGATGTACTTGCGGTATTCATCCAGCGTGGTTGCGCCCACGCAATGCAACTCGCCCCGCGCCAATGCGGGCTTGAGCATATTGCCCGCATCCATTGCGCCTTCGGCCTTGCCGGCACCGACCATGGTGTGCAGCTCGTCGATGAAGACGATGGTCTGGCCTTCGTCCTGGGCGAGTTCTTTGAGCACGGTTTTCAGGCGTTCTTCAAACTCACCACGAAATTTTGCACCTGCCAGCAAGGCGGCCATGTCGAGCGACAGCACACGCTTGCCCTTGAGCGAATCAGGCACCTCACCCGCGACGATGCGCTGGGCCAGGCCTTCGACGATGGCGGTCTTGCCCACGCCCGGCTCGCCTATCAGCACGGGGTTGTTTTTGGTACGGCGCTGCAGCACCTGGATGGCGCGACGGATTTCGTCGTCGCGGCCAATCACCGGGTCCAGCTTGCCCATGCGGGCGCGCTCGGTCAAGTCCATGGTGTATTTTTTCAGGGCTTCGCGCTGGCCTTCCGCATCGGCGCTATCAACGCCCTGCCCGCCGCGCACGGCGTTAATCGCCGCTTCAAGTGACTTACGCGTGAGGCCATTTTCTTTGGCGAGTTTGCCAATGTCGCTTTTGCTGTCGGCCACAGCCAGCAGATATAGCTCGCCCGCAATGAACTGGTCATTGCGTTTGATGGCTTCTTTTTCTGTTGCCTGCAGCAGCTTGGCCAGCTCGGGGCCGACCTGGATCTGATCCTGACCTTGCACCTGCGCGAGCTTTTTGATAGCGATATCAGCAGCTTGCGTGAGGCCACCCACGTTAACGCCAGCCTTTTCAAGTATGGCGCGCGGGCCATCGTCCTGCTTGAGCATGGCGAGCAGCAAATGAGCTGGCTCTATGTAGCCGTTGTCATTACCCAGGGCGAGCGACTGGGCATCGCTCAAGGCTTCCTGAAATTTGGTGGTGAGCTTGTCTTGGCGCATGGGTGTCTTTCCGGATGAAACCTAGTTCGGGCTTAGCGCGCCATTTTCAAGGGATTTGCGCCCTTTATGCGGCGTTAGTCGCCTTAATTCCCCATTTCGCCAGCGCAGCATCGTCGGTGACCCGCGCATCAACCCAGCGCGCACCCTCGGGCGTTTTCTCCTTCTTCCAGAACGGTGCCTGCGTTTTAAGGTAGTCCATCAAAAACTCGCAGGCCTTGAAGCTTTCACCCCGGTGCGCAGAAGTTACGGCAACCATCACCACCTGGTCGAGCGGCTGCAACAGCCCGATGCGATGCACCACACGCACGCCATAAATATCAAAGCGCTTGAAGGCTTCATCAATCATCGCCTCAATGGCTTTTTCAGTCATGCCAGGGTAATGCTCAAGCTCCATGCTGCTGACGCTTAAACCGTCGTTGCGGTCACGCACGGTGCCGGTGAATGTGCAGATAGCTCCGATGCGTTTGTCTTGCAAACGCAGGGCTGCGATCTCGGCGGACAGGTCGAAATCGGAGGTTTGAATGGAAACGCGCGGCGGGTTCATGGCTACTTTACTTTTACCCACCCGTAACCGGCGGGAAAAACGCCACTTCACAACCGTCAACCAGCGCGGCGGATTCATCGCTCATCACCTGGTTGAGCGCCATGCGCACCACCTTCCCGCGTGCCAGGGCAGCGGCGTGTACTGGGCTGGTGGCCAGCAGTTCGTCGCGCAGGGTGGCGAGTGTGCTGGCGGATGTTTCATGCACCGCACTGCTATGGCCGATAGCCTCACGGATGGAAGCAAAATATTTGATGCTAATTTTCATAACAATGCTTTCACGACATCAGGTTGGCAAACGGTATGTAGCGCACCACATCACCATGCGCAATGGTTTGGCCTGCGGGGTTGTCTACCAGGCCGTCACCCCAGACGACTGAGGTCAGCACGCCTGAGCTCTGGTTGTTGAACAGATCCAGCCCGCCTGCGGCATTTTGTTTGACGCGCAAAAACTCGCGGCGCTTATCGGCTCTGGGCCATTCAAAATGCGCCTGATGCGCTATTGATTCAGGTGCAACGCTGCTTGCGCCTTGCAGCGCGAGGATGAAGGGCCGCACCAGCAACAGGAAGGTGACGAAGCTTGATACCGGGTTGCCGGGCAGGCCTATGAAGTGAGCTGCACTGATTTTTCCGTACGCGAATGGCCTGCCGGGTTTGATGGCGATTTGCCACAGATTAAGTTCGCCCAGCGCTTGCACGGCGGGCTTGATGTGGTCTTCTTCACCGACTGAAACGCCACCGCTGGTCAAAATCAAATCATGTGCTTGGCTTGCAGTTTGTAAGGCGGTAATGGTCGCATCAAGCCTATCGGGCACTATGCCCATGTCGGTCACGCTGCAACCCAGGCGCAACAACAGCGCCCGCAAAAAGAAACGGTTGGAGTTGTAAATCGCGCCCGGCTTCATGTCGCCAGGTGCCACATCGCCCGGCATGACCAGTTCGTCGCCGGTCGAGAACAGCGCCACGCGCACTTTGGGCGCGACGCTCAGACTTGCAAAGCCAATGCTGGCAGCCAGCCCCAGCGAGGCGGGTGTGAGGCGCGCGCCACGGCCAAGTACCACATCGCCAGAGGCAACGTCTTCACCCCGGCGGCGAATCCATTGGCCGGGCTTGGGCTGTACCTGAATGCGCAGCATCGGCATGCTGCCACCGGCTGCCTCAAGCGCTGTGCATTCTTCCTGCATCACCACCGCATCAGCACCCTGCGGAATGGGCGCACCGGTGAAGATGCGCGCTGCTGAATGGGCAGCCAGCGCCACCCTGCTGCTACCCGCCGGGATGCGCTGGTTGACTAGAAGTTGCGTGTCGGCATCAAGCCAATCGGCGCAGCGCAGCGCGTAGCCGTCCATGGAGCTGTTGTCGTGCGCAGGCACGTCGAGGCTTGCCGTCAAGTCCTGCGCCAGCACGCGACCATCGGCATCGAAAGTTGATACCGACTCCACGCCCGGCAATGCGGTAGCGTGAGCCAGCAACTCGGCCAGCGCCGCATCAAGCGGCTTTAAAGATGCGCGTGGGGTAGGTAGTTTGGTATCTGACTGCATGAAGAATTAAGCGATGCGGTTTTCAAACGAAATTGATTCGGCTAGAGACTGATTTAGTGTACATTTTTGGCAATAAAACGCTTGATTTCATCGACATCAGGCGAAATCAGCACCACACGCTTGGGCAAGGCCTCAATGCCTTCAAACCTGGCCGGGCGCGGTGGCAATTGCCCCAAAGCTTCTTCAATCGTTGCGGCAAACTTGATCGGCAGGGCCGTCTCCAGAACAACCATGGCCACGCCGGGTTCAAGATACTGGCGCGCCACCTTCACCCCGTCGGCAGTGTGCGTGTCGATGATGTCGTTAAAGCGTTGATGGGTATCACGAATCGTATCCAGCCGATTGGCGTGCGTGCTCTTGCCGCTGACAAAACCGTATTGGCTGGCAGCCAGTTTGAAAGCCGCATCAGCGCTTAAATCAAAGGTGGCCTGCGCGTTCAACTGGGCGTGAAACAAGACTTTGATTTTGCCAGCGTCGCGGCCCAGCAGGTCAAACACAAAGCGTTCGAAGTTTGAGGCTTTGGAAATATCCATCGAAGGGCTTGATGTTTCGTGTATGTCTGCACTGCTGCGCACACGGTACACGCCGGTGCGGAAGAACTCGTCAAGCACGTCGTTCTCATTGGTGGCAACGACGAGGTGCTTGATCGGCAGCCCCATCATGCGGGCGACGTGGCCCGCGCAGACGTTGCCGAAGTTGCCCGTTGGAACCGCAAAACTAACCTTTTCAGTACCTGATTTAGTTGCAGCAAAGTAACCCGCAAAGTAATAAACCACCTGCGCCATCAGTCGCGCCCAGTTGATGGAATTGACGCTACCGATCTTGTACTTGCGCTTGAAGTCCAGGTCATTCGACACGGCCTTGACGATGTCCTGGCAATCGTCAAACACGCCATCAATCGCAATGTTGTGGATGTTGTCGTCCTGCAGGCTGAACATCTGCGCCTGCTGGAACGGGCTCATGCGGCCATTCGGCGAGAGCATAAAAACACGCACACCTTTTTTGCCGCGCATGGCGTATTCAGCCGCGCTGCCAGTGTCGCCGCTGGTGGCGCCGAGGATGTTGAGTTCTTCGCCACGCCGCGCCAGTTCGTATTCAAACAGGTTGCCAAGCAACTGCATGGCCAGGTCTTTAAACGCCAGCGTAGGGCCGTTCGACAGGGCTTCGAGATACAGGCCTGGCTCAAGTGGGCGCAACGGCACGATGGCCTCGGTGCCAAACACTTCTGCCGTGTAGGTCTTGCGGCAAATCGCTTTCAGGTCTGTAGCAGGAATGTCGTCGACATACAGCGACAGCACTTCAAAAGCCAGATCGGCATACGCCAGGCCGCGCCACTTTTGCAGCGTGGCCGAGTTAACTTGGGGGTAGCGGTCAGGCAAATAAAGCCCGCCATCGGGTGCCAAACCTTCTAGCAGAATAGCGCAAAATTTGCGCGACGTTTTGTCGCCACGGGTGGAGAGGTAGTTCATGAGGGAAATAGGTGAGCATGCGCTTGGCATCGCGCATCATTTAGATATCAAGCCAACTCTTCCTTGCGAATCCGCACAATCGGACTCAAAACGGTAGTCAAGGCCTGCATCAGCGCCAGCGCCTCGTTCATTTTGGCCTCGACGCAATCGTGCGTGAGGAGGATGAGGTCTGTTTGCGTTGAGCCCTCGCCACCCACTTCATCGGCCTCGCGTTGCAGCACGGCATCAATGCTGATGCCTGCTTGCGCCAGGATGCCCGTGACTTTGGCCAGCACACCGGCTTCGTCAGCCACCTTCAGTCGCAGGTAATAGCTGGTCACGACATCGCTCATGGGGAGTACCGGCGTGTCGCTCATCGCGTCGGGCTGAAAGGCCAGGTGCGGCACACGCTGCGCTGCATCAGCGCTGTGCAGACGGGCGATGTCTACCAGGTCGGCAATCACGGCGCTGGCAGTTGGCTCGCTGCCTGCACCTTTGCCATAAAAAAGCGTGGTGCCCACGGCATCGCCATGCACCATGACGGCGTTCATCGCGCCTTCGACATTGGCAATCAAACGCTTGGCGGGCACCAGGCTGGGGTGTACGCGCAACTCTATGCCCTTGGCGGTTTTTTTGGTGATACCCAGCAGCTTAATGCGGTAGCCCAGCTGCTCGGCGTACCTGATGTCCTGCGCGTCCAGTTGGGTGATGCCTTCTATGTAGGCCTTGTCAAACTGCACCGGCACGCCAAAGGCGATGGCCGACATCAGCGCGACCTTGTGCGCGGCATCAATACCTTCAATGTCAAAGGTCGGGTCAGCCTCGGCGTAGCCCAGGCGCTGCGCTTTTTTTAGCACCACGTCAAAGTCCAGGCCCTTGTCGCGCATCTCGCTGAGGATGAAATTGGTGGTGCCGTTGATGATGCCGGCTATCCATTCAATGCGGTTGGCCGTGAGGCCTTCACGCAGCGACTTGATGATGGGTATGCCGCCAGCCACAGCGGCCTCGAACGCAACCATCACGCCCTTGCGATTGGCCGCTGCAAAAATCTCATTGCCATGCACCGCCAGCAAGGCCTTGTTGGCCGTGACCACATGCTTGCCGGCTTCAATCGCCTCCAGCACCAACTGCTTTGCAATGCCGTAGCCGCCAATCAGTTCGACCACGATGTCGATGTCGGGGTTAGCGATGATGGCTCTGGCATCACTGACCACCTGCACGCCCTTGCCCACCACGGCCTCGGCCCTGGCGATGTCGAGGTCGGCGACCATTGAAATCTCGATGCCACGCCCTACGCGCCGCAGTATCTCGCCCTGGTTGCGCTGCAATACATTGAACACGCCACTGCCCACGGTACCAATGCCCAGCAGGCCGACCTGTATGGGTTTCAAACTCGTTACTTTCATTGCTGCTTTCATCGTCATCTCATCGTCATATTGGGAAACACGTTTTCAAGCCCGCTTGCTGCGGTACTTCTCTAAAAACTTTGCAATCCGGCCAATGGCCTCGCGCAGGTCTTCTTCATGCGGCAAAAACACCATGCGGAAATGATCCGGTGCGGCCCAGTTAAAACCGGTGCCCTGCACCAGCATCACCTTGGTTTCCTTGAGCAGCTCCAGGAAGAACTGCCGGTCGTCAGTGATCGGGTAGACCTTGGGGTCAAGCCTGGGAAACATGTACAGCGCAGCCTGCGGCTTGACGCAGCTCACACCGGGAATGGCCGTGATCAGCTCATACGCCAAGTCACGCTGGCGCCGCAGGCGACCGCCCTCGCCGGTCAGGTCGTTGATGCTCTGGTAGCCGCCCAGCGCCGTCTGGATGGCCCACTGGCCCGGCACATTGGAGCACAGCTTCATGTTGGCCAGCATGTTCAGGCCTTCGATGTAGTCCTGCGCGCTTTTCTTCGGGCCAGACACCACCAGCCAGCCAGCACGGTAGCCGCATGAGCGATAACTTTTTGAAAGCGAATTAAATGTCAGCGTGAGCACATCGGTTGACAGTCTAGCAATCGTCGTGTGTTTAACGCCGTCATACAGCACCTTGTCATATACCTCGTCTGCAAGGATGACGAGCTCATGTTCGCGTGCAATGTCAACCATGCCCCTGAGCAGTTCGTCGGTATACAGCGCGCCCGTAGGGTTGTTCGGGTTGATGACGACGATGGCCTTGGTTTTCGGCGTTATTTTGGCTCTGATGTCGGCAAGATTGGGCATCCAGCCATTGGCCTCGTCGCAAACGTAATGCACTGGCGTGCCGCCCGAAAGCGTGGTCGCAGCCGTCCAGAGCGGGTAGTCAGGTGCGGGCAGCAGCAGCTCGTCGCCGTCGTTCAGCAAGGCATTGGTCGCCATCACGATCAACTCGCTGGCACCATTGCCCAGGTAAATATCGTCCAGCGTCACGCCCTTGATACCCTGCTTCTGAGTCTCATGCATCACGGCCTTGCGGGCTCCAAAAATGCCTTTGCTGTCAGAGTAACCGGCAGAGCTTGGCAGGTTGCGGATCATGTCCTGCTGGATTTCTTCAGGTGCATCAAAACCGAACACCGCCAGATTGCCGATGTTCAACTTGATGATTTTCTGGCCTTCGTCTTCCATCTTCTTGGCCGCGTCCATGATCGGGCCACGAATGTCGTACAGCACGTTGGCGAGCTTGGTAGATTTGGTGATCGGTTTCATGAGGATTTTTCGGGCAGATTTTTAAGGGGAATTTTCAGGGAAATTTTCAGGAAGAAGGCCAACAGCGCACAGGCCAGCGGTAAATTCAGGCGGAATCTATAATTTGACCACATAAGTTACACATGAAACTGCAACCCGACCGCCTCGACGTTCAATCCATACTCGGCTACGGCCCGGGGTGGATAGGCATAGGCCTCAACGGCGTGGCCGAGAAAATCGAACGCAGCATCGTCATCGGTTCGCGCGGCGAAAAGTTCGACTGGCACTGCGCCAGTTTTGAGCAGCTCACCGAGGCGCACTTTGAGCTGCTGGCCGCCACACAACCGGAACTGGTGATTTTTGGCAGCGGCGCGCGTCTACGCTTTGCGCCGCCAGCCTTCATGCGCGCGCTGATGCACAAACGCATCGGCATTGAAACCATGGACACATTGGCAGCCTGCCGCACCTACAACATTCTGGCTGGCGAAGGCCGCCAGGTGATGGCGGCACTGCTGATTGAATCCCCCGTCTGAGGCCGGCTGTCTTTCAGAGTAAAATCATAGGTTGCATCTGGAATGCACCTCCCGGACAAGCTAGGGAGCAAGGTCATTCCAGAAGCCGCGGCTAATTACAACAACCACTTTCGTCAGGGCAAACCAAGTATGGCAGTCGTCGTCAATAAACTCCTCCCCGAATTTGAAGCAAACGCCACAGGCGGCATCAAGGTTTCCAACGTCAGCCACATGGGCAAAGTCGTGGTGCTGTACTTTTACCCCAAAGACAACACCCCCGGCTGCACCACTGAAGCGATGCAGTTCCGTGATCGCTGCAAGGACTTTGTCAAGGCCGGTGCTACCCTGTTTGGCGTGTCGCGCGACAACATGAAGTCGCATGACGAATTCAAGGCCAAGCTTGAGCTGCCTTTTGAGCTGATTGCAGATACCGAAGAAAAAATGTGCCACATGTTTGGCGTGGTCAAAAACAAGATCATGTACGGCAAAAAGGTCAAGGGCATCGAGCGCAGCACCTTTCTGGTCGGCGCTGACGGCACCCTGAAAGAAGAGTGGCGCGGCCTGAAACTACCAGGCCATGTTGACGATGTGCTCAAGGCTGTGAAGGCACTGAAAAAAGCGGCTTGAATTTACGCACTATGCCCCTGCCTCCCGCCCCGACCAAACGTGCCGCCCTGCTCTCTACCGATGCACTTGACGCACCGGCCCGCTCACCATCCAAAGCCGCACGAGGGGCGGAGAACGCTGAATCAGACCACAGGCAGCCTGTAACCGAGTTGTTTGATGGCGGCACTGCAACCGGGGGCGATCACCCCGCTGCTTTCAGGGACAAAAAGGCTCATAGCCCGAAAAAACCCAGCCATACTGGCCCCACCAAGCTGTTTGTGCTGGATACCAACGTGCTGATGCACGACCCGATGTGCCTTTTCCGCTTTGAAGAGCACGACATCTTTTTGCCGATGATCGTGCTGGAAGAACTGGACGGCCACAAGAAGGGCATGACCGAAGTCGCGCGCAATGCCCGCCAGACCAGCCGCACGCTGGACGCGCTGGCCGGTGCCAAGGATGCCGATATCGGCAAGGGTTTGAAGCTCGACACCACCGGCCACCGCGAAGCCGGCGGCTGCCTGTTCTTCCAGACCAAACTGCTAGCCTACACCCTGCCCATGAGCCTGCCGCAGGGCAAGGCTGACAACCAGATCCTCAGCGTGGTCGAAGCTTTGCGCAAAGAATACGCGCCACAAGATAAGGGTGGCTCACATCCGACCGGACGTGAGGTGGTGCTGGTGTCCAAAGACATCAACATGCGCGTCAAGGCACGCGCGCTGGGCCTGGCAACTGACGATTACCAGAACGACAAAACCCTTGAAGACGGTGACCTGCTGTATTCAGGCGTGCTGGCCCTGCCCACTGACTTCTGGACGCGACAGAGCAAAACCATTGAAAGCTGGCAGCAAGGCAGCTACACCTTCTACCGCATCACCGGGCCGATTGTGGCCAGCCTGCTGATCAACCAGTTTGTATTTTTTGAAGCGCCGGGTGAGCCACCGCTGTACGCCCGCGTGACTGAAATTCGCGCCAAGACAGCCGTGCTTAAAACCCTGAAGGACTACAACCACCTCAAGAACGCTGTCTGGGGCGTGACCACGCGCAACCGCGAACAGAACTTCGCCATGAATTTGCTGATGGACCCTGAAGTTGACTTTGTCACACTCGCAGGCACAGCAGGCACTGGCAAAACGCTGATGGCCCTGGCCAGCGGCCTCACGCAGGTGCTGAACGACCGCCGTTACACAGAAATCATCATGACGCGCGCCACGGTGTCGGTAGGCGAAGACATCGGTTTTTTACCCGGCACCGAAGAAGAAAAAATGGGCCCGTGGATGGGCGCACTCGACGACAACCTTGAAGTGCTGGGCAAAAACGATAGCGGCTCAGGCGAATGGGGGCGCGCCGCCACCAATGAGCTGATTCGCTCGCGCATCAAGGTAAAAAGCATGAACTTCATGCGCGGCCGCACTTTTTTAAACAAGTACGTCATCATTGATGAAGCGCAAAACCTGACCCCCCAGCAGATGAAAACGCTGATTACCCGCGCCGGCCCCGGCACCAAAATCATCTGCATGGGTAACCTCACGCAGATCGACACACCCTACCTCACCGAAGGCTCGTCTGGGATGACTTACGCAGTAGACCGCTTCAAGGGCTGGCCGCACGGCGGGCACATCACCCTGGCGCGCGGAGAGCGTTCACGACTGGCAGACTTTGCGAGCGAGGTGCTCTGACTCTGAAACGGGTTCTTTAAAACCCGCAACCAGTAGCTTGTGAAGGAGCGCGAAAGGGCGCGAAACAGGTATTATTTATAGCTGTTCACACACACTTAAGGTCAAACCGGCCATGTCTGCAAGCTTTACGTCCCATTCCGCGCACCAGTGTAAAATTTGCCCATGATCAAATACCTCGCCGCCCTGAATATAATCACCGCAACCGTCTTTTTTGGCAGCGGCGCGGCGTTCGCCCAAGACGCATTCCCGGCCAGGCCAATCACCGTGGTCGTCGGCTTTGCCCCCGGCGGCGGCACCGACCTCACCGCACGCATCATCGCCAAAAAACTCGCCGAAAACCTCGGCCAGAACGTCATTGTCGAGAACCGTGCGGGCGCCGGCGGCAACATCGCCGCGAGTTACGTCGCCAAGGCGGCGCCCGACGGCTATACCATCCTGCTCACGGCGCCCGGCTCGGTCGCCGTCGCGCCGCACCTGATCAGCAACCTGCCCTACGACCCGCGCACCGACCTCACGCCCATCAGCATGGCGGTGGTGTTCCCCAACGTGCTGGTGGTCCACCCCTCGGTGTCGGCAAAAACCGTCGCTGAGTACATCAAGTTATCGAATGCCAAACCCGGCACCATGTTCTACGGATCCTCGGGCATGGGCAACGCCGGCCATCTCGCTGGCGAGTTGTTCAAGATGGTAACCAAAGCGGATATCACCCACGTGGCCTACAAAGGCGGCGGGCCGGCCATGAACGACCTCCTGGGCGGTCAGGTGCCCTCGGTGTTCGCCTCGGCGCCCTCGGCCGTGCCGCAGATCAAGGCGGGCAAGATCCGCGCCCTCGCCACCACCGGCGCGACGCGCTCGACCTTCCTGCCCGATGTACCCACCGTGGCCGAGGCCGGCTTCCCCAACTTTGAGGCGACCAACTGGTACGCCTACATGGCGCCGGCGAAAACGCCGCGCGCCATCGTCGAGCAGCTCAACCGCGAACTGGTGAAGGTGCTCAATACACCGGAAGTACGCAACCAGTTATTGGCGCAAGGCACGGAGCCGCAGCCGAGTACCATCGAACAACTGGGCAAATACATCGAGCACGAATATGCGACCTGGGGCCGCGTCGTCAAGGAGGCAGGCATCAAGGCCGAGTAGGCGGCGATGCTGCAGCGCCTTGGGAAAACGCTGAAAAAAAAGCACCGAGCGTTTCCGCCAAGTGCTTGATTTCATTAACATTATTGGTGGGCGATGCAGGCTTCGAACCTGCGACCCCTGCAGTGTGAATGCAGTGCTCTACCCCTGAGCTAATCGCCCTGAACTTGACGGGCCGGATGGCCCGTCAAGTCAGCTTCAAATTATATGGTGTTTCTGCCAGCTACCCAGTTAGCTTGACCTAGCTTGACCTGGCTTAGGCGAGCGCAACAGCAGTTCGCCAAACGGTTTTGCCCTTGCTCGACTGGTCGATGTCAAGCAGCACTTTCTCATGCTCCACAAGCTCCTGCTGGTTGGCGGCAATCAGGGGCAAATCAAACTGGCCGAGGTCTATCAAAGGTGCGCTATCACCGTTCTGGGCGCTGCCGCCCACGTCCATCATCAGGCTGTTCTGCCCACGCGTGAGGTTGATGTACACATCGGCCAGCAACTCCGCATCCAGCAGCGCGCCGTGCAGCGTGCGGTTCGAGTTGTCAACCTCCAGCCTGTCGCACAGCGCATCGAGCGAGTTGCGCTTGCCGGGAAATATCTCTTTAGCCATCATCAGGCTGTCAGTCACTTTGGCCACGCAATGCTTGATGGGCTGCAGCCCAATCAGCTCAAGCTCCTTGTTCAAAAAGCTCACGTCAAACGGCGCGTTGTGAATGATGACCTCAGCGCCTTGCAGGTAGTCCAGCAGCTCCTGCGCAATCACACCAAAGCGCGGCTTGTCTTTTAAAAACGCATTGCTGATGCCATGCACCTTGAGCGCGTCCTCGTGGCTGTCGCGCTCGGGGTTCAGGTAGAAATGCTTGTTGTTGCCGGTGAGCTTGCGACTCACCAGTTCCACACAGCCGATTTCAATGATGCGGTCACCGCTTTCAGCGGAGAGGCCGGTGGTTTCGGTGTCTAAAACTATTTGGCGCATGGGATGACTATAGCGCTGCGGTTAACAGCAAATCACGCCGCTTGTAACTGGGCGTGCATCTCCTGCAACGAGATCACGCCCAGACTGTCGAGGTGCTTCATGCCCTCTACCGCTGCTTCGGCACCCGCAATCGTCGTGTATGTCGTTACTCGCGCAAGGAGTGCAGAGGTGCGGATATGCCGGGAATCAGCTATCGCGTTACGGCGCTCTTCAACGGTATTGATAACCAGCGCAATCTCGTTGTTCTTGATCATGTCCACAACGTGCGGCCTGCCTTCGGTGACCTTGTTGACCACCGAGCAAGCAATGCCTGCCGCCGCAATTGCCGCTGCTGTGCCTTTGGTGGCCACGATCTCAAACTTCATTTCAGCCAAGGCTCTTGCCACTTCAACGGCGCGCGGCTTGTCATTGTTTTTCACCGTCAGAAACACTTTGCCCGAGGTAGGCAGCTTGGTGCCGGCACCAATTTGCGACTTCACAAATGCCTCGCCAAAGGTCTTGCCCACACCCATCACTTCGCCGGTGGACTTCATCTCTGGCCCGAGAATCGTGTCAACACCAGGGAACTTGACGAACGGGAAGACGGCTTCTTTGACGCAGAAATAAGGCGGCGTCACTTCAGCCATGATGCCTTGTGAAGCCAGCGACTGACCAACCATGCAACGCGCTGCTACCTTGGCCAGTTGGATGCCGGTAGCTTTACTTACAAACGGCACGGTGCGTGACGCACGTGGGTTGACTTCCAGCACGTAGATCACATCCTTGCCGTCAATATTCTGAATCGCAAACTGAACGTTCATTAACCCGACAACGTTTAGCGCTGCTGCCATCGCCGCCGTTTGGCGTTTGATCTCATTGACGGTCTCTAGACTCAATGAATACGGTGGCAATGAGCAGGCCGAGTCGCCGCTGTGTACGCCCGCCTGTTCGATATGTTCCATCACGCCGCCGATAAAGGTAGCGCCGCCAGAATCACGAATGCAGTCCACATCGCATTCAATCGCGTCATTCAAAAAACGGTCCAGCAGCACCGGCGAGTCATGGCTGACCTTGACCGCCTCGCGCATATAGCGCTCCAGGTCACGCTGCTCATGCACGATTTCCATGGCCCGGCCACCCAGCACATAGCTGGGGCGAACCACCAGCGGATAACCCAGCACAGCGGCTTTCTCCAAGGCCTCGGATTCGGTACGGGCAGTGGCGTTTGGCGGTTGCCTCAAGGCCAGCTCACGCAGCAGCGCAGAGAAACGCTCGCGGTCTTCTGCAGCGTCAATCATGTCGGGCGAGGTGCCGATGATGGGTACGCCGTTGCGTTCAAGATCCAGCGCCAGCTTCAAGGGCGTCTGGCCACCGTACTGGACGATCACGCCAAAGGGTTTTTCCTTGTCAACAATCTCGAGCACGTCTTCCAGCGTCAGCGGCTCAAAGTACAGGCGGTCTGAAGTGTCGTAATCGGTTGATACGGTTTCAGGATTGCAGTTGACCATGATGGTCTCGTACCCATCCTCACGCATGGCGAGCGCGGCGTGTACGCAGCAGTAATCAAACTCAATGCCTTGGCCGATGCGGTTCGGCCCGCCGCCCAGCACCATGATTTTTTTCTTATTAGTAGGCAGCGCTTCACACTCGCTTCCCTCAGCCTCGTAGGTCGAGTACAGATAGGCCGTGTTGGTGGCAAATTCTCCCGCGCAAGTGTCTACGCGTTTGTACACAGGCCGCACCCCCAGCGCTTTTCGCTTTTCGCGGATAGCGGTGTCAGTCGTTTTGAGCTGCTTGGCCAAACGGCGGTCTGAAAAGCCTTTTTGCTTGAGCATGCGCAGCGTGACGGCATCAATCGAGTCCAGCGTCGTGGTTTCAAGTTCAAGCTCTATCTTGACGATTTGCTCTATCTGCACCAGAAACCATGGGTCAATTTTGGTCAGCGCAAAGACTTCAGCAACGCTCATACCGAGTGCAAACGCATCGCCCACATACCAGATACGGTCTGGCCCTGGTGCGCCCAATTCCTTCTCAAGTACTTCGCGATCCTGCGTTTTTTCGTTCATACCATCTACGCCAACCTCAAGCCCGCGTAATGCTTTCTGGAAGGACTCCTGGAAGGTACGGCCCATGGCCATGACTTCACCGACCGACTTCATCTGCGTCGTCAGGCGCGAATCGGCTGTCGGAAATTTCTCGAATGCAAACCGCGGAATTTTCGTGACGACATAGTCAATGCTGGGCTCAAAACTCGCGGGGGTAACGCCACCAGTAATGTCGTTACGCAACTCGTCGAGCGTGTAGCCAACCGCCAGCTTGGCTGCAACCTTGGCAATCGGAAAGCCGGTGGCTTTTGATGCCAGCGCCGATGACCGCGAGACCCGCGGGTTCATCTCTATCACCACCATGCGGCCATCGACCGGGTTGATGGAAAACTGCACGTTGGAGCCACCGGTATCAACGCCAATCTCGCGCAGCACGGCCAGCGAGGCATTGCGCATGATCTGGTATTCCTTGTCGGTCAAGGTCTGGGCTGGCGCTACCGTGATGGAGTCACCGGTATGTACGCCCATCGGGTCCAGATTCTCGATGGAGCAGACGAT
The DNA here is from genome assembly GCA_038902815.1 of Polaromonas sp. Classification (GTDB taxonomy): domain Bacteria; phylum Pseudomonadota; class Gammaproteobacteria; order Burkholderiales; family Burkholderiaceae_C; genus Polaromonas. The sequence continues at coordinate 15,772 of JBCKNF010000004.1, read as the reverse complement.
GATGCAGTTGTCGGCCTTGTCGCGCACGACTTCCATCTCGTACTCTTTCCAGCCCAGCAGCGACTCTTCAATCAGCAGTTCATGGGTGGGTGAAGCTTCCAGGCCGCGCTTGCAGATAACCTCGAACTCTTCCGAGTTGTAGGCAATGCCACCGCCGGTTCCGCCCAGCGTGAAACTGGGGCGAATCACGGTGGGAAAACCCAGCGTCTTTTGCACCGTCCACGCCTCTTCCATGCTGTGCGCAATGCCTGAGCGTGCGGAGTCGAGACCGATTTTGGTCATCGCGTCCTTGAACTTCAGGCGGTCTTCGGCCTTGTCGATGGCCTCGGGGCTGGCACCAATCAGCTCGACCTTGTGCTTTTCCAGGATGCCGTGGTGCCACAAATCAAGTGCACAGTTAAGCGCAGTCTGCCCACCCATGGTCGGCAAAATTGCGTCAGGTTTTTCTTTGGCGATAATTTTTTCAACCGTCTGCCAAGTGATCGGCTCGATATAAATCACGTCAGCCGTGGCTGGGTCGGTCATGATCGTTGCAGGGTTGCTGTTAATCAAAATGACTTTGTAGCCCTCTTCGCGCAAAGCCTTGCAGGCCTGCACGCCGGAGTAGTCAAACTCGCAGGCCTGGCCGATGATGATCGGGCCAGCGCCAATGATGAGGATGCTTTTGAGGTCAGTGCGCTTAGGCATTTTTGCGGGTCTCCATCAGCGCGGTGAAGCGGTCAAACAAATAGGCGATGTCGTGCGGGCCGGGCGACGCTTCCGGGTGGCCCTGAAAGCAAAACGCCGGCTTGTCCATACGCGCCAGGCCTTGCAGCGTGCCATCAAACAGGCTGATGTGAGTTGGCCGCAAATTGGCAGGCAGTGATTTCTCATCCACTGCAAAACCATGGTTCTGGCTGGTGATACTGACACGCCCGTTATCAAGGTCTTTGACTGGATGATTAGCACCGTGATGGCCGAACTTCATCTTGAAGGTCTTGGCACCACTGGCCAGCGCCATGATCTGGTGGCCCAAGCAAATACCAAAAGTGGGAATACCGGTTTCGATCAACTCGCGCGTGGCGGCGATGGCGTAGTCGCACGGTTGCGGGTCGCCCGGGCCGTTGCTCAGGAAGATGCCATCGGGGTTGAGCTTGCGCACCTCGGCCGCAGGGGTTTGCGCTGGCACCACCGTGACCCGGTAACCGCGCTCGGCCAGCATGCGCAGGATGTTTTTCTTGATGCCAAAGTCGAACGCGACAACGTGGAATTTCGGCGTGATCTGCACACCGTAACCCGAGCCGAGCTTCCATTCGGTTTGCGTCCACTCATAGGCCTGCTTGACGGACACGACTTTGGCCAGATCAAGCCCTGCCATGCTGGGTGCGCTGCGAGCCGCCACTATGGCTTTGTCTTTTGCTACCTGGGTGACTTCTTCGCCTTTAGCCAAGGTCATGATGCAGCCGTTTTGAGCACCCTTACTGCGCAGCAGGCGTGTCAGTTGCCGCGTGTCAATGCCTGCAATCGCAACCGTGCCTTCTTTGACCAGATATTCAGCCAAGGTCATGGTTGAGCGGAAGTTCGATGCCAGCAACGACAAGTCTTTGATGATGAGACCGGCGGCATGCACTTTGCCAGCTTCAACGTCTTCGTCATTGATGCCATAGTTGCCGATATGCGGGTAGGTCAGCGTGACAATCTGCTGGCAATAGCTCGGGTCGGTAAGGATTTCCTGATAGCCGGTCATGGCGGTATTGAACACCACTTCGCCGACGGTGGAGCCTGCGGCTCCGATGGAATTGCCGATAAAGACCGTGCCGTCTGCGAGCGCCAATATGGCGTTGGGATGGTTTCCCTGTAGAGACAAAAGCACTGGGTTCTCCGGATTGGTTACGGTTCGCCCAAGCATGCACAAGCGTTATCTCGTTCAAGACTGTTGTGGCTGCTTTTGTGAGGGTGTTTGCTTATGTCGGCGCTCGGGCGAAGCTGTGTTTTGAAAAGCCCTTGATTATAGACTGAGAGAACGTGACGGTCGGCCTAATGAGCTCATGCTTTTCTTTTTACCTTCTGACCCCTTTTATCCCATTTGCCATCTAGATGAGCAGCGCCTCCAGCCCTTTGGTCTCGACGATCTGAAGCAGTTTCGCGGCGGCACCACTAGGGTGTTTATCCGCTGTCGGTGACTCCCACTTCTGCACTGTTGAAACGCTTACATTTAAAAATGACGCAAACACGGATTGGCTGACCTTTGCAATGGTTGTCCGGACTGCTACAACACGGTCGGGCGGGTAGGCGGGTGGTTCCTCACAGAGCGCCCGAACGCGAGCCATGTCCAGCTTTGACATGACACCATGGGCATTGAGCCCCTCCGCCGTCTGCAGCATCTCCTTGAGCATACGGGCTTCTTCACTGTCCTTTTTTGGCATTACAAATCTCCTTGAGTTCACCAGAAATCTTCATCTCATCGAGTTTTTCGACACTTTGCGCATGCAGGCTCCTGGCAATCACCTTGACCGCATCCACCAATGCGTCCGGGAAGTCCGCAGCAGGCGCATTTTTCTCCCTCCCGAGCAGAAAGATGATCGCGTCCGGATGTTGCTTGGCTACCAGAGTTCGAGTGGAACCACTCTTGCCCTGCCCGGGAACAGCAATTCTCTTTTTGCAGACCCCGCCATCCAAGTCCGCCTCATAGCGGCCTTGTTCGATGTCGAGTGCTGCCGCGCAAAGCAGATCGTCGCTTAACAGCTTCCGGGCCCAGCGGTCGAATGTCTTTGTTTTGAAAACTCTTTTGCTGCGCATGAAAAATTATAGCACTTGGTGCTATATTCCGTAGGTCGGGTGACGCTGCGCTAACCCGACCTACCCTGCTGCAACATTTCCTCGGCGCTCCAGGCCAGCGCTCTTGCTATATCACAAGACCAGCGCGGCCGTGGCACTGGCGTACAGGCAAATCGCTGCCGCAGCAGCCACATTGATCGATTCCTCACCGCCGGGCTGGGCTATCCGTATTGTCAAGCTGGCGCGAGCCATCAAATCATCGCTGACACCCTGCCCTTCATGGCCCATGACCCAGGCGCAAGGCAGGGGTAACTTCTGCTGATGCAAAAAACGGCCTTGATGTGAGCTGGTGACAAGCATCGGGGTTTCCAGTTCATCCAGCGCGACAGGATCAACCCCCTCAAGCAGACGCAGTGCAAAGTGCGCGCCCATGCCGGCGCGCAAAACCTTGGGCGACCACAGCGCGGCCGTTCCTTTGAGCGCGATGATCTGGCCAAAGCCAAACGCAGCCGCGCTGCGCAAAATGGAACCGACATTACCGGCATCTTGCACGCGGTCAAGGATGACCGAGGCCGCACCGGGCAAAAGCGCTGGTGCAACGGGCAAGTCAAGCACAAAACCCATGCGTGCTGGTGATTCAAGCCCGCTGATTTCGGGCAGCAAGGCATCCGGGATCACTATGTTTTTGATAGCAAATTGCACCCATTCTGATTGGGCTTGAGGCCAAAAAGACTCTGCAAACAAGGCTATGGTCGGCTGCAAACCTTTGGCAAGTGCGGCCCGGCACAAATGGTCGCCCTCCAGCCAGATACGCCCCTGCTTGCGGTAGGCGCTGCTATCTTGAGAGAGTTTGCGCAGCTCTTTGATGAGCGAGTTGTCTCTTGACGTGATGCGAGTGACATCACTCATAGCAGCACCTCTGCCACAGGCGCAAACGAGCGGCGGTGCTGCGGGCAAGCTCCATGCTCGCGCAATGCAGCCAGATGCGCTGCGGTGGCGTAACCCTTGTGCCGCGCAAAGCCGTACTGCGGATATTGAAGATCAACCTCGGCGCACCAGCGGTCACGCTGTACCTTGGCCAAAATAGATGCCGCCGAAATAGCCGGTACCAGCGCATCGCCCTTCACAATCGCCTCTGCCAACATGCGCAGGACCGGCAAACGGTTGCCATCGACCAGCACCTTGTGCGGCTTCAGGCGCAAGCCCTCCACGGCGCGCTGCATTGCCAGCATGGTGGCTTGCAGTATGTTGAGCGTGTCGATTTCTTCAACCGTGGCCAGTGCGATGGAAAAGCACAGCGCCTTGGCACGGATTTCGTCGTAGAACTTCTCGCGTTTGAGTGGCGTCAGTTTTTTGGAATCTGCCAGCCCCTTGATCGGGTTCAACTCGTCAAGAATCACGGCTGCAGCCACGACCGGGCCCATCAGTGGTCCGCGCCCGGCCTCGTCCACACCGGCCATCAAACCGGGAATGTACCAAGACAGCGCGGTCTGTTCAGCCTGCAAAGAGAATTTTCTGGATCGCATCAGTTGCCAGTTGAAAGGTGTCGCGCTGCAACTCTGCGTGCAGCCGGGTAAAGCGCTGCTCCAGCGCCACTATTTTCTCAAGCGTTGCCGATTTTGCATCTACCCATTGCAGCACCGCTGCCGCCAGCGCTTCGGGCGTAGCTGCATCCTGCAACAGCTCAGGCACTACAAAATCCTGGCACAAAATATTTGGCAGACCAACCCAGGGTTGCAGTTTTTTACGCCGCATGATTTGCCATGACAACCAGTTCATGTTGTAAGCAATCACCATCGGCCGCTTGAACAGCGCGGCCTCCAGCGTGGCGGTGCCGCTGGCGATCAGCGTTACATCGCAGGCAGCCAGCGCCGTATGCGACTGGCCTTCTATGATTTGCAGGTTTGTCAGCAGGCCGGCAAAAGCCGCACTACGCAGAATCTGCCGAATCTCTTGGCTCAATGCAGGGATAGTGGGTACTATGAATTTAATAGCTGGTCGCGTACGTGAAATAAGGGCTGCAGCCTCAAAGAAGCGTCTGGCGAGGTATTGAATCTCTGATTTCCGGCTGCCTGGCAGTATGGCGACAAGCATATCCTCATCGCCTAGACCCAGCTTGCGCCGTGCAGCAGCGCGGTCTGGCTGCATCGGGATGAGATTGGCCAGCGGGTGACCAACGTAGGTCGCAGCAATACCATGCGCGGCCAGCAAGGCGGGCTCGAACGGAAAGATGCAAAGGACATGATCGACGCTGCGACGGATTTTCTCCACCCGATCAGCACGCCAGGCCCAGATAGCGGGACTGATGAAATGGATAGTCTTGATGCCTGCCGCCTTTAACGAGGCTTCCAGATCAAGATTGAAATCAGGCGCATCAACGCCAACGAAAACATCTGGTTTTTGATCGAGCAAGCGGTCTTTAAGTTGCTGGCGAATGCCGACGATTTCTCGGTAATGGCGCAGCACCTCAACATAGCCGCGCACTGCCAGCTTGTCGCTGGGCCACCAGGCCTGAAAGCCGCGCAGGGCCATGTGCGGCCCGCCAATACCGAATGATTGCAGCTTGGGCCAGCGATTTTTTAGTCCGTCAAGTAACAAACTTGCAAGCAAGTCGCCAGAAGTTTCTCCAGCAACCATCGCCACTGTTGGCGCCTTCTCCATTGAGAATTACCGAACGATACCGCGCTGCGGCGAGGTTTGCTCTAAAAACGAGAGCATCATGCGCACGTCTGGCGCGGACTCAGGATATTTTTCAGTCAAGCCAGCAATTTGCACTTGTGCCGCCTCGAGGGTCAGGTCTTCACGGTACAAGGCCTTGTGCATGGCCTTGACTGCCGCAATCCGTTCAGCTGAAAACCCGCGCCGGCGCAAGCCTTCAAAGTTCATGGAACGTGCTTCTGCCGGCTGGCCTTGCGACATGACGAAGGGCGGTAAATCTGCAAGCAGCAGCGAGCACATGGCGGTCATGCTGTGCGCACCCACACGTACAAACTGATGCACCACCGTAAAGCCGCCGAGAATGACCCAGTCACCAATATGCACATGCCCGGCCAGCTGCGTGTTGTTGGCAAAAATAGTCTGGTTGCCGACCTGGCAGTCATGCGCCAGATGCACGTAGGCCATGATCCAGTTGTCATCGCCAACGCGGGTAACGCCAGCATCACCCGGAGAACCAATATTGAAGGTACAGAATTCGCGGATGGTATTGCGGTCGCCAATAACCAGTTCGCAGGGTTCACCGGCGTATTTTTTGTCTTGCGGAATGGCACCCAGCGAGTTGAACTGGAAGATGCGGTTGTCCCGCCCTATGCTGGTGTGGCCTTCAATCACGCAGTGCGGGCCAACCGTGGTGCCAGCCTTGATGCTGACATACGGCCCGATAACGCTGTACGGGCCGACGCTGACGGATGGGTCGAGCTGGGCCCTGGGGTCAATGATGGCAGTCGGGTGAATACCTGTTGGCGTAGCCGCTATACCTGTTATGGCTGTAGCAGCAGAGCTCTGCGTCATGTCTTGCACGCTTGACACTTTAAGCAATGGTTCGCATCGTACACATCAGCTCTGCCTCGCAAGCGATGTGCTCACCCACGCGTGCCACGCCCTTGAACTTGAAAATGCCCGCCTTCATGCGGTCCAACGTCACGTCCATGATGAGTTGATCGCCAGGTTCCACGGGGCGCTTGAAGCGGGCAGCATCAATGCCTGCGAAGTAGTAAACGGTTTTGTCATCAGGTGCTTGCCCGAGCATGTCAAATGCCAATAAAGCAGCGGCTTGCGCCATAGCTTCCAGCATCAAGACACCAGGCATCACGGGACGATGCGGAAAGTGACCAACGAAGAAAGGCTCATTGATGGTGACGTTTTTAAGCACCTTGATGCGTTTGCCTTTTTCAATTTCGAGCACGCGGTCAACCAGCAAAAACGGGTAGCGATGCGGTAGCTGCTTGAGAATCTGGTGAATGTCCATCATGATTTTTCTTCTATAGATGCAGGGAGATTTTTAAACTGGATTTCAAGGTGTTTAAGTCGCTCGCGAAGGGCCGAGAGCTGCTTGAGGCTGGCTGCGTTTTTTTTCCCACTTCGCATTGTCGTCGATAGGAAACAGGCCAGTGTAGTTTCCGGGCTTCAGGATTGAATGCGTCACGACGGATGCCGCAGAAATATGAACATGGTCTGCCAGCGTCAAATGCCCGAGTACGACAGCGCCGCCACCTAGCGTACAGTGCGCACCAATTCGCGCGCTGCCCGCAACGCCAACGCAGCCGGCCAAGGCTGAATGCGCGCCAATATGCACGTTGTGGCCGATCTGGATCAGGTTGTCAAGCTTGACACCATCTTCAATCACCGTGTCCTGCATGGCACCGCGGTCGATACAGGTATTGGCACCGATCTCGACATCGTTGCCGATCCGCACGGCACCCAGCTGTTCGATCTTTTCCCAACGTCCCTGATGCGGTGCAAAGCCGAAGCCGTCAGCACCCACGACCACGCCAGGGTGAATGATGCAACGCTCACCCACGCTACAGCTGTCACCCAGCGTGACACGGGCAGAAAGGCAACTGCCCTCGCCTACCCGTGCATTTTTCCCAATCACACAGTGTTCCCCGATGCGCGCACCAGAGCCGATCACGGCACCAGAGCCTATGCAGGCAAACGCGCCCACAGACACGCCTGGCGCAACCTGGGCCAGCGGATCAATGAACGCGGCGGGATGGATGGCAGGGGCAGACTCCACGCTGTGATGACGCTTCCATATCTGTGTGATACGCGCAAAATAATAATAAGGGTCGTCCACCACGATACAGCTGCCACGCTCAATGGCAGCCGACTCGAATGAAGGCGCGACGACAACGCATGCCGCAGATGAATGCGCGAGTTGCGCTATATATTTGGGGTGGCTCAGGAAAGTCAGTTGCCGACTTGTAGCCTGTTCCAGCGAGGACAGGCCTTCAATCAACAGATCAGCATCACCTACCAGGCGTGCATCGAACTCGGCTGCCAGTGCATCAACGATGGCAGCGAGTTTTATAGCCATACGATAGCCGCGCCGTGGCGTGGTTTTTTGCTGCTGCGCCGATTATCTGCCAGTAGTGGCATTCAGCGACTTGAGCACTTTGTCGGTGATGTCGTGCTTGGGGTTGACGTAGACCGCTTCCTGAAGAATCAGGTCGTATTTTTCAGCCTCTGCGAGCGCCTTGATGACCTTGTTCGCGCGCTCTATGACCTGTTGAAGCTCTTCATTTTTGCGTGCGTTGAGGTCTTCCTGGAACTCACGGCGCTTGCGCTGAAAATCTCTGTCCTGATCCACAATCTGCTTTTGCCGCGTATTGCGCTGGATTTCGGACAGGGTAGGTACTTCACGCTCAAATTTGTCGGACAGCGTTTTGATCTGTGTCGCGACATCGTTCAGGTCTTTCTCGCGCTTGCCGAATTCGGTCTCCAGCTTGGTCTGCGCAGCCTTTGCCGAATTGGCTTCGCGGAAAATACGATCCAGATTGACAATTCCGACCTTGAACTCCTGCGCACTGGCAGAAAAGCCAGCCAGCGCAATCACCGAGCACAGTAATAGTTTGCGTGAAATGTTCTTCATTAGAAAGATGTACCAATCTGGAATTGAAAGCGCTCTATTCTATCGCCTACTTTTTTACGTAAAGGGTTGGCAATAGCAAAGCGTAAAGGACCTACAGGTGATATCCAGCTGACACCGACACCGTAGGATGCACGAATTTCGCTAAAGTTGTATTTCTCGTTTTCCCCGAAGACGTTACCCGCATCCACAAATGCAAACATGCGCAGGGTACGGTCATTGCCCGTACCCGGGAACGGGGCTATCAACTCTGCATTGAGTGTGATCTTTTTGGGGCCACCCGTAGCAAGGTCATTGGGAGGCGCTCCCCGCGGGCCGAGCGATCCCTGCTGGAATCCCCTGACCGAGCCAAGGCCACCCGATGTGAAATTCTTGAAAATCGGGAAAGGCCGATTGCGCAGGCCCTTGCCCCATCCGAGTTCGCCATTGAGGGCAACGGTAAACTGCTTGTTGAGCGGAATGTACTGCTGGATCTGGTAATTTGTGCGTGCGTAACGTGCATCACCCGCCAAACTCACATCGCCAAAAACCCGCTGGAAGCGCCCTTTGGTTGGCACCAGCGCACTGTCGCGGCTGTCTCGCGTCCAACCGACCGTGAGCAGTGTGGCTGTACTCGTAAAACCAAACAGATTGGCGTAATTCTGGTACGTCACTGGTAAGGCAAAGAAGCCTGGTACGATCGTGAGGCTCTCGTAGCCAGCACCAAAATAAACCGTATCGATCTCGGTAAACGGCACACCAAAGCGTATGCTGGTACCGGTTGTTTTCAGTCCATAGTCGCCACCCTGACCATCCAGCGGGCGGCTGCTACGGTGGTAGAGATCCAGCGCGCGCGAAATACCGTCCGCCGTGAAATAGGGGTCAATCGTACTCAGAACCAACTGGCGGTTGATTCTGCTTGTATTGACTTGAACACCCAGATATTGACCGGATCCAAACACGTTTTCCTGTTTGATACCAAAGCTCAAGGACAATTTTTCATAGCTTGAAAACCCTAGCCCCAGCGTCAGGTTACCGGTTGGTTTTTCAAGCACATTGACTGTCACGTCCACCTGGTCGGAGGTTCCGGTGACATCCTGGGTATCGACATTGACTTCGGTAAAAAAACCGAGACGGTCAACACGGTCACGGGAAAGCTTGATCTTGTCACCGTCGTACCACGACGACTCGAACTGCCTGAACTCACGGCGCACCACCTCATCACGGGTGCGGTTGTTACCCACCACATTGATGCGTCGGACGTAGGCGCGACGCGAGGGATCGCCCTGCAGGACAAAAGCGACGCGATTATTGACGCGGTCGATTTCCGGTATGACATCGACCTTTGCAAATGCGAAACCGAAAGTGCCAAAGTAATCGGTGAAAGCCTTGGTTGTCTCGGTAACCGTGTCTGCGTTATAGGCTTCACCCGGCTTGATTCTCACCAGTGATTTGAATTCTTCTTCCTTGCCGATGTAGTTGCCGTCCAGCTTGATACTGGACACCAGAAAGCGCTCACCCTCGGTCACATTGATGGTGATACTGACATCCTGCTTGTCGGGGGAGATTGCCACCTGCGTGGAGTCAATCTTGAATTCAAGATAGCCGCGCGCCAAATAGTAGGAACGCAGGCTTTCGATATCGGCATTGAGCTTGGCACGTGAATAGCGGTTTGACTTGGTGTACCAGCTCATCCAGCCGCCAGTGTCCAGATCAAACAGGTTGCGCAGGGTGGACTCGCTGAACGTCTTGTTGCCGACGATGTGTATTTCCGTGATTTTTGCGATGTCGCCTTCGGTCACATTGAAGGTGAGGTTGACGCGGTTGCGCTCGATCGGCGTGACGGTGGTGACGATTTCGACAGCATACATGCTGCGGTTGATGTACTGGCGCTTGAGCTCCTGCTCGGCCTTGTCAGCCAGCGATTTGTCGAAAGGCTGTCCGTCGTTGAGGCCGATTTCCCTCAGCGCTTTTTTAAGCACATCCTTGTCAAACTCCTTGCTGCCAACAAAGTTGACGTCTGCAATCGTTGGGCGCTCTTCGACAATCACCACCAGCACATCCCCGCTAACTTCCAGGCGCACATCCTTGAAAAGGCCTAACCCAAACAAGGCACGAATGGCCGTGGAGCCTTTGTCATCGTTATAGGTTTCACCGACCCTAAAGGGAAGCGACGCAAATATGGTTCCCGGCTCCACACGCTGCAAGCCCTCAACCCGGATGTCCCGCAGCGTAAAGGGATCAACTGCCCAGGCCGAGTGGGCTATCAACAGGCTGGCCGCAATGGCGGACACGGTTCGAAGTTTGAATCGATTGAATTGTTTTTGCATGAACTTTAGGTGTTAGCCTGGGTACGAATTTGGGTACTAGCCAAGGAGCCGGGTAATGTCATTAAACAGGGCCACCGACATCATGCACAGCAGAACCGCAACGCCGCCGCGCTGCAATCTGCCCATCCACGCATCAGACACGCTTTTCCCAGTGACTGCCTCCCAAAGATAATACATCAGGTGACCTCCATCCAGAACCGGCAGAGGCAGCAAATTAAGCACGCCGAGACTCACGCTGATGAGCGCCAGAAACACCAGATAGGCGGTCCAGCCCAGGCTGGCAGACTTGCCGGCGTAGTCTGCAATCGTCAGCGGGCCGCTGAGGTTTTTCAGGGAGGCCTGTCCGGTCACCATCTTCCCTATCATTTTCAGGGTCAACAAAGAGACATCCCAGGTGCGAACAGTACCCTGCCACAGGCCCTCGAAGATGCCATAACGAACGTTAACAAATTGGGGCGGCGCACCAACGTAGGCTCCGATGCGGCCAACCACGATCTTGCCGTCCTGGCGCGCCTCGGGCGTAATCGGTAACTCGATGCTTTGCCCAGCACGCAGGATTTTCCAGTTTTGCGCCAGGGCTGCAGGCGGGTTGCTGCCGGACTGCACCGAGCTGCGTATGGTTTCCCGCAATTGCTGACCGTCCACGATAGCGGTGCGGCCTACCTGCTGAACTACATCACCCGCACGCAGACCGGCTTTGTCTGCAACACTGCCAACCATCACATCGCCTATGACCGGCTGCGTCCAGGGGCCCAGAATGCCGATCTTGCGAAACATCTGCGGGTCTGCATCGCTGGCATTCATCTCGCTCAGCTTAAGCAGCACTTCACGCGTTGGCACATCCGCAGCCTTCGAGGCAGACGAGTCCAGGCTGATCGCCAGACGCACGTCACGGCCATTGAGCGCGCCTCGCGTCAAACGCCAGCGCAAATCCTCAAAAGAACGTACCGGCTCCAGTTGCTCGCCATCAAACGCAGCGCGGGCCACCAGCTCTTGCCCGCGCAAGCCTGCGCGATCAGCTATCGAGCCTGCCACCGGGCTGGCCAGTATGGCCATGGGCTCCTGCTGGCCGCTCCAGTTGACGATGCTGTACAGCACAATGGCCAGCAACAAATTGGCTGCCGGACCAGCCGCAACTACCGCAGCCCGTAACCTCAAGGGCTGGTTATTGAAAGCCAGATGGCGTTCAGACTCATCGACCGGAGCCTCGCGCTCGTCCAGCATCTTCACGTAGCCGCCCAGCGGCAGTATGCCGATGGAGAATTCGCAAGGGTTGCCTTTTAGCCGCCAGGTGTAAATCGGCTTTCCAAAACCAATGGAAAACTTCAGCACCTTGATGCCGTACGCCACCGCGACCCGGTAATGGCCGTATTCATGTACCGTAATCAGCACCCCGAGGGCAACCACAAAAGCAAGCAGGGTCAACATGTCAAACCTTCAGATGTTCAGGGCCCATAAGCTATTGTGCTGGCAATATCACCCGCAATGGCACGCGCCTGGGCATCAAGAGCCAGCAAATCGTCCATGCCGCGTATTTCAGATACCGCAAGCCGATCCAAAGTTGCACGGTTTACATGGTGAATCTGGTCAAAGCGTATACGTTTTTCCAGAAATGCCGCAACCGCAATCTCATTGGCTGCGTTCAGTATTGCCGTACTGCCCGTGGGGGCGGCCAGCACTTCCCATGCAAGTTGCAGCCCCGGAAAGCGCTGATGGTCGGGTACTTCAAACGTCATGGTTGCCAGCGCCTTGAAGTCCAGCGCCTGCGCGCCCGAGGCAATTCTGCCCGGCCAGGCCAGGCCATAGGCTATTGGCACCCGCATGTCGGGTGTGCCCAGCTGTGCAACCACCGAGGTGTCACGGTACTGCACCATCGAGTGAATGATGCTTTGCGGATGGATGACCACTTCAATTTGCGCAGGGACGAGGCCAAACAGGTATTTGGCCTCAATGACTTCCAGCGCCTTATTCATCATGGTCGCCGAATCAACGGAAATCTTGCGCCCCATCACCCAGTTGGGGTGCGCACAAGCCTCGTTGGGGGTGACATGGCGCAAGGTAGCCGGATCGCGCGTGCGAAACGGCCCGCCAGAGGCTGTCAGGATGATTTTTTCAACCCGCGCGGCCCATGTTGAAGGATCTTCGGGCAATGACTGGAAGATGGCGGAATGCTCGCTGTCAATCGGCAGCAACTGCGCAGTCCCGGCTGCTACCGCCTGCATGAAAACATCGCCGCCAACCACCAGCGCCTCCTTGTTGGCCAGCAACAGGCGCTTGCCGGCTTTGGCAGCAGCCATACAAGGGCTTAAGCCAGCTGCACCGACAATGGCCGCCATCACGGCATCCACATCATCGTGGGACGCTATCATTTCAAGAGCCGCTTGATCCCATAAAACAATGGTTTCAAGCCCATTGGCCTTTACTTTTTCAGCCAGATCGCGCGCATGCGGCTGGCTGACCATAACGGCGTAACGCGGTTTGAAGCGTGCGCACTGCGCCAGCATCAAATCGGTTTGCGAGGCGGCGCTGAGTGCGAACACCTGAAAAAGGCCGGGATGCGCCGCGATCACATCGAGCGTGTTGACCCCCACTGATCCGGTAGAACCAAGAATGGTGATGCGCTGCTTTTTATCTGCCATGCAAACCTAAAAACTGACCAGCATCATGGCCAGCGGCAGGGTGGGCAGCAAGGCATCGACCCGGTCCAGCACACCACCGTGGCCGGGCAACAGGCCACTCGAATCCTTGGCTCCAGCGCTGCGTTTAATGAGCGACTCAACCAGGTCACCCAGCACGCTCATGGCAGCCAGAAAAACCACCGCAAGCAGCATCACGGTGACTCCGTGCTGGGCCCAAAGGCGCGCATAGAGGCTGCCACCAAAACCGGCCGTCTGGCGATCCAGCGCAAGCCATGCAAATGCCAGCACGACGACCCCGGCCATACCACCCCAAACACCCTCCCAGCTTTTACCGGGGCTGATGCCGGGAGCCAGCTTGCTTTTGCTAAACCGGCCACCAAAAGTGCGGCCTGCAAAGTAGGCAAAAATATCAGCCACCCACACCAACAGCAATACCGATAGCAGGAAGTTGATGCCTATCACTCGGGCCTGCGCAATCGCCAGCCACGCCAAAAACAGCACCGCCACGCCACCCAACAAACGCAGCGCCTTTGGCAAGCGCGCCCAACCAGGAACACCCAGCCGCAAAAGTCCGGCACCCGCCATCACCCATGCCGTACCCGCAAAGACCCACAGCATTTGCAGCGGCTTTTCAAGCAGCCCGAAGTACCACGCCAGCACGCATAGCGCCGCAGTAGAGGAGGCCAAAAATATTGAGAAAACCTGACCACATCCATTCAGGCGACCCCATTCCCATCCGCCAGCAGCTATCAGTACCAGAGCAACCAGACAAAAGGGGAATGGCGTTGAATAAAAAAGCGCGGGTAACAACACCGCAAGCAACACAATCGCCGTGATGACGCGCTGCTTAAGCATTCGAAGACCCCATCAAGCGACCCTGGCTTTCTGATCCAGCGTGTGGTTTTTTACCGAAGCACCCAGCTGCGCCGATGTTTGCCCGAAACGCCGCTCCCGGCCATTGAACACGGCAATCGCTTCATCAAGCGCCACGCCGTCAAAGTCTGGCCACAGCTTGTCTGTAAAAACCAACTCTGAATAAGCCGCCTGCCACAGCAAAAAGTTGCTGATGCGAAACTCGCCACCCGTGCGTATCAGCAGGTCAGGGTCGGGCACATGCGCCAAAGCCATGGCACGGTCCAGCGACAGTTCGGTGATGGCCTCATCACTGCTGGCCAGCTTTTTGGCAGCCTGGGTAATGTCCCAACGGCCAGCGTAGTTAAAACAAACGTTCAGGACGAGGCGCTGGTTGTCAGTTGTGTCGGCTTCAGCCTGAGCCAGCCCCGCCTGCACCTTGGCTGAAAGCCGCTGCCTGTCACCGACAAAATACAGCCGCACACCGTTGGCTTTCAAACGCGGTACTTCGCGCGACAAAGAAAGCGCCAAAAGCTCCATCAAACCAGAGACCTCATCGGTGGGACGGTTCCAGTTTTCCGACGAAAACGCGAAAACCGTGAGCACCGAAATACCGCGATCAACACAGTTTTCAACGCAGCGCCGCAACACGTCAACACCTTGCTTGTGCCCTGCAATGCGCGGTAAAAAGCGCTTGTTGGCCCAGCGGCCATTGCCATCCATCACGATGGCAATGTGATGTGGGGGCTGCATCTTAGACGCCCATGATGTCTTGTTCCTTGCCAGTGACAAGCTTGTCAACTTCGGCAATGAAACGGTCTGTCGATTTTTGAATTTCGTCCTGCGAGCGGCGCTCATCGTCTTCAGAGGCCAGCTTGTCCTTGAGCAGCTTTTTGATGCCGTCGTTCGCGTCGCGGCGCAGGTTGCGAATCGCCACTTTGGCGTGCTCGCCCTCAGCGCGCACAATCTTGGTGAGTTCTTTGCGGCGCTCCTCGTTCATGGCTGGCATGGGAACGCGAATCAGGTCACCCTGAGCTGCCGGGTTGAGACCCAAGTCTGAGTCACGAATGGCTTTTTCAATCTTCGCGCCCATGCCTTTTTCCCAGGGCGACACGCTGATGGTGCGGGCATCTAACAGCGACACATTAGCTACCTGACTGATGGGCACCATGGAGCCGTAATAGTCCACCCGCACGGTGTCTAACAGGCCCGGGTTGGCGCGACCCGTGCGGATTTTAGTCAACCCGCCCTTGAACGAGTCAATCGACTGCTGCATTTTTTGTTCTGCATTCTGCTTGATCTCAACGATGCTCATACTTGAAACTCCGAGTTTTCTGACTTGGCAAAAACCAAGCTCCTAGACATGCACCAGCGTACCTTCATCTTCGCCCATTACGACGCGTTTGAGTGCGCCATTCTTAAACATATTGAAAACCTTGATAGGCAGCTTTTGGTCACGGCAAAGGGCAAATGCTGTGGCATCCATCACCTTTAGATTTTTACCCATTGCCTCATCAAACGTGATGCTGGCATAGCGCGTGGCCTTAGGGTCTTTTTTAGGATCTGCACTGTAAACGCCATCGACCTTGGTGGCCTTGAGCACAATCTCCGCGCCAATTTCAGCGCCG
>JBCKNF010000003.1:0-118065 GCA_038902815.1 Polaromonas sp. | reverse complement strand
GCCAAGGGCGTGAGCGCTGCCGCCGTCATCAGGGAAATGATGGCCACCGGCCCGGTCGCCAGTTGCCTTGATGAGCCCCACAAGGCACCCAGAATGGCGGGCACGAAGGCAACGTACAGGCCAAAGTGAACCGGCAGGCCGGACAATTGGGCATAAGCCATGGCCTTGGGAACCAGCACGAGCGCGCCAGTGATGCCGGCGATCAGGTCGCTGCGCAGGACAAGAGAGCTGATCGGAAACCAGGCGAGAAAAGGGAAAAACCGCTTCACAAGGGTATTCGTTGGCTATGCGGGGGTGTGCAGGCGAGCATGAGAGATTCGTCTCGGAGTTGTTGCGGATGCAGCGCTGATTTCATACCAAATGCGAGTGTAACCATACCGACCTGGTGCTGGCCGGGCGCCGCCTGTTTGCCACGCACTACCCGCATTACGGGCGCGGTCTGGCCTGCACCGGTGACTACGACATCGTCTGCTGCGGCCATTCCCACAAGGCCAGCGTGCTGCTGCAGCCGACCATAAACGGCGGCAAGACCTGGCTGGTGAATCCGGGCAGTGTGGGTGGGCTTGGCGCGCAGGCGACCTGGCTGCTGGCCGATCTCGTCAGTTTCGATTTCGAGATCCGACGATTGGACTGACCTACCCGAACGGGTAGTTTTTTCTTCAATTTTTTCGGTTATTATCGCTCGCAGGTGGGCGCCGGGACCGGGACAACCGGAATCAGAACCAGGGGCTCGACACAGTTCTGCAATCGTGATACATCTTGCGGCTGATAGCCGCTATATCCATGAGGAAAACCTAATGCTAATGAATAATCCCTTCGCCGAGCTTTCGTCGTTTATATCGCCCATGTTCATGCAGGGGTACATCATTTTGATGGTCTTGCTGGTCATCGGTGGAACCATACTTGACATGATTCATAAGAAAAGTGCCCAGTACTTTTTCGAAAATGCAAAAAAAGCTCAGAAAAGCGCAAAGCGGACCGTGGGGGGTGGAGAAAAAGCGTCGATTGCCATTCAAGTGTTAGTGAAAGAAGTTTTAACGTCGGGTGAATTCTGCAATGTAAGACGTCGGCTTTCGCATCTGTTAATCATGTATGGTTTCATTATTTTTGTCGTAACGACCGTCGTTATGATTTTTGGCTATCCAACGCCGGCGACACCCACACCAGCCATCCTGCCACAACTCTGGCATCTCGGTGCACTGATGCTGTGCATTGGTGGCTACTGGTTCTGGTTTTTTATCCGGGTGGACGTGTCAGCAGAAGGTCTGACCTGGTATCGCTTAGAGCGTTCGGATTGGTTCATCCTCTCGCTGCTGACCACCGCGACGTTCGGCTTAATCTGGTCCTATACACAGTCGCAAGGTTCGGTTTGGTCAACCCTGTTCTTCGTGTTGTTCATCATTTCAAGCACAACACTGTTTGCTAGCGTATTGTGGTCCAAGTTCGCGCATATGTTCTTTAAACCAGCTGCCGCATTTCAAAAACGTATTACCCGAGCGGACGGATCAAGAGAGAATTTACCTCTGGATTACGATCTGACGGATCCTGCTGTACAAGCAAAATTCCCGGATATCCCGCAATACATGGGCAAGAACCCGGCTTACATGGGGCTTGGTATCAAGCGTGAGTCACCTAAGCACTACTAGCATCCATTTAACTTTTATTTGAGTAGAGAGAGAGAAAAAAATTATGCCAACTTTCGTATATATGACTCGTTGTGATGGTTGTGGACAGTGCGTTGATATCTGCCCATCTGACATCATGCACATCGATAAAACGCTTCGTCGTGCTTACAACATTGAACCCAGCATGTGCTGGGAGTGTTTCGCCTGTGTAAAAGCCTGCCCGCATCAGGCCATTGATGTGCGTGGTTATGCAGATTTCGCGCCATTGGGTAGCTCGGTCCGAGTGATTCGTGATGAGGAAAAAGGTACGATTGCCTGGCGCATCAAGTTCCGTAACGGTAAAAAAGATATGGAACTGTTGGCGCCTATCACGACAAAACCGTGGGGCTCGGGGCTTCCAAAATTTGCTGAGATGCCTGCTCCAAGCCAGGAAATGCGTGACGGTGAGCTATTGTGTTTTGAGCCGAAAGATATCCGTATGGATGATGGCGGCTTGCGTTCACTCAAGGATGCCGGATTACAACTTAAAGCAGGGGTATGCTACTAATGACTTATAAAACTATTATTGAAGACGATATCGACATTCTGGTAGCCGGTGCCGGCATGGGTGGTACCGGTGCTGCATTTGAAGCCAGATATTGGGGCAAGGACAAAAAAATCGTCATTGCCGAAAAAGCCAACATCGATCGTTCTGGTGCGGTCGCCCAGGGCTTGTATGCGATCAACTGTTATATGGGCACACGCTGGGGCGAAAACAACCCGGAAGATCACGTCCGTTATGCGCGTATGGATCTGATGGGTATGGTGCGTGAGGATCTGGCTTTTGATATGGCGCGTCACGTTGACTCAACGGTGCATCAGTTCGAAGAGTGGGGCCTGCCCATCATGAAGGACCCGAAAACCGGGCACTATCTGCGTGAAGGGCGCTGGCAGATCATGATTCACGGTGAATCCTACAAGCCGATTGTTGCCGAAGCCGCGAAAAAATCCGCAGACAAGGTATTCAACCGTGTCTGCATCACCCATCTGCTAATGGATGATGCCAAAGAGAACCGCGTCGCAGGTGCAGTCGGCTTCAATGTACGTACGGGCAACTACCACGTATTCAAGTCCAAGACCGTTATCTGCGGTGCCGGTGGTGCCTCTATGATCTTCAAGCCGCGTTCAGTCGGTGAAGGTGCGGGCCGAGTCTGGTACGCACCCTGGTCTTCGGGTTCTGCGTATGGTCTGATGATCGAAGCCGGCGCGAAGATGACGCAGATGGAAAACCGTATCGTGCTGGCACGATTCAAGGACGGTTACGGTCCTGTCGGCGCCTACTTCCTGCACCTCAAGACCTATACCCAAAATTGTCTGGGTGAAGAGTATGAATCCAAGTGGTTCCCGGCCCTGTCGGAAATGGTCGGCAAGGAATATCTGGATACCGAAGGACAGCACTTGTCCCACAAACCCATACCGACCTGTTTACGTAACCATGCAATTCTCTCTGAGGTCAATGCCGGTCGCGGTCCAATTCAAATGGTGACCATGGAAGCATTCCAGGATCCGCATCTTGAAGAGATCGGCTGGCACAACTTCCTGGGCATGACCGTTGGTCAAGCGGTACTTTGGGCGGCCACTGACGTTGATCCTAAATACGAAAACCCGGAATTAACACTTTCTGAGCCCTACGTCATGGGTTCGCACGCGACGGGTTGCGGTGCATGGTGCTCGGGTCCGGAAGACCTATCTCCGCCGGAGTACTACTGGGGCTATAACCGCATGACCACGGTTGAAGGTTTGTTTGGCGCGGGAGATGCGGTAGGCGGTACACCACACGCCTTCTCATCGGGTTCTTTCACTGAAGGCCGTTTGGCAGCAAAAGCGGCGTGTAAGTATATCGACGACGGTAAGGGTGAAGGTATTGTCGTTTCTGACAAGCAAATTGCCGACCTGAAAGAAAAGATCTACAAGCCACTAGAGACCTATACAGTTTATAGCAACGAAGTCGTTGGGGGTACAGTCAATCCAAACTTCATCAATCCAAGACAGGGTCTGGATCGTTTACAGAAACTGATGGATGAGTATTGTGGTGGTTTTGGTGTCAACTACATGACCAACGAAAAACTTCTCAGCATTGGTCTCAAGAAGATGAAAATTCTTGAGGAAGATATGCAGAAGATTGCAGCAAAGGATATACACGAGCTGTTGCGTGCATGGGAATTACATCACCGTGTGCGTACTTCTGAAAGTGTGTTCCAACATACTTTATTCCGTAAGGAAACCCGTTGGCCTGGTTACTACTACCGAGGTGATGCGATGAAACTAGATGATAAAAACTGGCACGTGCTGACTGTTTCTCATCGTGATCGCAAAACAGGTGAGTACACGATGTCGAAAGCACCTCTTTACCACCTGGTAGCTGATAAATAGGGTTAAGCAAATAACGGCTTGATTTTACAAGTCAGTTAATATTTGTTTGCGTAAAAAGGCCAACATTTTTTATATGTTGGCCTTTTTTATAGTTTATAGTGTGCAGCCTTTATACGATCGGTAGTCCTGCTAAACTAATACATGTTTTAAATGAACAATAGAATAATGAATATTATTGAAAAAACAGATGAAGAGATTTTAGCGCTGGCGCACCCGATGTGGGCTGATCTTGTTAAATACTCGAATGAACAGAACTACGCTGCTTTTGTCCGAAATTTCTCAACGGCTATGCAAATGGGTGCGAATGAAATCGA
Source organism: Polaromonas sp. (assembly GCA_038902815.1). GTDB lineage: Bacteria > Pseudomonadota > Gammaproteobacteria > Burkholderiales > Burkholderiaceae_C > Polaromonas. Next base: position 113,714 of record JBCKNF010000003.1, on the reverse strand, counting down.
GATGGGTAAGCAGTTTGCAAGAAGCGATCTGGCGAAAAACCTGTCAGCAGACTATGAATATCTTGGCATGATACGCCGTGGTGAATATGTATCGGTTCTATATAAAGTGACGAACGTCAAAAATAAAGGTGAATGGCTGGGCAGATTGGTGCTGGGTTATGAAAAGGACAAGGTCAAAATTTTTGGTGCCACTCTATTCTAAGATTGGCTGCCACAGGTTTGGTCAAGACAGGTTGATCAAGATAAGGCGGCATTATCTATAAACAGGCTTTTCTAGTGATGTCAGATACAATACAAAACGAAAAATTCGTTGAAATAAATTATAAGGTTGTCGATGAAAAAACCGGTGACGTACTTGTTACCGTTGATTATCCTCTGGGTTATGTTCATGGTGTGAATGACGTTATGTCTGAACAGGTGACAAAACATCTGGATGGCAAGAAAGTCGGTGACATCATTGAAGTGTCGGTTGACACTAAACTTTTATATGGCGAGAGAGACGAATCATTGGTGTTTACCGATCGCATCGAAAATGTTCCTGAAGAGTATCGAGAGATCGGTATGACCATCACGATGGAAAATGAAAAAGGTGAACCCAGGAATTTTATCGTTACCCGATTCGATGACAAGACATTAACCGTCGACGGTAATAATCCACTGTGTGGCAGAGGAGTGGTTTTTAGGTTGGAAGTTTTGACTATACGTGAAGCTACCGATGAAGAAATTGACTTAGGCGGCGCTGTTGGCGCCGATCCGGATATAAATGAAATTCTCAGCCGGACATAAATGGAATTCTCAAATCCTTACCTACTTTACCCGAACAATCGGGCCTTGGAACGTGCAATCGCTAGTTCTATAGGCAGGCTTAGTGATGAGTTAACCAAAGCGGCTACTCCGGATACAAAAGTAACCACGGCTGATTATTTTCTTCACACGCGAGGGAATTTTGAACAGCGCCGTTTCAGTTCCAATATTCTTGAGAGTGCACGTGAGGCACTTGAGGTATCGCTGGTAGATGAATATCGCAATCAGGAGCCACTAGCCTGGGCTGAGACGCAGAATAGCCTTGGAAACATTCTTGCGGCACAGGGCCAGCAGCAGAGAGATGTTAAATTGTTTGGCAAGGCCATTCAGTGTTTTAACGCTGCGTTAGAAGAGTTTAGTCAGGAAAAGTCGCCTCTAGCCTGGGCAGCAACACAATTTAACCTTGGAACAGCAAAGCAAGCGCTGGGCTGGCAACTGGAGGACTCGAAATTATTGAAAGCATCCATTGCTGCTTATACGAATGCGCTATTAGAATGGTCTCGAAAAGAAACGCCTGAAGATTGGGCATCAACCATGCATCAACTCGGTGCTACTTTCCATGCGTACGGTAGGCTTCTGAAAGATAACCGTACTTTTCAAAAGTCTGTTGCCGTCTATAAAAATGCCCTTGCAGAACTCGATGCTGATAATTACGCATTCGAGTTAGCCGCTACACACAATAATTGTGGCGCGGTACTGCATCATTTGGCTGAATCAGAGGAAAGCTCGGAACGCTTGGAAGAAGCAATGAGATCTTATGAGACGGCATTGACAGTATGCATGGAGCAGCAACTCCCCATTCATCTAGCAGTGTTATGCAGGGTAAACAAGTCTACTGCACGATGCGTGCTGGCTGAGTTTACAAAAGATACAATATTGGCCAACGAAGTAGCCGATGAGTTTGAAGTGATTATTGAATGTTTTCCGCATGCCCTTCAACCACTGTGTTTAAAGTATTGCGAGGAACAAATGAATAAGGCAAAGTCGTTAGCACTTGCGATTAGCTCTAAATTATAAATAGCCGCGGATGACACAACATTATTTTGCTAGTAACACAACGAAGGGTATTGAAGGTTAATGTCTGAGGAAATACAGAGGGCAAAGCGAGACCCCAATAACCCATGTCTGTTTTGTAGAGACCCAAAAGGGGTGTCCCGGAGTAACGAACTGGCGTACAGCGCGCGCGATTCGTACGCGGTGAGCCCAGGTCATACGCTGGTCAGCCCGCGTCGCCATGTTGCCAGCTTTTTTGAGTTGACAGCCGAAGAGATCAACGCCTGCATGGCGCTGATAAACGAGGAGCGAAAGTTGCTGGACGAAGAGTTTAAACCCGACGGCTACAACATCGGCGTTAACATAGGGCTGGCGGCTGGGCAGAGTATCTTCCATGTGCATATTCACATCATTCCCCGTTATAAGGGCGATGTTGAAAATCCCCAGGGCGGTGTGCGGCATGTAATTCCCAGGAATGGACATTACAAGCGATAGATGGTATAATTTCGTCAGTTCAATGGGAGGTGCTGACGTACCTGTTTAAATTCCTCCCGTTTCAACCATTAACCATTAAGGAGTTATGACTATGAGCGAAGCACCTAAAATCAGGCCCAAGGTTCCCGATGGTAAGAGTCGTTTTCTGACAACCCGTCAAAAGCCGGCAAATGAAAAGGGCTATATCGGCTATGACACCATCTGGGAACCTTTCCAGAAAGAAGTTCCCTACAGCACCCCTAAGAAGCCCTAAGAAGCCTCTGCATAACTCTGGCAAGGCTGTGGGCGTGCAGATCGGGAAGGGCCGCAAGGCGTCTTTTTGCAGCCAATAGCACGGCTATTGGTAAGGAAAACAACGCAGCGGACTGCCCGAGCCCGCGCAATCACAGACCGCAGGGAGTTATGCAGAGGGTCCCTAACACTTACAGACATTACTCTAAATTTAAAGCTTAAATACGCTCAGAAAGTTTATATTCAACATTTATAAATGCGCCAATATCTGCGAGAAAACGAATCGTTCTGGCACCGAATCCGACATCGGGCACCGATTCATTTTTATCAATAGATAAAACCAGGACCACGCCGATTTTGGGCGATAAGTTGTGGCTTTTAATTACTTGCAGGATTTTTTCCTTGGCCGGTTCTATTTTTTTAATGATGATCTCCGTCATTTTATAAACGTCAATATTGTCCGTCAGCGTTTCCGTTGATAACTCCCATGAACTGATCGCGGGTTTATCTAGGGCACTGTGCGCGCCGGATGCATCAACTGAGGTAGGTTCGATGCCAAGCAGACGTGTGATGTCATCAGGATTGAAATGATAACCACTGAGTGTGAAGTGGGCGCGTGCTTTATTCGATGCCAAGTTATTACCCTCAACAATTGATTGTAAATAGGACCAGAAATTATAGCGTCAAGGAGGGGCTGGACGGACACATCATTCAGCCGACGAAGTTGCAGGAGATTGCGGAGAAGGCGGGGAAGAAGTAATTCTTGCCGGGTCTTGCGCCGACTGCGCAGTGTGCAGTTGGGCATATAACCGGACGTCGTTTTGATATGAGAAAGTATTCGAACCAGCCCCGATTTCTTCTGCCTACAATGCAGACAAAGGAGAACATTGATGGAACATCTGCACCCCCAAAAAGCGAATGAAGTCCTCTCCGAGGACCCGAATACGCTGCTGATCGACTGCCGCACCGAGGCCGAGTTCTTCTACGTCGGCCACCCGGTCGAAGCGATCAACATCGAGTGGAACACGGAACCAGACTTCGAGATCAATCCGCACTTCGCCGACGAGGTGCTGCGCATGGCCGGACGCAAGGACCGGGCTATCATCCTCATTTGCCGCAGCGGCAAGCGTTCGGTCGATGCCGGGGTCGAGCTCGAAAAGCACGGCTTCACCAACATTGCCAACGTGCTCGAGGGCTTTGAGGGTGAGCTGGATGCGGAGCACCATCGCGGTCTGCTCGGCGGCTGGCGCAAGCACGGGCTGCCGTGGCGTCAGGTGTAAGAGACAGCTTCCTAAAACTCGGAATACTTGCGCGCGTTGCCATGCGCCTTGTCGACGGGGTATTTCTCGGTATTGCGGCGCAGCTTGGAGGCAGCCGCCTCGTTCAGGTCGACCTCCAGCACCGTCGCCAGTCGCACCAGGTAGAACAGCACGTCGGCGAGCTCGTCGCGTACCGGGCGTGATGTTGCCGCGTCGCGTCCGACCTCGCGCGAGGCGTCCTCACTCAACCACTGAAACAATTCGCTGAGTTCGCCGACCTCGCCGGCAAGCGCCATCACCAGGTTTTTCGGCGAATGGAACTGCTCCCAGTCGCGCTCGCGCGCGAAGCGTGCGAGTTCGCTTTGCAGCTTGCCAAGGTCGACTAGGGGCTTATTCGCCGCCACCGCATCGGCCGTTTACGGGATTCAATGGGGATCCAGGCTGGCGTAGTACTCGCGCAGGATGACGAGTACTTCGGGCCGGCTGAATTCGGGCGGCACTGGTGCCCCTTCGGACAGCGACTTGCGCAGTTGGGTGCCGGACACCTGCAAGCGGTCAGCATCGGTGTGCGGGCAGGTGCGCCCCGAGGCCATGCCGCCGCACTTGTAGCACCAGAAGGCCACGTCGATTTTGAGTGCCTGCGTCTGTAGCGCGCCGGCAGGCAAACTGTCGAAGATGTGGTGGGCGTCGAACGGGCCGTAGTAGCTGCCCACGCCGGCGTGGTCGCGCCCCACAATCTGATGCGAGCAGCCGTAGTTTTGCCGGAACAGCGCATGCAGCAGCGCCTCGCGCGGACCGGCGTAGCGCATGTCCAGCGGGTAGCCGGCCTGGACGATGGTCGAGGGCACAAAGTAATTCTTGGCCAGAACTGAGATCGCCTTGGTGCGCACCTCTGCCGGAATGTCGCCGGGCTTGAGCGCCCCCAGCAGCGAGTGCACTAGCACGCCGTCGCACACTTCGATCGCGATTTTGGCCAGGTACTCGTGCGAGCGGTGCATCGGGTTGCGTGTCTGAAACGCGGCGATCTTCGACCAGCCGTTCGAGGAGAACAGCTTGCGCGTTTGCGCCGGTGTCATGTACAGGTCGCCGTACTTCTCGGGGAATCCGCCCTGCGACAGCACCTTGACTGGACCGGCCAGATTCACCGGGGGCTGCTCCATCACCATCTTCACGCCCGGGTGCGCGGGGTCGACGGTCTTGTAAACGCGCACGCATTCGTGGGCCTTGTCGATGCTGTACTTCTCGGTTACGCGCATCGTCGCCAGGCAGTGTCCGTCGTCGGGATCGAGCAGCGCGACCTCCTGACCGATCGCGATCGTGTCGGCTGTGGTCTGATCTGCCGAAAGTGTAATTGGAATCGGCCAGAACAGGCCGCCGGCCATTTTCATGTCATCGCACACACCTTGCCAGTCGGCGTGGGACATGAAGCCGTGCAAGGGGGTGAAACCACCGATGCCCAGCATGATGAGGTCGCCTTTTTCGCGCGAACTCACGCGCAGCGCGGGCAGCGTGGCAGCGTGCCTGCGTTCGAGCGCGAGCGCATCGCCTTCGAGCAGCAATGGCAGCAACTCACCGCCACCATGGGGATCAACCAAAGCCATAACTACCGTCTCTTTCTGGTTCGAATCGCTCGTCCGTTGGGACAACTGAATTCTTTATATAAATAGGAAATAAGCTTATAAACGGATAGGCATTTCAACCGCATGAGGCCAAGTATCGCACCGTAAACCGTCCATTATAATCATCGCAATTTTTGAATAATCAGATGGGGAAAAGTTATGAGCACCGAATTATTGAATGTTGTTTTGGCTGGCGATGTAGCTACAGCTGCTGCACTGCTGAAAAATGGTGCTGATTGCAACAGCAAAAACGAAGAGGGTGCGACTGTGCTGATGCTGGCGGCCGGTGCTGGCAATCTCGCGCTGGTTGAAGTGCTGATCAAGGCGGGTGCGGAAATTGATGCAGCCGATGCACGCGGCTGGACCGCGTTAATGAAAGCCCTGTTCAATTATGAACAAAATCGCGGCTTCCCGGATGTGGTGAGTGAGTTGATTAAAGCCGGGGCCGATATCGAACACCAGGTGGCCTATGGAACACGCCCCCTGATGATTGCCGCCGGCTACGGTGAAGCTCGTGTGGTTGAAGTATTGTTGGCTGCGGGTGTGGATGTGGGTGCGAAGAATGAAGGCGGGCGTACTGCAAAAACGATGGCGGAAACCAAAGACTATGTCGAGGTTTTCAATCAGCTGCATCAGCATGAGATGAACAAGGTTGATGGAAAATCCACAGCTTGTTCTTCAGACGCAAAGAGTAAAGCGACTCCCGGGGTTCACGTCGTCAACTTTGTACGCAAACCGCTGCATGGATAGGTAAGGGCAGGCCACGCCTGCAAAATTTTTTTAAACGGCACTTCGGCAAAACGATTGCGCCAATCGCTCGCCTCGGCAAAGGTCATCGCCCATAGTTGCTCAGGCGTCGGATAGGTTTGGTGAATTTATAGAAGTGTCCATAAGGTATTTTCGCTTTTAGGATAACCTTTCTTCAATCATTCTCAAGCGATGTTCGACATATTCAATTTCATCGCTGTCCAGCGGGACGACCATTTGCATGGCTATAAAAAACCCTTGAATCTGGCCAAACAATTGTCTGTTTTCCGGTATGTTTGCCCTGTTGGTCATGACCTCCATCTTCAAGTTGGAATACAGGTCTTCAAAACGCTCAATCATGTCATCTTTGTTTTTCATTGCTTATTCTCCGAATTGGTTTGTATCAGTATTCTTGTCTGAACCATCCACGCCCCGATGCAATGGCGGGGCAAAGTAACCCTATTAAAGGCAGGGGTGCACAGCCTCGTCTATAGCCGACACGGGTAGCCCGGAATAACCTAAATGGGTAGCGTCCCGTGGATCTGCACCCGGCTTCACCGGCTTCGGGTTTTCACAATAAATCAGCATGAGGTAATATATTGGCATGACCGGTTGGTATTCATCACCATGACGCAAGCTCAGGCCCCGCTCACCTCGACAATCCACGTGGCCTCTGCACGCGCGGGAGCGATGATTTCCGGCTTGACGGTGGAACTGGCTGGGGGCAGTGAACTGGAGCCGTTGCTCGAGCGTTTTCTGGTTTCCATCATTGCGCTGGCTGGCGCCCAAGCCGGTGCCGTGCGCGTTTTGACCGACGATGGAAAGTACATGCGGCTGGTCGGGCAGCTTGGTTTGCCGCCGCAGGTGCTGAGCACCGAACGCCTGGTGGCGCGTGACTGCGGCATGTGCGGTATGGCCTCCGGCACGGACGTGCTGGGCTGGGTGGACGACGTCAGCTCCTGCGCCCGACACGGCACTGAACCCTACTTTGGCCTGCAATGCAAGCGTGTGCTGGCCATATCGCTGCCACACGGCAACGAAATACTGGGCATCTACAACCTGTTTTTCGAAACCGACGTTCACCTCACTTCCCAGACCGAGACCATGCTGCGCCTGATCGGCCAGTTGCTGGGCCTGGCGCTGCACAACGCGCGCATTGAGCGCGAGCGGCTGCGCGTGACGGTGATGAAAGAACGCCAGGAAATGGTCAATGAAGTGCATGACGCGATTGCGCAGACGCTGGCCTACGTGAAGATGCGCCTGCCCTTGCTGAACGATGCCATGCTGGCCCACGACGACCCGAGTTCGCTCAAATACTTCACGGATGTGGAAAACGCGGTGCGTGAGGTACATCACAACTTGCGCGAGGTCATGACCTACTTTCGCACCCGCATGGACCCGTTGGGCTTGCTGCATGCGCTGCAGGGCATCGCCGACGGTTTCTTTGAGCGTACCGGCATCACGCTGGAAATCAGAAATTCCGCGAAGAATCTGAACCTGAGCGATGAACAGGAGGTTCAGGTGTTTCACATTGTTCAGGAAGCGCTGGCCAACATCGCGAAGCACTCCATGGCCAGGCGCGCCGTGCTGACGATCGATAAGACGGTCCACAGGCTGGAATTCCTGATCGAGGACGACGGACAGGGCATGGCTTCGCCCGGCGCGCAGGCAACCCTGACAGGGGCGACAGCATCGACTCATTTGGGGCTGGAAATCATGCAGGGTCGGGCGCAACGCCTGGGAGGCAGCATCGAGGTAGGCAGGAATGAACGCGGCGACACCCGGGTGCGCCTGGTGTTTCCCGCAAACCCTGTCCCTGTGGAGCGCTGCACATGATGCCCAGGACCCGGGTGATGCTGGTGGACGACCACGCGCTTTGCCGCAGCGGCCTGGCCGAACTGCTGGAGCGCCGTGGCAACATGACGGTGGTGGGGTCCACCGGTGTTCCTGAGCAAGTGCTGCCGATGCTACGAGAACATCAGCCTGACTTGTTGGTGCTGGACTTGCGCCTGCCCACGACCGATGGCTTGAGCCTGCTGCGTCAGATGCGCGCGCAGGGATGCGAAACCCCGGTGGTCATCCTGACCATAAGCGACAGCGAAGACGACCTGTCTGCGGCACTGCGCGCTGGCGTGCGCGGCTACCTGCTCAAGGACATGGAGCCCGAGGAGGTGATAGACGCCATCGTTCGGGCGGCGCGTGGCGAGATGGTCATCGCCTCGGCCATGACTTTGAAGCTCGCCCAAATACTGCAATCCGGCCCCAAGGGATCGGTCAAGGGCGACCTGGTGGCCTCGCTCACCGAGCGCGAACGCCAGGTGCTAGAGCACGTGGCGCGCGGGCAGAGCAACAAGGTCATTGCCCAGGCGCTGGACATCAGTCACAACACGGTCAAGCTGCACGTGCGCCACATCATGGACAAGCTCAACCTGCGCTCCCGGGTGGAGGCGGCGGTGTTTGCGTTTGAGTACCGCAGCTCGCCGGATGGGATAAGAGCGGCGGGTGAGGCCGCTGAAAAGAACAAAGGCTGAAGACGGTTGGCGTTGGAGCAGTGCGGCGTTGGTCAAAGGGTCGTGTTCGCCGTCAATGGCTTGAACCACGCCAGCGCATCATGCAGTTTGACGACCTCGCCAATGATCGTCAGACAGGGTGATTTCAGGCGCGCTTGTGCGACGCGCTCAGGTATGTCCGCCAGTGTTCCGGTGACGACTTTCTGGGTAGTGATGGTGCCGTCCTGCACCACGGCGATGGGCAGGGTAGGCAACGCGCCATGCGCCATCATTTGGCGGCAAATTTCGGACAGCCCGCCCAAACCCATGTAGATCACGACGGTCTGGCGCAGCCGCACCAGGCTGGGCCAGTCCAGGTCGGCGCTGCCGTCCTTGAGGTGGCCGGTCACAAATAAACAGCTTTGCGCATAGTCGCGGTGCGTCAGCGGGATGCCGGCGTAGCTCGACACGCCAGCCGCTGCCGTCACACCGGGAACCACCTCAAACGCGACGCCATGCGCTGCCAGCGTTTGCAGCTCCTCGCCGCCGCGCCCAAACATGAACGGGTCGCCGCCCTTGAGGCGCACTACCTGCTTGCCTTCCAGAGCGAGTTTGACGAGCAGGGCGTTGATCTGCTCTTGCCGCATGGTGTGCTCGTTGCGGCGTTTGCCCGCGTAGATGCGTTCGGCGGTGGGCGCGCAGAAGTCCAGCACCGCACTCGACACCAGGTGGTCATAGACAATTACCTGCGCCTGCTGCAGCAGGCGCACCGCCCGCAGGGTCAGCAGTTCGGGGTCGCCGGGGCCAGCGCCCACCAGATAGACGCGCCCGATGCCGGGCAGGGGGTGGGTCGCGTCGGATTTCAATGCGTGCGTTCCTTGCTGGCGCAGCCGCCTGTGTCGGAGCCGCCGGGCGGGGCGGGTTCGGGCGCACCCTGGGACTGGCGGGCGTCGATGAAAATAAAGTTGAATTCACCGGGCTTCAGTTCCACATAGTCGAGCACGGTGTCATCGAGCAAGGCCTGTGATTCGTCGGCGATCACCACCGCCACACCCTCCAGGTCAAGCTTCATGTCTTCATCTTTCGGGTCGTCAAAGCCCATACCGTATTGCATCGAGCCATCGGCATCGACCTTGGCGGCAATGCGCAGGGCCATCTCCTGGGTTCCGCTGGCGCTGGCCGCCTGCTGGATTTGCCGTGCAGCGGCGCTGGTTAATGTAAACATGGGGTACTTCTCATGGTCAGTTGAAAGACTGCGTTGGCATTGCTGGTTGCATGCTGTGTGCGCGCACAAAGGCGACAAACTGCGGCGCCCAGTCTGATCCCGCCCCGCTGCGCAGATGGGCGTAGGAGGCGAGCACGTTGCGATAGATGATGCCGTCGCGCTGGCCGTCCACGCCATGCCCGCGCAGCACGCGATAGGCGAACTTCAGGTCGGGCGCCAGGTTTTCTAGACTGGAATAGTGAAACTCGTGCCCGCGCCGGGTTGTCGGCGTGGCTGGCGTCATGAGGGGCCAGGGCGCATCGGCTGTGGGTTGCAGTTCCACATAGCCGCGTCCGACCGGGCGCTCGTGCATCAGCACATCTGCGGGAAGTGCGCCCACCATGTCGTACCGGCGGTCCTGCCAGCGCAGTGTGCGCGCCAGGTACATCAGGCCGCCGCATTCGGCATAGACCGGCAGGCCAGCTTCAATGGCCGCACGGATGTCGGCACGCAGGGCTGCGTTGGCCTGCAGTTCTGGCATGAACATTTCCGGGAAACCACCGCCGATGAACAGACCGTCCACCTCGGGCAGGGCAGCGTCCTGCAGGGTGTTGAACGGGACGATCTCGGCCCCGGCCGCTTCCAGGGCCAGCAGGTCGTCCGGGTAGTAAAAGCCAAAGGCCTTGTCGCGCGCCAGGCCGATGCGAACGCGCGGTTGAGGCGGCGGTGTCGGCAACATGGCAGGTGCGACGGCCGGAGATGGCAAAGGCAACGGCCGCGAATTGGCGCTGGCGGCAATGGCCAGCAGCCGTGGCAAATCAACCTGCGCCGCGATCAGTTCACCGATGGCGCGCACGCGCTGCGCCGCGTCGTCCAGCTCATGGCTGGGCATGAGGCCCAGATGGCGTTCCACCAGCGCCAGTTGCGGGTCATGCGCGATGGCGCCCAGCACCGGCACGTCGGTGTAATGCTCGATCACGGCACGCAGCTTGGATTCGTGCCGGGCGCCGCCCAACTGGTTCAGGATCACGCCGGCAATGCGGATGCGCGCATCGAAGGCCTGGTAGCCCAGAATCAGCGGCGCGATGCCGCGCGTCATGCCGCGCGCGTCCAGCACCAGCACTACCGGCAGGTCCAGCAGTTGCGCCAGCGCGGCGTTGCTGTTGCTGCCGTCCAGCGCCAGGCCATCGTACAAGCCCTTGTTGCCTTCAACGATGCTAATGTCAGCTTGCGCCGCGTAGCGCATGAAACAGGTGGTGATCTGCTCGGGCGTCATCAGGAAGGGGTCGAGGTTGAAGCAGTCGCGTCCGCTGGCCTGACCCAGCCACATCGGGTCGATGTAGTCCGGCCCCTTTTTGAAGGGCTGCACCGTCAGACCCTGCGCCGTCAGGGCGGCGCACAGGCCCACTGTGATGGTGGTCTTGCCGGATGACTTGTGCGCCGCAGAAATCAGGAAGCGCGACATGTGGACGTGCTTTCAGGCGCTGGCCGTTGCGGCCGGGGTGGGGCTTGGCTGGAGCGCAGCGTCATCCAGGCGCTCGGGCAGAAAGCCCAGAAATTTCAAGGCCAGCAAAACGATCAGACCCGCGATGGCAATGCCGCCAAAGCCCAGCAACCACTCCGGCAAGCTAGGCGTGTAGCTGTTCACCACGCCGTCATAAAAGCTGCTGCTTACCTGCCGACCAGGAAACAGCACCAGCGGGAAAGCCTGGCCCCCGATGATCGTGACATACATCTGCGCAAAACCACCACCTACCACCAGCAGGGCGCTGGCTGCGATACGTCGCCGCATCTGACCGATGCGCGGATGCAGTAACAGCACCAGCGGTAGCACGCTGCCAAGCAATATCTGACCGAGCCAGAACATGGCGGTGTACAGGCCACCATCGAGCAGGATGAAACGCTCGAAGTCGTGGTGCTTGGTGAAGTACAGATTCGTCAGGTGATAGACCAGCACAAAATAAAACCCCGCTGCAATGAAGATCACCTGCAGCTTAGCAAATCGTGCCATTAGTGCATCGCCTAAAGGACGACCGCTGCCCTGAAAGGCCAGCATCAGCACCAGCACAAAGACGGCCAGGCCATAGCTGAGCGAGAGGGCGATGAACAGGGGTGCCAGCAGGGCCGAGTCATAGGCTTGGCGGGCCACCAGAACGCCGAAGATGGAGCCGGTGCCGGTGGTCAACGCAATGCGCCAGACGAAGGCGAACAGCCCGGCCAGCGGCGTGTAGTGGTTCATGCTGCGCTCCATCATGGTCCACAGGTAGACGATGACAAAGCCCATGAAGCCCGAATAGAGAAAGATGTTCAAGGCAAAGATGGACTTGAAGTTGAAGTGAGTCATGGCCACGATCAGTCGGTCGGGGCGCCCGAGATCAAGCAGCAACACCGTCAAGCCACCCAGCAATAGCGCAATGGCCAACAGCCCGGACAGGGGAGCCAGCGGTTTGAATTCCGTCTTGCCGAAGACCGAGGCCATGGACGCCACATTCAGCGCACCCGAAGCAGCCACTACCAGAAACACCGCAAAGACGTGCGGCATGCCCCACACAATCTGGTTGGTCATGCCGGTCACGATGTGGCCATGGTGCTCCATGTACCAGGCCGCCCCCAGTCCGATCAAGGTCACCAGGGCCAGCCCCCCCAGCAGCAGGTAGTAGCCGGGGCTGTTGCCGTGCAATTCACGCAGCGCGATTTTCATGGGATAGGGCTCATCAAATTCCGCTATAGCGCACGCCGGTGTTCAGGTTCAGGTCTTCCCGAATCTGGCGCGATGGGGTGCTGGCCAGACGCTTGGCGATGTCGCTGTGGGGGTCGTTCAGGTTGCCAAACAGAATGGCCCCGTGACCCGCGTCCGAGCAGGCTGTGGCGCAGGCCGTATTTTCGCCCTTGTCCACCTTGTGCACGCACAGGGTGCAGGCTTCCACTACGCCCTTGCCGCGCGGCACATCCGGCTTCTGCTGGCTCAAGGCTTCATGCACAAACGAGCGCGCGTTGTACGGGCAGGCCAAGACGCAATAGCGGCAACCAATGCAGGTGTGCATGTCCACCAGCACGATGCCGTCGGCGCGCTTGAAGGATGCGCCGGTGGGGCACACGTCGACACAAGGCGGCTCGGCACAGTGCTGGCACAGCATCGGCAGGGACTGTATCTTGCCGGTCTTGATTTCCTTGATCTCGAGTTTGCGGATCCACTGCGAGTCGGTGGGTAGGGTGCCGCCGGACAGACCGTTTTCGGTGTTGCAGGCGGTCACGCAGTCGGTGCATCCAGTAGCGCACTTGCTGCTGTTAATCAGCATGCCCCAGCGCACTTGGGGGTTGGCGCCGCTGCTCGCCGACGTTGCGGCGGACGCGGCCTGTGCGGTGGGCGGTGTTGCGATGGTGGTGAGCATGCTGCCCGCCGGCGTTGCGGTGGGCGCGGCCTGTGCGATCTCCATGAACCGCATGCCGGGGGCCAGCACGATGCCGGCCAGTCCTGCAACAGCCACGGTCAGAAAACCGCGACGGGAATCTTTCGTCTCGGGGGTTTCGGTGCAATCGGGCGAGGGTTCTGGCTTCATGGCTTCATGGTTTGAAGGGTTGCGGCTGTGCCACCATCTGGCGCAGTTGCATGCTGAGCTGGTTTGCAGCGCCCGGCTTGCTGGGCGCGACCAGAGGGTGGTGGGCGTTTTGTTTCGGTTTGCTGGCGTGGCATTCAAAGCAGTCGATCTTGACCGCGGTATAGATGTGACAGCTCTGGCAGAAGTTGTTCTGGGTCGCCACCACGCTGCCCGTGGTCTGGCTGGCGTGGCATTCGATGCAGGTCTTGAGACTGTATTTGGCGGCGCGAACGCCGCCGCGCAAGGTCTCGTCACGCTGATGCTTGAGCAACTCCGCGTGGTTGCGCCGCATGAAGGCCGGGTCTCCCACGCACTGACCCCCTCGGGCCGGTTCGATGACCGGCTGTGGCACTCGAGTCGCCGCAGGACTGGAACGCTCGGCCGCAACCATGCTTGCGGCCAGGAGCAGTCCCACGCCGAGCACTCGCCGGACTGTTACCCTCGAAAATGTGCCCAGTCGTGCCATGCTAGTAGCCCATTTCGCCAAAAGGATTACCAAATGAAATTGATGGATTTTTGCGCCAGACTAGGCGCACGGGCGCAGCCAGACCGGGAGTCTGGCAAGACTGGGCAACGACGTATGGCACAAAAAGACGCGATTTCATGTAAGCATTTTGGCGAAACGGACTACTAGTCTCCCAGCCCCATCTTGATGTAGCCGGTGGGACACACTTCGGCACAGATGTGGCAGCCAATGCACTTTTTGTAGTCGGTGTCCACGTAGCGGCCAATGGTGGATTTGGACTTGGGCACCTTGAACACGGCTATCTGCGGGCAATAGACCACGCAGTTGTCGCACTCGAAGCACTGACCGCAGCTCATGCAGCGTTTGGCCTCGGCCACCGCCTTGGCTTCATCCAGGCGTTGCAGGCGCTCTTCGAAGTTGTTCAACGCCTGCTCCGCAGTGAGCGAAGTGATGCCGCGCAGCTTGCGCTCAACATAGGGGAAGTGGCCCAGAAATAATTCCTTGTGGGAAATGACATGGCGGTCCGAGCGGTCGTCAAAATTGTGAATCGCCGCCGTGCTCTTGTCGGTACCGTGAATCGGTTCGTGCTCTTTGGTGAAAACGAAGCCTTTCTCCAGCATCTTGCGTGTCAGGTCGAAGGCATGCACATCGATCTTGGGGCGTTTTTCCAGCGGCTCGTTTTGCAAGAAGCGGTGAATGCCGTCCGCCGCAATCGCACCGTGCCCAATGGCCGTGGTCAGCAAATGGGGGCGTATTATGTCGCCGCCCACGAAGAAGCCGGGCTGGCCCTGCACCTGGTAGTTCTTGTCGCAGTTGATAGCACCCTTGCCGTTGTTGAATTCTTCCAGACCAGTGAAATCCACAGCCTGGCCAATCGCCGAGACGATCAGGTCGGCCGGGATGTCTTCTTCTGTGCCTTCAATGTTCGTGATCTGCAGCTTGCCACCGACTACCTTGACGTCGCAGCGCATCACGCGCAGCGCAATGGCGCGACCGTCCGCTCCGCGCACCACGGCAACCGGCGCCATGCTGCCCCGAATGTCAATGCCTTCAGAGAGTGCGTGCTCCACCTCGTGTTTGCTGGCCTGCATCTTGTCCACGGCATTGATCGTGGTCAGCGTAACCTCGGAACCCTGACGGGCCGAGGCTTCCGCGACATCATGCGCCATATAGCCGGCAATGGCGTGTTCTGGGCGATCGGACTCATTGACTTTGTCAATGTTACCCAAGCGGCGTGCCACGGTGGCTACGTCAATTGAAGTATCGCCACCACCGACCACCACGACGCGCTTGCCCACATGTTGCAAGCGGCCGTCGTTGAAGGCCTTGAGGAACGCTGTGGCGGTGACGACGTTGGGTGCGTCGGCGCCTTCCACCGGCAGGGCACGACCAGCCTGTGCGCCCAGTCCCAGGAACACCGCCTCAAACTCTTCCCGAATCTGCGCCATAGAGATGTCGGTGCCGATGCGACAGTTCATGCGGGTCTTTATACCCAGATCTAAAATGCGATTGATCTCCGCGTCCAGCACATCGCGTGGCGTGCGAAACCCCGGAATACCATAGCGCATCATGCCACCAAGTTCCGCGCGTTCATCGAACACGGTGACATCGTGGCCCTTGAGCGCCAGTTGATAGGCGTTTGACAAGCCGGCCGGTCCGCCGCCGATGATGGCTACCTTGCGACCCGTCAGCGTGGTGGGCTTGATGTAGGCCAGGTTCTTTTCGATTGCATAGTCACCCAGGAAGTGTTCGACCGAATTGATACCGACGAAATCATCCACTTGGTTGCGATTGCAACCAGATTCGCAGGGGGCCGGACAAACGCGGCCCATGACGGAAGGGAAGGGGTTGGCAGAGGTCAGGCGGCGAAACGCGTATTCTTGCCACAGCATACCTGCGGGCGGCTTCTCGATGCCGCGAACAATATTCAGATAACCGCGAATGTCCTCACCTGCCGGGCAACTGCCCTGGCAGGGTGGCGTACTCTGGATGTAAGTAGGGCATTTGTCCGTGTGGTCTGCATCAAAAATCTCTTTTTGAAAGGATTTCACCTTGTCGTCGCCATCCTTGTAGCGACGGAATGTGAGCGGTTTGACGGTAGCGGATGCAGTGGAAGTGGTCATGTCGGAGTTTCCTGAGATTTATATTTACAGCCCGGGGGATAAGGCTACTTGTCACCCAGGCGTATCGCCTTGCTGACCAACTGGTGCACACCGCCTATCATGCTCATGTCGAAGCCGTAGTAGGGCAGTACCTTGGTGAACTGGGCTTTGCAAATGGCACAGATCGCGGCCATGAAATTCACGCCGTGGTCGTCCACCACGTTCTTCAAGGCCTCCATGCGCGGCAAAGCACCTTTGACGCGTATTTCCATCAAGTCGTCGGTCAGCAAGCCGCCACCGCCACCGCAGCAAAATGTGCCCGTACGAATCGTCTCTGGTGACATGTCATGGAAGTGGTTGGCCACGGAGGTGATGATCCGGCGTGGGATGACGAACTGCCCACCCACTATATTGCCCATGCTTGCGCCCCGCGCCACGTTGCAGGAATCATGGAAAGTGATGATGCGGTCGTCGTTCTTTTCTTTGTCAAAACGGATCGCGCCGCGCTGAATCAGGTCGTCGGTGAGCTCGCAGATGTGTTGCGGTACCGGGTAGCGTTGATCGAGATAGTCAAACGGGCCAATCAAAGTGTTCCAGTAGCTGTAGGCGACACGCCAAGCGTGGCCGCATTCACCCACCACGATGCGTTTGACACCGAGCTCCAGCGCCGCCTCTTTCACGCGCAGCGTGATGTTGCGCATCTGCTCGTAGTTGCCGATGAAGAGGCCGAAATTGCCAGCCTCCGAGGCGTGGGAACTCAGCGTCCAACTGATGCCAGCCGCGTGGAACACCTTGGCGTAGCCGATCAGGCTCTCGACGTGCGGTTCGGAAAAGAAGTCGGCTGAAGGCGTGATCAGCAGCACCGTGGCGCCTTTGACGTCGAGCGGGAACTTGATGTCTAGACCGGTCTCAATCTTGGTGTCTTCCTCCAGACCTTCCAGCGTGTTTTCCAGCGCCGGGCCGGGGATGCCCAGGTTGTTGCCGATGCGGTGCACCTTGCCGATGATCTCGTTCGAATACTTCTGCCCCATGCCGATGGAGCCCATGATCTCGCGCGCCGCCATGGTGACCTCAGCGGTGTCGATCCCGTAGGGGCAGAACACCGAACAGCGACGACATTCTGAGCACTGGTGGAAATAGGTATACCACTCGTCCAGCACCTCGCGCGTCAGGTCCACCGCGCCTACCAGCCAGGGGAAAATCTTGCCTGTCCACGTGAAGTAGCGCCGGTAGATCTTGCGCATCAGGTCCTGGCGCGCCACCGGCATGTTTTTCGGGTCAGCCGTGCCCAGAAAGTAGTGGCACTTGTCGGAGCAGGCGCCGCAATGGACACAGGCATCCATATAGACCTGCAGCGAGCGGTATTTGCCCAGCAGATCGCCCATCTTGATAATCGCTTTGCCCTGCCAGTCCTCTACCAGATCTTCCGGGAAACCAAGCGCCTTTTGAATCGGCGCACCTGCCACAAAGGGTTTGACGTGCGACGTGGCGCCGACCTTTATCAGCGGAATGACCGGGTAGCTTTTGAGCTTGGGGGTAACGAACGCAGCTATGGCCATGATGATGGTGGGTATGGTGGGGGCGCGTTTGTTAAGGGCGTTTGTCCAGCGCGCTGGCCCAGGCCGAGATGTGCCGCGTCTCGCGGGCGTTGTCGGCCTGATTGAGCGTGGGGCTGAAAAACAGGGCCGGTGCATGCAGCAGTTTGCTGATGGGGAAGATGATCATCAGCAGCGCCACCAGCGCCAGATGCACCAGCAGTATCGGGTCGGCGGGCAGAGGTTGCCAGTCAAATCGCATCAGACCGAGCATGAAAACCTTGACGGCCACGATGTCGGTAGGCAGCACAAAGCGCATCGCCAGCCCGCTCAGGGCAATGGCCAGCAGCAGCGCCAGATGCAGATGGTCGGACGGGGTGGAGATGTAGCGCACGCGGTCCACCAGCCAGCGCCGTGCCCACAGGCCAGCCAGACCCGCGACCATGGCAAAACCTGCTACGTAGGTGCTAAGGGGTTGAATCAACACCACGGGCAACCACACCGGCTCCTGAAAATAGCGCAGATGGCTCAGCACCACGACCAGCAACCCGGCATGAAAGGCCCAGCCGAAAATCCAGGTCCATAGGCTGGCCTTGAACAGGCTTTCAAAAAAAACCACCTCGCGCGCCAGGCGCCAAACCACGCCAGCGGTGGTCTTCGGCGTGGGCCCGGTCGGAATCTTCAGCGGCGCCGGCGTCTTGGAATAGCTGCGAATTTTCAGCGCCAGTCCGACGACGAACACCAGCGTGGCGACGTAAAACAGGAGCGCATAGACAATCGTCAGCAGCGACATGGGTAAACTCTGCGGTTTATCGGTGTACCTGGGTGGGGCGCGACGGCCTAGCTCAGATGCAGCCGGTGGGCTTGGGCAAGCCGGCGATCTTGCAGGCCTGCTTGGCGGGTCCATAGGGGAACAGCTCATACAGGTACTTGCTGTTGCCCTTTTCCTCGCCAAACTGCTTGCCGATGGCTTTGGTCAATACGCGCACGGCGGGTGCAATCTGGTATTCGTTGAAGTACTCGCGCAGGAAGGTGATGACTTCCCAGTGGTTGTCGCTGAGGGGCAACTTTTCTTCTTCCGCCAGGTGCGCGGCGGCCTCGGGGGTCCAATCGGAGAGGTTCAGCAGGTAGCCCTCTTCGTCCGTTTCGTAAGTCTTGCCGTCGATTTCAAAGCTCATATATTTCTCCAGATAAAAAAAGTGATTGCGATAGGTCGTCAGCTCACAACCAGGAATGCGAAGTGCTGTATTCCACGGTCAAGTCTACAAAGCCGCCATAGTCGACCAGCGTGACGCCGTCGATCAGTTTACCCGTCACGCCGCGAGCGTCCATATCGGGTTGCAGGGCATAGACCTTGAGCGTGGCGCAGGCCTGGCGCATGCGTGCTTCTGTAGCGCTGCCCGCGGTGGCGGCGTAAATACCGTCTTCGATGAGCAGCAGCGCGCTGCCGGGTTGGGCCATGCGAAGACAGGTGTCCAGAGTGTTGGTCTGGAAGGGCGATTTATTGATGATGTGCAGCATGGGGCCACTTATATGTTTAGAAACTCAGGATCACGTCCTGTTGTTGCATGAGCTGGCCCATTTGCTGGGCATCGAGTACCTCCACCGGAACCAGCAGGTCTTTTTCGGTCAGGCCGCGCTGCGCCAGTGAGTCACTGTCCACATAGAGTTTTTCCACGTCGTAGCCGTCCAGCGCGCGGTAGCTGGGCGAGAAGTTTTTGATGCCGATGTCTTTGGTCTGCTGGCCCTTGACCAGCTCATAAACGCCGTCGTCGATGAAGACCAAGCTCACGTCCTGATCGAAGGTGGCGGTAATCAATACCACCTCCAGGCTTTCCAGTGCATAGATGGTGCCGTAAGGCGCCTTGCGATTCACAAACATGAACTTCTTCACTTTGGAACCACTGGGAGCGCTTGAGGGGCTTGTTTGTTGTTCGCTCATCTCAGTCTCCAAACGTGACCACGCGGTCCGCCTTGATGCCACTGTCCACTAGCTGGCCCAAACCCGAGATGCGAAAGCCCGGGGCCAGAACTTCTTCCTTGATGCCACGGCGCAATGCCGCCGCCACACACACCACCAGGTCCACCTTGTGCTCGGCGGCCAGTGCCGACCAGCGTTTCACCACGTTGCGGTCATCCTGCGGCGGCTCGGTGAGCCGGGTCGCGTTGTTGACGCCGTCGTGGTAGAAAAACACGCGCTGAATCTCATGGCCTTTAGCCAGTGCCGCGACCACGAACTGGTAGGCGCTGTCGGACGCCTGGTGGGTGTAGGGGCCTTCGCTGACAAGGAGACCGAATTTCATGGTGAGGTCGATTCAGGGGTCAGTTGATCAGTTGAGGACAGCGCTGGTTCGTCTTGAAGTGTTGGGGACAGAGCTGGTTCGCTGCGCGTAACTGTGGTCTGTCCCGCAAGGAATCAGGTTTTGTCCCACAAGGTATCAGAAGCGAATATGGGTCGAGGCATTCAGGCTGGAGCGGGCACCGCGCCAGTCGTCAATCAGGTACTTGGTGAACGGCAGTTCGCATTTTTCAAAGAAAGCGGGCCAGCCGATACGCTCAATCCAGTCGGCCATCCGCTCCCAGGAGCGCGCGTCTCCCTTGTAGGTGTACAGGATTTTTTTCACCACGACCGACACCTCGGTCCAGCGCGGTGGGTTGTTGGGCAGACCGGATACCACCATCTTCATGAAGGTCGGTTTGCTGCGGGCGTTGGAGTTCTTGCCGCCGACCCAGATCGCCAACTTGCTGTGCTCGGGGTCGTTGATCTGCATGGGCGGGCAGGGCGGGTAGCAGGCACCACAGCACATGCATTTGGATTCATCAATTTCGAGCGATGGTTTGCCGTTGACCATGGCGGGCCGGATGGCGGCCACCGGGCAACGCGCCACCACCGTGGGGCGCTCGCACATATTGGCCACCAGATCATGGTTGATCTTGGGCGGCTTGGTGTGCTGGACGATGATGGCAATGTCGGCCTGGCCGCCGCAGTTGATCTCGCAGCAAGATGTGGACAGATGCACGCGGTTCGGCATATCTTCCTTGATGAATTCTTCGTGCAGGTCATCCATCAGGGCCTTGACCACACCGGAGGCGTCGGTGGCGGGAATGTCGCAGTGCAGCCAGCCCTGGGTGTGGGCCATGGCCGACACCGAGTTGCCGGTGCCGCCTACCGGGAAGCCATTGTTGGTCAAGGCTTCGCACAAGGCCGCCACGCGGCTCTGGTCGGCCACCATGTACTCGATGTTGCTGCGGATAGTGAAGCGCACGTGCCCATCGGCATAGGTGTCTGCAATGTCACACAGTTTTCGGATGGTGAAGAGGTCCATCTGGCGCTGTGTGCCGGCGCGCACTGTCCAGATTTCGTCGCCGGTGTACGAGACGTGATGCAACACGCCCGGACGCGGCCGGTCGTGGTACTTCCAGTTGCCGTAGTTCTTCAACATCAGCGGATGTAGGAACGGCTTGTTGTCCGGTACGCCGCTTTCGATGGGGGTGCGCATGGTTGCCATGTGGATCTTCCTTTTAGTCAGTTGAGGACAGAGATTAGGAATCTGAATTGTTGAGGACAGAGCACGCTCGCTTCGCGTAGCTTTGGTCTGTCCCGCAAAAAATCAGGCGGCCGCTTTGAGGGCGTTGGCCGCTTTGCGGGCGTTGATTTTGGCCACTTCATCGTCCCAGCCGTCCATACGGGCATAGGGGTTGGTACGCGGCGTGGTAACCATGTTGACATCGATCTCCATGCCGATGCCTTCCAGGAAGTTGACCAGACCGATGCGCTCGATCATCTCGCCGGTGCGCTCATGCTCCAGCGCATTCTCGGCAAAGAAGTCGATGGTTTTCTGACCCAATTCCACCAGGGCCTGGTAGTCCTCGTCGGTTTTCATGGGCATGAAGGGTGTTATCACCGTCCCCATCAGGTCGCCAATCTTGAGCGTACGCTTGCCGCCCATCAGCACCGTCACACCCTTGTCGGTGCCGGTGGCCAGGGCGCCGGTCATGACGTTGATGCAGTGCATGCAGCGCACGCAGTTGCCGTTGTCGATTTCCAGCGACTGGGTATCGTTGATGGCTACGCTGGAAATTTTTGCGCCATTCGAGACATCTTTGGTCTCTTTGAGCATGATGGCCTTGGTCGGGCAGCGGCTGACCACGTCGTTGACCAGTTCGGTCATGCCATGCTTGGTGAACCATTGGCGTGCCATGACCTCATCGGTGCGGATGTTGTCGCGCCAGGTGCCGATCACCGCCATGTCGGCGCGCTGGATGGAGTTCATGCAGTCATTCGGGCAGCCCGAAAACTTGAACTTGAACTTGTAAGGCAGCGCCGGGCGGTGCATGTCGTCCATAAAGGTGTTGAGCACCTGTCGATGTGCCCGGGCCTCGTCATAGCACGACTGCTCGCAACGTGCCGCACCCACGCAGGACATGCTGGTGCGCACCGCCGGACCGGCGCCACCGAGGTCGAAGCCCAGTTCGTTCAGCTCATCAAACGCACCCTGCACTTGGGCCGTGCTGGCACCCTGGAACATGATGTCGCCGGACTGGCCGTGAAAGGCGATCAGGCCTGAGCCGTTGCGCTCCCAGATGTCGCATATCTTGCGCAGCACGTCGCTGGTGTAGTGCATTCCGGCCGGGGGCTGAACCCGTAGCGTGTGGAATTCTTTAACGGCGGGGAACATGTCGGCCACTTCGGAGAAGCGCGGAATTATGCCGCCGCCGTAGCCAAATACCCCGACCGTACCGCCCTTCCAGTAGCCCTTGCGGGTCTGGTAGGAGTGCTCCAGCTGACCCAGCAGGTCGCTCATGTAGTCGGTCTTCTTGGCCAGGCGCTTCAGGCCGGTGACAAAGCTCGGCCACGGCCCGGCCTCGAGCTGGTCAAGCATGGGTGTGTCGTGTTGTTTTATGCTCATGATGTGTCTCCTGTGAATGGGTGAACGGACTGCGCCGATCGCGATCGCTCGGTGGCCTAGCTGACGCTTCGCTTCTATGGGCCAGTTTGCGATCAACTCTGGTGAAGATATTACGGGCCCCCATGCGCCGGGCGCTATTACCCTGGTTGAGTATTCCGTGCTACCCATTGGGGCTATACGCCACCACCCGTTCCGGCTATAGACGGCGGTGCCCGCGATTGCGTCAAATGGCAGTGCTAAGGGGCTTTTCCCCGCCAGGCTGCACATGCCCGCCCGGCCAAGAACACAAGACAGGCCACATGCCGACCATTACTCCGCTTGAAAAGCTGACCAGTCCCCTGGGTGGGCAGGTTATCGAATTGCAGCAGCTTGACTATGAAGCGGGCGGCATGAGTTTGCTGCGCACCCGCATCCGTGAAAAAAGTCGCTTTACTGTGTTTGAAATCGACCCTCTGACCGCCCGCTTGTGGGGTGAGGCCTTGCTGCGCTGGGCGCAGACGCAACCGCAGCCCGAGACGCTGACGGATGTCGTGCAGGAACTGCAGGAGCCGCTATGACCAACCAGCAAGCGCAGACTGTGGCAGCGGTGGACGTGGTGTTTCCGATCGACGGCCAGACCTTGGCGCGTGACCATGCGCAGGCCCTGCAGCAGGCCTTGTGCGCCCAGTGGCCGTGGCTGAGTGAAGATGCGGTGGCGGGGGTGCACTCCATCAAACTCGTTCCCAGCACAGATGATCCCGCGCTGCTGTCGCGGCGGGCTCGCCTGTTGCTGCGGGTGAGTGCGCAGCGAGCGGACGAGTTGATGGCACTGACAGCCCTTGACCTTGACGTGGCGGGTCATCGTTTGCGCTTGAGTACGCCGCATCTGCGCGCACTGCATCCCCATAGCACCTTGTATGCTTACAAGGTGGCGTCCGAAAGTGGCGATGAGGTGGCGCTCATGGCCGCGCTGGAGCTTGAGCTGGCGGCGCTGGGCATCGGTGGTGAGCGGGTGTGCGGCAAGCGCCAGTCCATGGTAGTGTCGGGTCGTGCCATGGACACCTTCAGCATGATGCTGCACGCGCTGAAACCGGAGCAATCGCTGCGGCTGCAACAGCACGGCTTGGGGCCGCACCGGTTGCTGGGTTGCGGGCTGTTTGTGCCGCACAAGTCGGCGGCTGCGGTATAGAAAATTCTTGACAGGCAAAAAAAGGAAGCTGAAAAATGGGCTACAACATCAATGGCGTAGAGCACGAGATCGATAAAGAAGGCTTCCTGCTGGAGGCGGTGTTTGATGACGAAGCCGTGCGCGTTATCGCGCAGGCTGAAAACATCGAGTTGACCGATGCGCACTGGGAAGTCGTGAACTACCTGCGCGACCAGTACCGCGAGGAGGGCCACACCCCCAACTTTCGCGCCTTGGTCAAGGGCATGACGGAAATCCGCCCTGAAGTCGACAGCAAGTACCTGTATGACCTGTTCCCCGTGGGTCCGGCCAAGCAGGGCCCCAAGGTAGCCGGCCTGCCGCAACCGCTCGGCAAGGGTGGCTACTGAGCCCTATGGCCAATATCCGCATCAAGAGTCAGTGGTTCCGCTCGGGCGCCACCAAGACGCCGCAGCAAACCGCCAGTGCGATGGCCTTCATCACCTGGCGCGTGTCGCAAAACATGCTCAAGCAAATGCGCTCGGCGCAATTTGACATCGACGTCGGGCCGCAGTACTTTGCCTTCACGCATGAGGTGCTGGTGTTCCTGACCCAAGTGCTGGACCGCATGGCTTTTGAGCGCATGAACTCTGAGGCGCGGACCGTGTTCATCACGGCATTGGTCAAGCGCGTGGCCGAGGTGTTGCAGGAAAACGAGGACACCTGGATGGGCGTACCGGCGCCGGGGCAGCCCAGCCACTACGACGTGTTCATCGACCTGTTCAACGAGTTGGCCGACCATTACGCCGATTTTGGCTTTGATGCCGATGGACCAGACTTTGCCTTTGTGCGCTACCTGGGGCATCGCATCGAGGCGCTCATGCCGGAAAAGGACAAGCACTGGGTGGTTGACCAGATCATGGCCATCGAAGTGCCCGATGCGCTGCAGATGATTCAAGGCGCCATGCAGAACGTGCTGTCCACCGAACCCCGCGCGCCGCGCCGCGCTCGCGCCGTGACATCAGGCGACTGAGGCACAGAGCCATGATGAGCACGCCCTTCGATCTGGACAGCCAAGCCGCGTATCAACGCTGGCGTGATGCCAAGCGGGCCGACCATCCCACCCGGGCGCAGGACTTGATCGTGGACGTGGCCGACCCTCGCGCCTTGAGCGAAGCGGAACAGCAAGCGTTGCTGCAACGCTGTGCCACGGCCAACATGGCGATCTACCGCAGCCCGGTGCAGACCCCGGACAAGGACATCCCGCGCCTGCTGGCCAACCAGTTAGGGCTGTACCGGCTGGACGGCAACTGGCTGGCCGACGAAGACGGTATTTCGCAGATCGAGGTGGCGGCCCCGGTGGGGGACCGCACTGCTTTCATTCCCTACACCAACCGGCCCATCAAGTGGCATACCGATGGCTACTACCACCCGCAGTCGCGTCACATCCGGGCCATGCTTCTGCACTGCGTGCGGGCGGCTGCCGCAGGCGGCGAGAACGCCGTGATGGACCACGAGATGGCTTATATCGCCGTGCGTGAAGCCAACCTAGAGTGGGTGCGCGCGCTGATGGCACCCGACGCCATGACGATTCCCGAACGGCTGGATGAGGACGGAGTGGCGCGCGCCGAGCAGGCCGGCCCCGTGTTTTCGGTCGATGCAGCCAGCGGTGCGCTGCACATGCGCTACACGGCGCGCACGCGCAGTGTGCAGTGGAAGGACGATGCGCCAACGCGCGCGGCAGCAGCCTTTCTGGAGCAGCTGCTGGCCAGCGACGGGCCGCATGTGTTTCGTTTGCGCCTGGAGCCCGGCATGGGGCTGGTGTGCAACAACGTGCTGCATGACCGATCGGGCTTTGTGGACGATCCCCAGCAACCTCGGCTGCTGTACCGCGCCCGCTACCTGGATCGCATCCATGCGCCTGCGCTGGCGACGCAGGATGCCTCCTGAATTTATGAATAAATCAGCCTCTAGACCTCGTATTCATTGCATAAACAGCTACAAAAAAGATAGCGAGTAAGCAGCATGTCACATCAAGTCAGCATTTGGCGTGCCGCCCAGTTGATCGGCGTGGCGCGCGGCGTGTTGCAGCAGCAGGTGCGCGCGGGCGCGCTGATGCCAAGTGACGACGGCCTGGTGTCCACCGACGCCTTGCTGCGCTTGTACCCCGGCGTGAAGCTGGAGGAATCGGGTTTGCTCGAGCGCGTATTGCAAATCCGGGAAGAAGCCTTTGGCAGAAGGGTGCGCGAGCGCCTGCTGCCCAGCCAGGAGGTACTGGCACAGCGGCTGTTTGCCCAAAGCCAGGAACTGGCTGACGTGCGCAAACACCTGCAGCGCTACCACGCCCTGGTGATCGAGCTGCAAAAGCGTATTCGGGAGCTGACCACGCAACACACGGGCGACACGGCCTGGCGCGAACTGGAGCAGCAAGTCACCCAGGGCCTGGCGCAGGCACTGGCCACCGAACCGGTGGATTTGTTGGAGGTAATGGACGATATGCTCAAAATCATGACGGCACAGGTCACGGTGCGCCCCAGCGGGCACCAGTTTTCGGTGGAGGGGAATGCCAACCTGCTGGAATCGGGTTTGTACGCCGGGCTCAAGCTCAACTACGGTTGCGGCAATGGCAGCTGCGGCATGTGCAAGGTGCGCGTGATTTCCGGCGAAGTCGTGAAAACCCAGCACTTTGACTACCCCTTGTCAGAAGCGGAAAAAGCCCAGGGCTACACCCTGATGTGCTGTCACACCGCCGCCAGTAGCGAACTCACGCTGGAGATGTTGGAGGCCAGCGGCCCGCAGGACATTCCCGAGCAGCAGATCGTGGCCCAGGTGCGCGCCGTGACCGTGCTGACGCCCGACACGCAACTGCTGCATTTGCAGACACCGCGCACGCATCGGCTGCGCTTTTTGGCCGGGCAGTCGGTGTCGCTGGGCTGGACGATGCCGGGCCAGGATGATGCACACGGCATCTACCCGGTAGCCAGTTGCCCTTGTGACGACCGAAATCTGCTGTTTTTCATTGCCCGCGACGAGTCCAACCCCCTGGCGTGCCACCTGTTTGCGGGCGATATCAAACCCGGCGCCAGCGTGACGGTGTTGGGGCCAACCGGTGAGTTCGTGTTGGCCGACGGCCACCGTCCGCTGGTATTCGCCGCCTGCGACGGCGGGTTTGCCCCGATCAAGAGCCTGATCGAACATGCCTTCTCGCTGGATACGGCGCCATCGCTTTCGCTGTTCTGGCTGGCAACGAAAAGTGACGGGCATTTTTATAAAAACCAGTGCCGTGCCTGGTCCGATGCGCTGGACCAGTTTGAGTACGAGTTGGTGTCGCATGACGATGTGGCGGTCGGCGCCCGGCAAATTGCCCAAGCCATGCGGGCCGACCTGTTTGACATTGACTGTGATTTTTACCTCGCCGGGCCGCCCGGTTTCATCAGCACACTGCACGACGAACTGCGTGCCTCGGGCGTGGCGGCGGCTCAAATCTTCTCCGAGGTGTTTTGACATGCTCCCTACCGCCGACTCACTGACGCCTCACGCTGCGACCTATGTCGATGCAACAGCTGCAGCGGCCGATACCTATGTGCCCGAGTGCGGGGGCGGCGAGTCCTTTGCGCTGATGGTGCTGGGCCACAGCATGGTGCCTGAGTTTTTGGAGGGCGAGATCATCATCATCGAGCCCGCGGGACTGGCCACGCACGGCTCTTATGTGCTGGCCTCGCATCACGACGAATGGACCTTTCGGCAGTTACTGCGGGCGGGCACGGGCTGGGTGCTGCACCCGCTGAATCCGGCCTTTGCCGATGTCCCGCTGGCCGACCTGAGCGCCGTGCGCGGCGTCATCATCCAGAAGGCCCTGCCGGGGCGGCGCCGCGCCTCCAAACACTACCTCTGAAATCGCCACTAAAACGAACGCAATCCACACACCATGCCTTACTACATCTATCTGGTCAAACCCTTTTCCCAGCTCGATAAATTGACCGAGTTTGCCACCTACAACGAGGCGTCAACCCATGCCAAGGCACTGCGCGCCCAGCAAATCACTAACGCGCCGGGGAAAATCAAGGTCATGTTTGCGGACAATGAGCTGCAAGCCGAAGACCTGCTGTGCCAGGTGCGTATAGCCCCACCGAAGGGCGACGACTGAGACCTGCGATATGGATGAGCTTCGCTATCACGCGTCTCGCCAGGCGATCAATCTTTCACCCTGCGTGTTTGAGCGGGCCATTCTGGTTGGCTGCGTGCAGTGCAATTTGGCCAGGCCGCATGCGCTGGCCGAGCGTGAAGTGGTGGCCTGCTCCCTTGAAGTGGCGCGTATCGACTGCGCCACCCTGAAGAAACTGTTTCATGAGCGGGCCAGGTTCGCGTTGCGCCTGCCCCGTGCGGGCGCTTCCATCGTCCATGCCAAAGTGATGCAGTTGCAGTGCGGCGGCCTGCGCGGTCTGCAAACTGCACTTGCTGCGCCTGGGGCGGACGTTCATACCATGGTGCAACAGGCCAAGGCCAACGATGCCAGCCTGCTGGAGTTGCCTTGGGGAAAAATCGTCGCCGACATCGTGGCCTGGCAGCCGCGGCGCCGCGCTCCAGCGCCCAAGGCATAGCCTATCGGAACAGCGAGGCAGTCGATGCAAAATTTCCATGAACTCGTGGATGCGGTTCAAACCAATTGCCACATAACCGACGCACGTCATGCGCAAGACATGACTATGTGCATCTTTTTGTTGGAGATGCGCCAGTACTACCGCTGGGAATACGATATCCCCTATACCGACAATTTGCCCAAGGATGATCTGGGCAATTGGCTGATCGAGCGCGAACAATTGTGGAGCACCCTCGAAGATCAGCCTTACCGCCCCATGCCGCTGTCCAGCGGCGCGTGCGACACGTTTGAAGCCGAAACCGTCAATCGAGAATTGGTCGCGCAAGGTTACGTGTATAGCGCGGGCTATGGCCGTTTTCATCGACCGCATTTCTTTCTCGGTCGCTTGCATCGTGTCGAGCAGCGCGATGGCTTCCAAGTTTTGGAAGTCGACTGCGAATATGCGCGTGACTTGATTGCGCCGCCGGCCGCCTTGCAAGGCAATACCATCTACATTCGGCGTGAAGCGGTAAAAAGTTTCCTTTGGAGCAAAGTCGAAGAGTGGAGTGTGCAGCAGCGCGAAAACGCATTGGGACGCGCGCTCGCCTGCTACGACTTTGAGCGCGCGCCGGATCAATCGCTGACGCGCATGACCGATGCCGAAGCCGAAGCCATGATTTTGCACGAGCTTGGCGAGGGTTTAGCCGGGCGCGAATACGGCGACGAAGCATGGGGCGAGGTGCTCATGACCTGTAGCCGCCGCCGTCCCGAGCTGTATGCGCGCTCGGTGCGCGACAATTTGGCGGATTGCCTATCGACCCTGCCGACGTTGATTGAACGCGATGCGCAGCCCTCGCTGCATTTCTATTTCGCCAACTTCGAAGGCATACGTAAAAAATTGTTTCCCTTGGCGACCAGCGCTTATCAGGCCTGGGTTGAGAGCGGCAATCTTGCGCCGCTGAAAGCAGCCGTCGCACGCGGGCGCGAGCATTGGCGCGCGACGGGGAACAAAATGATCGAAGCACGGCGTGCGGGAGAGGCGGAAATGCGGCTGGTGGAAATCGGTGAGGGCGCGATTTTGTAGGAAATGGGGGTCAGAGCCCAAATTCGACTAGCCTTCGGCTCGCCCGCAGGGTCGGCGCGATGCGCCGCAGCGAAATTGGTGTCTGACCCCCATTTCCTACGATTTCAGTTTAATGAAATTCAATACCTTCGAGGTCTGCACTTCATCCACGTAATGCGGCATGGACGTGTTCATGCCCAACTCTTCAGCCAACTCCCGCTCGCGGCTTGATATTAGCGTGAAGCATTCCTTGATGCCCTCAATCGTGTCATCCGACAAGGGGCTGGGATAGTCGCCCTGCGGTGTGGCATCTTTGACCACACTCGCTAGGGTCAAGCGCATGGCGCGCAGGATACGCTGTTCTTTTCTTAACGCTTCGTTGTTCATGGGTAGGGCCACTTAAATAATGAGGAAAGGCCGCCACTCTAGAGCGCAAGCGCCGTGGCGTGACTTCAGCGTTGCTGCCACTTCATCGTGGCGACCGCGCCGGACACGATGCCGGCCAGCGCGATGAACGAGCCTATGGCGAGCGTGGACACGCCCGACAAACCCTGTCCAACCGTGCAGCCCATCGCCAGGACGCCGCCGAATCCCATGAGGACCGCGCCGATCAACTGGGTGCGCAGATCCTCCAGGGAGGCGAAACCTTCCGAGCGAAACTGCCGTGTGCTGATGGCATAGGCAAAGGAACCCAGCACGACCCCGGCCGCACTGGCAATACCGAAGCTGATCAGCAGGGACTTGTCCGTCCACAGCATCAGCAATTCCAGGCTGAAGGCCATGGGCGCCACAAAACTCAGGGACTCCAGCGTGCGGGTGTTGGTGGCGAAATACACGGTTTCCAGGGTGTCGGGGTTTTCGCCATAACCGATGTTCCCCGTCAGGTACCAGCCTGCCACGATCAGCAGTCCCAGGGCCGCAGCGCCGACGACTTGGGAGATATTGCCGCGAAAGCGCTTGTCCTTGAAGACGAACACCAGCAAACCCAGCCCGAGCACGGCCACGGTGGCAAGCAGGCTGGTTTTTTCCGTAAGGCCGGACAGCTTGGCAAGAATCTGCGCCAGCCCCATGGCGGACAGGCCCCATGCGGATACATCGATGTTCACCGGGTCCAGGTAGCTGGCGCGCCACTGCCCAAACAGGCCCTTGAGTGTCATGTAGGCGGCAATGGCGAGAAACACCAGCACCACCAGCGAACGTACACTGCCTGCGCCCAGACGTAGCAGATTTTTGTTGGCGCAGCCCCCCGCCAGCGTCATGCCCACGCCGAACAGCAAGCCACCCAGCAGCAGGGACAGCCAGGGCAGCGTTGGGCGGTAATAGATCGACTTGGACAGATCGACCAGATCGAAGTAATACAGCAGGTTGGCACCCATCATGGCGACCACAATGGCCAGCAGCCACATGCGGGCACGGCCCCAGTGCTCCATGTTGACCACATCCGAGATCGCTCCCATGGTGCAGAAGTTGGTCTTGCTGGCGACCGCACCATAGAAGAAGGCCAGCAGGAAGCCACCCCATACGACCAGGGTGGCTGGGCTGATTGCTTCGCTCATGTCAAATTAGCTCTCAAATAAACAGACAGACGTCGGACTCGCCGGCAAACTTCATGAAGGTG
Source organism: Polaromonas sp. (assembly GCA_038902815.1). Lineage (GTDB taxonomy): Bacteria > Pseudomonadota > Gammaproteobacteria > Burkholderiales > Burkholderiaceae_C > Polaromonas. The sequence goes on along the minus strand of JBCKNF010000003.1, from coordinate 82,878 downwards.
GCGGCGCCACCGTACTCGAGGCCATCAATGAATTCGCTGGTCTTGAACTCGAACAGGTCCACCGTCATCTGGCAGGCGACAAACTTGACATCTGTTTCCAGACAAATGTCACGCAGTTCCTGCAACGATGCCACGCCCTTGGACTTCATCTTGTTCTTCATCATCATGGTGGCCATGGACTCCATGCCAGGCAATATCTGCACCCAGACGGGCATGGGCACCGGCATCGGCATGGCTGGATTCGCCAACGGGCTGATCTTGATGCCATCCAGGCTCTTGCGCAGCAATTGCAGGCCGTAGAAAGTAAAGAAGATCTGGACTTCCCAGCCCAGCGCTGCGGCGGTGGAGGCCAGAATGAAAGGTGGGTAGGCCATGTCCAGCGTACCCTTGGTGGCGATAAGCGCCATTTTTTTTGTTGCCATGTGTGTGCTCCGGTGGTGTCAGTCGATGATGAAGTTCAGGCTTTTTTGAGATAGAAGACGTGCTTGCCGCCTTCAGTGCCTTGTTCCAGCAGCGTGTGGCCGGTCTGCTCGGAAAACGCGGCCATGTCGGCCACCGATCCGGGGTCGGTGGAAATCACGCGAAGCACCTGCCCGGAGGTCATGTCCGCGAGTGCCTTCTTGGTTTTTACGATGGGCAGCGGGCAGGCCAGGCCCGATGCGTCAAATTCCTTGTTGAATTCCATGTCTTGTCTCCATTGGTGATTGATCGCAGCCGGTTATTGGGGGCAGGGAAATACAGCGACCCCGGCGAAATGGGTATTTCGCCCACTGCATCTAGTGATTCTAGAGGAAGAGCCGTGGTACGTCTATCGCCGCGAAGGGTGATGTCGGGAAGCCCATATGGGTAATGGGGTTTTCCCCCTTGCAAGTAACTCACGTGGCTGCAAGAAGACATTCCTTTCGGTAGGGATATTTGTTATTGCTAATATTCTTATGCAATAAATCAATGATGCGCGCATCAAGGAGTTCATATGAAGCAAGAAGACATTCCTTTCGGCAGGGTGCAAAAAGCGCCTGAAAACTTCATCAGTCAGAACGATGTCAAAACCGTGTTTGAGCAGGCCCGGCGTGGTCGGCGCGACTTTATTCGCAACGCGTTCGCCGCGGCCATTGCCGGCACAGCGACGACGGGTGTTCTGGCCCAGAGCAACCCGGTAGCCACCGGGGGCGGGGATCCGAACATTCTGAACCTGCCCGAGCACAGCACGGGCCTGGGGCAGGGCGTGGCCACGGAGGGCTACGGCAAGCCCTCGACGTACGAGGCCAATTTGCAGCGCCGCCAGAGTCCGGGCTTGACCCAGACCACGCAGTCCTCGGTGTCGTTTGCGCCCTTGCAGTCGTTGTTCGGCATCGTCACGCCCAGTGGTTTGCACTTCGAGCGGCATCACCAGGGCTGGTGGGACATTGATCCTTCGAAGCACCGTTTCATGATCAACGGCATGGTCAGCAAGCCGAAGGTGTTCACCATGGACGAGATCATGCGTTTGCCATCGGTCTCGCGTTTTAATTTCATCGAGTGTGGTGCCAATACCGCCATGGAGTGGGGCAACGTGGCGGTGCCCACAGTGCAATACAGCCACGGCATGCTGTCGTGCAGCGAGTTCACCGGCGTGCCGTTGATCACCCTGCTCGAACTGGCGGGGGTCGATCTCAAGAACGGCAAATTCGTGCTGGCCGAGGGTGCCGATGGATCGTCCATGACCCGCACCATCCCGATGAGCATGATTGCCTCGGGGGAGGTCATGGTGGCCTACGGGCAGAACGGCGAGATGCTGCGTCCCGAAAACGGTTACCCGCTGCGCTTGGTCGTGCCCGGCATACAGGGCGTGAGTTGGGTCAAATACCTGCGCCGCATCGAGGTCGGCGACAAGCCTTACGCCACCAAGGACGAGGCCATCCATTACGTGGACCTGCAGCCCGACGGCTTGCATCGTCAGTACACCAGCCTGCAGGAGTGCAAGAGCGTGGTGACGACGCCCTCCGGTGGCCAGGTCTTGCTCGACAAGGGCTTCTACAACGTCACGGGCCTGGCCTGGTCGGGCAGGGGCAAGGTCAAGAAGGTGGACGTGTCTGTGGACGGGGGCCGTAACTGGCGCCAGGCCAGACTCGAGACGCCGGTGCTTTCGAAGGCGCTCACGCGCTTCAACATCGACTGGGTCTGGGATGGCAAGCCGGCCATCATTCAAAGCCGCGCCATGGACGATACCGGCTATGTGCAACCTACCTACAAGCAATTGCGGGCCGTGCGCGGCACGCGTTCGCTCCATCACAACAACGCCATTCAATCGTGGCTGGTTCAGGAAAGTGGCGAGGTGAAAAATGTTCAACTTTCGTAACTCAATCATCCTTGCTGCAGCGATGGCTGCAGTCGGCCTTGCGGCGGCGCAGGCAGGCAATGCCTATCCTGGCATCGGCCGTGCAGCTACTCCCAAGGAGGTGGCGGCATGGGACATCGATGTGCGGCCGGACTTCAAGGGGCTTCCGGCTGGAGCCGGGTCCGTTGCCAAGGGGCAGGGGGTGTGGGAGGCTAAGTGTGCCAGTTGCCACGGCGTTTTCGGTGAAGCGACCGAGGTGTTCCCCCCCTTGATCGGCGGCACCACGGCTGCGGATGTAAAGACCGGTCGGGTGGTCAATCTGATGGACCCTAGCGGTGGCCGCACCACCATGATGAAGGTGGCGACCCTCTCGACGTTGTGGGACTACATCAACCGTGCCATGCCCTGGACGCAGCCCAAGTCGCTGAGCACCGAAGAGGTGTATGCGGTCACGGCATTCATGTTGAACCTGGCCGGCGTGGTGCCGGATAACTTCACGCTGTCGGACAAGAACATTGCCGAGGTGCAAGCCCGCATGCCCAACCGAAATGGCATGACGACGCAGCATGCAATGTGGCCGGGCAACGAGTTCAAAGGTGTGAAGGTGCCCGACGTTAAAAATACGGCGTGCATGAAAAACTGTGCAACCGAGCCCAAGGTGGCTTCCTTGCTGCCGGATTATGCGCGTGATGCCCATGGCAACCTGGCGGAACAAAACCGCCTGGTGGGCGCCCAGCGTGGTGCCGATACAACCCGGCCGGAAGGCAAGGTGCCTGTTGCCAGCGCTGCCGCGGCGCAGGCTCCCGCCGTTGCTGCCAAGGCCGCCGACACGCCCAAGCCAGCCGCGTCTGCAGGTGGGGTTGACGGCAAGGCTGCTCAGGCGCTGGCCCAGAAAAACAACTGCACACCTGGCATGCCATTGACAAAAGCTAGGCCCCAGCTTTGCCGGGGATAGTTGATTAGGGAATACACTATGGTCCGGCTCCCAAAAACTTATTAGTCTTCACTTATTCAATAGAAGAAATCGTAATAAAAATTCGCAAAAACCTTGCGAAATATCAATGATAACGATATCAATATTAGTAACAATAATCAGGGAATACACTATGTTACTTTTTCCAAAAGCATATTAGTATTTACTTATTCAACAGGAGAAATCGCATGCAATCACGTAGACAAGCACTCAAGAAAACCGCCGTCGTGGCCGGCCTTCTGGCTTCCACTGGCCTGTTCCCCCAGTTCGCCCTTGCCTCCAGCAGGGGCGGTTTTGAAGCCAAGAGCATCCAGGATGCGATCAAGGCCCTCGGTGCGGGCACCCTCGTCGCAAGCAAGGACGTCACCCTTACTGCCCCGGACATCGCCGAAAACGGTACCGTGGTTCCGCTCGCTGCCAGCACCACGTTGCCGGGCGTCAAGCGCCTGCTGATCCTGGTGGAAAAAAATCCATTCCCGTTGGTCGCCGTGTTCAATGTGTTCGACAGTGTTGAGCCCGCCTTCTCCAGCCGCGCCAAGATGGGCCAGTCTTCTGATGTGTACGCCGTCGCCATCATGGGCGATGGCAGGGCGTTGTTTGCCAAGAAGGAAGTCAAAGTCACGCTCGGCGGCTGCGGCGGTTGATAGTCCATCCCGCTACAGACATATTTTTAATTCAGATTTAGGAGCTAAAAATGGCAGATCCGATGCGCATTCGCGCCCAAGTAGCTGGCGACAAAGCCACCGTTCGCGTCCTGATGGCGCATGAAATGGAAACCGGTCAGCGCAAAGACGCTGCCGGCACTATCATCCCGGCCTGGTTCATCCAGGAGGTCACCGCCACCCACAACGGCAAGATCGTGCTGACCGTCGAATGGGGGACCGCCGTGTCGAAGAACCCCTTCCTGCAATTCGTCGTCAAGGGCGCGAAGGTTGGCGACAAGATTGGCGTGACCTGGAAAGACAATCAGGGCAAGACCCGCAGCGACGAAGCCACCGCATCTTGACGAACACTACGAGGAGGCACTATGACCACTAAAAAGATTCTTTTAATCTTGACCCTGACTTGCTTGAGCACTGTCGCACTGGCGCAAAAAACAGCGGCGGAAGCAACCGCAGAATACCAAGCCATGCTGGCCGACGGCAACCCGGCCGAATTGTTCGAAGCCAAGGGCGAAGACTTGTGGAAGCAAGCGCGCGGCCCGCAAAAGCAAACGCTGCAAAAATGCGACCTGGGCAAAGGCCCCGGTGTAGCCAAGGGTGTATTTGTCGAACTTCCGCGCTACTTTGCCGATACCAAACGGGTGCAAGACCTGGAGTCGCGCCTGCATACCTGCATGGAAACCCAGCAGGGCTTCAGCGCCGCCGAGATTGCCAAGAGTGAGCGGAACAACGTGATCGCGTTGGCCGCCTGGGTCTCCGGCCAGTCAAAAGGCATGAAATTCAACGTGCCGCAAGACCATAGTGAAGAGAAAATCATGTATGAAGTGGGCAAGCGGGTGTTTTTTACCCGCGCTGGCACGCATGATTTTTCCTGTGCTTCGTGTCACGAAGTGGACGGCAAGCGCATCCGCCTGCAAGACTTGCCGAATCTGACGACAAACGCCGGTGCCGCTGCCGCTGCCGCCGGCTGGCCGGCGTACCGCCATACCCCTGGTCAAATGTGGACCATGCAGACTCGCATAAATGACTGCTTCCGCCAGATGCGCTTTCCATTCCCCATCTTGGTCAGCGACGCCACCATTGCCTTGACCTCCTACATGGGCGTGACTGGCAAAGGCGCTGTATCCATTACCCCGGCTCTCAAGCGTTAAGGAACACAGCAGCATGAAAAAAACCATCAAATACCTCGCACCCCTGCTGGCGCTTGTGCTGGCCGGTTGTGCCGCCCTGCCGTCCGGCCCGGAGCTGGACAAGCGCACCGCCGACATTCTCAAATCCTCGTTCCGCGACCAGGGTCAAGCCAAGGTCGCTCGGCTGGTGCAGGACGATACCAATCGCGAATGCAGTGCTGCCAATGTGGCCGGTAAACCGATTGATGAAAAATTGGCCAAAAGCATAGAAGCCGCCAACCTAAAAACCATCAAATGGCCCGCCGATGGCAAGTTTCTGGGTGACTGGAAACAGGGCGAGATAATCGCGCAGAGCGGGCGCGGCATGACCTGGACCGATGCGGCGGGCTCGGCCAATGGCGGCAACTGCTACAACTGCCACGGGATCGACAAAAAAGAAATTTCCTTCGGCACCCTCGGCCCGAGCCTGTACAACTACGGCAAGCTGCGCGGCGTGACGGATCCGGCCAGCCCGGCTTCCAAGGCGATTGTCGAATACACCTGGGGTAAGCTCTGGAACGCCAAGGCCTACAACGCCTGCTCCAGCATGCCGCGCGGCGGCCATGCGGGCATCCTGAACGAGACCCAGATAGCACACCTCATGGCGCTGCTGCTGGATCCGAAATCTCCGGTCAACCAGTAAGCCAGTAAGCCAGTAAGCCCCGTCCGGACCCGGCACTTGTCCGGGTCTTTTTATTTCCGCTAATTAAGTAGTTGCGAATTCATGAATTTAACAAAACGCGAATTTTTCGAGGTGCTGGGTGCCGGCACCATGGCTGGCATGGGCTTGGGGGCTTATGCCGACGCCGATGCCGCCACGGCGGCTAACGGTCTGTACGACATCCCGAAGTTCGGCAATGTGTCCTTTCTGCACATGACCGATTGCCACGCCCAGCTCAAGCCGATTTACTTCCGCGAGCCCAGCGTCAAGATCGGAGTGGGATCAATGAAAGGCAAATTGCCCCACCTGGTGGGCGAGCATTTGCTCAAGGTGGCCAAGGTGCGACCCGGTACGGCGCAGGCTCACGCGCTGACCTACCTTGACTTCGAAAAAGCCGCCAGGCGCTACGGCAAGGTCGGTGGCTTTGCGCATTTGGCTACCCTCGTCAAGCGCATGAAGGCCAGCCGCCCCGGCGCGCTGCTACTCGACGGCGGCGACACCTGGCAGGGCTCGGGCACGGCGCTGTGGACCAAGGGCCAGGACATGGTGGACGTCTGCAAGCTGCTGGGCGTGGACCTCATGACCGGACACTGGGACTTCACCTTGGGCATGGCGCGCGTGAAGGAAATCATCGAAAAAGACTTTGCCGGCAAGATCGAATTCATCGCGCAAAACATCAAGACCACGGACTTCGGCGACCCGGTGTTCAAGCCTTATGTGATGCGTGAGATCAACGGCGTGCCTTGCGCCATCATCGGTCAGGCTTTCCCATACACGCCGATTGCCAACCCGCGCTACATGGTGGCTGACTGGGCCTTTGGCATCCAGGAAGAGAGCATGCAGAAGACGGTGGACGAGGCGCGCGCCAAGGGCGCCCAGGTCGTGGTCCTGCTGAGCCACAACGGCATGGACGTGGACCTGAAGATGGCCAGCCGCGTGACCGGCATCGACGCCATCATGGGCGGCCACACGCACGACAGCATGCCGGTGGCCACGTTGGTCAGCAACAAAGGCGGCAAGACCATAGTGACCAACGCCGGCTCGAATGGCAAGTTCCTGGCTGTCCTTGACTTTGAAGTCAAGGACAAGAAGGTGGCCGACTTTCGCTATAAATTGCTACCCATTTTCGCCAATATGTTGCCGGCAGACAAAGAGATGGATGCATTGATCAACAAGGTTCGCGGGCCGTATGAAGCCAAGCTGGCTGAAAAGCTGGCTGTGACCGAGGGCACGCTGTACCGCCTCGGCAACTTCAACGGCACCGGCGACCAGCTCATTCTCGATGCGCTGATGGATGTACAGGGCGCCGAAATCGCTTTCTCGCCCGGTTTCCGCTGGGGTACGTCGCTGCTTTCAGGCCAGGCCATCACGCGCGAATGGCTGATGGACATGACGGCCACCACCTACTCCTACGCCACCGTGAGCGAAATGACCGGCGAAACCATCAAGCTCGTTCTTGAAGACGTGGCCGACAACCTGTTCAATCCCGACCCCTACTACCAGCAGGGTGGCGACATGGTGCGCGTCGGCGGCCTGCAATACAGTTGTTCGCCACTGGCATCGATGGGCAAGCGCATTGACAACATGCGCTTGAACGGCAGGCCCATTGAAGCGACCAAGAAATACCGGGTTGCCGGCTGGGCTCCTGTCGCCGAAGAAGCCAGAAACCAGGGTAACAAGCAGGTCTGGGACGTCGTTGAGGAATGGCTCAAAGCTCGAGGCGGCAAGGTTACGCCAAGAAAGCTTAACAACCCTGAGTTGAAAGGTGTGTTACCCAACCAGGGATACGCTTCTGCCTAAACCGGTTGTTGGACGAGCCCGGCTCGTCAGCGCACAACAGATGGCCTGTACTCGAACAGCCAGGCCTTGAAGGCGGTGGCTGCGGCCGATAGCCGCTTGCCGGTGGGATAGACCACATACCAGCGCCGGATCAGCGGGAAACCCTGTACATCCAGTAGTACAAGTTCCTTGAGCGCCAGTTCCGACACCACCGTGGTCGCCGACAGTACCGCCAGGCCCAAACCGCCGGCCACGGTCTGCTTGATGGCTTCGTTGCTGCCCACTTCAAGCCGGGTTTTCAGCGTCATGCCCTGGCTTGCAAAAAACCTCTCGGCCGTCAGTCGCGTGCCCGAGCCCGGTTCACGCAGGATGAAGGGCTCATCACGCAGCCGGGTCGCCGGGATGTTGCGTTGGCCGACCAGCGGGTGCTCGGGCGGGGCCACCAGCACCAGCGGATTGTCGGCGAAGTTCTCGCAAACCACATTCATCTGCTCCGGCGGTTGCCCCATGATGTAGAGGTCGTCCTGGTTGCTGACCAGGCGCGTAAGCAGGTTTTCGCGATTGCCCACGAACATCGCCACCTCGATGCCGGGATGGGCCGCGCAAAACCCGCCCAGCAGCTTGGGCACGGTGTACTTCACCGTGGTCAGGATGGCGATCTTCAGGCTACCGCGCTCCACGCCTTGCAGGGCCGCCAGGTCCTGTGACAGCCGTTCCATGCGGCTTTCGATGTCCTGGCAAGCCGCGGCCAGCGTCTGCCCGGCTGCGGTCAGATAGATCTTCTTTCCCAACTGCTCGAACAGCGGCTGGCCGACGGTTTCCGAAAGTTGCTTGACCTGCAGCGACAGCGTGGGGGGAGACAGGTGAAGCGCTTCTGCGGCGCGGGCGAAGCTGCCGTGGCGGGCGACGGCCGAGAAAATCCGTAACTGATGCAGGGTGGCATGGCGCAGTTGCATGGCAACTCCTTCATAGGTTTATTTTAGTAAAACATTATCATACAAACATTTTACTTTTAAAATTTTTTTTTTAACTTAACAATCCAATTCAGTTCAAGGCAAGCCTTCTTTGGCGTGCTTTGATTAACAGTTAATTAACAGTGGAGACGATTATGGCGAACGAAGCGGGACAAGTAACACTGAAGGAAGGCAAGGAGCGCTACAAGGCGGGGGTGCTTCCTTACGCCAAGATGGGCTATTGGGAGCCGAACCACAAGATATTGGATACCGACGTATTGGCGATGTTCCGCATTACCCCGCAAGCAGGCGTGGATCCGATTGAAGCCGCTGCCGCCGTGGCCGGGGAGTCGTCCACCGCGACCTGGACCGTGGTATGGACCGATCGCCTGACCGCCGCGACGCTGTACCGCGGCAAGGCATACCGGGTAGACCCGGTACCCGGCAGCCCCGGCCAATTCTTTGCCTATATCGCCTACGATATAGATCTGTTCGAGCCAAATTCAATCGCCAACCTGACCGCTTCCATTATCGGCAACGTATTCGGCATGAAGGCGGTCAAGGCGCTGCGTCTGGAAGATATGCGTATTCCGGTCGCTTACCTCAAGACCTTCCAGGGTCCGGCTACCGGCGTCGTGGTCGAGCGCGAGCGTCTGGACAAGTTTGGCCGCCCGCTCCTGGGCGCCACCACCAAGCCCAAGCTCGGCCTGTCTGGCAAAAACTATGGTCGCGTGGTGTATGAAGGACTCAAGGGCGGTCTGGACTTCATGAAGGACGACGAGAACATCAACTCGCAGTCGTTCATGCACTGGCGCGACCGTTTCCTGTATTGCATGGAAGCGGTGAACAAGGCCTCCGCCGCGACCGGTGAAGTTAAAGGTCATTACCTGAACGTCACCGCCGGCACCATGGAAGAAATGTACCTGCGTGCAGAATTTGCAAAAGAACTGGGTTCAGTCATTATCATGATTGACTTGGTGGTCGGCTACACCGCCATTCAGTCGATGGCTATTTGGTCGCGTAAGAACGACATGATCCTGCACTTGCACCGCGCGGGTAACTCGGCTTATTCACGTCAGAAAAATCACGGCATGAGCTTCCGCGTGATTTGCAAGTGGATGCGTATGGCGGGGGTGGATCACATCCATGCCGGCACCGTGGTGGGCAAGCTGGAAGGCGATCCGATGATGATCCGCGGCTACTACGATACCTTGCTCGACACGCATACTGATGTGAATTTGCAAAAAGGCCTGTTCTTTGAGCAGGACTGGGCTTCACTCAACAAGTGTATGCCGGTGGCATCCGGTGGTATCCATGCCGGTCAGATGCACCAGTTGCTGCATTATCTGGGCGACGATGTGGTATTGCAATTTGGCGGCGGCACCATCGGCCACCCACAAGGTATTCAGGCCGGTGCACAGGCCAACCGTGTGGCGCTCGAAGTCATGGTCATGGCACGCAACGAAGGCCGCGACATCTGGAACGAAGGCCCGCAAATCCTGGCGGATGCCGCCAAGTGGTGTACCCCGCTGAAAATCGGCTTGGAACTGTGGAAGGACGTTAGCTTCAACTACGAATCCACTGACAGCCCCGACTATGTGGCCACTCCCGGCGTTAGCCGTTAATCAACACGCATTGAGAACTAAGGAGAAACTGACATGAAAGTGACACAAGGTATGTTTTCATTTCTGCCCGAGCTGAGCGACGAGCAGATCAAGGCGCAGATGCAATATGCCCTGAATAAAGGCTGGGCGCTGAGCGTGGAATACACCGACGATCCGCACCCGCGCAACACCTACTGGGAGATGTGGGATATGCCGATGTTTGACGTCAAGGATCCCGCCGCCGTCCTGTACGAGGTCAGCGCCTGCCGCAAGGCTTTTCCCCAGCACTACATCAAGGTCAACGCCTTTGATTCCACGCGCGGCACCGAAAGCATGACGATGTCGTTTATCGTCAACCGGCCTTCCTACGAGCCGGGCTATCGGCTGGTGCGGCAGGAGGTGGGGGGCCGCAGCATCCGCTACACCGTGGCTTCCTACGCCACTGATAACCCCGAGGGGGAGCGCTACAGCTAGAAAGCAGCAGGCAGGGGATTATTTCACCGATACGGGTAAACGAGACATAGCATGGCGACTACACAGATGAATACAGGCGGCGCGCAGAGCAACGCGGCAGAGAGCTGTGAAGACTGCCACGTTGATGAAGTGCTGGACCAGCTCGACCGCGAGTTGGTGGGCTTGAAGCCGGTCAAGACGCGCATCCGCGAAATCGCCGCTTTGCTGCTGGTGGACAAGCTGCGCAAGGGCATGGGCCTCAGCTCCGGGCCACCCAGTCTGCACATGTCGTTCACCGGCAACCCCGGCACCGGCAAGACCACAGTCGCACTGCGCATGGCGGAGATCCTGCATCGCCTAGGCTACATCCGCCGCCCGGAAGTGGTATCGGTGACGCGTGACGACCTGGTCGGCCAGTACATCGGCCATACCGCGCCCAAGACCAAAGAGGTATTGAAGCGCGCCATGGGCGGTGTGCTGTTCATAGACGAAGCGTATTACCTGTATCGCCCGGAAAACGAGCGTGATTACGGTCAGGAGTCGATCGAGATTCTGCTGCAGGTGATGGAGAACAATCGCGACGACCTGGTGGTCATTCTGGCCGGTTACGGTGATCGCATGGCTACGTTCTTCAAGAGCAATCCGGGCATGTCCTCGCGCGTCGCGCACCATTTGGATTTTCCGGATTTCGCGGTGGATGAATTAGCGCAGATCACGCAGCTGATGCTGCAACAACAGCAATACCGCTTTAGCGAAGAGGCGGAGCAGGCGTTTTACGACTACATCCAGAAGCGCACGAAGATGCCGCAATTCGCCAACGCCAGAAGCATCCGCAACGCGCTGGATCGTGCGCGTCTGCGCCAAGCCAATCGCCTGTACGCCAGGGGCGGTACGCTGACCCGCGAGGAGCTGATGACCATCGAGGCGGAGGACGTGCTGGCCAGCCGGATATTCCGGGAGATCAAGCGGGAGAGCCTACCGCATGAGATCAAAGAGGAGCCGGAGGCTGAAAAAAAAACTTCCGAGAGCGTGCGGCAAATTGATCACCCGGTTGTCCGCGCGCCGGCCAGCGAACCACATCATGCAATACAGGACAACCCTACTATGCAGACAGACATGACAGTTAATGAATCGGCCCAGCACAACAGTTCGTTATCGGACGCTGGTTTCGGCGGTATGCCTCGTGGCCTGCCGCCCGCGCAGACCGCATCGCGCTGGCAGAAACGCACCAAGGGTGCACCCGCTGCGCGCTTAGCACAGCCCGAGCCACGGCGTGAGGCGTGGCGCGAGCCGCCCAAGGTAGTGAACGGGCGTTGCGAGTTTGGTCAGTGCGAGGCACCGCCCAAAGTGGCAGAGACGGCAACCACCGGCGGCCAGATTGTTACCGGCAACAGTGTCGAACGCAACGCCAAGGTCACCGGCAACGAAGCGGGCAGTTGCAAGAAAATCACCGGCACCGAATATATCGGCCCCGACCAGTACACGGCGTTATGCGCCAGCGACCCCTCTATCCCACCGGCCAAGGTCGGCGTGACGCGCACGGTGAAGAACAAGGCCGTGACTGGCACCCAGGTTGGCACCAGTTCCAAGGTGACAGGTGACGAGGCGGGTTCCTGCAAACACGTCACTGGCAATGAATATCTCAATCCGGCTACGGCGGATGTGCCGTGCGCGGCTGAACAATCACCCGGCCCGGCCAAAGTAAATGTATCGCGCACCACGCATGGGCGCAAGGTCACCGGAACACTGGTGGGCGGTTCCGCCAAACTTACCGGTGACGAGTATGGCGCGTGTCACGGCATTACCGGCACCGAGTACATCGGCGCGGAGCTGCAACAAGAACTGTGCGGCACGCAGCCGCTAGCGTCACCGGCCAAGGTCGGCGCGGTGCCTAGCGGCACACGCGTTGCATCCGGCGGTAAAGTGACTGGCGCGGAACGCGGCGCGGCTCTGGTGTTGAGCGGCACGCCCTACGCTGGCCCCGGTCAGCGTGTGTCGCAGCGTGGCATGAACAGTAACCCGCATCCGCTGGCGCGCGCCCCGTTTGATGCGCCACGCCAGCCTGCGGAAGTGCCGCCGGCGGCGCGTGTCCAGGGCGATTTCAGCATCGCCACGCCGGCGCGCAGCGCTCAGGACAACAGCTTAAACCGCATCACCGGCACGGCCTCCGGCGCCATCGGACGCATCACCGGCCCGGTCAACCTGGCCGCAGGCCTGGTGTCCGGCACGCCTGAGTTTCGCTACAAGGACGACGCGCGAAGTGTAGCGCCGCTGGTCATGGGGCAGGTGCAAGCGCCTGAAGAGCCGCGCAGCCGCCTCACTGGCGACGGGCGCGAAGGTGGTTTTGCGATCACCGGAGCAGCATGGCGGCGCAATGAAAGCGTGACCGGTACTGAGGGCCCCTTCACGCGGCGTAACCCGACTTTGCGCGGTGACCCGCGCGGTGTCGTGATAGGCGCTGCGCAGAACAAGGAGCGCGCGCGCCCTGAAATCCCTGTCAGCAAGATCACCGGCAGCAGCGGCAACGCTGCCAAAGGCTCGGCCATCACCTATTCCGGCGGCGCGCGCGGCTAGCGCCAAGCTGGCAAGCGATTGAGCGATCATTAATGGACAAGCGATAGTGATGAATACGAGAAACCATCCCGGGCGTAGCACCAGCCCGCTGTCTGGAGCGCGCCGACCGCCGTATGGACTGGGTACGCCTCACGGTGTTCTGCAGGGTCGCCACCCGCAACCGGTATTTGCGCCGCAAGGCATCGCTCTCGCCCCGGAGGTGGCCCCCAATCCGGCCTGCTCAACCGACACCGGACGACCTTGCCGGCACCCGCTCACCAACGAGTCGGAGAACCGGCGCCTGCTGGCACACGAGCAGACCGTGAAGGGGCGCTTCGATGCCATCGTTCCGCTGCTCAAGCGGATTGCCGGCCAGCAGCATGAGTCCGATTTTATCGAACGTGCCCAGGCGCTGGCGCTCGAACAGCTCGGCTTCGAGTTGCCCGCGCAGATACTGGCGGATGCCTGGGTGGCTGATCTGGACATGCGCGCGCTGTACGGCGAGTGCGTGATGCGTGCGTTGCGCCTGATGGCCGAGCAGGCGCGCGCGGCCAGCCCCCAACAAGGCGTCGACCAGGCGGTGGCGTTCTTCCTCGATTGCGGCTACCACGCGGTGGACATCACACCGTGTTCGGACGGGCGTTTGAAGGGTTTGGTGCGCTACATCCTGCGCCTGCCCGATGCGGCGGTGCGCAGCCGCAAGGCCTATGCCGGTGCCATGTTCGACGTGGAAGCCAATGTCAAGCGCTGGATCGAGACCGAACTGATGCGCTATCGCGAAGGCCGTCCGGTGACAGCCGACGCGGGCACGCGTTACCTCAAGATCGTGGTGTACCACTGGAGCAGTTCCGACCCGACCCACGAGGGCTGCGCCGCCCACGCCAGCAACGAACGCCAGGCGGCGGAGAGTGCGCTGCAACGCTTGCGAGAATTCCGTCAGGCGATCGAAAACAGCTTTTGCTGTGGCGCCTCGGTGGACACCCTGTTGATCGGGGTCGATACCGACACCGACGCCATCAAAGTACACGTACCCGATGCCGATGGAGAAATGAGCCCGTACCGCGCGGTGGACAACCTGGAGCTGTATCGGCACAGCGTCAATGATGACGCCAGCAGTGCGCGGCTCAAGGTGTACCAGGCGATTCAGATCGCCAGCGCCGCCACCGGCTGGGGCGCGGGCCAGGGTGAGCCGCACGAAGGTATGCGCCGGCTCGTCGCCACGTTGTTGATCAACAACCTGTCGCAGATTGAGTATGTGTGCGGCAACTGGGGCGGGCGTTACCCGGACATCGGCCACAACGAGCGTTTCATCAGCGTCGGCGACGGCTTCGAAGAATTCCAGTTGCGCAACCTGGCCTATTTCGCCCACCTTTACACGGTGGAAGAAGGCGCGCCGGATATGGACGTGGGCATCAAGATTTTCAGCAAGCTCAACGTGGTGCATGGGCTGCCGGTGCCGGTGGCGATTCACTTTCGCTACGACAACCGGGTACCGGGCAGTCGTGAACGCACTGTGGAGCGTTGTCAACGGGTCAAGGCGGCGATCGAGTCACGTTACCCGGAGCTGGCACAAAAGGGTCTGCTGGTGTGCGGCATGACCGTGCAGGACAAGTGCCCGGGCAGCCCGATCGAATCGATCGAGGCGATCGAGGCGAATGGAGAACATCAACAGTTTAGGGGCAAGAGATGAAGATTTGTCAGGTGCAAAAAACCCTGGTTTCGACCAATCGGATCAAGGAAATGGGTCATCGCCCGCTGCTGGTGGTGAAGGAAAAAAACGGTGCGCAGAGCATCGCGATTGACGCGGTGGGCTGCATCCCCGGCGACTGGGTGATCGTGGTGGGCAGCTCGGCGGCGCGGGAAGCCGCGGGCAGCAAGGACTTCCCGTCCGATGCCACCATTGTCGGCATCATCGACCACTGGTCGGAAGATTAGGACGTCCTTGATGGAGATCATGTGTGTTGTGTCTGATCTGGTGGCCACGCAGCGTATACCTGGGCTGAAAAATTCATCGCTCAGGGTGCTCGCCGACGCCAAAGGCAAGCTCAGTGTGGCCTGCGACCCGGTGGGCGTGCCGCCGGGCAAATGGGTGATTGCCGTGAGCGGTTCAGCAGCCCGTTACGCGGCAGGGGATTACCGGATATTGACCGACCTGACCATCGCCGGAATTATTGATGGATGGGATGCCGGCGACGGCCAGGCGGATAAGTAGCAAGTTTTTTAACGCAGAGTTTTTTAACCTAAAAGGAGTACTGAAAATGGCAAACGTAAGAGGTGTGGCATTGGGAATGATCGAGACACGTGGTCTGGTACCGGCGATTGAAGCGGCAGACGCGATGACCAAAGCGGC
This sequence comes from Polaromonas sp., assembly GCA_038902815.1. GTDB lineage: Bacteria > Pseudomonadota > Gammaproteobacteria > Burkholderiales > Burkholderiaceae_C > Polaromonas. The sequence continues at coordinate 67,404 of JBCKNF010000003.1, read as the reverse complement.
GGAAGTGCGCCTGGTGGGCCGCCAGTTCGTCGGCGGCGGCTACGTTACCGTGCTGGTGCGCGGCGAAACCGGCGCGGTGAATGCGGCGGTGCGTGCCGGAGCGGATGCGTGCGAGCGCGTCGGCGACGGCCTGGTGGCGGCGCACATCATCGCCCGCGTGCACAGTGAAGTGGAAAATATTTTGCCCAGCGGTCTGGCGGAATAAGGCTTTTAGCTTATTAACTTATTAACTGAATCAGAGAAGGAGTACTGAAATGGCAAACGTAAGTGGAGTGGCATTGGGCATGATCGAGACGCGTGGTCTGGTACCGGCGATTGAAGCGGCAGACGCGATGACCAAGGCGGCGGAAGTGCGCCTGGTGGGTCGCCAGTTTGTCGGCGGCGGCTACGTCACCGTGATGGTGCGCGGCGAAACCGGCGCGGTGAATGCGGCGGTGCGTGCCGGAGCGGATGCGTGCGAGCGCGTCGGCGACGGCCTGGTGGCGGCGCACATCATTGCTCGCGTGCACTCCGAGGTGGAAAACATTTTGCCGAAGACACCCGATGACGGTGACAGTGGACTGGATGGCGTAATCAGTCAGATACAAAGCTAAGGGCTCTGGCGATGGCGACCGATCCGCGACTGACAGGCTATCTGCTGCGCGCGCTCAGCCACGAGATGGCCGCAGTGCAGCAGTACCTCGCCCAGGCCAGTCTGACCGCGATGTGGCAGCTTGGCGAGCATAGTCGCCGCTTCCGCAGCGATGCGGAGGAGGAGCTTGGGCATGCGCAGCAACTGATAGCACGCATGCTGGTGTTGGGTGTTCCCTGCAATGGTACCCAGTTGCCGCCGATCCGGACGGGTCGAAGCATAGCGGAGATGCTGCTGATTGACCGCGTGATCGAGATCGAAGCGATCCGCTTGTACGAGGAAGCGGCCCACTACTGCGCCAGGATGCGTGATGGCGAGACGCAAACTTTGTTCGCCGGTCTGCTGCAAGATGAGCTCGGCCACTTGCGCGAGTTGGATCGGTTGCTGACTGAAATTCACCAAGGAGCGACACCATGAGCGATGCCAATGACCCGAACGCAGCTCCCTCCGCGCCACAGGAGCGCCTGCCCACGCTGAACCGGCGTTTTGATTTCGGCAGCTATGCCGAGACGGGGCGCTTCCTGGATCAGTTGGCGGAATTGTCCAAGCGCGAGGACTACTACCCGAACCTGAGTTTCGGTAAAACCTACGTCAACGTCAGCATTGATGGTGAAGGGCAGGCTGCGCTGAATGAGCGCAAATCTCCCTTTATTTCCGAGATGGAAGCGCTGGCCGCAGTGGGCAAGGCTTAAGGGCCGGACAGGATGGCACATGGCTGACAGAATCATCGTGGTCATCAACCAGAAGGGCGGTACCGGCAAGACGACCCTGGCGCTGAATCTGGCGGCAGGTCTGGCCCGGCGCGGCTCCACCCACCTGGTGGATGCCGACCCGCAGCGCTCCATCACCCAGTGGGTCGGCATGGGTGGCGGCAGTTCGGGTTTGCCGGCTGTTGCCCAACTGGCCGATAATCCGACGGCCGTTCTGAACCGACTGGCGCGCAGCCACCGTTATGTGGTGGTGGATTGCCCGCCCAGGGCGCAGGGTGACGCGGTCACCGCGATCATGCGCATGGCGCATCTGGCGCTGATCCCCGTGTTGCCCTCGCCGATCGACTTGTGGGCCAGTGTAGACATGGCGGTCGCGGTCAACCAGGCCAGGCAGCACAACCCCGACCTGCGTGCCTGTCTGGTGCTGAACCAGATGGAATCGCGCAATGCGCTGTCGCGCGACATGCGCGAGGCGGTGGCGGAATTTGATGTGCCGGTGCTGACCGCCAGCATGCAGCGGCGCGCGGCCTACCGCAGCGCCGCGGTGGAAGGCGTGAGCGTCTACGGACTGGGCAAACGCGGCCAAACGGCTGTGGCGGATATTGAAGCGATTATTGAGGAGATTTTATGTCGGTGAAAAAGATCGGGTCAAAACTTGCGCAGGGTGTGCGCCAGGTCGTATCGCAACAGGGTAAGCCGATACAGCCCGCGGCGGCGAAATTACAAACATTACCCGGAACTGTGCCAGCGGCAATATCAGCAAAAGCATCTGACCCGGTTAGCAAGCCAGTGGAGACCAGTCCGGCACGTAAGACGGTTCCATCTGCTGGCAGCTCACACCCGCTTCCGGTTTGGCCTGATTAGACGGGGCGGGTTCAAAAAAATGATACGGCAACCATTGCCGCATGAAAAACCGCAAAACGGCATCAAAGGCTTAAAGCACTGGCGCTATGACCTGGTGGCGGGTCTGCAGGTGGCGCTGGTGTATCTGCCATTCTCGCTGGGCATTGCCATCGCCTCTGGCGCGCCGCCGGTCGCGGGGTTGATCTCGGCGATCATCGCTGGTCTTATCTTTCCGTTCCTAGGCGGCGCCTACGTCAGCATTAGCGGGCCGGCGGCGGGCCTCGCCCCGGCAGTGCTCGCCAGCATTATCTTGCTCGGCGACGGCGATCTCGCGGTGGGCTATCCGCTGCTGCTGGTGGCAATTTTCCTCACCGGTCTGGTGCAGATCGTGCTCAGCCTATTCAAGGCCGGGCGCTTCGCGTTGTTCCTGCCGGTGACGGTGGTCGAGGCAATGCTGGCGGCGATCGGCATCATGATCATCGTCAAGCAGTTCCCAGCGCTGCTCGGTGTGCTTGCGCCGCCCGCGAAGAGCATGTTGGTGACCATGGCCAACCTGCCCGCAGTCCTGCTCCAGACCGATGCGGCGATCGCGGTGATTGGCGGCATCTGTCTGTTCCTGCTGTTCTATCTCAACCGTACACGCCATGCCTGGATGCGGCGCATCCCGCCGCCGCTGACCGTGGCGGGCATCGGCATCGGGCTCGGCTATCTGTTACAGCTCGAGCCGCAGCACCTGATCGCCATGCCGCACAACATCATCGAGGGCGGCATCACGTTGCCGGCGTTTGCTGCGGCCTGGAACCGGTCCGAGATTTGGTGGAGTATATTTCTGGTAGTGGTCATGCTCACCCTGATTGACGGCATTGAGTCGCTGGCGAGCATCGCCGCAGTGGACAAAATAGATCCCTACCAGCGCAAGTCGGATCCGAACGTAACACTGCGCGCCATGGGCGTGTCGAACACGCTATCCTCCGTCTTCGGTGGGCTCACCATCATTCCCAACGCCGTCCCGAGCCGCGCCAACATTGATGCCGGCGGCCGCACGCTGTGGGCCAACTTCTATAGCGCGACGTTCCTGATCGTGTTTCTGTTCCTGGCCAAGGATATCATCGCGCGCATCCCGCTGGCGGCCGTCGGCTCGATTCTGGTCTATGTTGGCTGGCGGCTGTGCGAGTTCAGCGTATTCCGCAAGACCTACATCATCGGGCGCGACCAGATGCTGATCTTCGTGGTGACGATCGCGGCGATTCTCGCTACCGACCTGCTGGTTGGCATCCTGCTCGGCGTTGCGGCGGAGATCGCGCTACTCGTGTACCTGCTCACGCCGTCGCTGCGCATGGTGCTGACCGGGCGGCTCACCTTCGCCCAGTCGGTCAAGCTGCTGTGGGACAACTTCGGCGGCTTGTTCCGCAACCCGGTGATCAAGGTCAAGGTGGAGGAGAACACGGAAGGTCCGCACTACCGCATCTCGCTCGGCTCGGTCGTGTGCTTCAATCTGCTGCCGCTCGACAAGCTGCTGCAAGCGATCCCGCAGGGTGCGGCCATCACGCTCGTCGTCACCGAATCCGGGCGGATCATTGATCACACCGCAATGGAATACCTGCACCAGTTCCGCGAGGAGTGCCTGCACGCGAGGCGTCCGTTCGAGATCCAGGGCCTCGACAACTTCTACCAGTTCACCCGCCACGCGTTGTCGGCGCGCATGCATGACGCGAAGCTGGTCAAGGAGAAGGCGCAGTTGTCGACGCGCGAACTACAGATGGCCGAGGTGGCGCGGCGTCACGGCTTCGCGTTTGCGCCGTCCACGGTGGCGACGCTCAACAGCCACAACCTCGTGTACCTGCGCCGCGGGACCAACCGTCAGGAGAGCAACGCGATGAGCGGCGTCTATCGCGGCTGCCAGGTCAGGCTGTTCGATTACAGCCATACCGCCGCCCCGGACTACTACGCCGAGCACCGCCACACACTTGTTATGCTGAGTCGCCCGGAGGAAGGCTCCGTGCAGTGGCCCAATCTCGCGCTTACGCCCGGGTCTTATTTAGAGCGCTATCTAGTCGAGTACCAGGAAGTGGATCTGGCGAGCTGCCCGGCGCTCGCCCGGCACTACCGCCTCTACGCGCAGGATGTGGCGCAGGGGCTGGCCTGGGTTGACTCCGGGAGGGAGCGCAGGCTCATCGAACATCCGGGCTTGTATGTCGAGATTCGCGACAACGTCCTGCTCGCCTTCTACCCCGGGCACGACCTTGAGTCACCCAAGGCCATAGAGTCGCTGCTCTCCTTTGCCGAGGCGCTTGCGCGACCCGGCATTTTTCTTCCGCCAGATGAACCAAAAGACGGAATAACACGATGAGCTTTGAACCGGTGCTCGAATCGTCGCTGCTCACCGATCTGGAAGACATGGGCATCACGGGCTACACCGTGGGCGACTGCCTACGATCCTGCCCCTGCTCTACATGGGCTTGACACGATGACCAATAAGCTAATGGCCATGGCCAGCGCCATGTTTCCCTTCCTGCGCTGGTTTCCCATGGGCGGGTCAACCCTGCGCGCCGATCTAATCGCTGGGATCACGGTGGCGCTGGTGCTGATTCCCCAGTCCATGGCCTATGCGCAATTGGCCGGTATGCCCTCGTATTACGGCCTGTACGCGGCCTTCTTGCCGGTGATGGTGGGCGCTTTATGGGGATCATCCAGCCAGCTCGCCACCGGCCCGGTGGCCATCGTCGCCTTGCTGACCGCTTCGACCCTGGCGCCGTTGGCGGCGATCGGTTCAGAGTCGTTCATCGCCCTGGCCATCCTGCTGGCCCTGCTGGTAGGACTGATCCAGCTTGGCATGGGCGTGTTTCGCCTGGGCGCCATCATCAACCTGATCTCGCACCCGGTGATCATCGGCTTCATAAATGCCGCTGCCATCATCATCGCCTTGTCCCAGTTGAACAAGCTGCTGGGGGTGTCGATGAGCCGCAGCGAGAATTTCTTGAACGACATTTGGGGCGTATTGCAACAGATCGCGGACTTGCACCTGCCCACCTTGTTCATGGGACTGGGGGCGCTGGCCACCATGCTGGCGCTCAAGCGTTACGCGCCCAAAGCGCCTGGCATGCTGATTGCGGTGGCCGCGACCACGCTGCTCAGCTGGAACATGGGCTTCGAGAACAAAGTGACAGCCGAGGCGAGCCGCATCGTCAATCCCGAGGTGCGTCTGCAAGCCCAGTCCTACCTGAACCGGGAAGTTGAAATTCGCGAGCTCGAGAACTCGCTGGTGCAACAGCGCGCGGCTTTGAAAAAGGTGCGCAGTGACCAAAAAGAGCACACCGCCAATGTTGCTGCAATGGATTACCGACTCGATCTCACCAAGCTGGAGCTGACAGACCGAAAAAAGGAAAACCAGCACCGCTACCAGACGCTGCGCCGTCACCTGTTCGTGGCCGCAGCCGACGCGCAGGGCCAGACCCTGTTTGCGCTGCGCGGCGCGGCCGCCACCGAGGCCGTGCACTGGCGCATCAACAAGATCGACGCCAAAGGCGTGCACCTGGTGGGCGGCGGTGAAGTGGTCGGAAACATCCGTCCTGGTCTGCCGGAATTTGCGCTGCCGCGCCTGGACTGGGACAGCATTCGCGCCTTGCTGTCGGCGGCACTGGTGATTTCCCTGGTGGCCTTCATGGAGGCGATTGCCATCGCCAAGGCCATGACCGCAAAAACCCGCGAACGCATTGACCCCAACCAGGAGCTGATCGGACAGGGGCTGTCCAACATCACCGCCAGCTTCAGCCAGTCGTTCCCGGTCAGCGGTTCGTTTTCGCGTTCCGCGGTGAACATCGGCGCCGGCGCGGTCACCGGGCTGTCTTCGGTGATTTCTGGCGTGCTGGTGCTGATCACCCTGCTGTTCCTGACCCCGCTGCTCTACCACCTGCCGCAAGCCGTGCTGGCCGCCGTCATCATGCTGGCGGTGATCGGCTTGATTAACTTCAAGGCCATGCACCACGCCTGGAAGACTCAGCGCCATGACGGCATTACTGCCATCGTGACTTTTGTCGCCACGCTGTTTTTTGCCCCGCACCTGGACATGGGCATCCTGTTCGGTGCTGTCGTGGCCATTGCCCTGCTTTTGCTGCGCCAGGGCAAGCCGCGCGCGGTGATTCTGGGCCGCCTGCCGGACGGCAGCCTGGGCGACGTCAAGACGCATCGGGTGGCGCCCGTCAGCCGCCACTTCGTGGCCTTGCGCTACGACGGTTCGGTGGATTTCATGAACGCCGCGCATTTCGAAGACATGGTCCTGCAAGCGCGCGCCGATTACCCCGAGGCCAAGGTCATTCTGGTGGTCGGCAGAGGCATCAACAGTATCGACGCCTCGGGCGAGGAAAAAATCCGCGAGATTGCCAGGTATCTGCGGGAGGCGAACGTCACCCTGGCATTCAGCAGCCTGAAGACGCCGGTGCGCGATACCTTTGACCGCGCCGGACTGACCGGGGTGTTGGGTGGCGAAAACCTGTTCGGATCAAGTGAGGCAGCTTTGCAAACGCTGCAAGCCAGGTTTCTGGGAGCATGAAAACTCCCTCAGCCCGGCAGCAGCATGAAGCTGCCGTACTTCTCGGCCAGCCGGCTTTCCCCTCGCTCCAGCACGAAATAGCGAAACGCTTCGGCCGCCGGTGAGAGCAGCTTTGACAAGGTGTGTACCACGTTCCAGGCGCGCACGATGGGCGAGCCTTCCACGTCCAGTACGGCAATCAGCTTGTGCTCCAACTCTAGGCCGATGGTGTGCAGCGAGAGGAAACTCAGGCCCATGCCGGCCATCACGGCCTGCTTGATGGTCTCGTTACTGGCCAGCTCCATGACCACGCGCGGCTCCATGCGCAAGTGCTCGAAGAACTTCTCCATCGACGCGCGCGTGCCCGATCCGCGTTCGCGCACAATAAAACCGTAGGGCCGCAGGGCTTCGGCAGTGGGATGTCCGAACTTGAGCAGCGGGTGATCGGTGGGTGCCACAAATACATGGGGGTGGGCGGCAAAGGGTTCGGCCCGGGTGGCCAGCTCGGTCGGGGGGCGTCCCATGATCGCAATGTCCACCTCGTTGCCGTGCAGCATCTTGACGAGCTGTTCACGGTTACCCACCGCCAGCTTGATTTCGATGCCTTCGTGCTCGCGTTGGAATTCCGCCAGCAGCCGGGGTAGGAAGTACTTGGCGGTGCTGACCATGCCGATGGTCAGCGTGCCGACGTCCAGCCGCTGCAGCCGGGCGGCGGCATCCTCGGCGTCCTTGAGCGTGGCGAGCATTTTTCGGGCATAGACCAGCATATACTCGCCCACCGTGGTCAGCGTCACTTGCCGGCCACTGCGATCGAACAGGGGCAGGCCGACATGCCTCTCCAGTTCTTTGATCTGCATGGTCACGGCCGGCGGGGTCAGGTGCAGCGCCTCGGCCGCGCGGGCGAAGCTCAGCTGCCGGGCGACTTCGGTAAAAACCCTTAGTTGTCGAAAGGTGGCGTTTTTCATTAAGTAGTAGCTTAATTCAAAATCAATAAATTGTGAATTTACCTTATACAAGTCACGGCTTATAGTTCATCCTTGTCGTTGCCAAAGCGATATTTCTGAAAGATGGATTGGTATGCTTCAGGCCCTTATTTTTGATGTCGATGGTACCTTGGCTGATACCGAGCGTGCGCACCGTGCTGCGTTCAACCACGCCTTTGTCGAGGTCGGTATGGGCTGGCATTGGGACGAGGCGCTTTACACCCGGCTGATCGAGGTTTCTGGCGGCAAGGAGCGCATTTTGCACTACTGGCGCCAGGTTCAGCCGGACCTCAAGGACATTGACGGCGCGGGCGTGCAGGACACGGTAGCGCGCATGCACGAGATCAAGACCGCCGCCTACGAGCGCGCGGTGCAAGAAGGCGCCGTGCAGTTGCGGCCCGGCGTGCTGCGGCTGATCGAGTCGGCGTATCAGGATGGGCTGCGGCTGGCCATTGCCACGACCACCTCGCCGGTCAACATCGTGGCGCTGCTGCGCTCGGTCATTGGCCCGGACTGGATGCAGTACTTCATGGTCATCGAGGACGCCTCCACCGCGCCGCGCAAGAAGCCCCATCCGCAGGTGTATCTGCAAACCCTGCAGCGCCTGCAGTTGCCGGCGACCGAGTGCCTGGCCTTTGAGGACTCGGCCAACGGCTTGAAGGCGGCCATCGGAGCGGGACTGGCGACCGTGATCACGCCCAACAGCTTCACGGCCCACCACGATTTCACCGCTGCGCTGCGCATCCTGCCCGATCTGCTGGGCACCACGGTGGCCGATTTGCGCGCCTGGCATGCCGGGCACTGAGCCTTACCGAATTTTGAACTTACAGAAGAATCCCCCATGCTATTGACCCAACGCTCCACCTTGACGCAATTCCTGATCGAAGAGCGCCGCCGTTTCCCGACTGCCGGGGGCGACTTCAACGCCCTGATCCTGGACGTGGCCATCGCCTGCAAAGCCATTGCCCGCGCAGTTGCCTTTGGCGAGTTGGGAGGCACCATGGGAAACCACGCTGCCGAGGCAGGTGGCTCGGTCAACGTTCAAGGCGAAACCCAGAAAAAACTTAATGTGCTGAGCAATGATGTTTTTATGCAGCGCAGCGAGTGGTCGGGTCACTTGGCAGGCATGGCGTCAGAAGAAATGGACCTGCCGTATCAGATTCCGGGCCAGTACCCGCGCGGCAAATACCTGATCGTGTTTGACCCGCTGGACGGCTCCAGCAATATCGACGTGAACGTGTCGGTGGGCAGCATCTTCTCGATCCTGCGCGCACCGCAGGAGGTGATTGACAGTGGTCGTGATGTGGTGGATGCGGACTTCTTTCAGCCAGGTGCCAAGCAGCTCGCAGCCGGCTACGCCTTGTATGGCCCCAGCACCATGATGGTACTGACGGTGGGCAATGGTGTCAACGGCTTCACGCTCGACCCGAATCTGGGCGAGTTCATGCTGACGCACCCGATGATGCAGATTCCGCAAGATACGCAGGAGTTCGCCATCAACGCCTCCAATGCCCGGTTTTGGGAGTCGCCCATCAAGCGCTATGTGGACGAGTGCCTGGCGGGTAAGACTGGGCCGCGCGGCAAGGACTTCAACATGCGCTGGATTGCCTCCATGGTGGCCGAAGCGCATCGCATTCTGATGCGCGGCGGTGTCTTCCTGTACCCGCGCGATTGCAAAGACCCGTCCAAGCCCGGTCGCCTGTGCCTGCTGTACGAGGCCAATCCGATTGGCTGGATCATGGAGCAGGCCGGTGGTCGCGCTTCCACTGGCCGCGAACCCGTGCTGGACGTTCAGCCCACGTCGCTGCACCAGCGCATTGGCCTGGTGTTCGGCTCCAAAAACGAGGTCGAGCGCATCGAGCGTTACCACGCCGAGCCCGCCAAAGTCGAGCTGGACAACCCGCTGTTTGCCGAGCGCAGCCTGTTTAGAAACTAATATGCTTGTGGGACAGACCAAGAGTTACACGCAGTGAACTTTGCTCTATCCCCAACTGATCACAACTTAGGAGACCCACCATGTCGGAACGCCACCCCATCATTGCCATCACCGGCTCCAGCGGTGCGGGCACCACCTCGGTCACACGCACGTTCGAGAACATCTTCCGCCGCGAGAACATCAATGCCGCCGTGATTGAAGGCGACAGCTTTCACCGCTTCGACCGCAAGGACATGAAGGCCAAGGCCGCCGAGGCCGAGGCCGCTGGCAACAACAACTTCAGCCACTTTGGGCCGGAAAACAACCTGTTTCCCGAGTTGGCGCAACTGTTTCATGACTACGCCGCCACCGGCACCGGCAAACGCCGCAAGTACCTGCACGACACCGAAGAGGCCGCGCCCTACAAGCAGCAGCCCGGCACTTTCACGCCGTGGGAAGACGTGCCCGCCAACACCGACTTGCTGTTCTACGAAGGCCTGCACGGTGCCGTGGTCACGCCTGAGGTCAATATTGCCCAGCACCCGGACTTGCTGATTGGCGTGGTGCCGGTCATCAACCTGGAGTGGATCCAGAAACTCTACCGCGACAAGTCCAAGCGCGGCTACAGTACCGAAGCGGTGACCGACACCATTTTGCGTCGCATGCCCGACTATGTGAACTACATCTGTCCGCAGTTCATGCACACGCATGTGAACTTCCAGCGCGTGCCGATGGTGGATACCTCCAACCCCTTTATCGCCCGCGAGATTCCGTCGCCGGACGAGAGCATGGTGGTGATCCGCTTTGCCAACCCCAAGGGCATCGACTTCCAGTACCTGCGCAGCATGATCAATGACTCGTTCATGTCCCGCTCCAACACCATCGTCGTGCCCGGCGGCAAGATGGAGCTAGCCATGCAACTGATCTTCACGCCCTTCATCTGGCGCATGATGGATCGCAAAAAAAGGGCCGCCTGACATGAACGCGCCCACGCCCGCCCTGGCCCGCCAGATGGCCAACGCCATCCGCATGCTCGCCGTCGACGCGGTGGAAAAAGCCAAGTCCGGCCACCCCGGCGCGCCGATGGGAATGGCCGACATTGCCGAGGTGCTGTGGAACCGCCATCTGCAGCACAACCCGGCCAATCCGCAATGGCCGGATCGCGACCGCTTTGTGCTGAGCAATGGCCACGGCTCGATGCTGATCTATGCCTTGCTGCACCTCACCGGCTACGACCTGCCGATGGTGGAGCTTCAGCGCTTCCGCCAGTTGCACAGCAAGACCGCCGGCCACCCGGAAGTCGGCGTCACCCCGGGTGTGGAAACCACCACCGGCCCGCTGGGCCAAGGCCTGGCCAATGCGGTCGGCATGGCACTGGCCGAGAAGCTGCTGGCCGACGAGTTCAACCGCCCCGGGCACCAGATCGTCGACCACTTCACCTATGTCTTCATGGGCGACGGCTGCCTGATGGAGGGCATCAGCCACGAGGTCTGCTCACTGGCGGGTACGCTGCGCCTCTCGAAGTTGGTGGCGTTTTACGACGACAACGGCATCTCGATTGATGGTCATGTCGAAGGCTGGTTCACCGACGACACACCGAAGCGCTTCGAGGCCTATGGCTGGCATGTGATTCCTGCCGTGGACGGGCACAACCCGGCGGCCATCGATGCTGCTGTGTGCGCCGCCCAAGCGCAGGCTGGCCGGCCCGACGGCAAGCCGACGCTGATCTGCTGCCAGACCGTGATCGGATTTGGCTCGCCCAACAAGGCCGGCACGCACGACGTGCACGGCGCCGCCCTGGGCACGGCCGAGGTCGTGGCCACTCGCGAGGCGCTGGGCTGGAGCGCTGCGCCGTTCGAGATTCCTGCCGATATTGCCGCGGCCTGGAACGCCATCGAGCGCGGACAGAGCTTTGAGAAAGCCTGGTGCCTGCGCTTTGAGGCCTACCGCACGCTGTACCCGGCCCAAGCCGCCGAGTTTGAGCGCCGCATGGCGGCCGATCTGCTGCCCGCCTTTGCTGACAAGTTGCCCGAGCTGTTGACCACCATTGCCGCCAAGCCGGACGCCGTGGCCACGCGCAAGGCGAGCCAGAACGCGCTGGACGTACTGGCCCCGCTGGTACCCGAATTCTTTGGCGGCAGCGCTGATTTGACCGGTTCCAACCTGACCAACTTCAAGGGCTGCGTCAAAGCCGGGCGCGACCAGTGGGGCAACTACATCCACTACGGCGTGCGCGAGTTCGGCATGGCGGCGATGATGAACGGCATGGCGCTGCATGGCGGCTACATCCCTTATGGTGGCACCTTTCTCACGTTCAGCGACTACAGCCGCAATGCCATCCGCATGGCGGCGCTGATGAAGCTGCGCGTGATCCACGTGTTCACCCACGACAGCATTGGCCTGGGTGAAGACGGCCCGACCCACCAGAGCGTCGAGCACGTCCCGTCCCTGCGCATCATTCCCGGATTGGATGTGTGGCGTCCCGCCGACGGACTGGAAACCGCGGTCGCATGGGCCTGTGCGATCGAGCGCCGCGACGGCCCCAGCGCGCTGTGCCTGTCGCGCCAGAACCTGCCACGCCTGAGCGATGTCGCCATGGCGCAAAGCATCCGGCGCGGCGGCTATGTGCTGTCCGACATGCAAGGCGCCCAAGCAGTGATTGTCTCTACCGGTTCGGAATTGGAATTGGCCATGAAGGCGCAGGCCACCCTGGCGGCCGACGGTATTGCCACCCGCGTGGTGTCCATGCCCTGCACCAACGTATTTGACCGCCAGACCGCAGCTTACCAAGCGTTGGTATTGCCGTTGGCCCTGCCCACGGTGGCCATCGAGGCGGCGCACCCGGACTTCTGGCGCAAATATGTGGGTCGCACTGGCGTGGTGGTGGGGATGACCACCTTTGGTGAATCGGCTCCGGCCAAGGACTTGTACGCCCACTTCGGCATCACGGCGGAGCGCGTGGTGGACGCGGTGCGCACGCTGGTACACCGCGCCGCGCATCAGCGTGAAGTCCGTTTGCCCGACCAGATCATTCTGTCCATCAACTGAGCATGAACCAGCCCATGAACAAACCTTTCGACCTGATCCTGTTCGACCTGGACGGCACCTTGATCGAAACCGCCCCGGAGATCTGCGACGCCGTCAACGACACGCTGCGCCACTTTGAGATGGCCGAGGTCACGCAGCAGCAGGTAAACGACTGGATCGGCCACGGCACCCGTGAGCTGCTGATCCAGGCGCTGGTCCATGCAGGCCGGACCGAGGTAGCCGCGGTGCGGGCCAGCGACAGCCTGGCGTTGATTGCCGCCGAGTTCGACAAGCACTACCAAAACCGCTGTGGCACCCGCAGCCACCTTTACCCCCAGGTGCGCGAGACCCTGACCGCCCTGCGCGAGCGCGGGGTGAAGCTGGCGGTGGTCACCAACAAAGAGGGCCGCTACACCACCACGGTGCTGGATGCCCACCAGTTGATGCCACTCTTTGATCGGGTGGTCAGTGGTGACGCCCTGCCTACCAAAAAGCCCGATCCGGCGGGCATCCACAGCTGTCTGGCAGCGTTTGGCGTACCGCGCCAGCGCGCACTGTTTGTCGGTGACTCGTCGATTGATGTGGCCACGGCGCGCAACGCGGGTGTGACGGTCTGGGCGCTGCCGTATGGTTACAACATGGGCCAGCCGATTGAGGCCTGCAACCCGGATCGGGTGATTCAGGATTTTTCGGTTCTGCTTGGCCACTAATTTATTCAGAGACATTCGGATCTAGCCATGAAATTCCTCCGCTTCCAAGACCTGTGCGCGCAGGGCCGCGTGCAAGGACTGCGCGTCTTCATCCGTGCCGACCTCAACGTGCCGCAAGACGCCAGTGGCCGCATCACGGAAGACACCCGCATCCGCGCCAGCGTGCCTTGCATCCAGATGGCATTGGACGCCGGTGCGGCGGTGATGGTGACCAGCCACCTGGGCCGCCCGACCGAAGGTGCGTTCAAACCCGAGGATTCGCTGGCCCCCGTGGCCAAACGCCTGGGTGAACTGCTGGACCGTGACGTGCCGCTGCTGACTAACTGGGTGGACGGTGTGACTGTTGCGCCGGGTCAGATCGTCATGCTGGAAAATTGCCGCGTCAACGTCGGCGAGAAAAAGAACGACCCGGTGCTGGCGAAAAAACTTGGCTCCCTGTGCGACATTTTTGTGCATGACGCCTTTGGCACCGCACATCGCGCCGAAGGCACCACCTACGGTATTGCCCAGTACGCCCCCATTGCGTGTGCCGGGCCGCTGCTGGCGGCCGAGATCGATGCCATCACCAAAGCCCTGGCCCATCCGAAGCGCCCCTTGGTGGCGATCGTGGCGGGCTCCAAGGTATCGAGCAAACTCACCATTTTGCAAGCGCTGGCCAAAAATGTGGATCAGCTCATCGTAGGCGGCGGCATTGCCAACACCTTCATGTTGGCCGTCGGCCTGAACATCGGCAAAAGCCTGGCCGAGCCTGGCTTGGTGGGTGAAGCCAAAGCCGTCATCGAGGCCATGAAGGCGCGCGGCGCCGAAGTGCCTATTCCCACTGATGTGGTCACCGCCAAAACCTTTAGCGCTGGTGCAAAAGCTGAGGTCAAGCAAGCCAGCGAAGTGCAGGACGACGATCTGATTCTGGACATCGGGCCCGAGACCGCCAGGAAACTGGCAGAGCAGCTCAAGCAGGCGGGCACCATAGTGTGGAATGGTCCGGTCGGCGTATTCGAGTTTGCTGCGTTCGAGAACGGCACGAAAGCAATCGCCCAAGCCATCGCCGAATCAAACGCCTTCAGCATTGCCGGGGGTGGCGATACGCTGGCGGCCATTGCCAAGTACGGCATCGAAAAGCAAGTGGGCTATATTTCCACCGGCGGCGGGGCCTTCCTGGAAGTGCTGGAGGGCAAGACCCTGCCCGCGTTCGAGATTTTGCAAAAGAGGGCTGCTGAATAATTTTCGCAATCGACGTCGTCAACTTCGTCATCGCGAGCGACGCGTGGCGATCCATGATCCCTGGATTGTCACGCTGCGCTCGCAATGACGCCATTATTTTCATTCAAACTATCAGGAGATTCTCATGGCTTTTGTTTCCCTTCGCCAAGTGCTGGACCACGCTGCCGAAAACAGCTACGGCGTGCCCGCGTTCAACGTCAACAACCTCGAGCAAATCATCGCCATCATGGAAGCGGCGCAGGAGACCAACAGCCCGGTCATTCTGCAGGCCTCGGCCGGCGCCCGCAAATACGCCGGTGAAGCCTACCTGCGCCACATGATGCTCGCCGCAGTCGAGTCGCACCCTGACATTCCGGTGGTGCTGCACCAGGATCACGGTGTCTCGGCCGCGGTGTGCCAGGCATCGATTCGCTCGGGCTTCACCAGCCTCATGATGGACGGCTCGCTCAAGAGCGACGGCAAGACGCCCGCCAGCTACGAGTACAACGTCGACATCACGCGCCACGTGTGCGAGATGGCGCACCCCATCGGCGTGTCGGTCGAAGGCGAGCTGGGTTGCCTGGGTTCGCTCGAAACCGGCGAAGCCGGCGAAGAAGACGGCAGCGGCGCGGAAGGCAAACTCACGCATGACATGATGCTGACTGACCCGGTGCAGGCCAAAGACTTTGTCGAAAAAACTGGCGTCGACGCATTGGCCATTGCCATCGGTACCAGCCACGGCGCCTACAAATTCAGCAGGAAGCCCACTGGCGATATTCTGGATATGGACCGTATCGTCGCCATTCACGCCCAAATTCCCAACACCCATCTGGTGATGCACGGCTCTTCCAGCGTGCCGCCGGAATGGCTGGACATCATTCGCCAGTTTGGCGGCGACATCAAGGAAACCTATGGCGTGCCGGTGGAAGAAATCCAGCGCGGCATCAAGAGCGGTGTGCGCAAGATCAACATCGACACCGACATCCGTCTGGCCATGACCGGTGCCATGCGCCAGGCCTTTGCCCAGCAACCCAGCGAGTTCGATCCGCGCAAGGCGCTGACCGCGGCCAAGAACGCGGCGCGTGGCATTGTCAAGGCGCGTTTTGAGGCCTTTGGCTGTGCCGGACAGGCGTCAAAAATCAAGCCGGTGTCGCTGGAGGCGATGGCCAAGCGCTACGTCTAAATCAAAGAGGGCAGGCTCGAATGACTAAAAAAGAAATCAGAACGTCTGCGCCCACCACAAGCGCAGGCGCATGCCGATTTCACTGGTGTAGCCGACCTCGGCAAAGCGGATCTGCCCCTGCGCGTCCAGCACCACCAGCGCGGGTACCGAGGTCAGGCCATAACTTTTGGCAATACGGCCATCGGTGTCAATGGCCGTGTGCCAGGCCAGCTCGCGCTGGTTCATCACACCCTGCACGCGCGCCGCGTCACCCGACTGCATCGCCACGCTGAGCACCGGCCAGTCGCGGCTGATGCGGCTCACGCTGTGTTCTTCAGTGCGGCAGATCGGGCACCAGTCGGCCCAGAAGTGCAGGGCGACGGCCTGGCCGGGGTGAGCGGCGCGCCACTGCTGCAGGGTCACGGCCCCGCCGTTTGCAAGCGTGGTTGTGAAGTCGGGCGCGGGTCCATCCGGCACGTTGCGCGTGTGCCAGAGCTGCACCGCCACCATGACCGCCACCACCAGCGCCAGCGTGCCGAGGTGGCTTTTCCACTGGCTGCGCCAATGCTTCACAAAACGCTGGCCGATGTGGGTTTGAAGCGGGGTTTTCATACCTCTGAGTATCCCAGCACATGGCTACATTGGTTGCCCCCAGGAGAATTACTCAATCGACAAATGGGTGCGACGGCGTTACGATGCTGCGCATGGAAACAGTGGGTCCCTAGGGCAGCATGAGATCAGCGAAGTTTCCAGGAACCGCCGGATACGTGACCCGTATGTCCGGTGGTGTGGGAGGGAGGGGCCGCGAGGCTTTTTCCTATCCCGATTAGGCCGCAGAAATCCCACAGCATGCCGCTCCAACTCCGCAAAGCCCGACCCGAAGATTTCCCGGCGCTACAGCAGATGCTGGAGTTGTACCAGTACGAACTGTCCGACATTTGGAGCCAAGACACGGATGCTGAAGGCAAGTTTGGATACAACCTCGAGCGCCACAGACAAGCTGTGCGGTTTCATGCGTATGTCGCACTTGAGGGTTCGCAGTACGTGGGCTTCGCTCTCGTAGCTCCTGCCAGCGTCACGCGGAATGAAGGCTCATGGATGGATCAATTCTTCATCCTCAAGAGGCACCGCCGCTCAGGTGTCGGCCGCGCATTGGCGCTGTATGTTTTCCACAGTCACCCAGGCCCTTGGGAAGTAGGTCAAATGCCAGCCAATCTCGCAGCGCAGACGTTCTGGCGTCGGGTCATCGCCACAACAACCGAGGGAGCCTTCGTGGAGGTTCAGGTTACGCAAGGCTGGTGGCAAGGCGTGGTGCAGCAGTTCCATGTCCCGTCTGCGGCCTGCTCATCGTCGTCGCTCGATTAGCGCAAACGTGTATACCGTGCATAGCACGAATCCCGCCGGGTGAAAGTCCCGGTACCGGGCATGTAGAGCCGAAGGTTAGCTAAAGGGCAAGTGCGTCGCCGCGAGGCGGGGTGCGGTCGGTTTTTCTGGTTGATGCCTTGTCAGAGCGGCGTGCGTTGCAACTCTGCTAGGGCTTGCGCCTCCAGACTATCCGCAGCCCGCTTTGCAAACTCTGCGCGCAGGGCTTTTAGTTTTTCGCGCGGGTCTTCCTTGATGGTGGTTTTTTCCAATGCCATCTCGGCGATAAAGCGGCTGGGTATGCCGGCAAAAGTCTGAAGCAGCGGGCATCATAGCGAGTCGCGCATACGTCAGTATTGCGGGCGACAATATGCTCTGTGTTAAGCATCCTCCTCGTCACCTTCCCGTTTTTTGCGCTGGTGCTGTGCGGCTACATCGCCGCGCGCCGTGGGTTTTTGCCGCAGGCTGCGATTCCGGGGCTCAATACCTTTGTGCTGTACTTCGCGCTGCCGTGCATGTTGTACCGCTTTGGTGCGAGTACGCCGGTGGCCGAGCTGCTCGACGGCAACCTGGCGGCGGTGTATCTGCTGTGTGCGCTGATCATGGTGGCGTTCACGATTGCCGTGACGCGCAACCGGCGCATCGGCTGGAACGACGCGTCCTTCGGCGCGTTGGTCGCGGCTTTTCCGAACACCGGTTACATGGGCGTGCCGCTGCTGGTGGCCGTGCTGGGTGCCCAGGCGGCCGGCCCGGCCATTGTCACCATCGTGGTGGACCTGCTGGTGACGAGCTCGCTGTGCATTGCCCTGTCGCGACTGGACTCGGCCGATGTCCATGGCGCGGAAGTGGCGGCAACAAAAGCCCTCAAGGGCGTGGCGCTGAACCCCATGCCCTGGGCCATCGTGCTGGGCGCCTTGTCGTCCGGCATGGACCTGACACTACCCGCGCCTGTCATGCAGACGTTGGGGCTGCTGGCCGATGCCGCCTCGCCCGTGGCGCTGTTCACCATCGGGGCGGTGCTGGCGCGCTCCCAGATGAACAGCGTGGAAACCATCCCCCTGAAGGACTATGTGCCGGTCGCGCTGATCAAGCTGGTGCTGCATCCGCTGCTGGTCGCGCTGGTGGGCCTGAGCGCCATTCAGCTCGGTGTGCCGCTGCAGCCCTTTGCCCTGACGGTGATTGTGCTGGTGGCGGCCTTGCCGAGCGCCAGCAATGTGTCGCTGCTGGCCGAAAGGTTTGGTGCCAACAACGGCCGCATCGCGCGCATCATCCTCGTGTCGACGGTGCTGGCGTTTTTCAGTTTTTCGGCTGCTGTGGCAGTCTTGAAGCCTTGACTACACTGTCGATAAAATGAACCCTTCGTTTATCCGCGAGATCCAATCAACATCGGCATCGCCGCGCTGGCCGATGTTTTCAAGGGGAACCTGCCATGAGCGGCAAACACAAGGGCGTGCTGGACTTGGCACTGACATGAAGCAACGCGCCTGCAAACAAATTGATGTCTTCACCAGTACGCCCTACTACGGCAACCCGCTGGCTGTGGTGCTCGATGGCAGTGGCCTTGACGATGCCGTGTTGCACACCAGTCGCAAAATAGACCGCTGGCCCGTGCACTTCCGAGCACAATTCACCTATGGGAACCCTCTACCTCGTCCGCCACGGCCAGGCTTCGTTTGGCGCTGATGACTATGACGTGCTCAGTGATCTAGGCTACCGTCAGGCGCTGCGGCTGGGCGAGTATTTCAAATACAAGGGCATCCGCTTTGACGCGGCATTCACTGGCACATTGCAGAGGCAGGTCAAAACGTTCGAAGGGATTTGTGCCGGTGCCGGCCTGTCGCTACAAGCCACGCAGTTTGCGGGCCTTAACGAATACGACAGCGAAGCCGTGATTGCCGCCATTCACCCGCACAAGCTTGAAAAGGCCACCACGCCCGAGATGGTCCACCACCACTTTCGCCTGTTGAAAGACGGGCTCAAGCAGTGGATGGCCGCTCTGGTCAGCCCGCGGGGAATGCCCGAGTACACGGACTTTGTAGCGGGCGTGACCGATGCACTGGATCACATTCGCAAGACCTATAAAGGCAATGTGCTGCTGGTCTCCAGCGGCGGGCCGATAGCCACCGCAGTCGGCCATGTGCTGGGTTGCAGCCCTGAGACCACGATTGAGCTGAACCTGCGCATACGCAACTGTTCGGTCACCGAGTTCGCCTTCACCCCCAAGCGCCACATGCTGGTGACCTACAACACGCTGCCGCACTTAGATGCGCCCGAACATGCGACGTGGATTACTTATTCATAAGGGCATTTCTATAAATTCATTTTTCGGACGAATTGCTGCGTTGTGCGGTGCTCGAAGGGTTATTGGCGTCTGACCCCAATAACCCTCCTTGGCCTCATGCGGTTGAATTTCCTATCCGTCTCGATATGATGAAGGATTCTGAATTCGACGACTTCGCCCGCAAGCTGAAGATGGATATGGATCCGATCATCGGCGAGAAGGCTGCCGAGATTGCTTCAGCAATCCAGAACACGCCGTCGGAAGCCGTGGAGATCGCGCGCAAGTTCATGGAATAGGCGTTGGTTTTCTGCTCGTGAACTGTTGAACATAAAGTGGAGATCGTATCGTGCTTGGTGCCTTTCTCGCTTTATGTTCAGCCGCCACGTTTGCTTTGAACAACACGTTTACCCGGCGTGGTGTGCTGACAGGGTCTGTAGTGCAGGCGCTTTCGATTACGGTGCCGATTGGCGTTCCGATGTTTTTCCTGGGCGCGGCAGCCGCGTCCAGTCTTGGCTGGCTATTTGATTTTTCATGGCGCTCTTACGGTTTTCTGGCACTGGCGGGAATCGTACATTTTGTTTGGGGCCGCTATTGTAATTATCGCGCGGTCAAAGCGATCGGTTCGAATCTTGCCGGACCGTTGCAGGAATCCAGCGTATTGATCGCGTTGGCGCTCGCCGTCCTTGTGCTTGGCGAGGCGATCACGCCGTTGATGGCGCTCGGCATTGTGCTGGTGCTGATGGGGCCAGCGCTTGCTGTCCAGATCGGCAAGAAGAAAGCGCTGGTGCCCAGTGAGGAACCGACCCCGGACAAGAAGACGAAGCCCGCTTTCAAGCCGCTTTACGCGGAGGGTTATCTCTTCGCCGGCCTGTCGGCGCTGGGCTATGGCACAAGCCCCATCCTCATTCGCTCGGCGCTTGAGAACGCAAGTCCAGGCGCGAGCCTTGCAGGCGGCATGATCTCTTACGGCGCAGCCAGCCTCGTCGTCTTGTTCGTCGTTATCGTCACCGGACAGGTCGCCGACGTGCGCAAAGTTTCGGCGGCCAACGCTAAATGGTTCTGTGCTGCAGGCCTTTTGGTCGGCCTGTCGCAAATGTTGCGCTATCTTGCGCTCTCGATGGCGCCGGTCTCGGTGGTCGCCCCAATCCAGCGGCTGTCTTTGTTGTTTCGCATGTTGTTCAGCTGGCTTTTAAACCGCGAGCACGAAGTATTCAGCACGCGCCTGCTTGTGGGTACGCTTGTGTCGCTGTTTGGCGCGCTGCTGCTCTCGGTCAGCACAGACGCCATCGCCAAGGTTCTGCCTCTGCCGGAATGGCTTTTGAACGTGGCTGCGATGTCGTGGAGCCTAGGGCGATAGATCGCGCTGCTTGCTGATGGGCAGCTCGCAGAACTGCTTTTTGCTGTTTTTGGCGTTTTAAAACGCAATCTTGCTGCTCAGTGTGCCTGCGGGCAACTGGTCCACCTCAACCAGCAACTGTGCCAAGCTGCGGCCCGCAGCGTTCAGCAAGGCCTGGCCTTTCTCGGGCGTTGCGGCAGCGGCGTTGCCGACTGCGCCATGCGGGTTGTAGTCCTGCATTTGCCAGCCCAGCTTGGCACTGCGGCCATCACCAAGGATGCTGAATTTTTGCGCCCGGTCTTGCGAGGTGGAGTGGAAATTTTGTGCCTTCGCCATATCGACCTGCTCAGGCTTGAGGGCCAGCATCATCGAGGTTTCAATCTCTCCCGCATGAATGCCGAAGCGGTGCTCGTCGGCACTGAACAGATCGCCCACAGAACCGCCCTTGCCGTCTGCCAGCGGCAGGTTGAACCAGTTCACGCTGTAGACCAACATGCCTAGTCGTGTCCGCAGGTCACGCGCCACCACATCGAGCAAACCGACCTGGCCGCCGTGTGAATTAAGCAGCACCAGTTTTTTGATACCCGTGGTCGCGACCGATTCGGCAATCTCTGTCCAGAGGCGTATGACGGTTTCTGCCTTGAGTGTCAGCGTGCCGGCAAAGCGGGTGTGTTCAGGGCTCAGGCCGATCGACTGGGTTGGCAAAAACAGCACCGATAAATTTGCTGGAAGATGGGGCAGGCTGGCGGCCATCACGCCATCGACCAGCGTGGCATCGACATTGAGCGGCAGGTGCGGGCCGTGCTGCTCAATCGCCGCAACCGGCAGCACCGCGATGCTGCGCTCTAAGTCGAGCTTGGCGAAGTCAGGGCTTTTGAGGTCAGCCCAAAAACGATTTGAAGGTGGTGTGCTTGCAGAGCTTGTCATGGTGTTTTTACCTGATTTATGCGGCGGGGGCAATGACGGAAGCGGTGTACGGCATGATCCTATTATCGGAGTTCGGGTTATTGGGGTCAGACACCAATTTCGCTGCAGTGCAAGCACTGCACCCTACGGGCGAGCCAAAGGCTCGGCGAATTTGGGCTCTGACCCCAAAAACCCTCCACGGAACTAATACCATCGCCGCCTGCTCAGACTACCCAATCATGAACCTAAAACGCTTTTTATCTACGCCAATGGTTGCTACGCTTTTAATAGCTGGTTGCGCTCTGTTTAATGGGGCTACAGCCCAAACTATCAGCTTTGATCGGTTCAAAAAAGGTGTTGGAGCGGCCAGCAGCGTCGTCACCACCGATCAGGTGCGGGCTGAATTGTTGGCCTGGGCACCTGATGGCATTGAACCTGGCAAGCAGGTCTGGCTGGGTTTGCGGCTTGACCACCAGAGCGAGTGGCACACCTACTGGAAAAACTCGGGTGATTCCGGCTTGCCGACAGTGCTGGAGTGGCAATTGCCAGCAGGCATCACGGCGGGTGACATTGCCTGGCCCACGCCGAAGAAAATCCGGCTTGGCACGCTGCTCAACTATGGCTATGAAAACACCATTCTTTTGCCCGTGCCGGTTACGGTGGCCGTCAACTTCACGGCCTCGCAACTCAACGTCAAACTGAAAGCCGCCTGGCTGATCTGCCACAAGGAATGCATTCCGCAAGAAGGCGAGTTTGCCTTGAGCATTCCGGTCAAAAGCTCGACCGGCATGAACAGCAAATTATTTCAGGCCACATTTGATGCCACACCCAAGCCCCTGCCTGTGGGCAGCAGCCAGATTGACGTTGCAGCCCTATCTACAAACAGCATCAAGGTCAGTTTGAGCGGCCTGCCCGCTGCACTACAGGGCAAAACGCTGGCGCTATTTCCTGAAATCGGCAGCGTGATTGAACCTGCCGCCGCATGGCAGCAGGCCTGGCAGGGTAGTGTCTGGACAGCACAACTGCCGTTGTCAAGCCAGCGCACCGAAAGCCCTGCCGTCATGCCGCTGGTGGTTGCGGTTGAAAATGTTGCTTACCGGATTGAAGCACCGGTCAAAGGCGAGTGGCCCAAGGTGGCCGCTGTTGCGGTGTTGCCGCCTGCACTGGGGGCCGCGCTCAAGGCCAATGCTGCTGCGGGTGCTGCGCCCATACAGGCCAATGCCCCCCCGTTTGGCCTGCTGGCCGTGCTGCTCGGGGCTTTTATCGGCGGTCTGATTTTGAACCTGATGCCTTGCGTGTTTCCGGTACTCGCCATCAAGGTGGTCGGCTTTGTGCAGGTCAAAGATCAAGCCGTGCGGGTGCGCACCGGGCTGGCTTACAGCGCTGGTGTAGTGCTGTCGTTTTTGGCGCTGGGCGCTTTGCTCCTTAGCCTGCGTGCGGCGGGTGAGTCACTGGGCTGGGGTTTTCAGTTGCAAAGCCCGGCGGTGGTGGCGGTGCTGGCGGTACTGTTTACCTTGATTGGCCTTAACCTGGTGGGCTTGTTTGAGTTTGGCAGTTTTCTGCCCGGTCGCTTGGCGAATTTTCGGGTCAAAAATCCGACCATGGATTCGTTTTTGACGGGCGTGCTGGCCACTGCGATTGCCTCGCCCTGTACCGCGCCTTTCATGGGCGCAGCGCTTGGCTACGCCATCGGCTTGCCAGCGGTGCAGGCGCTGGCCGTGTTCGGTGCCATTGGTGTCGGTATGGCGCTGCCCTACCTGGCTGCCAGCGTGATACCGGCGGTGGCGCGCGCGATGCCGCGCCCAGGTAGCTGGATGGTTACTTTTAGACAGTTAATGGCTTTCCCCATGTTTGCAACGGTCGTCTGGCTGGTGTGGGTGCTGGGTCAGCAAAGCGGCATCGACGGTGCGGGTACATTGCTGGCGCTGCTGCTGTTGCTGGCGCTGTGCGTTTGGGCCTTCACGCTCAAAGGTCGGCCACAGCTTATTTTGGCAAGTATCAGCGTGTTGATGCTGGCTTTAGCGCTGTGGTCGTTGGGGCCGAATGTGGTCAAGCTGCAAGATGGTCCGCCCACCGCCCAGTTGACCAGCAGCGGCGGGCAAGCCTGGCAAGCCTGGGAAGAGGGCCGGGTCGAGCAGCTCACAGCCCAGGGGCAGAGCGTATTTGTAGACTTCACCGCCGCTTGGTGCGTCACATGCCAGTACAACAAGATAACCACGTTGTCCAACGCCTCCGTGCTGGCCGACTTCGCCGATAAAAAAGTCGCCTTGCTGCGCGCCGACTGGACGCGCCGTGACCCGGCAGTCACTGCGGCATTAAGTCAACTGGGTCGCAGCAGCGTGCCGGTATATGTGATTTACAAACCAGGCCGCGCACCGGTTGTACTGTCGGAAATATTGTCAGTTGATGAGATGCGGGCCGAGCTAGCCAAGCTTTAATTTTTTAAGCCAAAGGTGAAATAGTTTTCAAGCCCGAACATCCTCCATCACGCGGCGCGTGATGTGCGGCGGCTCTTCGGGGGTGTGAAAGGCCAGCTTGCGTTCGCGCAGGGCTACGTCGCTGGCGGTCACGCGGTCAAAGCGGCGCAGGTGTTCTGTCCATGACTCGTCGGTGATTTGCTCTAGGTAGCGTTCCGGCTGGCCTATGTCGCGCAGCAAGGCCCACTCAAGCGCGCCCTGGCGCAGGCGGCTGCGGCGGCTCTCTTGCATCAGGGCTCGAAACTCTTCAGCGCGTGCGGGGTCGATGATGTACTCAATCGTCACCACTACATGACCTGTGACGGGCGGTGCATCGGCCACCGGCACTTTGAATTCGCGTGAAGGGGTCAGGTCTTCTTCAATGCTCAGGTCGACCACGTGGTACTGGGCCAGCAGCATGGTGACTGTGCCGCTGACGGCTGCTACCAGCAGGCCGACCTGGATATTGCTCAGGGTTGCCAGTTGGCCCCATAGCGCTGCGCCAGCCGCGCTGGCCCCCATGATGGCCATCTGGTACATCGACATGCCGCGCGCCCGCACCCAGTCGGGCAGGGCAAGCTGGGCCGACATGGTGAGGGAGTTGGCGCAGGTGATCCACGCCGCACCGTTAAGCAGCATGGCGGGTACCGCCACCCAGGCGTTGGGTGCCAGCGCCACGGCAACGGTTGACAGCGATTGCAGTATGGTGGCGCGCAGCACCAATGTGTCGCGCGGCATCAACTGGCGCAAGCGCGTGAGATTGAGCGCCGCCACAATCGCCCCGACGCCCATCGATGCCAGTAGCAGCGTGAAGGTGCCCGCGCCGCCATGCAACTGGCGCGCCACCAGCGGTAGCATGGCCAGCAAAGCGGTTGAATGAAAGAAAAACAGCGACCCGCGCAGCAGCACGGCGCGCAGGCGATTCGATTGCCACACAAACTGCATACCGACCCGCATGGCGCTGACCAGCCGTTCGCGCCCCAGCGGGCTGGGCACATGCTCGCGCCGCCAGCGCATGATGAGCAAGCCCGAGACAACCGACAACACCGCATTGAGCACAAACACCCACTCGGTGCCAGCGCTGGCAATCAGTGCGCCCGCAGCCAGTGGCCCGATGATGCGTGAGGAATTCATCGACACACCGTTTAAGGCCATCGCGGCGGGCAACTCGCGGCGCGGTACCAGTTCGGGCATGATGGCTGCAAACACTGGCAAACGCATCGCCAGGCCAACGCCGTTGGCAAAGGTCAACATTAGCAGCAGCAGCGGTGTCATCTGCCCCCACACCACCATCACGCCCAGCAGCGTGGCCACCACCGCCATCCAGAACTGCGTGAAGATGAGGTAACGCCTGCGGTCCAGAATATCGGCCAGCGCCCCGCTGGGCAGGCCGAGCAGAAACATCGGTAGGGTCGATGCCGATAGCACCAGCGCTACCCAGATCGGTGAGGTGGTCATGGAGGTCATCAGCCACGCTGCAGCCACGTCGTTCATCCACATGCAGGTGTTGGCCACCAGCAAGGTGGTCCAGAGCATTCTGAACACCGGACGCTTCATGGGGTCCCAGGCTGCTACAGGCTCCAGGGGTGGTTCGGCGATGGGCGTTTCGCCGGGAATAGTTTCTGCCATTTAGTTGCGCTACTTCAATTTATTCAGGCTTATGACAATTTATTTGAAACCCCGCTGGCCACATGGCCTGACGGTACGTGCTGGGCTGCCGCGTTGACATGCCCGGTCTGGTCGTCAAAGAAAAAATCGGGTTCGAACTCACGCAAAAATTCACCCTTGGCCAGGCCGCCCAGAAACATGGCTTCATCAACTTCAATGTTCCAGTTCATCAGCGTGCGGATGGCGCGCTCATGGGCTGGTGCGCTGCGCGCTGTGACCAGTGCGGTGCGTATGCGCATACGCGGTGTGCCCGCCTGCTGCAGGCGGTGCAGGGCTGTCAGCAGCGGCTTGAAGGGGCCAGGTGGCAATGGTTTACCGGCCAGTTTTCTCTCATGTTTTTGAAAGGCATCAAGCCCATCTTTTTGAAACACACGCTCGGCCTGGTCTGAGAACAGCACCGCATCGCCGTCAAACGCGATACGCACTTCGTTGGGGTAGGTGTTTTTCGCGTGCGCCGAATGGGTGGCCACGGTAGCTGCCGCAAAACCCGCATCCAGCGCAGCCCGCACGTCATCGGGGTTGGCTGACAAAAATAAATTCGCCTGTAGTGCTTTGAGGTAGTCGTAGGGTGGTCGACCTTTTGTGAACACGCCACGCTCCAGCTGCAGTTTATGGACCTCGGCTGATTTGAATATTCGCAAGCCTGACACCGGGTCGTTGCGCGACAGCATGACGACCTCTACGCGTTTGATGTCGGTATTAAAAGCCAGCAGCTTTTTAACCAGTGAGAACGCCACGCCCGGTTTGGCGGGTTGCTCTAACCGGTCGAGTTGCAGCTTCATGTAGGCGCGGTCGTCGGACTGCTCGAAAACCTGGTTTTCTTCTTCAAGGTCAAACAGCGCGCGCGATGAAATCGCTACAACGAGTTGTCCGTCCAGATTGGTGGTCATGATAAAGCCCTCAGCGCTGCAAAAACAACCGGTACACCGGGTTTGCAGTTTCTTCAACATGCGGATAGCCCAGGGTATCCAGAAAATTCTTGAAGGCCTTGCTGTCGGCCTTGGGCACCTGCAAACCGACCAGAATCCGGCCGTAGTCGGCGCCCTGATTCCGGTAGTGGAACAGCGAGATGTTCCAGCCCGGTTGCATGCCGGATAAAAATTTGATCAGCGCGCCTGGCCGCTCGGGAAACACAAAGCGCAGCAGACGCTCATTTTTTGAGAGCGCGCTGTGTCCGCCCACCATGTGCCGTATGTGTTCCTTGGCCAATTCATCATGCGTGAGGTCAAGCGCCTTGAAGCCGTGGCGGGAGAAATTTGCCGCGATTTTTGTGCTCTCACCCTTGCCGGAGGTCGTCAAGCCGACAAACACGTGGGCCTTTGCGCCGTCGCTGATGCGGTAGTTGAATTCAGTGACCGAGCGTGGGCCTGCACCTGACGATTGAGGCAAATCGCCGATCAGCTCACAAAACCGCCTGAAGCTGCCGCGCTCTTCGGGAATCGTCACCGCAAACAGCGCTTCGCGCTCTTCGCCCACCTCGGCCCGCTCGGCGACAAAGCGCAGGCGGTCAAAGTTCATGTTGGCGCCACACAGTATGGCGGCGTAGGTCTCGCCCTGCTTTTTGTGGCTGGCAACGTATTTTTTGATCCCCGCCACAGCCAGCGCCCCTGCGGGCTCGACAATGCTGCGGGTGTCTACAAACACGTCTTTGATGGCGGCGCAGACGGCATCGGTGTCGACGCTGATGAATTCATCGACCAGCTCGCGGCTGATGCGGAAGGTTTCCTCGCCGACCAGCTTGACGGCTGTGCCGTCCGAGAACAGGCCGACATCATTCAAGGTGATGCGCTTTTTGGCCTTGACCGACTGCATCATGGCGTCCGAGTCATCCATCTGCACGCCAATGATCTTGATCTCGGGCCGCACCGCTTTGATGTAGTTGGCCACGCCTGAGATCAAACCGCCGCCGCCAATGGCAACAAACACCGCGTCAAGTCTGGAAGACTGTGAACCTGTGCCCGGCCCCTGCAATTGCCTGAGGATTTCCATCGCAATCGTGCCCTGGCCGGCAATCACGTCCGGGTCGTCAAACGGGTGGACGAAGGTGAGGCCCTGCTTTTTCTCCAGCGTCACGGCATGAAGGTGGGCATCGGAGTAACTGTCGCCGTGCAGCAGCACTTCACCACCCCAGCTTTTGACCGCATCAACCTTGAGCTGCGGCGTGCTGGTAGGCATGACGATCACGGCACGGCAGCCGAGCTTTTGCGCGCTCATGGCCACGCCCTGCGCGTGGTTGCCGGCAGAGGCGCAGATCACGCCTTTTTTCAATTGGGCAGCGCTTAAATGCACCATCTTGTTGTATGCGCCGCGCAACTTGAAGCTGAACACCGGTTGCTGGTCTTCGCGCTTTAACAGCACGCTGTTTTTCAGGCGCAGGCTCAAGGCTTTGGCCGGCTCCAGTGCCGATTCAACGGCCACGTCGTAGACCCGTGCCGTGAGAATTTTCTTTAAATAATCAGCGGGTTGGAGCGGTTTTTTTTTGGCGTTTTGGTCTGATGACATGGTGTTTCTCACAGCCTGACATCATAGGGTTATTGGGGTCAGACGCCAATTTCATTACGATGCAGAGCATCGCACCCGGAGGGCGTGCCAAAGGCATAATGAATTTGGACTCTGACCCCAAAAACCCTAGAGTGCTCAGTTAGTTCTTTGAAAACAGAAAGACATTCATGGAATGCACAGTTAGCTGGACCGGCCCGAGCGCGGCCACGGGGTCACCCTCAGGCATGACTTTCCTGGCCCAGACCGGGAGCGGCCATACCCTGGTGATGGACGGCGCGCCGGATGCCGCCAAAGCCGAAAACGGCGGCGCAAACCTGGCACCTCGCCCGATGGAAACCGTGCTGGCCGGCACCGGTGGCTGCACCGCTTATGACGTGGTGCTGATTTTGAAGCGTGGCCGTCACGATGTGCGGGGCTGCTCTGTCAAACTGAGTTCTGAAAGGGCCGAAGTGGACCCCAAGGTGTTCACCAAAATCCACATGCATTTCACCGTCACAGGCAAGGGTTTGGCTGCCAGCGCAGTAGAACGCGCGATTGCCATGAGCCATGAAAAGTACTGTTCCGCCACCATCATGCTGGGCAAAACGGCTGAGATCACGACCAGTTTTGAGGTTTTGGAGGTTTGAGGTAAATTACTGACCGTTAAACCCAGCGCGCCACGGTCGTCATAACCTTGGCACCAACCCCCATCAAACTTTTCACTGCGCCTGGCAACTCCAGCGCTCCGGCATTCACTGCCTCTAGCGCGTGGCGCGCTTCCTCGGCTTTCATTTGTGCCACGATGGCGCGCGACTCATGGTCGCCTTCGGGCAGTTTCTCCAGGTGGTTTGCCAAGTGCGCCTCGACCTGACGCTCGGTTTCCACGACGAAGCCCAGGCTCAAGCGGTCTCCGAGGCGGCTGGCGAGCAGCCCCAAACCGAAGGCACCCGCGTACCAAAGCGGATTGAGCAGCGAAGGCCGCGCACCCAGTTCAGCAAGCCGCTGCCGCGTCCAGGCCAGATGGTCGCCTTCTTCCGCGCTAGCTGCCAAAAAATGCGCGCGTAGCACGGGGTCGCGTGTGCCCAAGGCCTGCGCCGCATAAAGTGCCTGGGCACAAACCTCGCCAACGTGGTTGACCCGCATCAGTGCGCCTGCCAAGGCTTTGTCAGCTGCGGTTAAGTCGGTGCTTTGGTCGGCCACTGTGGGGCAGGGGCGGCTTGCGCGCGGGTTGGCAAACAGGGTGCGCAGGGCGTTGTCGGCAGCGTTCAGCAGGGCATCCATTGGGCGGACATTTCTGTGGGGAAAGTTGCAGTCTAGCCAATTTCGCCCCGGCTGGTTTGCAGGGGGTGTGGCGCGGCTTCCACGGTGATGTTTCAATTTGTTGCATGAGTGCAACAAAAATGCTTTTTTAGGGCTGGTTTTCTTTCAAACCCTTTGCCATAGCGCTTCGCCTCTGGTGCAATAGAGACAACTTCCTTAACGGAGGTTGGCCCGGGGAGCCAATGTCCTGGAGCCCTATGTTTAACCTTGGAGAAACTTTCAATGAAAAAATCACTAGTCGCTTTGGCTATTCTGGCTGTTGCCGGCGTGGCTTCGGCCCAATCTTCCGTAACCCTGTTCGGTATTGTTGACGCAGCCTACCAACACAGCTCCGGCTCAGTGTCTAACAGGACCCTACTGGTGAGCGGCGGCCACAGCTCCAGCCGTTTGGGCTTCATGGGCAGGGAAGACCTCGGCCGTGGCATGTCGGCCAGCTTCTGGCTGGAAGCCGATATGGCCACCGACAATGGTTCGGGCGCTCTGACCAACACCAACAACCAAGCCACCGGTGCAGCAGGCGGCGGCGGCCTGACTTTCAACCGCCGTTCGACGGTCAGTCTGGCCAGGGCCGACATGGGCGAGCTGCGTCTGGGCCGTGACTTGACACCGCACTTCTGGAACCAAGCCGTGTTCGATCCGCACGGCCCCGCCAACTTGGGCAGCAGCCAGCCTTTCGGCTCCGGCCCCGGTGGTATCGCAGGCCCAACCGGTGTCCGCGCTTCCAATAGCATCGGCTACTTCCTGCCAGGCAACTTGGGCGGTTTCTACGGCCAGGCCATGTATTATCTGGGCGAGAACAGCAGCAACGTTGCCAACTCAAAAGACGGCAATGGCTCTTCAATTCGCCTTGGCTACGCCAATGGCCCGATCAACGTGGCATTTGCAACGGGCAACACCACGTACGCCGCTGGCAAGATCACGTCCACCAATCTGGGCGGTTCGTACAACTTAGGCGTGGCTACCGCGATGGCTTTGCTCACCCGTGACCGTGTTGGCTCGGCTGTGACCGGCAATGGCACGCTGATCGGTGCCATAGTTCCGATGGGTACGCATCAAATCCGTGCCTCGTATTCCACCTACAAGACCAACGTTGGTCTTAAACCACAATCCAATAAATTCGCTCTTGGTTATGTGCACAACCTGTCCAAGCGTACGGCCCTGTACACCACGTTTGCTCGCGTGACCAACAGCGGTGGTGCTAGCGTTGCCCTGGGCGGCGCCGCGACCAAAGCTAACGGTAGTTCGACCGGCTACAACTTCGGTCTTCGCCACAACTTCTGATGGCTGGCTGGCCTGGTGTCAGCCGCACTCAAAAGAGTTTAAAAAGCCGCCTTCGGGCGGCTTTTTTTATAGGTGCGCAGAGGCGGGGTTTTTGGGGTCTGACCCCAAAAATCATTGTGATTAAGTTTCATCATTGCTTGGCATAATCGTAACTCGGGATCGCATTTTTTCTCGAACGAAATTCTTTATGCCTTTATGAATCAACTAGACGTGCTGAAGCTTGAGCAACTGATGCTGGCGGCTTGAACATGCAACGACCACGTTGCGATCAAACACCTGCTTGGAGTGAGCTACAGAAAGCATTCACAACGCACGGTCAAACTTTCGATTTACGCGATGCGTTCGCTCAAGACCCCAAGCGCTTCGAGCATTTCAGCCAACAGGCATCCCACGTTTTTGCAGATCTGTCGAAGAACCTGATTGACGCTGCCACCGAGTCCCTGCTGTTTGACCTCGCCGTGCAGTGCCAGCTTGAGCAGCACCGCGATGCGATGTTTGCCGGTGAGCCGGTTAACAGCACCGAAAACCGTGCAGCGATGCACTTTTTGCTCCGAAAACCTGTTTTTGATGCATCAAATACGGCTGCAAGCCAATCAAATCAGGCAAATCAGGCGCAACCAGCTACTAAAAACATAGCAAATGAATTGACCCAGGTACACGCCACGCTGGATGCCATGCTGGCCTACGCCGAAAAAATACGGGCTGATGAAGCGATCACCGACATCATCAACATCGGCATTGGCGGCTCAGACCTGGGGCCGCAGATGGCGGTACTGGCCCTGGCTGAATTTGCGGCCCAAGCCAAGCAAGTCAAGCGCTTTCATTTTGTTTCTAACGTTGATGGCCAAGAACTGGCCAGCGTGCTGGCGCAGTGCAAGCCTGCGAGCACCTTGTTTTTGATAGCGTCCAAGACCTTTATCACCGCCGAGACCATGACCAACGCGCATTCGGCCAGGCACTGGTTTGAAGCGCAGGGTGGGGAAGGTGTTGATCGTCCTGAGCTTGCCCGTCACTTCGCCGCGTTGACAAGCAACGTTAAAGCCGCCAATGAATTCGGCATCACCACCACCTTTCGTTTTTGGGACTGGGTGGAGGGGCGTTATTCGATGTGGTCAGCGATTGGTTTGCCGATTGCGCTGGCCGTAGGCGGCAAGGGGTTTCGTCAACTGCTGGCGGGCGCGCACGCGATGGACGAGCACTTTCGCACTGCACCGATGGCGCAAAACCTGCCCGTGCGCCTGGGCT
The DNA here is from genome assembly GCA_038902815.1 of Polaromonas sp. Lineage (GTDB taxonomy): Bacteria > Pseudomonadota > Gammaproteobacteria > Burkholderiales > Burkholderiaceae_C > Polaromonas. The sequence continues at coordinate 35,359 of JBCKNF010000003.1, read as the reverse complement.
TACTCGATGTCTGGTACCGCAACTTCCACGGCTTTACGAGCCGCAATATTGCACCCTACAGCAGCGCCCTGCGACGCTTGCCGGCGTATTTGCAGCAACTGGAAATGGAAAGCAATGGCAAGCGGGTTGACGTAAGTGGGCAGACACTTCTCTTTCAGACATCACCCGTGCTGTGGGGCGAGCCTGGTACGAATGGCCAACATGCCTACTTTCAAATGCTGCATCAGGGCACGACTGTGGTGCCGGTTGAATTCGTCGCCGTCAAAAGACAAGCCCATACGCTGCCAGGGCATCAACAAAAACTTCTGGCCAATGTACTGGCCCAGGCGCAGGCATTGATGCTGGGTAAAGTTGATGAAGGCGGTCACAAACACTTTCCCGGCAATCGGCCCAGCAGTTTCTTGCTGTTAGATGAACTCACGCCAGCCAGTCTGGGTGCGTTGATCGCGCTACAGGAACACCGCGTGTTTGTCAGCGGCGCCATCTGGGGCATCAACAGTTTTGACCAGTGGGGTGTTGAACTTGGCAAGTTACTTGCTCAGGATATCGAGGCCAGGCTGGTGACTGGCGACACTTCGGAGCTTGACGCATCAACTGCGGGTTTGCTGCGTCGATTTGGAGTCATATAAGAAACATGCAATTCAATTTGGACGGCTTTCGCCCCGGCGATCCCCACATCTTCCCTGCCTCCTCCATGGCTGTGGCGTACACGGATGCTGCCCCGACGCAGGTCGATGTGCTGATCGTCGGCTGTGGCCCGGCCGGGCTGACCCTGGCGGCGCAACTGGCGGCTTTCCCCGACATTGCTACCCTCATCGTGGAGCAGAAGGAAGGCCCGCTGCTGCTGGGGCAGGCCGACGGGATTGCCTGCCGGACGATGGAGATGTTCGAGGCGTTCAACTTCAGCGAGCGGGTGCTCAAGGAGGCCTGCTGGATCAATGAGGTGACCTTCTGGAAACCGGACGAGAAGCAGCCCGAAAGAATCATCCGCCATGGCCGCGTGCAGGACACCGAGGACGGGCTGTCCGAGTTTCCGCATGTCGTGCTCAACCAGGCGCGGGTGCATGATTTCTATCTGGATGTCATGCGCCATTCACCCAGCCGCCTGGAGCCGCATTACGCGCGCAAGCTGCTGGACGTGTCGATAGACCACGAGGCATCAGACTACCCGGTGACGGTGCGCATGGAGCGCACAAATTTTGGCAATCGGGCCGCCCACACCGACCAGCTCGAAACGGTTCGTGCGCGCTATGTCGTGGGTTGCGACGGCGCACACAGCGCAGTGCGCAAATCAATAGGCTTGCCCATGGTGGGCGATTCGGCCAACCAGGCCTGGGGCGTGATGGACGTGCTGGCCGTGACTGACTTCCCGGACATCCGCTACAAGGTGGCGGTGCAGTCCGCCAACGGCGGCAACCTGTTGCTGATCCCGCGCGAGGGCGGTTATATGTTCCGCCTGTATGTGACGATGGACAAGCTCGGTGAAGACGAGCGCGTGGCCAACCGCAACATCTCGCTGGACCAGCTCATCGCGGCGGCGCAGCGCATCCTGCACCCCTACACGCTGGATGTGAAAGAAGTCCCCTGGTGGTCGGTGTACGAGATCGGCCAGCGCATTTGCGACAGCTACGACGATGTGCCGCCGCAGGACAGGGGCGCACGCCTGCCCCGCGTCTTCATCGCTGGCGATGCCTGCCACACCCATAGCCCGAAGGCGGGCCAGGGCATGAACTTCTCTATGCAAGACACCTTCAACCTCGGCTGGAAGCTGGCCGCCGTGCTGCGTAAGCAATGTGCGCCGCAACTGCTGCACACCTATACAGCAGAGCGCCAGACCGTGGGGCAGGAGCTGATCGACTTTGACCGCGAGTGGTCGAAGATGATCAGCGACCGCCCCAAGCAACAGGGCACTGAGGCTGAGAGCGAGAGCGGCGGTGTGGACCCGAAGGAATTCCAGAAATATTTCCAGCAACATGGGCGCTTTACCGCCGGCATGGGCACGCACTACTCGCCGTCGCTCATCTGCGGCCACGCCACGCACCAGCCGCTGGCGACCGGATTCGTGATTGGCACACGCTTTCACTCAGCGGCCGTGGTATGCATCACCGATGCCAAGCCCGTGCATCTTGGGCATGTTGGCAAGGCCGATGGCCGCTGGCGCTTGTATGCGTTTGCCGGGAAGAACGACGCTGCGGATGTGATGCTGGGCGTGCGCGCACTGTGCAAATTTCTGCAGGAATCACCTCATTCCCCGGTGCGTCAATTCACGCGACCCGGGCAGGACCCTGACGCGGTGTTTGACCTGCGGGCCATATTCCAGCAAGGGCATGCCGAACTGGAAATCGACTCCATGCCCGAACTGTTGCAGCCGCTCAAGGGACGCCATGGCCTGCGTGACTATGAAAAGGTCTTCTGCCCGGACCTGAAGAACGGCCCGGACATCTTTGACCTTAGAGGCATAGCCCGTGAAAGAGGTGCACTGGTGGTGGTGCGCCCCGACCAGTACATCGCCCATGTGTTGCCGCTGGACGCGCACGAGGAACTGGCCGCCTTCTTTGCGGGTTTCATGCTGCCGAATTGCCGGAGTTGTGCATGAGAGACCTATAGCCCAACGAATGCGGGCGTGAGCAGCTATTGAATTCATAGCGTAAAATATAAAACCCCCGCAAGGCGCGAGCTTTGCGGGGGTTTTTGTGGGTGCCTGAAAAATTCAGACAGGGCAATTACATGTCCATGCCGCCCATGCCGCCCATACCACCCATACCACCACCACCGCCGGCGCCGGACTCGTCTTTTGGAGCCTCGGCCACCATGCACTCGGTCGTCAGCATCAGCGATGCGACCGAAGCTGCGTTTTGCAGCGCGATACGGGTCACCTTGGTCGGGTCCAGGATACCCATTTCGATCATGTCGCCGTAGGTGTCGTTGGCTGCATTGAAGCCAAAGTTGCCCTTGCCGGCCATCACTTTGTTTACCACCACCGAGGCTTCGCCGCCGGCGTTGGCGACGATGATGCGGATCGGCTCTTCGATGGCGCGCATGACCAGCTTGATGCCGGCGTCCTGGTCAGAGTTGTCGCCTTTGATGACGCCTACAGCTTGCTTGGCGCGCAGGTACGCAACGCCACCGCCAGCCACGATGCCTTCTTCAACCGCAGCGCGGGTAGCGTGCAGGGCGTCTTCGACGCGGGCCTTTTTCTCTTTCATTTCGACTTCGGTGGCCGCGCCGACCTTGATCAGGGCCACGCCACCGGCGAGTTTGGCAACCCGCTCCTGGAGCTTTTCTTTATCGTAGTCAGAGGTCGCTTCCTCGATTTGCAGACGCACTTGCTTGACCCGTGCTTCGATGTCGGCAGCGGCACCGGCGCCGTCGATGATGGTGGTGGTTTCCTTGCTTACCTCAACGCGTTTGGCGGAACCGAGGTCAGCCAGCGTGGCTTTTTCAAGCGTCAAGCCGACTTCTTCAGCGATCACCTTGCCGCCGGTCAGCACTGCGATGTCTTCCAGCATGGCCTTGCGACGGTCGCCGAAGCCCGGAGCCTTGACGGCCACAACCTTCAAAATACCGCGCAGGTTGTTGACTACCAGCGTTGCCAGTGCTTCGCCTTCGACGTCTTCCGACACGATCAGCAGCGGACGGCCGGCTTTTGCAACTTGCTCCAGCGTCGGCAGCAGGTCACGGATGTTGCTGATCTTCTTGTCGTAGAGCAGCACGAACGGGTTTTCCAGCAGCGCGACTTGCTTTTCTGGATTGTTGATGAAGTAGGGCGACAGGTAGCCGCGGTCGAACTGCATGCCTTCAACCACCTCGAGTTCGCTTTCCAGCGTCTTGCCGTCTTCGACGGTGATCACGCCTTCCTTGCCGACCTTGTCCATGGCATCGGCAATGATCTTGCCGATGGTTTCGTCAGAGTTGGCAGAGATCGAGCCGACCTGTGCGATTTCTTTCGAGGTGGTGGTGGGTTTGGAGGCTTTTTTCAGCGCTTCGACCAGAGCCGTGACAGCCTTGTCGATACCACGCTTCAAATCCATCGGATTCATGCCGGCGGCGACATACTTCATGCCTTCGCGGATGATGGCCTGGGCCAGTACGGTGGCGGTGGTAGTGCCGTCGCCAGCGATGTCGGAGGTCTTGGAAGCGACTTCCTTGAGCATCTGCGCGCCCATGTTCTGTAGCTTGTCCTTGAGTTCGATTTCTTTCGCGACGGACACGCCGTCTTTGGTCACGGTAGGCGCGCCGTAAGAGCGCTCGAGCACCACGTTGCGGCCTTTGGGGCCCAGGGTTACCTTGACGGCGTTGGCCAGGATGTTCACACCCTCGACCATGCGTGCGCGGGCTTCGCCGCCGAAAATGACGTCTTTTGCTGCCATGTTAATTCTCCAGAAATTTCAAAAAATAATAAGGGGGGTTGTGGTGGAAGAAAGCGTAGCGAGTGAGTCGCGCAGTAGCTTTATTTCTCCACAACAGCGAAGAGGTCTTCTTCTTTCATGACCAGCAACTCATCGCCGTCAACCTTAACGGTCTGGCCAGAGTATTTGCCGAACAAAACGCGGTCGCCGACCTTGACGGCCATGGCGCTGATCTCGCCCTTGTTGTTCTTCTTGCCGGGGCCAACAGCCAGGATTTCGCCCTGGTCTGGCTTTTCAGCGACGCTGTCAGGAATGACGATGCCAGAGGCGGTTTTGGTTTCGTTTTCCACGCGTTTGACAATCACGCGGTCGTGCAAAGGACGAAGTTTCATAAAAGCTCCTTGTATTAAAACAATGGTTTTGAGGGAATCAAAAGCGATAGCCGCACAAATCAATATCCGGTTAGCGCTTGTAATGCGTGACCTTGAAGCCGTTGTTAGCACTCAAAGTCATCGAGTGCTAATCATAAGGGCATTTCAAGAGATTTCAAGGGCACCTCTATAAATTACCGTTCGCCCTGAGCTTGTCGAAGGGTCTGCTCGCTAAGTGGTTGTTTTTGTTAGCCAAAGGCTTCGACAGGCTCAGCCCGAACGGGGTTTGGTGAATTTGTAGAGGTGCCCTCAAGCCAAAGGACGCATTGGCTTGTCCTTGTGCGGGTCTATGCCGGGCTTATTTCAGGCCAGCAGCAGCGCGGAGCGTAGCAGCCTTGTCGGTACGCTCCCACGTGAATTCTGGCTCGTCACGGCCAAAGTGGCCATAGGCGGCTGTCTTTTCATAAATCGGGCGCAGCAAATCAAGCATTTGAATGATGCCTTTAGGGCGCAGGTCAAAGTGCTCTTGCACCAGTGTTGACAGCTTCTCGTCGCTCATCACGCCCGTGCCTTCGGTGTAGACCGTCACGTTCATGGGCTTGGCCACACCGATGGCGTAGGCCACCTGAATCTGGCACTGCTTGGCCAGGCCTGCAGCCACAATGTTTTTGGCCACGTAGCGTGCGGCATAAGCGGCGGAACGATCAACCTTGCTCGGGTCCTTGCCGCTGAAGGCACCGCCGCCGTGCGGGCAGGCACCGCCGTAGGTGTCTACGATGATTTTGCGACCGGTCAAACCGCAATCGCCTTGCGGGCCACCGATGACGAAGCGGCCGGTCGGGTTAATCAGGTACTTGGTGTCTTTGGTCAGCATGTGTTTGGGCAGCACGGGCTTGATGATTTCTTCAATGATGGCTTCAATGAATGAGGCCTTCATTTTGTGCATGGTCTCGCTCTGATCCGGGCTGTGCTGGGTAGACAGCACCACGGTGTCAATGCTGTGTGGCTTGCCATCGACATAACGCATCGTGACCTGGCTTTTTGCATCAGGGCGCAGGAAAGGCAGGCGGCCATCTTTACGCAACTGGGCCTGGCGTTCGACCAGACGGTGCGCGTAGTAAATCGGCGCTGGCATCAACTCTGGGGTTTCGTCACAGGCGTAGCCGAACATCAGGCCCTGGTCACCGGCACCGGTGTTCAGGTGGTCGTCAGACGCATGGTCAACGCCTTGGGCGATGTCGTTGGACTGCTTGTCGTAGCAGACCATGACGGCGCAGCCCTTGTAGTCGATGCCGTACTCGGTGTTGTCGTAGCCGATGCGCTTGAGGGTGTCGCGCGCCACCTGGATGTAGTCAACATGCGCGTTGGTGGTGATCTCGCCTGCCAGCACGACTAGGCCGGTGTTGGTCAGGGTTTCAGCGGCCACGCGTGACAGTGGGTCTTGTTTGAAGATCGCATCAAGGATGGCATCAGAGATTTGATCGGCGACCTTGTCTGGGTGGCCTTCAGAGACGGATTCGGATGTGAAGAGAAAGTCGTTTGCCATTAAGTACACTCCTTGGGTTGGTGGGCGCGTTGCCAGCCTGAGTGCTTTGGCGAACGCTTTAGCAGTTGGGTTTAACGTCGCCCTGCAAGTTGTACAAATAACTCAGCGACAGGCATGAGTATAGGATGCTGCGCCCGATATGGTTTTAACAGCCGCCTTTCACCCTAGCGCCACACGGTTTTATTCCTACATGCTTTTATTGTTTCGTTTTTTATCGCTTTTCCCTTTGGCTTTTTTGCACGCATTAGGCGCTGCATTGGGCTGGTTGGTGTGGGCTGGCAGCCCGCGTTACCGCGCGCAGTTTCGTGCCAACGTGGCACAGGCGGGGCTGACATTTGAAGTCGCGCAACCAGCGATTCTTGAGGCCGGGCGCTTTGTGGCCGAGCTGCCCAAATTGTGGCTGCGGCCGCAAAATGAATCGTGTCTTGATAACGTCTCGTTCAAGGTCACGTTTGAAGGCCAAGCCCATGCGCAAGAGGCATTCGGTCAAGGCAAAGGCGTGATCTTTTTCGGCCCGCATTGCGGCAGTTTTGAGCTCGGGCCACAGGCGCTGGCCGAGCTGTATGGCCCTATGACTGCCATCTACAGACCAGCCCGCAAACCGTGGCTGGCGGCGATTGAGCAGGCCACACGTCAACGCCCCCAATTGACCGTGGTGCCCGCGTCGTTGAGCGGCATCAGGCTGCTGCACAAAACCCTTAAAGCCAATCAGGCGGTGGCCTTGCTGACAGACCAGGTACCGCCCGAAGGCCTTGGCGTGTGGGCAGCGTTTTTCGGCAAGCCCGCCTACACCATGACACTGGCTGCGCGCCTAGCATTGCAAAGCGGCGCTGTGCTGCTGCCTGTGAGCTGCGAGCGCTTATCGGGTGGGCGTGGTTATGCCATCAAAATCTGGCCTCCGGTTGATGTGCGTACTGTGAATAATACGGGCGGCGCTACCAAACCAGATGTGCTCACCGTGGTCACGCGCATCAATGCCGCGATTGAAGCCATTGTTTTGAGCCAGCCCGGCCAGTATTTGTGGGGCTATGGGCGCTACAAAACTCCGAGGCAAGAATCGCCATCGAAAGGCGCACTGTGAGAACAGCGCGCCAGTGGGCCAGCTACTTCTTTACGCGGAGCGGCATCCTTTTTATGCGCTTGCTGGCTGCGTTGCCGCTGCCGCTCATTCGCAGCATGGGCAAGCTACTGGGCTGGGTGCTTTATCTGGTTGTAAGCAGGCGCCGCCTGATTGTTGAAACCAATCTAGCGCTGTGCTTTCCCGAAAAAACGACTGGCGAGCGGCAAGTTTTAACCAGGCAAACCTTTGTGTACTTTGCCCAGGCCTGGCTGGATCGCGCCTGGTTGTGGCACGCACCTAAAGGCTGGGTCAAGCGGCGTGTCACGCTGACAGGTGTCGTCCAGGAGCTGAAGGGCAACGACCCCACGGTTATCTTTCTGCCCCATTTTTACGGGCTTGATGCAGCCTGGGCCGGGGTTGTCCTGCACATCCCGCGCCTGTCCATAACCATCTACACCGACCAGTCGAACAAGCTGGTCGATCAATGGATATTGCGCGGCCGGCTGCGCTTTGGCCATGCGCGCCTGTTCGGGCGCATTGCCGGTGTCAAACCCATCGTCACTGCACTGCGCGAAGGCCAGCCGCTGTACCTGCTGCCCGACATGGACTTTGGCCCGCAGGATTCAGTCTTTGTGCCCTTCTATGGCATTCCCACCGCCACCGTGCCGTCACTGGCCCGCTTCGCCCGGCTGGGCAAGGCCAAGGTCGTGCCGCTGGTGCCGCGCATGACAGCGGGAGGTTACGAGATTGAGGTCTTTCCGGCATGGGTAGCTTTCCCGTCTGATGACCCGGTAGCAGACACAGCCCTGATGAACCAGCGCCTGCAAGGCTATATCGCCACCATGCCGTCGCAGTACTACTGGGTACACAAACGCTTCAAGACCCGGCCAGAGGGTGATGCGTCGGTGTATTCGGATTAAGGATGAACCCAGTCCCACAGATGCTGGGCGACTTCGTCAACGCCTTTTTTCTTTAGCGCAGAAAACAGCTTCACATCGCCACCACCAGCCTGTAGTTTGACGATTTGCAGTGCCTTGGCGGCTTCGGTTTTATTCAGCTTGTCGGACTTGGTCAGCAGCACCAGAAACTTCAGGCCTGCTTCGACGCGCGGGCGAATCACATCTAACAAAATTTCGTCTAGCTCGGTCAGCCCCAAGCGCGGGTCGCACAGCAGCACCACGGCCTTCAAGTTGTCGCGTGTCATCAGGTAATTGCCCATCACCTGCTGCCAGCGGTATTTGGCCTCTTTGGGCACGGCGGCATAGCCATAGCCGGGCAGGTCGGCCAACACCGCGTCGGTCACGCCATGCTTGCCGAGGGTGAACAAATTGATGCTTTGCGTGCGGCCCGGCGTTTTGGATGCATAGGCCAGCCGGTGTTGCTGTGTCAGGGTGTTGATGCAGGTGGATTTACCGGCGTTGGAGCGGCCCACGAAGGCAATCTCGGGCACCTCGATGCGCGGCAGGTGTTTCAGCTCTGGTGCGGTCGTCAAAAACTTGGCCGTGTGCAGCCAGCCCATGGCAATTTTGGGGTTCACTGGGGCAAGAGTGGCTGCAATAGGTGTACTGGAAGATGCTGAGGTCATGTCGGGAGGGCGGGCCAAACGGGAAACGTGCCCAAGGCATTGTAAAATCAGAAGGGTATAAGTTTTGCGCGCTAACCCATTAAAACATCCCCCGATATGAAGCTGTCTGTTACCTCCCTTATTACTCCCATATTGGCTGCCCTTTTGGTGTTGCCAGCCCTGTCCTATGCTGCAACTGGGGCCGCAGCGCCTGTAGCGGTTAAGGTCAGCAAGCCTGATCTGGTCCGCGGTGAAGCGACCTACACGGCGCTGTGCGTCGCCTGCCACGGGGCGGACGGCAATTCCAGCACGCCGATGAACCCCAAACTGGCCCAGCAGCACCCGGAATACCTGGTCAAGCAGTTGCAGGAGTACAAGTCAGGCAAGCGCAAAAACGCCGTCATGCAAAGCTTTGCCGCGGCGCTTTCCGACGACGACATGAAAAACATCGCCTACTGGTTGGCCAGCAAAAAGGCCAAACTCGGTTTCGCCAAGGACAAGGAACTGGTGACGCTCGGCGAGCGCATCTACCGCGGCGGCATCTCTGACCGCCAGGTGCCAGCGTGTGCCGGTTGCCACAGCCCGACCGGCGCCGGAATTCCGTCGCAGTACCCGCGTCTGGGCGGCCAGCATGCCGAGGACACCGCGTCCCAGTTGACCGCTTTCCGCGACGGCGTGCGCAACAACAACCTGCCGATGACGCAGGTCGCCGCCAAATTGAACGACAAGGAAATCCGCGCGCTGGCTGACTATATAGCCGGTTTGCGCTGAATAGCCCTGAAAAACTAGTGGCATCCATGGCTTGGGAGTACCGTCTTTCTTCTGAGTAAGGTAATTTCTTTGACATAAATCAAAGAAACCAGTAATCCCCCCTTCCCCCCGCTGCAACACCTGTATCGTGCTGCAAATGGATCATAAAGAAAGGGTTATTCCATGTATCTGAAGCGTGTGTTGATCATCGGGTCGCTGGTGTGTGCCGCAACGGGTCTCGGCACAGCGGCATGGGCGACTAAAGTCAACGTCAGCGCCGCCGAGGAGCTGACGAAAAAAAGCGGCTGCAACAATTGCCACTCGGTATCAGCGGAAAAGGTAGGCCCGCCCTACAAGGAAACCGCAGCGAAATACAAAGGCAAGCCCGACGCCGAACAGCAGCTCTTCACCCACCTCACGACGAATCCCGAGGTGAAGGGTGTCGGCAAGCACGTCAGCCTTAAGACCAAGAACGAGGCGGAAATCCGCAACGTCGTCAAATACATCCTGTCGCGGTAAACACGCGCAGAACAATGGGGAATCTGCCTTGATCAAAAAAAATCCTAGATATTCGTTTGCCGCCATGCTGCAGGGCCTGGTCTTGATGCTCGGCATCGCCTTGACGCCCGGCGTCGCTCTGGCTGCTTCGGACGCTGCCGCCGACAAGGCGCCGCGCAAGGACCTGGTGCTCAAGGGCGACGCCAATTGCACACGCTGCCACGACGAAACCGGGGAATACCCGGTGCTCGCCATCGGCAAGACCAAGCATGGCACCGTCGCCGACAAACGCACGCCGACCTGCACCAGTTGCCACGGCAAGAGCGAGACCCACGCCAACCAGCCTCCCAACGTGAAAGAGCGGCCGAAACCCGAGCGCTCTTTCGTGAAGAAGTCGAGCACGCCAGCGGCGAGCCAGAATCAGGCCTGCCTGACCTGCCACCAGGGCGGCAAGCGCATGCACTGGGCCGGCAGCACGCACGCGGCAAGTGACCTCAGTTGCGCCTCCTGCCACCAGGTGCATACCGCTCACGACAAGGTGCGCGACAAGCTCACCCAGGCGGAAACCTGCTTCGCCTGCCACAAAGAGAAGCGCGTCGAGTTCAACCGGCCTTCGCGCCACCCGCTCAATGAAGGCAAAGTCGCGTGCTCCGACTGTCACAACCCGCACGGCTCGGCCGGACGGGCGATGATGGTGCGCGACAACGTGAACGACACCTGCTACACCTGCCACATGGAGAAGCGCGGGCCCTTCGTGCGCAACCACCAGCCGGTGCAGGAAGACTGCTCGATCTGCCACAACCCGCACGGCACCACCACGCCCAACCTGCTCAAGGCCCGCCCGCCCTTCCTGTGCCAGCAGTGCCACGAGCCAGCCGGGCATATAGGCGGCCCCGGGGTATTTGCTGGCGCTGGTCCTTCGCTTAGAGCTAACGCGACCCTGGTGGCGCGAGGCTGCTTGAACTGCCACACCAACATCCATGGCACCAATAACCCGCTGGACGTGCCCGCCTCGGGGCAACGGGTGTTCCGCCGCTAACGACATGGCTAACAGGTAACAGGAGATCGATCATGAACAGGCATACAGGGTTTGTATTCCGGCTCACTGCGACGGCCGCTGCAGTACTTGCTGGCGTGGGCGCTTACGCCGCCGAAGGCGACGAGATCACGGCGCTCACCAAGCCCGAAAGCAACATCGAGTTCGGCTTGGGCTACGTCAACAAGGATGGCCCGCGCTTCGGCCAGTACAGCGGATTGAATGAAAAGGGTAGTTATGGACTTTTGAGCGGGAGCCTGATCAAGCGTGACGACGCCACCGGAACCTGGCTTAAGCTCAGCGGCCGCAATCTCGGGTTGGAATCGCGCGAGCTTCGCTTTGAGCACAATCGCCAGGGCAACTGGGGCTATTTCATCGATTATGGCGTGACACCCCGCTTCAATCCCTACACCGTGAATACCGGGCTGTCTGGCATCGGCACCGCCAGCCAGACCATCAATGGCACCGCATTGAGGAACGTCGAACTGAAAACCAAGCGCGAGGCCGTGACCCTGGGTTTCAGTAAGAATCTGCCGGCGGGCTGGGACGTACAGGTGCGCTTCAGGAACGAGGAGAAGGATGGCGCGCGTCAGTGGGGCCAGGGCGGATCTCCACCTCCCGTTAACTTTTTGACCGATCCGATCAACCAGACCACCCGGCAACTCGATGCCATCCTGGGCTACACCGGGGAGAAGCTGCAACTCTCAGGCGGCTATTACGGGACTTTGTTTGAAAACCACAACACCGTGCTCAATGTGCTCGGTCTTACTGCAGTCTTTCCCCAAATGGCACTGCCGCCGGGCAACCAATCCCACCAGTTGCACTTGTCCGGTGGTTACAGCTTTACCCCGACCACGCGCGGCACGTTCAAGCTCGCTTATGCCAGGGCGACCCAAAACGAGGCCTTCTTCGTTGCGCCCACACGCAATACCCGTAGTGACTTGGGGGGCGCCGTTGACACCACCCTGCTGCAAATGGGCATCGTCGCCCGGCCCATGCCCAAGCTTTCGTTGCGCGCCAACCTGCGCTATGAGGATAGGGACGACAAGACGCCGCTCGCGCTGTACACCACCGTCGGTGCTACGAGCTCACTGGACGGCTTTAATGAGCCCCGCTCCATCCGAACCCTGGCGGGCAAGCTGGAAGCCAGCTACGCCCTGCCGATGAGCTTGCGCCTGACTGGCGGCGTCGATTACGACGAGAAAAAACGCAACACCTTTCGGGTGGCGTCGGTCAGCCGGCGTGAGCGGACCGATGAAACGTCCTATCGCGTTGAGTTGCGGCGCTCGATGTCGGAAACCCTCACCGGCTCACTGGCCTACATTCACAGCGATCGCGATGGTTCGCCTTTCCTGACCACGGTGCGCAACGATAACACCCTCGGCAGCAACCTCACCGCCCCCATCCATCTGGCCGACCGCAAGCGCGACAAGGTGCGCCTGTTGGCGGACTGGCAAGCGACAGAGCAGTTGTCGCTGCAGTTCAGGGTGGACCAGTCGCGAGACAACTACGACCAGCGTGCTGGCTCAACATTGGGCGCGCAAAAAGGCGAGGCAAGCGGGTATTCGGTCGATGCCGCCTATGCCTTCAGCGACAAATGGCAGGCAAGCGCCTGGATTTCCCGCGACGATACCCGTTACGAGCAACTGACCCGACCCAACCCTAACATGTGGCAGGCCAAGCTGCGCAACGTTGGCGATTCCTTTGGTCTGGGTGTGCGCGGCAAACCGTTGAGCAGGCTTGCAATCGGCGGCGACTTGAGCCAGTCCGATATGAGAGATGAAAACCGGCAGCAGGCCCTCACCGGTACGGCGGCGGCCATGGTGCCCGACTTTTCGGCCAAGCTGACGAAGCTGAATCTGTTTGCAAAGTATGCGGTAAATAAGAATGTCGATTTCCGCCTCAACTATATCTATGATCGCTTCAGCACCGATGACTGGACCTGGACGAATTGGACTTACTCGGATGGTACGCGGGTACTGGCGAGCCCGACGCAAACCGTTCACTTCATCGGCGTCATGATGAACTACCGGTTTCAGTAGCGTCGGCTGAGGGGCTGAGTACACCGCGTCCCAACTGACGCTTTTCGCGATGGCGTGCGCAACAACAACCTACAGATGAGACAGGTGGCTGCCAAATTGAATGCCAAGGAAATCCGCGCGGTGGCTGACTATATTGCTGGGTTGCGCTGAATAGCCCTGAAAAACTAGCGGCATCCATGGCTTGGGAGTATTTGAGGCTGCTTTTCGGTGCCATACTTGGCCTCATGCGGTTGAATTTGACCGCTGGGCGCTGATGCACGAACTGCGCGGGGCCGCGGAACCGCCGCTGGACTACCTGCTGTCGCGCCTGCAGCACTGTGACTTTCCCAAGCTCGAGGTCTGGCGCCCGGCGGTGGGAAAGCCCACGCTGTGGCCGCACTGGCCTGGCATCGTGGGTGTGGCTTGCGACGCGCCCCCGGCAACGCCTGCGGCGGCGCCCGCGAGGCCGGCGCCGGCGTGGTTTGATCTGGCCGACACGCGCGCCATCGCCGACTTCGTGCTCGGACAAAAGTATCTCGTCTTGCAAGAGAAAACCAGAAGGTAATCGTGCCGGCAGGCATCGCAGCGAATGCGGGCGAAATCGTAATGCGGGTCGCCGCATTCGACGAAGCGGCCTATGGTCGTTTACATCCTCGCCCCGGTCCCGCACCGGCAGTACGTGTTCACCGTGCCGCGGTTGCTGCGCCCCTTGTTCGTGCGCCGGCGCGCCTGGCTCGGTGAGCTTTGCCGTATCGCCGCGCGCCTGCTGGAGGAGGCCTGCCGGGTAGCGCTGCCTGGCGCGCGGCCGGCGTTCAACTTGTTCAACCATTGACATAGATCAATAGACACGTCGCAAACCGGCGTAACCCTTGGAGCTGCTGAAGAAGGCAAGATAAAATGACACTAGCACGACGCCAATTTTTGACCGTAACAATCATGCAGAGCATGTTCCCGCGTGCGGGGCTGGACGAGGGCGAGCGCAAGTTGGTGCTGGAATTCCTGATCCAAAACGCGAAACAGTAACCAGCGCCGCTGCTTCAGCAGCGCGGCCCCGGAGCGGTCACGCTGATCCAGCGCTTCGGTTCGGCCGCCAACCTGAACGGCCAGGCGAGCTTCCAGATCGTCGCCGATATGCTCGATATCGAGGGGCACCGAAGCAGCCGACAACCGGGCTCATCTATCAGGAGAAAGTTCGCAAGGACTTCGACGCCTGGAAATCAAGCATCAACACAGGAGACAAATGACATGGTCAAGTATCTTTTCATCCTGAACGATCCGCCCTATGGCACCGAGCGCAGCTACAACGCCTTGCGCCTGGCGCGTTCCCTGCAGAAGGCAGGCGACGTGGAAGTCAAGGTGTTCCTGATCGGAGACGCCGCCGCCTGCGCCAAGGCCGGGCAGAAGGTGCCGGCGGGGTACTACAACATCGGCGACATGCTGGGCATGATCGTGCGCGCTGGCGCCGAGATCGGTGTCTGCGGCACCTGCATCGACGCGCGCGGCATCAGTGCAACCGACTTGGTCAAGGGCGCCTCCCACAGCACGATGGACCAGTTGACCGCATGGACGCAGTGGAGCGACAAGGTCATCGTCTTTTAAGGAAAACACCATGAAACGAACCACGTTGATTCTGGGCACCGGTCTCGGTGGCCTCGTTGCGGCCGAGACGCTGCGTAAGCTGCTGCCCGCCAGCGACCGTGTGATTGCGGTTGATCGTGCACAGCAGCACTTCTTTCCGCCGTCCTTATTGTGGCTGATGGTCGGCGACCGGAAACCGGAGGATTTCACCCGCTCCTTGGACCGCCTGATCGGTCGTGGCGTCGAGTTTCACCATGGCGAGGTCACCCGCATCGATCCGCAGCGCCGCGAAGTCGAGGTCGCCGGCGAATTGCTCACGGCCGATGCGCTGGTCATCGCACTCGGCGCCGAGTACGCGCCCGAGACGATTGCGGGACTGGCGCAAGCTGGCCTGAACCTCTACACGATGGAGGGAGCGACGGCCATCCGCGACGCGCTCGCCCGTTTTTCGGGCGGGCGCATCGTCGTCCTCACCGCCGCACCCCAATACAAATGCCCGGCCGCACCCTACGAGGCCGCGCTATTGGCGGACGCCTTTCTGCGCAAGCGCGGTCTGCGCGAGAAAACGGTCATGGACTTCTTCGCTGCTGAACCGCGCCCGATGTTTGTCACCGGCCCCGAACTCGGAGCCGCCGTGCGCGGGATGATCGAGGCGCGAGGCATCTCCTACCATCCCGAGCACCAGGTCAAGGAGGTTGATCCGGTGGCGCGCCGTGTCACCTTCGCCAACGGCGCCACGGCTGACTACGATTTACTGCTTTACGTCCCGCCGCACCGCGCGCCGGCGGTGGTGCGCGACGCCGGTCTCACCAACGAAGCGGGCTGGATTGCGGCCGACCGGCACACGCTGAAGACGCAGTTTGACGGCGTCTTCGCCATCGGTGACATCACCACCATCCCCCTCAAGATGGGCCGACCGCTGCCCAAGGCGGGCGTCTTCGCCCACGCCCAGGCCGAGGTCGTGGCGCACAACATCGCGCACGCCTGGACCGGCAAGGGCAAGCCGCGCCGCTTCACGGGCGAGGGCATGTGTTTTATCGAGACCGGCAACGGCCGCGCCGGCATCGGCCGGGGCGACTTCTACGCCGAGCCGACGCCGCAGGTGGAGCTGCGCGGCCCCAACCTGTTCTGGCACGCGGGCAAGATACTTTACGAGAAGTACTGGCTTTACCGACGGTTCTGAGGCAAGGCATTGCGTTCGATAACAACGAGTGGAAGAGCAAGGGTGGCGTTGTCGCCGCCTTTCAGGCTGGTTATAACCCGGCCTAGGCTTAGAAATGGAATCCCCTGTTTATGTTTTTGCGTAACGATTCTTTATCTTGCTTACTATAGAAGATGTTGATTATTTCACCGTTGGGTGCGAAGAAAACCAGGGCCACCGAATCAACTCCATAAAGCTTGGTAAATTTTTTCCCCTGCTCGACATTTTTGTCCGCCACAATGAATTTGACGCGGCCATCATATTCATCCCTGAGCGTATTCATCACGTTCATGTTTTCCTGGCTGTTAACAATAAAGGGGTCATGAAACAGAACCACGATATTGCCGCCTTTGCCGATCAGGGAAATATCCTGCGAATAACCGCGCGGCAAAAGCGACACTGCGATGACCGCAACCCCCAGCAGCACACCGACGGTAAACAGCTTCGGCCACAAAGGGCGCTTAGATGTCGGCGGAGCGACTGTAGCTGCCGGTTTGTTCGGTTGCTGTGTTTGCATAATTCGTCCTCTTCAATATCAAGTCAACATTGCGGTTTCTAGCATTTGAATTATGGCGGTTTAAAATAACAACGCACCTCGCGGCGCGACAGCTTTCCGGAGAAATGCAATAACCATGTTCGAAGCAACCAACCTTGAGTGCGTGCGCGGAGACCGCACGCTGTTCAGCGACCTCAGTTTCACGCTGGGCGGCGGTGAACTGTTGCGCGTAGCCGGGGCCAACGGCAGCGGCAAAACCAGCTTGCTACGCATCTTGTGCGGACTGCTTTCTCCGGCGCAGGGAGAGGTGCTCTGGCGCGGCAGCAACATTGGTTTACTGCGCGAGGAATACTGGAAAGAAATCGTTTACCTCGGGCACTCGAATGCGGTGAAGGACGGGCTCACCGCCCTGGAAAACCTGATGGTGGCGTGCACACTCGCGGGAATGAAAATCGACCATCAGCAGGCCAGCGCTGCGTTGCGTTGTTTCGGCCTCGCTGCGTCCGAAGCATTGCCGGCAAAAGTGCTGTCCCAGGGACAGCGCCGCCGGGTGTCGCTGGCACGCCTGATCCTGAGCCAGCATCTGCCGCTGTGGATTCTCGACGAGCCATTCACCGCGCTCGACGCGGCTGCGGTCGACTACATGCAGACGCTGATTGCAGGGCATGTCGCACGTGGCGCCACGGTCGTGCTTACCACGCACCAGGAAGTGCGCATCGCAGGCGCAACCATGGTCACCATCGACCTCAACGCGCGGACCATCTGACATGCTGACAGCGCTGCGTTGCGTGATTAACCGGGATCTGCTGCTCGCGATGCGACACCGCGCCGACGTGCTGACCGCCCTGCTGTTCTTTGTCATCGTGGTAAGCCTGTTTCCGCTGGGCTTGGGCCCCGAGCCCAACCTGCTGCGCTCGATTGCGCCGGGTGTGATCTGGGTCGCCGCCCTGCTCGCCTCGATGCTTTCGCTGACCCGCATGTTCTCGGAAGATCACGCCGACGGCACGCTCGAGCAGATGCTGCTCGGTGCCAGCCCGCTGGGCGTGATCGTCGTGGCCAAAGTCACCGCACACTGGCTGGTCTCGGGTCTGCCCCTGGTGCTGATCGCGCCGCTCCTGGCGCTGCAGTTTGATCTACATCAATCGCTGATGGGGGTGCTGACGCTATCCTTGCTGCTCGGCACCCCGGTATTGAGCCTGATCGGCGCCATCGGGGCGGCTCTGACGCTTGGCTTGCGGGGAGGTGGAGTTTTGCTTTCGCTGCTAGTGTTGCCGCTTTACGTGCCGGTGCTGATCATAGGCGCCGGCGCCGTGGATATCGCATCGGCAGGCTTGAGTGCACAAGGGCACCTCCTGGTGTTGGGCGCATTTCTGGTGGTCGCGGTGGTCTTCGCGCCATGGGCCATCGCCGCTGCGCTGCGCATATCGGCCGAGTAAACGTGAAAGGAACGAGGTTTTAAGGGAACCAAATTTCAATTGAACCTTGAACTTTGAACTCCACAAGATGCAAGATGCAAGATGCAAGATGCAAGATGCAAGATGCAAGATGCAAGAGGATGGCGACCTTGAACCTTGAACCTTGTACACTGCTACCGTTGATGCCTAACCTTACTTTGGATAATGTCGACTTCGTCTGAAAAAACAATGCCGGGGCCCAACCGGAAGCGTGTGAATATCAACTGGTTCAAATACGCCTCGCCGCAGATCTTTTTCCCGCTTGCAGTAAAGCTCACCCCTTGGTTCGGGGCCGCGGCGGCGCTGCTGTGCGGGGCAGGCCTTTATATCGGCTTCTTCGTGGCCCCGACCGACGCCCAGCAGGGCGAGGCTTACCGTATCATATTCATCCATGTGCCGGCCGCCTGGATGGCGATGCTCATCTATGTGGTGATGGCTTTCTGGGCCGGCGTGGGCCTGGTGTTTAATGCGCGGCTGTCCGGCATGTGGGCCAGCGCGCTGGCCCCGAGCGGCGCGCTGATGGCGTTTATCGCGCTGTGGACCGGCGCGCTGTGGGGCAGGCCGACGTGGGGCACCTGGTGGGTCTGGGACGCGCGGCTCACCTCGACGCTGATCCTGCTGTTCCTGTATTTCGGCTTCATGGCGCTGCAGGCGGCAATCGACGATCCGCGCCGCGCCGACAAGGCCGGCGCGGTGCTCGCGCTCACCGGCGTGGTGAATATCCCGATTATTTATTTTTCGGTACAGTGGTGGAATACCCTGCACCAGGGCGCATCGGTCAGCCTGACAGGCGCGCCCAGCATGGCGGCAACAATGTTTGCCGGAATGATCGTCATGACGCTCGGCTTCTGGATGTACAGCTTCGCTGCCGCGCTGCTGCGCGTGCGCTGCATCATCTTAGAGCGTGAGCGACGCAGCGACTGGGTCGCGCAATATGCGGGGACATTGAAATGAACTGGGCAAGCTGGAACGATTTTGTGGCAATGGGCGGTTACGGGCTCTACGTCTGGGGCTCGTATGGCCTGACGTTCGGACTGATGGCCGCCGAAGTCGTCCTGCTGATGCTGAGGAAACGCAGCCTGCTCGGACAGCTTCGCCGCACTCCCGGCGCACGGCGGGAGGCGCCATGAAGCCTCGGCACAAGCGGTTCGCGATGATCGCGGTCGGCGTCGCCGCGCTGGGCATCGCCACGACCCTGGTGTTGAACGCCTTCCAGGAAAACATGGTGTTTTTCTTCACCCCTACCCAGGTGGCAGCCAACGAAGCGCCGCAGGGACGCACTTTCCGCATCGGCGGCCTGGTCGAGCCGGGCAGCGTCAAGCGGCAGGCCGACGGGGTGACCGTGCAGTTTGCAGTCACCGACACCGTCAAATCGATTCAGGTGGTCTATCGCGGGTTTCTGCCGGATCTGTTCCGTGAAGGCAAGGGCGTCGTGACCCAGGGGCGCCTGTCCGCGGACGGCGTACTCCAGGCCAGCGAGGTGCTCGCCAAGCACGACGAGAACTACATGCCGCCCGAGGCTGCCGAAGCACTCAAGCAGGCGCAGGCCTCACGTCAGCAGGGCCAGCAGGCAACGCAGACGCTGGTCATCCCCCTCGGAGTACAACGCTAATGATTCCAGAACTCGGTCAATTTGCCCTCGCCTTAGCCCTCGCCCTCGCCCTGGTGCAGGGCATTTTCCCGATCGTCGGCGCGGCACGCGGCAACTCTGTGTGGATGAGCCTGGCGCGCCCGGCAGCGCTAGGACAGTTCGTATTTGTTGCCATCGCTTACGGCTGTCTCGTGTACTTGTTCGTCACCAGTGACTTTTCGGTGCTCAACGTCGCCACCAACTCCAATACCCAGTTGCCACTGCACTATCGCGTCACCGCGACCTGGGGCTCTCATGAAGGCTCGTTGCTGCTGTGGACGCTGGTGCTCACGCTATGGACGGTGGCGGTGACGCTGTTCAGCCGCCAGCTTCCCGAGGACATGGTGGCACGGGTGCTGGGCGTCATGGGTCTGGTGAGCGTCGGGTTTCTGGCCTTCATGCTGTTCACATCGAACCCGTTCGACCGCCTGTTTCCGGTTCCCGCGGAAGGGCGCGATCTCAACCCGCTGCTGCAGGACCTCGGCATGATCATTCACCCGCCAATGCTTTACACCGGCTATGTCGGGTTCGCGGTGGTGTTTGCATTTGCCATCGCCGCGCTGCTCGCCGGCAAGCTCGACGCCGCATGGGCGCGCTGGTCGCGTCCGTGGGCTACCGCGGCGTGGATATTTCTCACGCTCGGCATCGCGCTGGGTAGTTTCTGGGCCTACTATGAGCTGGGATGGGGCGGCTGGTGGTTCTGGGATCCGGTGGAAAACGCTTCTTTCATGCCGTGGCTGGTGGGAACGGCGCTGATCCATTCGCTGGCGGTGACGGAAAAGCGTGGCAGTTTCCGCAGCTGGACGGTGCTGCTCGCCATTCTCGCCTTCTCCCTGAGTCTGCTCGGTGCCTTCTTGGTGCGATCGGGCGTGGTGACCTCGGTGCATGCCTTCGCCACCGACCCCAAGCGCGGCATTTACCTTCTGCTTTTCATCGCCGTGGTGATAGGCAGTTCGCTGACGCTCTTTGCCTGGCGCGCCGCACGCCTGAGCGGCGGCGGCAGTTCCGATCTCGTGTCGCGCGAGTCGGCGTTGCTGACCAACAACGTCCTGCTGATGGCCGCCACTGGCGCGGTCATGCTCGGCACGCTCTATCCTATCGTGCTCGATGCGTTGGGCTTGGGCAAGATCTCCGTAGGCGCGCCCTACTTCGAGGCGGTCTTCGTCCCTATCATGGCACTCGCGCTGTTTATGATGGGAATCGGACCGCTCATGCGCTGGAAAAAAGCCAGCCTTCCCGAACTCGCGGTGCGTCTGCGCTGGGCCTTCGCCGTCAGCGTGGTGAGCGGGCTGCTGCTGCCGCTTGCCCTCGGTCGCTGGAGTGCCATGGTGAGCTTCGGGCTGCTGCTGGCGGCCTGGATCGGAACAAGCTGCGTGTTGCAACTTTGGGAAAAAATAGGCCGCCAGTCCGGCGGCAGCAGCGCCTGGGCGCGCTTGCGCAATACCCCGCGTGCCTATTACGGTATGCTGCTGGCCCATTTCGGCATCGCCGTGTTCGTAGTCGGGGTCACCATAGTGCAGGGCTACGAGACTAAGCTCGACGTGCGCATGGAAGTGGGCGATACGGTCGAGGCCGGCGGCTACACCTTCCGCATGGTCGGCGTTGGATCAGTTGCCGGGCCGAACTACAGCGCTGAGCGCGCCACGGTTCAGGTGACCCGGGCGGGAAAACCGGTCGTCACGCTCCTCCCGGAGAATCGCACCTACAAAGTGCAAGAACAGCCGATGACCGAGGCGGCGATCAACCGGGGCATCACGCGCGACCTCTACGTCTCGCTGGGCGAGGCCGTCAGTCCGACGGCCTGGGTGATGCGCGTGCAGCACAAACCTTTCGTCAACTGGATCTGGGGCGGCTGCGTGCTGATGGCGCTGGGCGGTCTGCTGGCCGCGAGTGACCGCAGATACCGTGTTGCCGTGCGTCGTCGTCAGAGCGAAGAGGTCGAAGAGGTGAGTCCAGCAGCCTCGCGTCTGCAGGTCAAGCCGGCCACTTGAGGTGAATCGAATGTCTCCACCAAAACCGAACAAGACCCGGGCCTTCCTCCTCCTGCCGGGCATTTTCCTGGCGCTGGTGATACTGCTCGGCGTGGGGCTTACGCGCAATCCGAGTGAAGTGCCTTCACCGCTCATCGGCAAGTCCGCGCCGCACTTCGAACTGCCGCAGTTGCACGCGCCGGACAAGACGTTTTCCGAAAAGGACATGCTGGGGAAAGTCTGGCTGCTCAATGTCTGGGCATCGTGGTGTGCATCCTGCTATACGGAGCATCCCGTGCTGCTCGATCTTGCCAAAAGCAATGTGGTGCCGATTTACGGGCTGAACTACAAGAACGAGCGAAAAGACGCCATGGCCTGGCTACAGCGCTTGGGTGATCCTTACCAGCTCTCGGCATACGACAGCAAGGGCCGGGTGGGCATCGACTATGGTGTCTACGGCCTTCCGGAAACCTATCTCATCGACAAGCGCGGTGTGATCCGTTACAAACTGATCGGCCCGGTCACCCCGGATATCGTGAAACGTAAGATTCTCCCCCTGGTCCATGAACTCAACCGTGGTTAACGTGGTTAAGGCATTGGCCCTGGCGTTCCTGCTGCTCCTGGGCAGCGCCGCTTTCGGCAGGCAGGCAGCACCGGCGGCGGAAGATCCCGCGCTTGAGCAGCGGGTAAACGCACTCGCCGAAGGGCTGCGCTGTCTGGTCTGCCAAAACGAGACCATCGCGGCATCGAAGGCCCCGCTCGCCATCGACCTTAAGAACCAGGTGCGCGAACAAATGAAACAGGGAACAAGCGACCGGGAAATCCTTGATTTCATGGTGGCGCGCTATGGCGATTTCGTGCTCTATCGCCCGCCCTTCAAGGCCAACACCCTGCTGCTGTGGCTGGGGCCGTTGTTGCTGCTTGCGGCGGGTCTGTTCACACTGTTCTTCAATCTTACCCGCCGACGCGCGCCGGGAAACCAACTTGGCGAACTGGGCGAAGCCGAACACGCGCGTGCAGCGAAGCTGCTGGCCGTCGACAGCGAAAGCGACAAACCATGACTGTGTTTCTGAGCGTCAGCGCTTTGCTGCTCATTGGCGCCCTGCTTTTCATCGTACCGCCTCTGCTGCGGCGCCCGTCCGCGCAAGGCGTTTCACGCAAAGCCGTCAACATCACGCTCTACCGCGACCAGATCAGGGAACTCGAAACCGATCTGCAGTCCGGAACATTGAATGCGGAGCACTACGAGAAGGCGCGGCGCGAACTTGAAGCCCGTTTGCTGGAGGATGTGGATACGGACGACACTGCCGCAGACCGGCCGCGGCTGGGACGCGCCAGCGCGGTTCTGCTGGGACTGGCGCTACCACTGTGCGCGGTGGCGATCTATCTGGTTGCCGGCAATCCCCTGGCGCTGGTTCCGGGACAGGGCGTGGATGCGCGCGGCGGGCCTGAGCAGGAGGTCACTGCCGAGCAGATCGAGGAAATGGTCCAGCGGCTCGCGACTCGCCTCCAGAACAATCCGGACAACGTCGCAGGATGGACCATGCTGGCGCGCTCCTACAACGCGCTGGGACGCTTCGACCAGGCCGCCTCCGCCTATGCCAGCGCCACAAAGCAGTCGCCGAATGACGCGCAGTTGCTGGCGGACTATGCCGATACGCTAGCGATGGTGCAAGGCCGTCTGCAGGGCGAACCGGAAAAGCTGATCGCACGCGCGCTGCAAATCGATCCCGACAACAGCAAGGCATTGGCGCTGGCCGGCAGCCTGGCCTTCGACAACAAAAACTATGCCAGGGCCGTCGAATACTGGGAAAAGGCCCTGCGGCTGGCGCCCCCTGATTCCGAATTTGCCCGCTCGGTCAACGCTAGCCTGACTGAGGCGCGAACGCTGGGCCAGGCAAGCGTGCCCGCCGCCCCACGCAGCGCGAGCACAGCTGCGGCAGCGGCAGCGGCAGCGGGCAGCGTGAAAGGCGTGGTGAAACTGGCTCCGGAACTGGCTGCGAAAGTTGCCCCCACCGACACCGTATTTATCTTTGTCAGGGCCGCCGAGGGATCGCGCATGCCGCTGGCGATACTGCGCAAACAAGTGCACGAATTACCGGTAACTTTCTTGCTTGACGATTCGATGGCAATGGCCCCGGGTATCAACCTGTCGAGTTTCCCGCAGGTCATCGTCGGGGCCCGCATCTCGAAGTCCGGGAATGCCAATCCCCAACCCGGTGACTTCCAGGGACTGAGCGCCCCCATCGCCAACAGCGCATCCGGGATCACCGTGGTGATTGATAGCGAGGTCCGCTAGTCCCCTTGTAAGAAGTCGACGCGTATCAAGACTAACTATCCATTACTTAAGACGACAAGGACCCAGCATGCTGATCAAAACCCATCACAGTGGCTTTAGCCAGGCTGTTTCGAGCGACATCACGCCGCAGGGCATCTACCAAGGCCGGCGTGAGCTGATCAAACTGATGGCGACAGGTGCTGCCGGTGTGGCGGTGGCCTCGTGGGCCAGTCGTGAGGCGCTGGCGCAAAGCGTGGCCAAGCCCGGAAAACTGGCCGCATTGCCCGGCGCCAAGTCCGCTGTAGCGGGCGCGGTCACGATGGAAAAAGTCACGGACTACAAGGACGTGACGAGCTACAACAACTTCTTTGAGTTCGGTACCGACAAATCGGACCCGGCCAAAAATGCCCACACCCTGGTGACCAGGCCATGGACGGTGGCGATCGAAGGCCTGGTCAAGCAGCCTAAAACCTGGACCATCGAAGACCTGGTCAAACTCAGCGCGCAGGAAGAACGCATTTACCGCATGCGCTGCGTCGAAGGCTGGTCCATGGTGATTCCGTGGGTTGGCTATTCGCTGTCAGAGCTGATTAAAAAAGTCGAGCCACTGGGCAGCGCCAAGTACGTTGAGTTCATCACACAGGCCGACCCTAAGACCATGCCTTTTGTCGGTTCGCGCGTGCTCGAATGGCCGTATGTCGAAGCGCTGCGCATGGACGAAGCGATGCACCCGCTGACACTTCTTTCGTTCGGCTTGTACGGCGAAGTGCTGACTAACCAGAACGGCGCGCCGGTACGCCTGGTGGTGCCTTGGAAATATGGTTTCAAAAGCGGCAAGAGCCTGGTCAAAATACGCTTTACCGACAAAGAGCCGCGCACCGCGTGGAGCAAGGCCGCCGCCAACGAATACGGCTTTTATTCGAATGTCAATCCGGCCGTCGATCACCCGCGCTGGAGTCAGGCGACCGAGCGCCGCATTGGCGAGGACGGCCTGTTTTCGAAAAAACGCAAGACCCTGATGTTCAACGGCTACGAAGCCCAGGTGGGGCAGTTGTACGCTGGCATGGATCTGAAGAAGTTTTACTGATTCGCGGCCGATGCCTGGCAGGACGTGAAACATCGTCCGAGGCCAGAATGCCGAAGCGCCTTTTGGTCATGAAAAAGCTTTTTCTCCATCCCGCTGCCAAACCGGCAGTATTCATCGCCTGCCTGCTGCCCTTTGCCTGGCTGTTCTACAGCGCCCTGAGCAATCAGTTGGGTGCAAACCCTGCCGAAGCGTTGATTCGTTCGACTGGTAGCTGGACGCTGCGTTTCCTGTGTATCGTGCTGGCCGTCACGCCGCTGCGCGTGATCAGCAACACGCCGGCGCTGGCGCGCTTTCGCCGCATGCTCGGGCTTTTCGTTTATTTTTATGTACTCATCCACCTGCTCAGTTACAGCTGGTTTGACATGGGTTTTGATGTCGCCGATATCGTCAACGACATCATTAAGCGCCCGTTCATTCTGGTGGGATTTTCGGCTTTTTTATTGCTGACACCGCTGGCAGCGACCTCGTTCAACGCGGCCACCCGAAAGCTGGGCGCCAGGCGCTGGCAACTGCTGCACTGTCTGGTGTACCTGATCGCCGGTCTGGGCATCCTGCATTTTTTCTGGATGCGCTCGGGCAAAAACGATTTTGCCGACGTGTTTGTGTATGCCGCGATCATCGCGGTCCTGCTGGGC
Organism: Polaromonas sp.; assembly: GCA_038902815.1. Taxonomy (GTDB): domain Bacteria; phylum Pseudomonadota; class Gammaproteobacteria; order Burkholderiales; family Burkholderiaceae_C; genus Polaromonas. The sequence goes on along the minus strand of JBCKNF010000003.1, from coordinate 9,835 downwards.
TGGCGTTTGCAGCAATTCATCAAGAAAAAATGGCTACAGCCATGGATGAATGGGCGTCAACAGCTATCAAAATGATGGCTGTTGCTGTTGCTTTTGCTTTGGATGCCGGATGATCTAAACGGCTGGTCAGCTCACCAGCTTTTCGTGCCGCATCTGGTCATTTGATGTTTCACGCTGCCTGATGACGTGTACCGCAGCACCATCAACCAGCAGCTCGGCAGCCCGGCCGCGCGTGTTGTAGTTGCTGGCCATACTCATGCAATACGCCCCGGCGGACAGCACCGCCAAGAGGTCGCCGCTTCGAACCGCCAGAGCCCGGTCGCGGCCAATCCAGTCGCCGCTTTCGCACACCGGACCCACCACGTCATAGGTAGCTGACGCAATGCCTTTGCTATTTGCGGTAACCGGCACGATGGCATGAAAGGCCTGGTACATCGCCGGACGGGGCAGGTCGTTCATCGCTGCGTCAATGATGCAAAAATTCTTTTGCTCGCCGGGTTTGAGGTAAAGCACCTCGGTCAGGCACACGCCCGCGTTGCCGACCAGTGAACGACCAGGCTCAATCATCAGTTTTTTATTGCCATAGCCTAGCGCGTCGATTTTGGCCAGCAGTTGCCGCCACAGATCGTCTGCTTGCGGTGGCGTATCGTGGTTGTAGTTGATACCCAGACCGCCGCCAAAGTCGATGTGCTGCAAGGTGATGCCTGCGCCTTCAATCGCGGCTACCAGTTCAAGAACTCTGTCCATGGCATCAAGGTAGGGTGTGCTATCAGTGATTTGCGAGCCGATGTGGCAGTCAATGCCCACCACACTCAGACCTTTGAGCGACGCGGCATGTTGGTAAATGCGCAATGCGTCTTCATGCGCCACGCCGAATTTGTTGCCCTTGAGGCCAGTAGAGATATACGGGTGGGTGTTGGGGTCTACATTCGGATTGACGCGAATGCTGACTGGCGCGCGCAAGCCCAGCGTGGTTGCAACATCGGACAGCAGATCCAGCTCGGCTTGGCTCTCGACGTTGAAGCAGCCAATGCCGACTGTCAATGCCCGGCTCATCTCGGCGCGCGTCTTTCCGACACCGGAGAAAATCACCATTTTCGCGTCACCACCGGCAGCCAGCACCCGCTCCAGCTCACCGCCAGAGACGATGTCAAAGCCGCAACCTGCCCTGGCAAATACCTGCAACACAGCGAGCGAAGAATTCGCTTTCATGGCGTAGCAGATCTGCGCATTGCGGCCTGCAAAACCACGCTGATAGGCAGCCAGGGCGGCCAGCATGGCGGCTTTGGAGTACACGAACAGGGGTGTACCGTGGGTCGTAGCCAATGCGTCAAGGGCTACATCTTCAACATAAAGCGCATCGCCGCGATACGCTACAAACGGGTGGCCAGGCAGCATGGCCTGCTTCTCGCTGTTCATTTTGAAGCTGAGGCTGGATGCGCTGGAGCGGCCACAGTACTGGCCACAGGACTGACCAGTACGGGTGGCGCTAACAACGAAGCTGCTGGAGCGGCAGGTATGAGCGGCAGGAACAAGGGACCTTTTTGCCCGCAACCGGCAAGTACGAACACTGCAAATAGCGCAGTCAACACTGCAAGCATGAAGGCCGCAGACCCACAACGGCAAGTGGTTTTGGCTTGTAGGCCTAAAATTTGAAGTGAAGAAACCATCATTGGATTGTAATGACCGAGCTTGAATATCTGGCGCATGCCGAAGTCGCGCTAAAGGCGGTTGAACTGGCGTGCTCTGCTGTTTAGTTCTTGAACAGATCAAGAATCCGCTTTTTCTCATCAGCGGGCGGCAACACAGAAATCGGTGCTGCGGGTGCGCCAGGCACAGCCGGTTGCTGTGCCGCATTGGCTGCTGGGTCTCGCAGTCCGACGCTGCGTACGCCTGAGCCTTTGGCATATTCGTCGTAATACCATTCACCGCCAATATTGACGACACCTTCCGGCACTGGAGGCTCGCTAACGGGCACGCCCTTCAGGGCTGAGGCCATGAAGTCAATCCAGACCGGCAGACTTAACCCCCCACCCGTTTCGCGGTCGCCGAGGCTTTTGGGCGTGTCAAAGCCCATCCATACTGCCGCCAACAAGGTGGGTTGAAAGCCGACAAACCAAGTGTCTATCGAGTCGTTGGTGGTACCGGTTTTGCCGTAGAGGTCTGGCCGTTTGAGCGTGGCCTGTGCTCTGGCAGCGGTGCCTGATCGCGCGACCTCTTGCAGCAGGCTGGACATGATGAACGCATTGCGTGCGTCAATGCCGCGTGTGGATTCGTCAAGCTGCGGCTTTTTGATCTCTACCAGTAGCTTGCCTTTTTGGTCAGTGATTTTGGTGATGAGGTAAGGATTGACGCGGTAGCCGCCGTTTGCAAATACTGAATAGCCTATGGCCATCTGCATCGGTGTGACGGCGCCTGCGCCCAGAGCCATCGTCAGGTAGGCGGGGTGTTTTTCGGCCTCAAACCCGAAATTCGTGATCCAGTCCTGTGCATAGGACGCACCTATGGACTGAAGGATGCGGATGGAAATCATGTTTTTTGATTTCTTCAGCGCGTCTCGCAAATTCATCGGGCCTTCAAACTTGCCATCGTAATTTTTCGGCTCCCACGGCTGACCGCCTGTGACACTGGCATCAAAAAACAGCGGCGCATCATTGACCACGGTGGCCGGTGTGAAGCCTTTTTCAAGTGCGGCAGAGTAGATAAAAGGCTTGAAACTCGAGCCTGGTTGCCGCCATGCTTGCGTGACGTGGTTGAATTTGTTTTTCTCAAAATGAAAACCACCGACCAGGGCCTTGATGGCGCCATCCCTGGGATCCAGCGCAACAAAAGCACCTTCAACTTTAGGCAGCTGGGTAATTTCCCAGGTGTTTTTGGGCGTTTTTGCAACACGGATCACGGACCCTCTACGAATGCGAATATTCGGTGCGGCCTGCTCGGCTAGCCCGGACTGCGCAGGTTTTAGCCCGTCGCCTGTGATTTCAATGCTTTCGCTGTTTTGCCGCATGGCCAGAATGCGCCTGGGATTGGCCTCCAGCACAACCGCTGACATGATGTCGCCGTTGTCCGGGCTGTCTGTCAGCGCGTCGTCAATCGCCTCTTCTGCTGCCTGCGGATCAGCGGGCAGCTGAACAAATTTTTCGGGGCCGCGGTATATCTGGCGGCGCTCGTAGTCCATGATGCCCTTACGCAGGGCCTTGTAAGCCGTGCTCTGGTCTGCCGCCAGCAAGGTGGTGTAGACGTTGAGGCCGCGCGTATAGGTCTGGTCACCATACTGGTTGAAGACCAGTTGACGCACGGTTTCAGCCACGTGTTCGGCGTGTACACGGACTGCGTCTGGCCCGGTTTTGACATTGAGATATTCTGCTTTGGCCGCAGTTTCCTGCTCTTTTGTGATGAAACCGTTGTCCTGCATACGCTCAATGATGTAGAGCTGCCGCGCCCTGGCGCGTTTGGGGTTGATGATGGGGTTATAGGCAGACGGTGCCTTGGGCAGGCCCGCCAGCATGGCTGCCTCGGCTATCGTGATGTCTTTGAGCGGCTTGCCAAAATAGGCCTCGGATGCCGCGGAGAAACCATAAGCCCGGTTGCCCAGAAAAATCTGGTTCATGTAGATTTCAAGAATCTGGTCTTTGGTGAGCAGGTGTTCGAGCTTGAAGGTGAGCAAAATTTCGTAGAGCTTGCGCGTGTAAGTTTTCTCTGAAGACAGGTAGACATTGCGGGCTACCTGCATGGTGATGGTCGATGCTCCCTGGCTTTTGGCTCGCCCCACATTGGCCAGGCCCGCGCGAATAACGCCAAGGTAGTCAACACCGCCATGCGAAAAAAAGCGCGCATCTTCAATCGCCAGCACGGCATTTTTCATAACTTGCGGAATGTCCTTGATCGGGGTCAGGCTGCGGCGTTCTTCACCAAACTCACCAATCACCACACCATCAGCCGAGTAAACCCGCATCGGCAACTTGGGCCGGTAATCCGACAGGTCGGAGATATCCGGCAGGTTAGGGTAGGCCACTGAAAGTGCCACCGCGCCTATCATCAGGACGCTCAAGGCCCCGGCCAGCGCCAGCCCGGCAGCCCAGAAAAACACTTTGAGAAGCAGGCACTGCCACATAGGACGAGGCGGGCGTTGCGAGCCTGCTGTTGGCTTGGGGCTTGAGTCAGGCGTGGCTGGCGAAGAGGAGTTTGGCGGCATGGGTGCAATCGTAAAGGCGCTTCACTATTATAAAAAGCGTCGACTTTTGGCAACGGTCATAGTACTCGAAACAGAAAAAATCCTTACTGTACAAGGAGCTTACTGATAGTATTCAAGTGATTTCTTAAGTATGAAAGGCTACTCATTAGCCATCATTTGGGGACAGTCTTGATCTCACTGGGGTCGTTATTCAACCGTCAAGAGCCACCTTTGCTGGGGCTTGACATCTCGTCATCCAGCGTAAAGCTGGTGGAACTGAGTCGGGACAAGGCCGGTAATCTGGTGCTCGATCGCTGCGCTATCGAGCCGCTGGAGCGCGGCTGGATCATTGACGGCAATGTCGAAAAATTCGATGAGGTGGCCGAGGCCGTGCGACGCCTGGTCAAAAAGAGCGGAACGCGCACCAAGCAGGTTGCCATGGCATTGCCAGCCTCCGCTGTTATTACCAAAAAAATAGTTTTACCGGGTGGATTGACCGAGTCTGAACTCGAAATCCAGGTTGAATCCGAAGCCAGTCAGTACATTCCGTTCTCACTTGACGAGGTAAGCCTTGACTTTTGCGTGGTCGGCCCGAGCGCTACTTCAAGCGGCGATGTGGAGGTGCTGATTGCCGCTTCCCGCAAGGAAAAAGTGCAGAATCGTCAAGGTCTGGCGGAGGCCGCTGGCCTCAAACCCATTGTTGTGGACGTTGAGTCCTATGCATCCAGGCTGGCGACTGCGCGCCTGATTGAAAATTTGCCTAACAAGGGCGTGGACATCATAGTGGCGCTGTTTGAGGTCGGTGCGCTGACCACCAGTATGCAGGTCATCAAGAATGATGAAGTCCTTTATGAGCGCGACCAAGCGTTTGGCGGAGCGCAACTGACGCAACTGATCGTGCGGCAATATGGTTTTTCCCCGGAAGAAGCCGAAAGCAAGAAATGCAGCGGTGATTTGCCTGAGGACTACGAGTCGGGCGTGCTAAAGCCTTTTGTCGAAAGCATGGCCCAGGAGATTGGGCGTGCGCTGCAGTTTTTCTTTACCAGCACGCCGCACCACAAGGTTGACTATGTCATGCTGGCGGGCGGGTCGTCGGCGCTTCCGGGCCTGACCGAGTCGGTCACGCGGCACACAACATTCGCCAGCATGAGCGCCGATCCTTTTCAGGGCATGACCATCGGAGCGAACGTCCGTGAAAAGAAAATGCGGCGTGAAGCGGCTTCGTACCTGACCTCATGTGGTCTGGCCTTGCGGAGGTTTTTGCGGTGATCTTGATCAACCTGCTTCCCTACCGTGACGCTGCGCGCAAGCGCAAGCGTGAGCTGTTTTTCATTGCACTCGGTATTGCGGCGCTTATAGGCGGACTCATTTGCGGTGCTGTTTATTCGTGGTATCAGGCCCAGATATCCGCGCAAAAAGATAAAAACGCTTTCCTGAAAACCGAGATTTCCAAACTTGAGAGGCAAATCAAGGATATCTCTGGGCTGCAACAAGAGATTGCTGCGCTCAGAGCCCGACAAACTGCTGTTGAGGATCTTCAGGGTAACCGCAATATGCCGGTCTATCTGCTGGCTGAACTCGTCAAGCAGCTGCCTGATGGGGTTTATATCAACAGCATGAGGCAGGATAATCAGGTCGTGCTCATCACAGGTGTGGCGCAATCGAATGAACGGGTATCCGAGTTGCTGCGCAACCTTGCCAACAACAGCGTCTGGCTAACCAAGCCGGAACTGGTTGAAATCACGGCTTCGTCGATTGCCCTGAGTGCCCGGGATCAACGGCGGGTGTCGAATTTTTCGATGCGTGTAGCGCTCAAACGGGCGAGCGATCAAGCAAAACCTACAGCTTCGGCTGCGCCAGGTCTAAAGCCTTGAGACAGGTTTGAACATGGCAAAAATTCCAAAACTCAGTATTGATTTCGCTGGCATTCAGGACAACCTGAAAGCGCAGTTCACAGGACTTAATCCGAACGACCCTCCTTCCTGGCCTGCATTGCCGCGCTATGCCTTGTGCGTGGCCGTGACGCTGGTTGTTGTTGCGGGTCTGTGGTTTGTCTGGTTAAGCTCGTCTGACGAAGAGTTGACGGCAGAGCGCGGCAAAGAGGTCACCCTGAGGGAAGACTTCACGAAAAAGTTAACCCAGGCCGCCAACCTTGATGCGCTGAAAAAACAGCGTGAGCAAGTCCAGCAATACGTTACCCAGCTTGAAAAGCAGTTGCCAAGCAAGGCGGAAATGGATGCCCTGTTGTCGGACATCAATCAGGCGGGTCTGGGGCGCAGCTTGCAGTTCGAGTTGTTCCGGCCAGGCCAGGTCAGTGTGAAAGAGTATTACGCCGAGCTGCCGATTGCGGTGCGCGTGACCGGGCGCTACCACGACATAGGCGCATTTGCGGCTGACATTGCCAATCTTTCCCGCATTGTCACCTTGAATAATTTGTCCCTTGTGCCTGCCAAAGATGGCACGCTGACCCTGGACACCACGGCAAAAACCTTCCGCTATCTCGACAACGATGAGGTAGCCTTGCAGCGCAAGGCCGCTGGCGCTGCAAAAGGAGACAAAAAATGATCTCTTTCAGGCAAGTATGCAGCCTGGCGTTTTTGTCGCTGCTGCTCGGGCTGTCGGCGTGTAGTTCGTCGGGTGATGATGAGTTGCAGCAGTGGATGACGGCCCAGCGAAACCTGAGTAAACCCCGGGTAGACCGCTTGCCGGAGCCCACCAAATTTTCTCCGCAGGCTTACACCGAAGAGGGCTCCATAGAACCTTTCAGCAGCCAGAAACTGGCGCAGGCCCTGAAACGCGATTCGAACCAGGCGGTGTCAAACGCAGCATTGATTGCGCCAGAACTGGCTAGGCGCAAAGAGCCTCTGGAGGCCTCCCCGCTCGATTCGGTCGCCATGGTGGGTAGCCTGATAAAAGCCGGGCAACCGGTTGCCCTCGTGCGGGTTGAAAACCTGCTCTACCAGGTTCGAGTGGGTAATTATCTGGGCCAGAACTATGGCCGTATCACCAAGGTCTCCGAGACCGGTGTCACGCTGCGCGAAATCGTGCAGGATGCCGCTGGCGAATGGATAGAGCGACAGGCGACTTTACAGCTTCAAGAGGGGTCAAAATGAACGCGCAAACATCGGTATTAAAAGCAGGTGTTGGAACAAGCTGTTTGCGAGGTTTGCTGGATGTGTTTTTCAGTAGCGCATCCGTTTTGGGCTTTCTGCTGGTGACTTCGCTTTCTCTTTCTGTTTGGGCGCAGGCTCCTGTGGCGGGCAATGCCATACAAGCCGTGACCGCATCCGTTCAGGGCGGCGTGGAGGTTATTCGCATTGATCTGACCGAACCATTGACGGCAGTTCCAACCGGTTTCAGCATCCAGTCCCCAGCGCGTATTGCGCTCGATTTTCCGGGAATCAACAACGCCATGGGGCGCTCGACCGTGGATATCAATCTGGGTAATTTGCGTTCAGCCAGGGTGGTTCAGGCGGGGGAAAGAACGCGGGTGGTTCTAAACCTCAAGGCCTCAGCGACCTACAAGGCGGAAATTCAGGGCAAATCACTCTTCATCACGCTGGATGCTGTAGTTGCGGCTGCGCCTACAGCCATCGCTCCACCGGTATTTGCAGAAAACCGCAATCGTGATGTTTTGCCTTTGAAGGATATCGACTTCAGGCGTGGTGCGGACAGCTCCGGACGCATCGTGGTGGATCTTCCCAACAACCAAGTTGGCGTTGACATCCGTCAGCAGGGACAGACGCTGGTGGTGGAGTTTCTGAAAACAGCATTGCCAGAGGGTCTGCGCCGTCGCCTCGATGTGGCTGATTTCGGCACCCCGATTCAAACTGTGACTACTTTCCAAACGGGTGACAGAGTCCGCATGGTCATAGAGCCCAAGGGCCAGTGGGAGCACAGCGCGTATCAAAGCGATAACCAGTTTGTACTGGAAGTGCGTCAGCAAAAAGTCGATTCGGGCAAACTGACTCAGGGGCCTGGTTACAACGGCGAGAAGCTATCACTGAATTTTCAGAGCATTGAAATTCGCTCGCTGCTGCAGGTTATCGCAGACTTCACCAACTTCAACGTCGTGATTTCGGACAGCGTCACCGGTGCCGTGACCTTGCGCCTGAAAGATGTTCCCTGGGACCAAGCGCTGGACATCATCCTGCAGGCCAAGGGCCTGGACAGGCGGAAAACCGGCAATGTGTTGCTGATTGCGCCCAAGGACGAACTGGCGGCCAAGGACAAGCTTGATCTGGAGTCTCGCAATTTAGTTCAAAGTCTGGAGCAGGTGCGTACGCAGGACTTCAAGTTGAACTATGCCAAGGCCGCGGAGATTGCGGCTGGACTGTTGGGCACTGGGGCACCAGGGGCCACCAAAATACTGTCTACCCGCGGCAGCGTTATATCGGAACCACGTACCAACCAATTGTTTGTCACTGACATTCCGTCGAAGCTGGAGCAGGTGCAGAGCTTTATTGCAAAGATAGACATCCCCGTGCGCCAGGTGCTGATTGAAGCCCGCATCGTGGAAGCAACAGACACCTTTGGCAAATCCCTTGGCGTGAAATTGGGTGGTGTGGACCTGCGGGCTCAGCGCGGAGGAGATGGCGGCTACCAGCTCAGTGGCAACAACCGCGTTGCATTCGGCACTAATTACGGCAATGCCGTGGCCACCACGGGTGCCGGCGGCACCATGGATACTTCCGGCAATTTTGTGAATCTGCCAGCTTCGGGCTTGGGCATCGCCAACGCCGCTGCGTCGTTTGCCATTTCCATTTTCAATGCGTCGGCCAACCGCTTTCTGAATCTCGAACTGTCGGCACTTGAGGCCGACGGCAAGGGCAAGATCGTGTCCAGTCCGCGCATCGTCACGGCCGACCGGAGCAAGGCCTTGATCGAGCAGGGAACCGAGTTTCCGTACCAGACGGCTACCTCCAGCGGCGCCACATCGCTGGCTTTTCGCAAGGCCAATCTCAAACTTGAGGTCACGCCGCAAATCACGCCAGAGGGCAACATCATTCTTGACCTGGACGTGAACAAGGACAGCCGAGGTGAAACCACCGCTGCCGGCATTGCCATTGATACCAAACACATCAAGACCCAGGTGATGGTTGAAAACGGTGGCACGGTCGTGATCGGCGGTATCTTTACACTCGACGAGTCCGAGAATGAGACCAAGGTGCCGGTGTTGGGTGACATACCCTATCTGGGTAACCTCTTCAAGAGCCGCACACGCTCTTCGAGAAAGCAGGAAATGCTGGTGTTCATCACGCCGACGATGATTCCGGACCGTTCGGCGGTGCGGTAATTGGAGTTGGGATTTGTTCTCTGCAAGCGTGAAAAGATTCATATGAATTTTTTGAAATATCTATTGGTTGTTGTTCTAGCTATGGTCTTGGCGGCTTGCGGCGGCGGTAGTGAGTGCGGTCCTTGGACTCCGTCGGGGAGAGCCCTGTTTACCACGGCACCAGCGAGCATCACGTTGGCAGTCGGTGCTGCACCGGCATATGCGGTCGGTGACGGCACTGGCGCATTCACGGCTGCCAGCAGCAACACCAGCGTGGCAACGGTAACCCTTGCGTGCACGACGCTGACAATAACTGGTATTGCTGCGGGCAATGCAAACGTTGTGGTACGCGACAGCACGGGCGGATCGACTACGGTGACGGTGAC
>JBCKNF010000002.1:0-125198 GCA_038902815.1 Polaromonas sp. | reverse complement strand
CCAGACCAACCGCAACGACGAGGCCGAAGCTGCCTGCCGCAAAGCCATCGAACTCGATCCGAAATCGGCATGGTCGTGGGCCAGCCTCGGAAATCTTCTCCATGACAGGATAAAACGCTACGAGGAAGCTGAAGCGGCCTACCGTACCGCAATTGAGCTTGACGAACTGAGTCCGTTCCTCGTGGCCAACTTAGCGCGACTTCTAGCGAGGCTTACGCGTAACGATGAAGCCAGCCAGCTATTCAGACAATCAATAAAGCTGGCAAAGGATGACGATAGCAATTCGCTCTTGCAAGCACATTGCTGGCTTGGCAATAGTGACTTGGCGATGCAGGCACTTGACGCGTTGGCAGAGCGTGCCAGTAAAGGCAGCGGCACTGCATTCCAAGAACTGAAAGAGCAATGTTTTGAGTGCCATGCCATTGGCATATCCTCAGCACTCGTCGAGTTGATTGAGCGCAGCCGCTTTGCAGACTTCCTACAGCCTTTCGCCTTGGCGCTTCGCGCTGCGCGGGGTGAACCGGAGGCCTTATTGGGCGTAGCCGTTGAGGTGCGCGGGATAGCCGAGGAAGTGCTGCGTTCAATTAAAGGAGGCGACGACATCACGCAGGACGAAGCCTTTGCCCATGCCAACGACGTGCTGAAAAACGCGGTCGGCGGCATTGCTGAGATCATCAACGTGCCCGGCCATGCGAACGTCGACTTCGAAGACGTGCGCACCGTGATGGGTGAACCCGGCAAGGCCATGATGGGCACGGCCCGCGCCAGCGGACCCGACCGTGCGCGCATTGCGGCCGAGCAGGCCGTCGCCTGTCCGCTGCTCGAGGGCATCGACCTGTCGGGCGCCAAGGGCGTGCTGGTGCTGATCAGCGCGGCCAAGGGTTCGCTCAAGCTCAACGAGTCCAAGCTCGCGATGAACACCATCCGCGCCTACGCCTCGCCCGATGCGCATGTGATCTATGGCACGGCCTATGACGACGATCTGGGCGACGACATCCGCGTCACGGTGGTGGCCACCGGCCTGAGCCGCCAGGCGCCGCCGCTGCAGGTGCTGAGTATGGCCGTTGGCGGCGGGGCAACGGTCAGCGGCACCCATCCGGGTGGCAGCAGCATGGGCACGGCCCAGCCCGACTACGGCAACATGGCGGTCCCCAGTGTCTGGCGCACCAACCGCACGCAGGCGGTGGCTAAGGTGGATGCGCTGGCTTCGGGGGGGATGGACGATTTCGAGATACCGGCGTTTTTGCGCAAGCAGGCGGACTAGGAGCCTGTCGGACTTTGGGAGTATCGGCTGCAAAAGCGCCGCAGCGGTCCATTTTTCACCGGCTTTTTGTCCCATAGCCGGGCTATGGGCCTGCAAATCTGGCAAAAACTGTCCTCGCTGGGGCTCTTTTTCGCTATCGATGCCCAAAGCCCGACAGGCTGCTAGCTGGGCACTGTAGGCGGCCATGTCTTCCCCATGGCGAGTTTCAGCGTCAAACAGTTTTGATGGATTATGGGTTCCGTCAGCCTTTTCGCGCGTCCAGCAGCGCCGCCGCCACCTCGGCAAAACCCGCGCCGCGCTCGCCCTCGGTGATGTAGCGCGGCTGGTGGCTCAGCTGCGCTTCGAAGCGGCGGATGTTGGCCACGCCGACCGAGTGCGGGAAGGCCTCGAACATCATTTGGTCGTTGGTCGAGTCGCCGATGTAAACCCAGCAGTCCATTTCCGCGTCGAGGTCGCGCTGCAGCAGTTCACGCACTATCCAGCGCGCGCCTTCGAGCTTGTTGTGGTCGCCAAACCAGCCGTTGATGTGGATGGAACTGACGGTCGCATTCATGCCTTCGCCTTGCATGATGCGCAGCACCGCTGCAATGTGTTCGGGTGCCAGATGTGTGAACTCGCTGTGGTCAATCGCCATGTCAGTCTCGCGCCCGGCGCTGTCTTGCGCCAGCAGGGTAGACGGCACTTCGCGCAGTACCCTGGCGGCGATGTGCTGCATCCTGGCGTAGTTGGCGGTACGTTTGGCATCGCTCTGTTGATATCTTTTTGATAGCTTGTCACGCCCGTTTTTATTGGCTTGTAGGACTTTTTTAGGGTTAAAACTGAGTAGAACGGAGCCATTTTCAGCCACGATGGCATCAACCGGCCAATCTCTGGCAAAAGGCTCGCTCCAGCCAGCCGGGCGGCCAGTGATGGCGATGACCTCGAACCCCGCAGCTTTCAAGTCGTGCAAGGCGGCCAGTGCATCGGGCGTGATGCTGCCAATAGTGGTGAGGGTGTCGTCAATGTCGGTGAAAACGCCTTTGATGTGTTGCCGGTCTTTTGTGGGCCAGTTTGTCAGGGTTTTCATGACGAAAGTGTCGCATGTCTGTACAATGGCGGCTTCCTGAGGAGCGTTGCAACCCACGGCATGTGGTCCAGGCTCAGGACTAACATTCGCAACCACGCTCACCCGCAATGCTTTGATGCCGGGTGAGTGAAGTCAAAAAATACTCACTTACTCAACAAACTTTGCCCGTGGCTATTTTGTCGAATTGATGTTTTATTCTTCTGGAGAACCGTATGAACGCCGCCCTTAAAACCGTGCCAGCCGCTGCTGACTACGTGATTGCCGACCTGTCGCTTGCCGCCTGGGGCCGCAAAGAGCTCAACATCGCCCAGACCGAAATGCCCGGCCTGATGGCCATTCGCCAGGAATTCGCGAAAGCCCAGCCGCTCAAAGGCGCGCGCATCACCGGCTCGCTGCACATGACGATCCAGACCGGCGTGCTGATTGAGACGCTGCAAGCACTTGGCGCTGACGTGCGTTGGGCATCGTGCAACATCTTCTCGACGCAGGACCACGCCGCCGCGGCGATTGTTGCAGCCGGCACGCCGGTGTTCGCCATCAAGGGCGAAACGCTGGCCGATTACTGGGACTACACCCACCGCATTTTTGAGTTCAGCGGCGCCAAAGGCACGCCCGAAGAAGGCCCGAACATGATTTTGGACGACGGCGGCGACGCAACGCTGCTGCTGCACCTGGGCAGCAAGGCTGAAAAAGATGCCAGCCTGATCTCCAAGCCCGGCAGCGAAGAAGAAATCTGCCTCTTCAACGCCATCAAGGCCAAGCTGGCGATTGACCCGACCTGGTACAGCCGCCGCCTTCAATGCATCATCGGCGTGACCGAAGAAACCACCACTGGCGTGCTGCGTTTGAATGAAATGTCGGCCAAGGGCACGTTGGCCATGCGCGCCATCAACGTGAACGATTCAGTGACCAAGAGCAAGTTCGACAACCTCTACGGCTGCCGCGAGTCACTGGTTGACGCGATCAAACGCGCCACCGACGTGATGATTGCTGGCAAGGTGGCTGTGGTGGCTGGCTACGGCGATGTCGGCAAGGGCTCGGCACAAGCGCTGCGCGCACTGAGCGCACAAGTCTGGGTAACCGAGATCGACCCCATCAACGCCCTGCAAGCCGCGATGGAAGGCTACAAAGTTGTGACCATGGAATACGCTGCTGATAAGTGCGATATTTTCGTCTCTGCCACCGGCAACAAAAACGTTATCACCTACGCGCACATGGCGGCCATGAAAGACCAGGCCATCGTCTGCAATATCGGCCATTTCGACAACGAAATCGATGTTGCTTCGCTGGAAAAATGCACTTGGGAAGAAATCAAGCCGCAAGTTGATCATGTGATCTTCCCGGACGGCAAGCGCATCATTTTGCTGGCCAAGGGCCGTCTGGTGAACCTCGGTTGCGGCACCGGCCACCCGAGCTTTGTAATGTCGTCGAGCTTTGCCAATCAGACGATTGCACAGATCGAACTCTTCACCAAGCAGGCTGAATATGAAGTCGGTAAGGTGTATGTGCTGCCAAAACACTTGGACGAAAAAGTCGCGCGCTTGCACCTGAAGAAAGTCGGCGCGATGCTGACCGAACTGAGTGATGAGCAGGCCGCGTATATTGGCGTGTCCAAAGCCGGCCCTTACAAGGCCAATAGCTACCGTTATTGATTTTTTAGTGGTGACTAGCGTGCTCGCTACGCCCTTGAGGCCGCCTGCAGGCGGAGATAAAACACATGCGCGCTGACCTCTTTCTTGTCGAACACGGCTTTACCACCACCCGATCCCAGGCCCAGCGCCTGATTGCTTCGGGCGTGCAATGGCGCGTGCTGGTAGAGGGCGATGTGGCGCCCGCGTGGAAGCGCGTTGCCAAAAACGGTGACGAGGTGCCTGACGCAGCCGAGCTGCAGGTGCTGGACAACACCGAGGCCAAATACATTTCGCGCGGCGGGCTGAAGCTTGAAGGTGCTTTGAAGCTCTCCGGCGTGAACATCAACGGCCTGCGCTGCCTCGATATCGGCCAGTCCACCGGCGGCTTTACCGATTGCCTGTTGCAGCACGGCGCGGCCAAGGTGGTGGGCGTTGACGTGGGTCACGGTCAGTTGCACGCGACCATGCGCGGTGATGCGCGTGTGGTCTGCATTGAAGGCGTGAATGCGCGCTCACTCACGGCTGATGATCTGGCCGAGCACTACGCGCGTGCCGTGCAGCTTGATGATGACTTCAACCCGCTGTTTGATTTTTTAACCGGCGATTTGTCTTTCATCTCTTTAACGCTGGTGCTGCCAGCTGTTGCGCGCCTGCTGAAGGCCGACGGCCATTTGCTGATGCTGGTCAAGCCGCAGTTTGAATTGCAGCCCGGTCAAATCGGTAAGGGCGGCATTGTGCGTGAGCCCGCATTGTTTGAGTTTGTTGAAAAGCGCTTGCGTGACACCTGCGCGGGGCTTGGCCTTAAAGTGCTGGGCTGGATGGACTCACCCATTGCAGGCGGTGACGGTAGCCGCGAGTTTTTTATTCATGCGCAAAAAGGCCACAACGTAGAAGGCGAAGACCAGCCGCTGGTGGCCGCCCCAGCACGCAATCTGCCCAAGCGTACACCACGCAGCGAGCAACGCGCGCGGCATGCGGCGCATGAAGACTCAGAAGAAGCCCATGCCGGCCAGCACGGCCCGGCGCGCGCCAAGTCCAAAAAAAGTAAAGAGACTATTGATGAGGATGCTGCTGAATGAACACGAATCAATTGCCCATCAGCTTCGAATTTTTCCCCGCCAAAACACCCGAAGGTGTAGTCAAACTGCGCGCCGTTCGTCAGCAGTTGTATGCGTTCAAACCCGAGTTCTGCTCGGTCACTTTTGGCGCGGGTGGCTCGACGCAAGCAGGTACCTTTGCGGCAGTGAGCGAAATTCTGGCCGAAGGTGTTGATGCTGCAAACCATTTATCATGCGTAGGCGCAACCAAGGCCATCGTGCGCCAGCAACTCGCCACGCTGCAACTGATGGGCGTTAAGCGCTTGGTGGCTTTGCGTGGTGATTTGCCCAGCGGCTACGGCTTGGGCGGCGAGTTTCAGTACGCCAGCGATCTGGTTGAATTCATCCGAGCCGAGACTGGTGATGCCTTTCACATTGAAGTCGCAGCCTATCCTGATATCCATCCACAGGCCAAGTCGGCGGACGCAGACCTGCAAGCCTATGTGCGCAAGGTCAAGGCGGGTGCCAACTCCACCATCACGCAATATTTTTTCAACCGCGACGCTTACTTCCGCTTTGTCGACGACGCGGCAAAGCTGGGCGCAGACGTGCCCGTGGTACCCGGCATCATGCCCATCACCAACTCCGCCCAGCTGATGCGCTTTTCAGATGCCTGCGGTGCCGAGATCCCGCGCTGGATTCGCCTGCGCTTACAAGGCTTTGGCGATGATGTCGAGTCGATCAAAAGCTTTGGGCTAGACGTGGTTGCAGACCTGTGTGAGCAACTCAAAAATGGCGGCGCGCCCGGCATTCATTTCTACACCTTGAACCAGAGTGCTGCGACGCTGGAGCTGTGCAAACGCTTGTTCAACGCTGCTTGATCGCAGTCACTTCAATCTCAATTTTCATGCGCGCATCCACCAAGTTGGCTGAGATCATCATGGCTGCCGGGCGCACATCACCAAAATATTTTTGCATCACTGGCCAGCACTGCTCAAAGCTGGCTGCATCGGACAATACATAAGTCACGCGAACCACGTCTTTCAGGCTTGAGCCGGCTTGGCTTAACGCTGCCTCAATATTTTTAAAGCATTGCTCGGCTTGCTCTGCAATGTCGCTTGATATCGTCATGGCCGGGTAGTCAAACCCGGTTGTACCCGACACAAATACCCAGTCACCCGCAACGACAGCGCGTGAATAAGCCATTTGCGTTTCAAATGTTGAGCCTGAGCTGATGTATTGTCTGGTCATGGTTATTGCTGTTATGGACTGTTTGATTGAAGGGCAAGTGGGGAGCATCAGGCCCTTCAGCCGCCATTTTCCAGCGTGAAGCTGGCGTTGCGGTCTTGCCCCAGCAGGGCAACCATCTGCGGTAATGCGGCTTGCAGCTCCGCCTTCAGGGTGTGCGGCGGGTTGATGATGAACATGCCACTGGCGGGCAAGCCGGGGCGAATGACCTGGCCATCGGCATCGCTCGTCAGCTTGCTTGATTTAACGGTCAAAACCGCATTCAGCCAGCTCCGGGAACTTTTCACGGCAAGCGTTTTGAGCTTGCGCGGCAGGTCATGCGCCTCCGGCCTTGGAATAACCGGGTACCAGACCACATAGGTGCCGGTGGCAAAACGTTTGACGGCGTCAAGCATGCAGGCCACAACGCGCGGGTAATCGGACTTGATTTCGTAGCTCGGGTCACATAGCACCAACGCGCGGCGGGAGGGTGGCGGCAAAAAGGTTTTCAGCACCTCAAAACCGTCTTCACGCGAAACCGACACCTGGCGGCCCACGCCGAGCTGCTCGATGTTGCCAGTCAGTGATTTGAAGTCAGTGGGGTGCAGTTCAAACAGCTTGAGCTTGTCGCGGCCACTCAAAAATTGTTGGGCTATGAAGGGTGAGCCGGGGTAGATTTTCAGGTGATGCGCATCGCCGGTCTCGGCAAACTGTGGGTTCAGGCCGCGCAATACGTTGGCGTAGGCCTCCAGAGCGGGTGCAAGTTGGGTGCGAGCTGCTATTGTTTTGGTGGCTGGTCGCGCCCGTATTGATTGGGTTTCAGCCACTTTTAGAGGTGAAAATAGCTTGAAAACACCCTCTTTTGCCTCGCCGCTGGTCTCTGTATAGTCGCCATCGAGCCGGTACAGTCCGGCACCTGCATGGGTGTCAATGACGCTCAAGGCAGTGTCTTTGCCGCACAAATACTTTAAAAGTGCGATCAGGGTGGTGTGTTTCAGGACATCAGCATGATTGCCGGCGTGGAAGGCGTGGCGATAAGAAAACATGGAGCTATCGTACCAACCTGGGCGTTTAAACCCCCTAATATTGACGCAAGCCACTGATTATTCATATAATCCAAGGCTCTGCAGCGCACCAGTGGTTCCGCGGCGGAGCAGCAAACCAGCTTGTCTGGTGCGCGGACCCCCACCTAAGAGGTTCTCACTAGAAGAACGCCGACCGTGGAAAAGAACCCGACAAACCCTTCCCTTTAAAGAGAAAACTCATGAAAACCTTCAGCGCCAAACCCGCTGACGTGACGCACGAGTGGTTTGTGATTGACGCGACCGACAAGGTCCTCGGACGAGTAGCCAGCGAAGTTGCTCTCCGTTTGCGCGGCAAACACAAGGCCATTTATACGCCTCACGTCGATACCGGTGACTTCATCGTCATCATCAACGCATCCCAGCTGCGTGTGACCGGTGCCAAATCGACCGACAAGATTTACTACCGTCACTCCGGTTATCCAGGCGGCATCAGTGCCACCAATTTTCGTGACATGCAGACCAAATTCCCGGGCCGTGCCTTGGAAAAAGCCGTCAAGGGCATGCTGCCAAAAGGCCCCCTTGGCTACGCCATGATCAAAAAGCTCAAGGTCTATGGTGGTGCAGAGCATCCGCATACGGCCCAACAGCCCAAGGTGCTTGAAATTGCAGGCATATCCGCCAACGCACAACGGGAGTCAGCCAAATGATCGGTGATTGGAACAACGGCACCGGCCGTCGCAAATCAAGCGTCGCCCGCGTGTTCATTAAAAAAGGCACTGGCAAAATTACGATCAATGACCGTGACATCCGGGTGTTCTTCGGTCGCGAGACCTCGATCATGATCTGCCGCCAGCCCCTGTTTCTGACCAACCACGTCGAGACGTTTGACATCATGGTCAACGTCCACGGCGGCGGTGAGTCCGGCCAGGCTGGTGCAGTGCGCCACGGCATTACCCGCGCCCTGATCGACTATGACGCAACGCTCAAGCCAGCCTTGAGCCAGGCCGGTTTTGTGACCCGCGATGCGCGTGAAGTCGAACGTAAAAAGGTCGGCTTCCGCAAAGCCCGCCGTCGCAAGCAGTTCAGCAAGCGTTAATTCGTGTGTTCCGGTTTTTGCCGGATAGAAAAGCCGTCCGGTTTGCGCCTGGCGGCTTTTTTCATGGGTGCCCTGTATGGGTGCACAATGCCTATCCCGAGTAAAAACCCGGACACAAGCTTTTGAAGTTCCGCCTGTTTCACCGTCGCCTAACCATCAGTTCGCCCCGCATGTCCGTGCGTAGCGGTCTGCCTTGGCCTGTGCGCTGGATGCTGGGCGCTGTCATGCTCGGGTTTTCAGCCGCCATTACCTTGTGGGCTTTTGAGTTTGGTAAAGGTATTGCCGGCCTTGATATCCATTCGAAGAAAGAGCTTCAATCATTGCGGGCGGAAGTCGTTCAACTGCGCGCTGACCGCGAGAAGACACAGTCCATTGCCAACACTTCCGGCAGTCTGCTAACGGCTGAAAAGGCCGCGCAGGAGAAGATGGCGGGGCAAATACGCCAGTTGGAGGCTGACAACCTGTCGCTGCGCGATGATCTTGGTTTTTTTAAAAAACTGCTGCCTACAGCGGGTGCAGATGGTGTGTCTATTCGTAGTCTGCAGGCCGAAAAACTGTCGGCAACCCAGCTCAAATGGCAGGTGCTGGTGATCCAGCCGGTCAAGGGCGCACCTGATTTCAATGGCAAGCTGGACATGACCATTAACGGCACCCTTGCCGGCAAGCCGTGGATGGTCAATTTGCCGGGCGGGGCACAAGCCCTGCAATTTAAGCAATACCGACGGATTGAAGGGGTGCTCGATTTGCCGCCTCAAGCCGTGGTACAAACCATAACCGCCAAAGTTCTGGAGGGAACGGTTACCCGCTCGGTCCAGACCTTCAAGCTCAAGTAGTTGCTCAAGGCCCATACCTATACAGGATTAACTCATGTTCGGCAAAAAAAAGCAGCCTATCATCAAAAGTCTGATCGCCCAAGGCTCCTGCATTGAGGGCAATCTCAAGTTCACGGACGGCCTGCGCATTGACGGCGAAGTCATTGGTGATATTTCTGCCAACGAGGGTAGCTCCAGCATCCTGGTGATCAGCGAATCCGCCAGCGTGACCGGGCGTATTTTTGCCGACCACGTCATCATCAATGGCCGTGTGATGGGGCCTGTTCATGCCTCGGAATTGCTGGAATTGCAGCCAAAAGCCAAGATTGAGGGTGACGTGTCTTACAAGGCCCTTGAAATGCACCAGGGTGCCATCATCTTTGGAAAGTTAAGGCCGATCAGTCAGGATGCAGAAGAAAAGCCTATTTTGAAGCTGGCTGCAAATAACATCGGATAACTACCCTGAATCATCACGATAGTGGGTTTTTGAAGACCCACAGCAGTTGTGGTTGATCGACTTGCTGTAGGATGTGTAGACGAGCTTTAAACGCTCGCTGAATCGCTTTAAGTTTATTGGAGTCCACCATGAGTGCTGTTGCTGAAAATATCCAGACCGAAATGCCCGCCCCGTTTGTCTTTACCGACAGTGCAGCGGCCAAAGTCGCTGAATTGATTGCCGAAGAAGGCAACCCGGATCTGAAGCTGCGCGTGTTTGTTCAGGGCGGCGGCTGCTCCGGCTTCTCCTACGGATTCACGTTTGACGAAGTCGCCAACGAAGACGACACAACCATGACCAAAAACGGCGTGTCGCTGTTGATTGACGCGATGAGCTACCAGTACCTGGTGGGGGCAGAGATTGATTACAAAGACGATCTGGAAGGTGCGCAGTTCGTCATCAAGAACAATCCTGGTGCTACTTCTACTTGTGGCTGCGGCTCCAGTTTCTCGGCCTGATTTTTGTCAAAGACTAGGCGGGATAAATCGCCCCTAGTACCCGCAGCCCTCTGGCCCCGGTAACGCCGGGCAAGTTGCCAGCCTCGCGCCGCACAGTCCGGCGCGCAAGCCATGCAAATGCAGCCGCTTCAACCTGCATGGCGCCTAAGCCATGCGCATCCGACGTGCTGACGCGAACATCGGCAAGACCAGCCTGCAGTCGCTCCAGCAAATAGCGGTTAAACGCACCACCACCACAGACGATCAGTTGCTTGCTATCTTTTGCATAGCGGGTTACGCCCGCAATACAAGCGCTGGCAGTGAATTCGGTTAATGTATTCTGAATATCTTCAGGGCGTTCGCTGGCTTCACTGGCTTCATTAGAGAATGCGGCCAGTTTTGTGGCCAGCCATTGCAGGCTGAACAAGTCCCGGCCAGTGCTCTTGGGTGGTGGCCTGGAAAAGTAGGGCTCATCCAGCAAGCGGGCCAACAGCGTGGGCAGCAGCTTGCCGCTGGCAGCCCAGGCACCGCCTGCATCAAAGGGCTGGCCAGTGTGTTGCTGGCACCAGGCATCCATCAGCGCGTTGCCGGGGCCGCAGTCAAAGCCCAATACGGCAGTAGTGGCAGCGGCATCCTTGGGTGGCAGCACGCTCAGGTTGGAAATACCGCCTATGTTGAGTACGACCACAGCGTGGTCTGATCCGCCAAATACGCTTTGATGGAATGCCGGTACTAGCGGTGCGCCTTGACCGCCTGCTGCGATGTCGCGGCTGCGAAAATCTGCCACTACATCAATGCTGGTCAACTCGGCCAGCAAAGCGGGGTTGTTGAGCTGCAGTGTGTAGCCTGCACCCTGTGCATCGCTCGAAGTTGGCTGGTGGCGAACTGTTTGGCCGTGCGCACCAATGGCTGCAATTTGTGAGGCAGAAATTTTGCGGTCTTTCGTGGCCAGTAACAGCTCACTGACGACCTTGGCGTAAACCGCTGCAATCTGATTGCCTGCGACTGCAGCGCGATGCAGTTCGTTGCCTGTCGGGGAATTAAGAGCCAGTAGCTCGGCTCGAAAGTCGTGGCTAAAAGGCTGACTTGCAAAGGCTACAACCTGAAGCTTCTTTCCCGAAAAATCAACCAGCACACCGTCGGCACCATCAAGCGAAGTGCCTGACATCAGGCCGATGTAGTACTCGCTCATTCTGACAGTGCGAGGCTACTCTACCCGCGTCTGACCAATCGTCGTCGCCGCTTGCAACTCGGTTTTCACAGTTGTAGCCAGTTGCCTGAACAATGGCAATGCGGCTGTCGAAACCGGAATTGTCTCGCTTTTCTTGGCAATGGTCATCGGGTCTTGATGTCTGCCATTGACGCGAAACTCAAAATGCAGATGCGGGCCGGTCGCCCAGCCGGTAGAGCCAACCAGACCCACCGTCTGGCCCTGGCTGACACTTTGGCCGCGCCGCACCGAGATTTTGCTCAGGTGCGCATACACCGTTTCGTGGCCGTTGCGATGCCTGACAAACACGACGTTGCCATAACCGTTTTGGCTACCTGCAAATTCAACCACGCCATCGCCGACGCTACGAGCCGGCGTTCCGGTAGCCGCTGCAAAGTCGGTGCCCAGATGCGTGCGCCATTTTTGCAGAATCGGGTGAAAGCGCATTGAAAAACCGCTGCTGATGCGCGAGAACTCGACTGGCGAGCTGAGGTAGGCACGGCGCAGGCTCTGGCCGTCCAGTGTGTAGTAACCGCCCTTGTTGGCAGCACCGCTTGCGTCCTTACCCAGAGGCTGGAACCACATGGCTTGAAAAGTCTTGCCTGCGTTGACGAATTCTGCCGACAGCACACGGCCGGTACGCAGTGCCTCGCCATCGGCTTCCAGTGTTTCATAGACCATGTTAAAGCGGTCACCCTTGCGCAGGGCACGCCGGAAATCAATGTCGCTTGAGAAAATTTCTGCCATCTGCACGGCCACGCCGTCCGGAATGCGCGCTTCATCGGTTGCGGCAAACAGTGATGTCTGGATGTTTCCGCTGGCCAGGCGGGTTGTGGCAACGTAAGACGCGGTCTCCACGCGGGAAGTCCAGCCGGCCTGAGTGCGCTCTACCACCAGCCGCTTGAACAGTGCATCGTCATCAGTAGGCCAGCGCATACTGAGTTTGAGTAACTGCTGGTTGTCGCTGGCTTCAGCCGTGACGTTTTTGCCAGGGCGGCCAGCCAGGACCACGCGCGCATGGGCATCGCTGCGCAAAAAGGCGGCAGCATCTGCATCGTTGATGTTCAGGCGTTTGAGTAGCGCATCGAAGGTGTCGCTGCTGCGAGTGCTTTCGCTGCGGAAAAGCGTGAAGCGAAAGTCTGCAAGTGCCTCGGTTTGCGCCTGCATTGGCAAGGCCTGCACGATTTGCAGTACCTCGCGGACTGGCAGATTGGATGCATCGGGTGCCAGGGGCACAACACCGAACGTCGTCACGCCTGTTCCTAGCAACAATACTGCCAGGCTGGTGGCGACTCGTTTCGGATGGCGGCTCAGGCTTTGAGAAACGGATGAAGGCCAGCGGGAAAGAACTTGAAAAACAGTTATCAGGCTCAAAACAGACTTTCAGCAAAAGAGTTTTTGGGGTCAGAGCCCAAATTCGCCGAGCCTACGGCTCGCCAGGAGGGCGCGGTGCGATGCACCGCAGCGAAATTGGTGTCTGACCCCAATAACTCTAAAATGCAGGAGAGGGGCTAGTATATCTGTCGGACACCAGCCCGACACTCCGGCACTCCAGCCCGACATGTGGAAAACCCTTATGAATCAAGCGATTGTTACAAATTACCCCGTGACTGACCGTGTAAATATGGCTTTGGCCGTGTCACTGCGCGGCTGCGAGGAGTTAATCCCCCAGGACGAGTGGGTCAAAAAGCTCGCCAGAGCCGAGGCCACAGGCGTGCCGCTGCGCATCAAACTGGGGCTTGATCCCACCGCGCCCGACATCCATATCGGCCACACCGTGGTGCTGAACAAAATGCGGCAGCTACAGGATCTGGGGCATAGCGTCATTTTCCTGATTGGCGACTTCACATGCCTGATTGGCGATCCTTCCGGGCGCAACACCACCCGTCCGCCGCTCACGCCAGAGCAGATCAAAATCAACGCAGAAACCTATTACCGGCAGGCCAGATTGGTGCTGGACCCGGCCAAAACCGAGATCCGCTACAACAGCGAGTGGAGCGACCCGCTGGGCGCGCGCGGCCTGATCCAGCTTGCGGCCAAATACAACGTCGCCCGCATGATGGAGCGCAATGACTTCAACGACCGCTTCAAGGCCGGCACGCCGATCAGCGTGCATGAGTTTTTGTACCCGCTGTTGCAGGGCTATGACTCGGTGGCGCTCAAAAGCGATCTGGAACTCGGCGGCACCGACCAGAAGTTCAACCTGCTGATGGGGCGTCACCTGCAGGTCGAATACGGGCAAGAGCCGCAGTGCATTTTGACCATGCCGCTGCTCGAAGGGCTGGACGGCATTGAGAAAATGTCAAAAAGCAAAAACAACTACATCGGCATTTCAGAAGAGCCCAACAGCATGTATGCCAAGGTACTGAGCATTTCCGATGTGCTGATGTGGCAGTGGTACACCTTGCTGTCATTTAAAAGCGAAGCGGATATTGCAGCCCTCAAAGCTGAAGTAGCGGCGGGGCGCAACCCGAAAGATGCCAAGGTCGGACTGGCAAAAGAAATCACCACCCGCTTTCACTCAGCGCTTGCCGCAGATGCGGCGGAGCAGGACTTCATCAACCGCAGCCAGGGCGGCGTGCCGGATGAGATTGACGAGATCGCTTTATCCGGTGCGCCCATGGGAATAGCTGCGGTGTTGAAGGCGACTGGCCTTGCCAGCTCGGGCGGCGATGCCAGCCGTTTGATTGAAGGCGGCGGTGTAAGGGTTGACTCAAACGTGGTCAGCGACAAGGCCCTCAAACTGGACGCCGGGATTTATGTGGTGCAGGTCGGCAAGCGCAAGTTCGTGCGGGTAACGCTGAACTAACATTCACCTTTGACGGCACAGATGCTGTGCTGGTGGACTATCAGGATTACCACTGAGCAACTGGAGAACGACTATGGCACGCATGTTTAACCCCCCGCATCCGGGCTTGACGCTCAAGGATGACGTATTGCCCGCGCTGGGGCTATCAGTGACCCAGGCTGCGCAACAACTCGACGTTTCCCGCGTGGCGCTTTCCCGTGTGCTGAATGGCCGGGCTGCTATCTCGCCTGAAATGGCCCTGCGCCTTGAGGCCTGGCTAGGCGTGGAGCGTGGAGGTGAGGCCCGCCTATGGCTGGCAGAACAGAGCGCCTATGACGTGTGGCAGACAGAGCAGAAGTTCAAAGCCGCACCGATGCACGTTCAGCCTGCGCCGGTGGTGGCCTGATTCACAAGAACCACAGGGAGATTCATCCATGAAAAGTTTGACCCGCTCTTTGTTGCTGGCGCTGGTACTCACCACGGGCGCGTGGGTGCAGGCGCAAACGTTTGAGCAGTCGGATGCGGCCTATGAGCGCAAGGATTTCCGCACGGCTTTTGAAGGGTTTCAAAAGCTGGCCGAGCAGGGGCATACCCTTGCGCAGAGCAGACTGGGCGTGATGTATGCCTACGGCGAAGGCGTGCCCAAGGACGCGCAGCAGGCGGTGGCGTGGTACAGGAAAGCCGCCGAGCAGGGGGATGCCGATGCGCAGTACAACCTGGGCCTGATGTATGACAACGGCCGAGGCGTTCCCAAGGACGAACAGCAAGCCGCAGCGTGGTTCCGCAAAGCCGCCGAGCAGGGGGTTGTCTGTCAACGCTAAATAGAAATATTTGGTTCCTCGGCGGTATCAGCGCGAGCAGTCACCCAACGACCAAAGGCTGTACGAGGCGGCGGAAGATGCGACCAAAGCTGCCAAGCGCGTACTATGGCTTGAGTGTTGACAACCAGGAGCCTCATCATGCGTATGCACAACCCCCCTCACCCCGGCGCGATTCTGCGCGATCTGTGGCTTGAGCCGCTGGGCCTGACCATTACCGCCACGGCGGCGCAGCTCAAAGTGTCGCGCAAAACGGTGTCCGAGCTGGTCAACGGGCGCAGCAGCGTCACGCCCGAGATGGCGATGCGCCTGGAGCTGGCATTCGGCAAGAGCGCCGAGAGCTGGCTGGGTCACCAAAGCGCCCACGACCTGTGGCAGATGATTGGGCGGGCGCAGACGCTTGGCGTGCAACGCATGGAGCATGTCGCCCATGCGTAAGCGCTGGGTGCGAGCACGACTATCACATCACCACCGAGCCAGTGAAACCGAAGAATTAGGGTCAGACTCCAATTAGATTTGGGGTGTGGTTCAACTTTTTGAACCACGTCAAAAAATCTACAAATACGGATTTTTAATCCCCAGGCCAGCCAATATCGCCACTTCGCGTGCCTCCATGGCGCTAGCATCCGCCGCGCTGGTTTCGTGGTCCCAGCCCTGCGCGTGCAGCGTGCCATGCACCAGCAAATGGGCGTAATGCGCTTGCAGTGTTTTTTTGTTTTCTTTCGCTTCCCTAGCAATGACGGGTGCGCACAACACCAGGTCAGCCGTGACGCTGGGCGCTTGTGTGTAATCGAAAGTCAGCACGTTGGTGGCGTAATCTTTTTTCCGATAGTCGCGGTTCAGTGCCTGGCCTTCTTCAGCATCCACAATGCGCACCGTGATCTCGGCATCGCTTTCAAGTGCGTGGCGAATCCAACGCGCGACACTGTGGCGCGGCAGTGCGGCACGATGCCGCTTGGCATCTTTCAGGTCGCCAAACTGTAGTGAGAGCTGAAGGTTTTTAAGAGCCATTTTTACTCACGCTGCGGCTCCGGGTGCTGGTCTTGCGAGCGGGCGGCAACGCTATGTCAGCCTCAACTTCAGTGGCATCGTCACGCAAGCTCGGTGTTTTGTCATACGCATCCACAATGCGCGCTACCAGCGGATGGCGCACCACGTCGGCACTGGTGAGCCGCGTGATGGCGATGCCCGCGACGCGCCTGAGCACGCGCTCGGCATCGACCAGTCCGCTCAATTGCGTGCGCGGCAAATCGACCTGACTCACATCGCCTGTCACTACCGCTTTGCTGCCAAAACCGATGCGGGTTAAAAACATTTTCATTTGCTCGGGCGTGGTGTTTTGCGCTTCATCCAGAATGATGAATGCATGGTTCAGCGTGCGGCCGCGCATGAAGGCCAGCGGTGCAATTTCAATCTGCTGGCGCTCAAACGCTTTCTGCACGCGCTCAAAGCCCATCAGCTCATGCAGCGCGTCGTACAAAGGGCGCAAATACGGGTCAACCTTCTGGCTCAAATCACCCGGCAAAAAGCCCAGTCGCTCACCTGCCTCAACCGCCGGACGCGTCAGCACAATGCGCTGCACTGCGCTGCGCTCCAGCGCATCGACCGCGCAGGCCACGGCCAGGTAGGTTTTGCCCGTACCCGCAGGACCAATGCCAAAGGTGATGTCATGCGTGGCAATGTTGTCCAGGTAGGTGCCCTGGTTGACGCTGCGGGCACGCAGGTCGGCGCGCCGGGTTGACAGCGCTGTAGTGCCGTCAGGTGCTTTGCTGAGTGCCGTGTCGCCGGCCAGCATGAGCTGCACGATTTCTTCCGCGATAGGCCGCTGCGCCATTTCATACAGCGCCTGCAACACCTCCAGTGCCTCGTTGGCGCGCACCTTGGTGCCGTCAATCTTGAACTGCTCGAAGCGGTGCGCAATCTTGACGTTCAGGGCCGCTGCTATGGTGCGTAGGTGTGCGTCCATCGGGCCACACAAATGGCCCATGCGGGTGTTGTTGGGCGGCGTGAAGGTATGGCGAAGAATCAAGGGCACCTCTATAAATTCATTTTTCAGGCAAATTGCTGCGTTGCGCGGTGCTCGCAATCCTCATGTACCTGAAGTACATTCCGGTTGCTCCGCGACCCTCGCATGAGCCCAAAGGAAGGGCGATGCGACACGCGCCTTGCACTTTATCCTGAAAATCTGAATTTATAGAGGTGCCCTGATAAGATTTGCCTATGATGGAATCAACATGATTGGAAGATTGTCCGGCCTGCTGGCTGAAAAGAACCCGCCGGGAATTCTGGTGGACTGCAACGGTGTCGGCTATGAAGTGCTGGTACCCATGAGCACGTTTTACAACCTGCCTGGTCTGGGTGAAAAAGTTTCCCTTCTCACGCATTTCGTGGTGCGCGAAGACGCGCAACTCCTCTATGGTTTTGGCAGCGCCAGCGAGCGTGCCGCCTTCCGCCAGCTCATCAAGATATCAGGTGTCGGGCCACGCACGGCACTCAGCGTACTCAGTGGCATGAGCGTCGAAGAGCTGGCACAGGCCGTGACCGCGCAAGAGGCTGGCCGCATCATCAAGGTGCCCGGCATCGGCAAAAAAACCGCCGAGCGTTTGCTGCTGGAACTCAAAGGCAAGCTCGGTGCAGACATGGGTATAACGGTCAGCGTCGCCAACGATGCGCAGACAGACATCTTGCAGGCGCTGGTGGCGCTGGGCTATAGCGACCGTGATGCGGCGCTGGCGCTCAAGGCCTTGCCTAAAGATGTTGGGGTTAGTGAGGGGATTAAATTGGCGCTGAAGGCATTGGCCAAATGACCATCCAGACCGACGACTTCGCCCCCGGCATACCGCTTGTCAAGCGCGTCATGTCAGCAGCACCCGACTCGCCGCGTGAAGAGGCGATTGAGCGCGCCTTGCGCCCCAAGCTGTTTGACGACTATGTCGGCCAGACCAAGGCGCGCGAGCAGCTTGAAATCTTCATCGGCGCGGCCAAAAAACGCAGCGAGGCGCTCGACCATGTGCTGCTGTTCGGCCCGCCCGGCCTGGGCAAGACCACGTTGAGCCACATCATTGCGCACGAGCTGGGCGTCAACCTGCGATCGACCTCGGGGCCGGTGCTTGAAAAGCCGAAAGACCTGGCGGCGCTGCTGACCAATCTTGAGAAAAACGATGTCCTGTTCATCGACGAAATCCATCGCCTGAGCCCGGTGGTCGAAGAAATTTTGTACCCCGCGCTGGAGGACTACCAGATTGACATCATGATCGGCGAAGGCCCGTCTGCGCGCTCGATTAAGCTCGATCTGCAGCCTTTCACGCTGATCGGCGCCACCACCCGCGCTGGCATGTTGACGAACCCGCTGCGCGACCGCTTCGGCATCGTCGCCCGGCTGGAGTTTTACACGCCCGAGGAATTGGCGCGCATCGTCAAACGCAGCGCGGGCTTGCTCAAGGTGCAGACCGACGTGGAAGGCGGCTTTGAAATTGCACGCCGTTCACGCGGTACGCCGCGCATCGCCAACCGCCTGTTGCGCCGCGTGCGCGATTACGCCGACGTCAAGGGCACGGGTGTCATCACGCTGGACATCGCCAACCAAGCCCTCGCCATGTTAGATGTTGACCCGCAAGGCTTTGATCTGATGGACCGCAAGTTTTTAGAGGCGGTGATTCACCGTTTCGACGGCGGCCCGGTCGGGCTGGACAACATTGCCGCCAGCATAGGCGAAGAACCCGGCACGATTGAAGACGTGATCGAGCCCTATCTGATTCAGCAGGGGTTTTTGCAGCGCACGCCGCGCGGACGCATGGCGACGCTGGCCGCTTACCGGCATCTGGGGGTGACGCCACGCAGCACGGGCGAGGGTTTGTTTGAGGGGTGATTGGTTGGGTTCTGTCGCAATAAGCCATGTCCGCAGCTGAGCAGTTCTACAGTCTGGCTTTCTGATCTCCAAGCCCCATCGTCGCCTTTCAACGGCCCTTGTACGCTATTGCGACAGAACCCTCTGGCTCGCCGATAAAGCTGGCCAGCACTTTGTCGATGCGTTTACCGTCAAGGTCAACCACTTCAAAAGCCCAGCCGGCGCACTCCACGCGCTCGCCCGTTTGTAGCAAGCGGCCTGACACGCTTTGCAGCAAGCCGGCCACGGTGTTGTAGCGGCCCCGGCTTTCTTCGGGAAGCTCTTTGATGTCAAGCCGGGCCTTGAGTTCTGCCACCGGCATGACACCGTCAATCAGCCAGTTGCCATCATCGCGCCGGGTGGCCCACGCATCAACCTGCGCGCCGGGCTGCAGCTCGCCGGTGATGGCTTCCAGCATGTCCATCGGCGTCATCAAGCCCTGCACCACGCCGTATTCATCGACCACAAACACGATGCGCGTAGACCTGGCCCGAAATTGCTCGAGCAGTTCCATGCCGGTAAGGGTTTCCGGCACAAACACTGCCGGCACCGCATACATGCCAATGCGGTCAGTAGCCGCAGGCGCATCAGCTTGAGTTTGCCCACGCATAGCTAGCAGCTTGGCCACATTGACCACGCCCACCACATGGTCCAGGCTGCCACGGCAAACCGGGTACCACGAGTGCCCGGTTTGCCCAGCCTTGTCGATGGCCTCGGCCAGGGTGTCAGATGCGTCCAGCCACTCTATATCGGAGCGCGGCAGCATCAATGAAGTGAGCAGGCGGTCGTCGAGCAAAAACACGTTTTGCACCATCTGGTGTTCATGCTCTTCAATCAGCCCGGCATCAACGCCACCTTCAAGGCTGGCCGCAATTTCTTCTTCGGTCACGGCGCGGCCAGCACTGTTGTCGATGCGCAGCAGCTTGAGTGTGGCCAGGGTGCTGAGCGACAGCAGTTTGACAAACGGCTTGGCGATGCGGGCCACCAACATCATGGGGGTTGATACCAGCCGCGCAACCGTTTCAGGATAAAGCTGGCCTATGCGCTTAGGCACCAGCTCACCAAACACGATGGTGACGTAGGTAATGACAGCCACAACCAGGGCAGTGGCAGAAATGTCGGAGACCTTGGGCGAAACACCAAAGGTTTCCAGCCACAGCGACAAATCACCACTAAAGGCCGCCTCGCCAATAATGCCGTTAAGCATGCCGATGGACGTGATGCCCACCTGAACCGATGACAAAAACTGCGTCGGGTTTTCAAGCAGACCCAGCGCCGCCTGGGCACCTTTGTCGCCCGCTTCTGACAGGGCGACCAGGCGCGCTTTGCGGCTGGATGCCAAGGCCATCTCCGACATCGCGAAAACAGCGTTGAGCAAGGTCAAAAAAAGAATCAGCAGGAAGTCCATGAATCCGCAGGCAAAATAAACATATGTCACTGTACTGTATTGGCGACCTGCAAGGTTGCAACGCGCCGTTTCAACGCCTTCTGCAAACCATCGACTTTTCACCCAGCCGTGACACCGTCTACCTGCTGGGTGACCTTGTCAATCGCGGGCCTGACTCGCTGGGCGTGCTGCGCAGCCTGGTGGCGCTGGGCGACGCAGCCCAATGCCTGCTCGGCAACCATGACCTCAATTTGCTCGGCATTCGCCATGGCCTGCGCCAGCCGCACCGTGGCGACACAGTGCAGCAGGTGCTGGACGCGCCCGACTGCGAGGCCTTGCTCGACTGGCTCCGGCACCGCCGCATGGCGATGCATGAACACGGCTGGCTGATGGTACATGCCGGCGTGCTGCCGCAATGGACCGTGGCCCAAACCCTGGCGCTGGCCGGCGAAGTAGAGCAGGCCCTGCGCGGCCCGGACCTCGCCGGTTTTTTGCGCGGTATGTATGGCAACACGCCCAGCCAGTGGCAGGACACGCTGGCGGGTGCTGAGCGCCTGCGCGTGATTGTCAATGCCCTGACGCGCATGCGTTTTTGCACGGCCGGGGGCGTGATGGAATTTTCCAGCACGGGGGGCACACAGACGGCACCGCCCGGCTATTTGCCGTGGTTTGATGTGCCCGGCCGGAAAACCGCCGATACGCCGGTCGCCTTTGGCCACTGGTCAACGCTGGGGGCGGATACGCTGGCCGCCGGAGCCGGTCTGCTGACCAACACCTTGCCGCTAGACACCGGCTGCGCATGGGGTGGCTGCCTGAGTGCGGCCCGGCTCGGGCCAATGCCAGGCAGGTTTGAGCTGATTCAGGTGCAATGCGAACAGGCGCCAAGCGATTGAATAAATCAGGCAGCGATTTTGAACAGCGCAGCGACTTTTTTCTTTGGTTTGATGTTGGCCGACACACCACGGCGTACAGGCGCTGCCTTGGCGGCAGCATCCCAGGCGGCTTGCGCGTCTGGAGCGGTAGCAGCCTCATAGGGCTGGTCAAAAAATGGGTCACGTGGCGCGGCGCTTTGGCGATGCGGCGTGTACTCACGGCGCTCACGGGGTTCGCGTGCAGCCCTGTGCTCCGGCCTGCTGCCGCTTTCAGCCTCGCCATCACCACTGTCCCGGTACATGCGGCGGCCATCGTTGATGCGGCCCTGCGCGCCAAACTTCTCGGCGGTGCGCGGCTGGTCTTCGTCAAACTCCATCGGCTCCAGCTCGATCTTGGTCTTGATGAGTTTTTCGATGTCAGCCACCAGGCGCTGATCGCTGCTGGCGACAAAGCTCAGCGCCAGGCCAGAGGTTCCAGCGCGACCGGTGCGGCCAATGCGGTGAATGTAATCTTCAGCATTGAAAGGCACATCAAAGTTGAAGACCGCCGGTACATCCTTGATATCCAGCCCGCGCGCCGCAACGTCGGTACACACCAGTAAATCGACCTCGCCTTTTTTGAAAGCCTCAAGCGCCTTGAGTCGCTCATCCTGGCTTTTGTCGCCGTGCAGTGCGGTGGTTTTAAGGCCTTCGCGCTCCAGCGAGCGGGCCAGCCGTGCGCAGCCGAGCTTGCTGTTGACAAACACAAAAGCCTGCTTCAGGCCGCGTGTTTTTAAAATCTGGTGCAGCGCGCGGCGTTTATCGTCGGCGCCCACGCTGTAGAAGTGTTGCTCAACCATTGAGGCCGGGGCGTTGGAACCCACGACTTCAATCGTCACCGGGTCTTGCAGGAAGCTGGCTGCCAGGCGCTTGATCTCAGGCGAAAAAGTCGCCGAAAACAAGAGCGTGATGCGCTGCTTGGGCAGGTAGCTCAGGATGCGCTGCAAGTCTGGCAAAAAACCGATGTCGAGCATCCGATCAGCTTCGTCGAGCACCACATACTCAACCTGGTTGAGAACGGTGTTTTTGGCTTCGATGTGGTCGAGCAAACGCCCCGGCGTGGCAACCAGTACTTCAACGCCTTTTTTGAGCTCTAGCGTTTGCGGCTTCATGTCCATGCCGCCAAACACTACCGCGCAGTTTAAGTTGGTGTACTTGGCGTAGAGCTTGACCTGTTCGGCCACCTGGATGGCCAGCTCGCGCGTCGGCAGCAGCACCAGCGCCCGCACCGGATGGCGTGCCGGCGAGGTCGAAGTGTTTTCGTGCTTCATCATGCGCTGTAGCAGCGGCAAGGCGAAGGCAGCGGTTTTGCCGGTACCGGTCTGGGCCGCACCCATCACGTCTCTGCCTTGCAGGACGATCGGTATGGCCTGCTCTTGGATGGGTGTCATGGTTTCGTAGCCCATTTCGGCTACGGCGCGGGCCAGCGGTTCTGCCAGCGAAAGATTGGAAAAGGATGAGGTCATTTAGCCTTCCATTATCGCTGCTTTGAGTTATTGGGGTCAGACACCAATTTCGCTGCGGTGCGAAGCACCGCCCCCGGAGGGCGAGCCGAAGGCTCGGCGAATTTGGGCTCTGACCCCAAAAACTCTTGCATTACAATTGAATTACAAAAAAACTCTCGTGAGCTTTGAACATGAAAACCTCTACTTTGCCCGCTGTTCGCGTTACGCCAGAAGTTCGTGCTTTGGCTGAATCAGTTTTGCGTAAAGGCGAAACGCTATCGATGTTTATTGAAGACAGCTTGAAGCAAAAAGCCCAGTGGCGCAAAGACGACGCTGAGTTTTATGCGCGAGGCATTGCATCGGGCCAGCGCGCGCGCGAAACTGGCGTTTATGTGTCTGAGGAAACGGTCATGGAGAAACTCCACTCAATGCTGGCAGCAAAAAAGAAAGCGTTGGCTAGCCCGCACAGTAGCGAACGCCGCGTTGCATGAAGCGCTACAAATTACGCTTCACCGTTGAGGCGGACGAAGACCTCGAACGCCTTTACGATTTTTTATTGCAATACGATGTTGAAGTGGCCGAACGTGCCATGGAGACGATCCACGCAAGCCTTGATACGCTGCGTCAATTTCCCTTTATCTGCCGCAAAGCCGCTGGCGGCGCACACGGTGCGCTGATACGGGAACTCGTCATTACTTTCGGCGCGTCGGGCTTTGTCGCCTTATTTGAAATTGATGACGACGAAACCATCAGCATCACAGCGGTACGGCATCAGCGGGAGAGTGACTATCACTGAGGTGCATACAAGCCCCCTCAAATTCAAGTCCTCGGCAATGTCACCCCAATCTGCCCCTGGTACTTGCCGCCTCTGTCTTTGTACGAAATCTCGCAAACATCATCTTTATCGCTCTCAAAAAACAGCACCTGCGCGCAGCCTTCGCCAGCGTAGATTTTGGCGGGCAGTGGTGTAGTGTTTGAAAACTCCAGCGTCACGTAGCCCTCCCACTCGGGCTCGAAGGGTGTGACGTTGACGATGATGCCGCAGCGTGCGTAGGTGCTTTTGCCAAGACAGATGGCGAGCACGTTGCGCGGGATGCGGAAGTACTCCAGCGTGCGGGCCAATGCAAAGCTGTTGGGCGGGATGATGCAGCTGTCACCCGAGAAATCGACAAAGCTTTTTTCGTCAAAGTTCTTCGGGTCTACCACGGTGCTGTGGATGTTGGTGAAGACCTTGAACTCGGGCGCGCAGCGGATGTCGTAGCCGTAGCTGCTGGTACCGTAGCTGATGATTTTTTTGCCGTCGACTTCGCGGATTTGCCCAGGCTCGAAGGGTTCGATCATGCCGGTGGACTCTGCCATGCGGCGTATCCATTTGTCGCTTTTGATGCTCATTGCGGGAAGTCCTTCAGTTTTCACTGATTGTAGGCAAGCCGCATACGACACTAGCAGCCTGGGAAATGACTGTTTTCTCGATCATGCGGTCGTCACCGAGCACGATCAGGGCAAACAGCAACTCGTCATGCGCGCAGCGTGCAGCTGTCACCCACCGACTCGCGCCAGATACGCACGGCAGAGATGCCCGGTACGCTGGCGGCCAACTCACGCCAGACAAAAGCACACAGGTTTTCCAGCGTGGCCGGGCCAAGGCCTTCAATGTCGTCGAGCATGTGGTGATCCAGTTTGATGCGCACTTGCGCAATCGCCTCGCGCACCAGGCCCAGGTCCCTCACCATGCCGGTTAGCGGGTCGGGCTGGCCCGACAGCATGACCTCGGCGTTGTAGCTGTGGCCGTGGATGCGCAGGCTGCTGTCACGCTCGACTTCGCGATTCAGCGTGTGGGCTGCATCAAAGAAGAAGCGTTGGGAAATTTCGTAAGCCATCTAGCGGATTCCAGTGATCTTGTGTGTTTGCAGGCTTAGACGCCAGGCGGGGCGTTGCATACACATGGCGATGCATTGCTGCGTGTTCTCAAGCCGCAGCACGCTGTCCATGGGTTGCAGGTAACGATGCGTGAAGTTGGCAGACTCCAGCTCGGCAAGGTCAAACGACGGCTGCGGCCAGACCACTTTCAGCTCCTGTCCCTCGCGCTGCACCCACGCTGCACCCGCCTTGGGGCTGACGCAGAGCCAGTCGATGCCTTTGGGTGCGGCAATCGTGCCGTTGGTTTCAACTGCAATTTTGAAGCTGCGTTCATGCAGGGCGGCGATCAACGCAGCGTCAACTTGCAGCAGCGGCTCGCCACCCGTCAACACTACAAAGCGATGTGCTGTATCACCTGCGGGCCACTGCGCTTGAATCTGGCTGGCAAGCGCGGCGGCATTTGCAAACTTGCCACCCAGCGTGCCGTCGGTGCCGACAAAATCGGTATCGCAAAACTGGCATACCGCAGTGGCGCGGTCTTGCTCACGACCGGTCCACAGGTTGCAACCCGCAAAGCGGCAGAACACTGCGGGCTGGCCAGCGTTGGCACCTTCGCCTTGCAGGGTATAAAAAATTTCTTTGACTTGGTAGCTCATGCGATGCCTCAGAAGGTTATTGGGGTCAGACGCCAATAACCTTCTGAGTAGTCAAATTGACGAGGTTTTTATACATGGTAGTCCTCTACATGGCCCGAAAAATAAGGTTTGCAGCGCGTCGGGGCCACGCGCTGCAACTTTCTATTTTAACGGCTCAATTGAAAGCCGAAAAATAGGCGTCTAGCCTGTCGATATAAGCGCGCTTGGCAGAGGCATCCACAAAGCTCGCCTCAAAGCTGTTGCGCGCCAGGGTGTAGGCGTGCTGCGCCGTCATGCCGGTGGCGGCAAAAGTCTGGGTGAAGTTGTCATTCATGTAGCCGCCAAAGTAGGCCGGGTCATCAGAATTGACAGTCGCCATCAGGCCTGCATCCAGCAGCGCCTTCAGGTTGTGACTGGCCAAGTCAGGAAACACGCAGAGCTTGAGGTTGGACAGCGGGCACACCGTGAGCGCAATGCGGTCTTTGGCCAGGCGCTGCATCAGGGCTGCGTCCTTGATGGCCTGCACGCCGTGGTCTATGCGCTCGACCTTCAGCAGGTCCAACGCCGTCCAGATATACGCTGGCGGGCCTTCTTCGCCCGCGTGCGCGACCAGATGAAAGCCCAACTCACGGCAGCGTGCAAACACGCGTGCAAATTTTTCAGGCGGGTTGCCAACCTCGCCAGAATCTAAACCGATGCCAATGATTTTGTCGCGAAAGGGCAGTGCCTGCTCCAGCGTTTCAAAGGCTTCAGCTTCACTCAGGTGGCGCAGAAAGCACATGATGAGAGAGGCCGTGATAGCAAACTCTTTTTGCGCATCCACACAGGCGCGGTGCAGGCCATTGATGACGACACCCATACTGACACCACGTAGCGTGTGCGTCTGCGGATCAAAAAACAGCTCGGCATGCACCACGTTGTCAGCAGCCGCTTTCACGAAGTAAGCGTGCGCCATGTCGTAAAAGTCCTGCTCCTTCAAAAGCACACTGGCGCCGGCGTAATAAATGTCCAGAAAGCTTTGCAGGTTGGTGAAGGCGTAAGCGCTGCGCAGCTCTTCAATGCTGGCATACGGGATCGCCACAGCATTGCGCTTGGCGAGCGCAAAAATCAGCTCGGGCTCAAGTGAACCTTCAATATGAATGTGCAGCTCGGCCTTGGGCATGTGCCGCAGCAGATCGGGCAGGCGATCAGCAGGAATATCTTTTAAAGCAGTCATAAAAATTCCAGAAACAAAAAAGCTGCCCGAAGGCAGCTTTGGATGATCTCATTAAAGGCATCCCATGCGGGCGTGGTCATTTGCCGGGGACTTTGCCTTCCACACCCTTGACGTAAGTCTTCAGGCCACCGAGAAACTTGTCGTCAGCCACCACGTCCTTGGCGATCAGCTCTTTGCCGGTGTTGTCCATGATCGGGCCTTTCCAGATCTGGAAAGTGCCGGCTTTCAAACCGGACCTGATCTCGTCGATGCGTTTTTTGGTCTCGTCCGGCACGTCGGCGGCCATCGACACCATGTCGATCGCGCCTTCTTTCACGCCCCACCAGACCTGACCCGTCGCCCACTTGCCGTCCAGCGCGTCTTTCACGGCCTTGATGTAGTACGGACCCCAATTGATAATGGCCGATCCCAGGTGAGCTTTTGGGCCGTAAGCGGTCATGTCCGAATCCCAGCCGAAGGCGCGCTTGCCCATTTTTTCAGCGGTCTGCAGCACGGCCGACGAATCGGTGTTCTGAAACAACACGTCGGCACCGCCGTTGATCAGCGCGGTGGCGGCTTCGGTTTCTTTCGGCGGGTTGAACCACTCGTTGACCCAGACCACCTTGGTCGTGACCTTGGGGTTGACCGACTGCGCACCCAGCGTGAAGGCGTTGATGTTGCGCACCACCTCGGGGATGGGAATCGAGCCAACCACGCCCAGCTTGCCGTTTTTGCTCATCTTGCCGGCGATCACACCAGCCATGTAAGCACCTTCGTAGGTGCGGCTGTCGTAAGTGCGCAGGTTGTCGGCGGTTTTGTAGCCGGTGGCATGCTCAAACTTCACGTCCTTGAAGTCGGGCGCTACCTTGAGCATCGGCTCCATGTAGCCGAAGGTGGTGCCGAAAATCAGCTTGTTGCCCTGGCTGGCCATGTCACGGAGTACGCGCTCAGCGTCGGCCGACTCGGGCACTTTTTCAACATAACTGGTGATGACCTTGTCGCCAAACTCTTTTTCAATCGCCTTGCGGCCGTTGTCGTGCGCAAAAGTCCAGCCGCCATCGCCAACCGGGCCGACGTAAGCAAAGGCGATTTTCAAGGGTGCCGGCTTGGCCGGCGCGGCTGCCACGGGGGCAGCAGCCTTGACCGGTTCTTCCTTTTTGCCGCAGCCTATCAGCGCGGCGGAAGCGATGGCCGAAAGTGCAGCCAGCTTGATCAATGAACGTTTTTGCAAGTCAGTCATGTCGTCTCCTGTAGCGACGGTTAAGCCAAGGTTGGCGGAAAAAAACTCATTATGAACCGGGATAGAAAGGCTTGCCAATCGATGTTGGCATGTTCAGCCGTATCCAGCGTGGGTTGCGCGAGATCAGCACCAGCACCACGATGGTAGCCAGGTAGGGCAACATCGTCAGGAACTGGGGCGGCACATCAACTCCCAGCCCCTGCAGATGAAACTGCAGCATGGTCACGCCGCCAAACAGGTAAGCCCCAAGCAACACCCGTGCCGGGCGCCAGGTCGCAAACGTTGTCAGCGCCAGCGCAATCCAGCCTTTGCCGGCAATCATGCCCTCGACCCACAGCGGCGTGTACACCACCGACACATAAGCCCCCGCCAGCCCGCACAGCGCGCCACCAGCCACCACAGCCGCCAGCCGTATGCGCCGCACCGGGTAGCCCAGCGCGTGGGCCGATTCCGGGTTTTCACCCACCGAGCGCAGTACCAGCCCAGCGCGGGTGCGGTACAAAAACCAGATCAAGCCCAGGGTCAGCCCGATGGCGATATAGACCATGGGGTGCTGGCGAAACAGCGCCGGCCCGACAAAAGGCAGCTCGCCCAGCCAGGGCAAGGCGTACTGGCTCTGCTCTGGCAGTTTTTCCTGCACATACTTGATGCCGGCAAAGGCCGAGAAGCCCGCACCAAACAGGCTCAGCGCCAGACCGGTGGCGTATTGGTTGGTATTGAGCCAGATCACCAGCACGCCAAAGATGGCGGCGAGCACGGCACCGGCTGCCATACCAGCCAGAAAACCGAGCCAGATGTTGCCGCTGTGCACCACGGCGGCAAAGCCGGCAATCGCGGCGCACAGCATCATGCCTTCGGCGCCGAGATTGACGATGCCAGCTTTCTCGTTGATCAGCAGACCAAGCGCTGCGATAGCCAGCACGGTGCCGGCGCTCAGGGTAGCCGCCAGCAGCAGCGCGGTGGAGTCCATTAGCGAGTCTCCTTGCGAAATTTGATGCGGTAGGCAATCAACGTGTCGCAAGCCAGCAGGCTGAACAGCAACAGGCCCTGGAACACCCCGGTCAAAGATTTGGGCAGGCCCAGGCGCGACTGCGCCAGCTCACCACCGATATAAAACATGCTCATCAGGATGGCTGAAAACACCATACCGGCCGGATGCAGGCGTCCGACAAAGGCCACGATGATCGCCGCAAAACCATAACCGGCCGGCACATACGGCGTGAGCTGGCCAATCGGGCCGGCCACCTCCAGCGCGCCGGCCAGGCCCGCCGCGCCGCCCGAGGTCAGCAGCGCCACCCACAAGGCCTTACGCGACGAAAACCCCGCATAACGCGCCGCCGCTGGCGCCAAGCCACCGACCTGCTGGGCAAACCCGGCGTAGGTGCGAAACAGGAAAAGCCACAAAGCCACCGCGCCAGCCAGGCCCAGAAGAATGCCGATGGTCACGCGCGAACCCGGCAGCAGGCGCGGGATCTGCGTCACTGCCTCAAAGGTTTTGGTCTGCGGGAAGTTGTAGCCCTGCGGGTCTTTCCAGGGGCCAAACACCAGGTAGCTCAGCACCATGTCGGCGACATAGACCAGCATCAAGCTGACCAGGATTTCGTTGGCGTTGAAGCGGTCGCGCAGCAGCGCCGTGATGCCGGCCCAGGCCATGCCGCCCAGCACACCGGCCGCGATGATGGCCGGAACAATCCACGCACCGGTGCTCTTGTCAGCCAGCAGGGCCACGCCGCCGGCGGCCACGGCGCCAATGACAAACTGGCCCTCGGCACCGATGTTCCAGACGTTGGAGCGAAAGCACACGGCCAGGCCGAGTGCAATGATCAACAGCGGCGTCGCCTTGACCATCAGTTCGCCCAGCGCATACGGGGACTTGATCGGTTCCCAGAAAAAGACCTGCAGGCCGCGCACCGGGTCTTTGCCCAGCGCCATAAACAGCAGCACGCCGATGAGCACCGTGATCAAAAGCGCCAGCAGCGGCGAGCCGAAGCTCCAGAAGGTGGATGGTTGCGGGCGGGCTTCAAGCTTTAGCATGGGTACTCCACAAGCCACTCATCCACTGCCCGACCAGTTCCACCGTGGCGTCCACACGCGGCAGCGACGGCGAGAGCTGGCCCTTGGCCATGACATACAGTCGGTCGCAGATCTCAAACAGTTCTTCGAGCTCTTCACTGACCAGCAGCACCGCGCAGCCATTGCCGCGCAGCTTCAGGATCTCGCCGCGAATCTGCGCGGCCGCGCCGACATCGACCCCCCAGGTCGGCTGCGAAACAATCAGCAGCGTCGGCTGCGCCTCGATCTCGCGGCCGACCAAAAATTTTTGCAGATTGCCGCCCGACAACGACTGCGCCGCCGCCTGCGGGCCGCCGGCCTTGACCTGGTAGCGCGCAATGATGCCGACCGCCTGCGCCTGCAGCGCGCCCAGCCTGAGCCAGCCACCCCGACCCACCGCGTCGCGGCGCGTCAGCAGCAGGTTGTGCGCCAGGCTCAGCGTTGGCACCGCACCGCGCCCGAGCCGCTCTTCCGGCAAAAAATGAAGGCCCAGCGCGCGGCGCTGTCGGGGGCTGAATCGGCCCACACCCTGCCCTTTGACCTGAACCGTGTCGGGCGCAGCGCGCGTGTCTTCGCCCGACAGCGCGTACAGCAGTTCTTTTTGCCCGTTGCCAGAGACACCGGCAATACCGACCACCTCGCCAGCGCGCACCGCCAGCGCAATGTGCCGCAGGTCCACGCCGAACTGGTCTTCCCGGTCCAGGTTCAAATCGCGCACTTCCAGCACGGTGGCGCCCGCTGCCTGCTCACGGCGCTCCAGGGCAGGCGGCTCGGCGCCAATCATCAGGCGACTTAGCGAGGCGTTGGACTCCTGGCGCGGGTCGCACACGCCGGTCACCTTGCCGCCGCGCAGCACCGTGCAGGCGCTGCACAAGGCGCGGATTTCATGCAGCTTGTGGCTGATATACAAAATGCTGCAGCCCTGGGCGGCCAGTTTGCGGAGCGTGATAAACAGGTTTTCGACCGCCTGCGGTGTCAGCACCGAGGTCGGCTCGTCGAGTATCAGCAGCTTGGGGCTGGTCAACAGCGCCCGCATGATCTCGACCCGCTGGCGCTCGCCCACGCCCAGCGTGTGCAGGGGCCGCGCAGGCTCCAGCGGCAAACCGTAGGCTTGGGCGGTTTGGCTGATTCGTTGTGACACATCGGCCAGGCTCAGGCGTTTATCAAGGCCGAGCCAGATGTTCTCGGCAACCGACAGCGTGTCAAACAAACTGAAATGCTGAAACACCATGCTGATGCCCAGTGCGCGTGCCTCATGCGGGTTACGGGCCTGCACGCTCTGGCCGTCCATCGCCATGCTGCCTGAATCAGCCTTGACCGCGCCGTAGATAATTTTCATCAGGGTCGATTTACCCGCGCCGTTTTCGCCCAGCACGGCGTGTATCTCGCCCGGCTCTACCGTCAGCGAGATGCCGTCGTTGGCCACCACACCGGGGTAAGCTTTGGTGATGCCAGACAGTTGCAGACGCGGCGGGCTAGTCATGACAGATCATCATGGTAATCATCATAGTTGTGGCACGGTGTTTGCGACGCGTGATACGCTGTATTCAATGACGACTCCGATTCGATTCTTGCGACGCGGTGAAACTGTAACGCTAGCCAATGTACCACCCAGCCGTACGCTTTTGGAAGTGCTGCGTGAAGACCTGTGCAGCACCGGCACCAAAGAAGGCTGCGGCGAAGGCGACTGCGGCGCGTGTACCGTTGTACTGGGCGAAGCAGACGACAAGAACCCAGGCAAGCTGCGCTTTAAAGCAGTGAACAGCTGCATACTGCTGGCGCATGCGATTGACGGCATGGCCTTGTGGACAGTTGAAGATATTGCTACAGACAACGGAACGCTACACCCAGCCCAACAAGCCATGCTCGAATGCCATGCCAGCCAATGCGGTTTCTGCACCCCGGGTTTTGTGATGAGTTTGTTTGGCATGTACCAAAACCACGTTAGCAAGGGGCGCACCATCACCCGCGAGATGGCGCAAGAAGAGCTGTCGGGTAACCTCTGCCGCTGCACCGGCTACAAGCCGATTCTGGATGCGGCGCAAAGCATGGCTAGCCTTGAACGGGTGACCATCGACAGCCCTGCCTTGCTACAAAAAATGAAGCTGTTCACGCCTGATTCTATTGGCCTACAGCCCGATTCAGCCTACAAATCGCCGCTCACGCTGGCCGCCCTGCTGGCCGCTCGCGCAGCCCACCCCGAGGCGCAACTCGTGGCCGGCTGCACCGACGTAGGCCTGTGGGTCACCAAAATGCACATGCAGTTTGGCCAGGTGCTGGACCTGACCAAAGTGAAAGAGCTGCGGCGCGTGGAGCAGTACAAACACCACATTGCGATAGGCGCGGCCGTCACGCTGAGCGACGCCTTTGCCGCGCTGGTGGCCGACCGGCCGCAGTTGCAGACCTTTGCCAACCGCTTTGCCGGCCTGCCGACGCGCAATGCCGGTACGCTGGGCGGCAACGTCGCCAACGGTTCACCGATTGGCGACGCCATGCCGCTGCTGATCGCACTCGGTGCGAATGTCGTGCTGATGAGTCGGCGCGCTGGACAACAAGTTTCGCGCGAGCTGCCGCTGGAGGTGCTGTACACCGGTTACCGCAAGAACGTGATGTCCGCAGATGAGGTGCTGGCCTGGATCAAGGTGCCGCGGCCACAAGCTGGCGAGATGCTCAAGGCCTACAAGATCAGCAAGCGTTATGACGACGACATCTCGGCCGTCTGCCTGGTGGTGAACATGCAGCTCGACAGCAGCACGGTTTCGAAGGTGAGCATAGGCGCAGGCGGTGTCGCCGCAGTACCGGCCCGCGCCGTCAAGACCGAAGCCTCGCTGCGCGGCAAGCCCTGGACACAGGCCACGGTGCGTGAAGCCATGCAAACGTTGCGCGGCGAGTTTGCGCCGCTGAGCGACATGCGTGCCTCTGCCGCCTACCGCAGCGAGGTGCTAGGCAATCTGTTGCAACGCTTCTGGCTGGAGAGCCAGGGCATGCAGCAGATCAATCTGGAATCGTTCAGCTTGAAGGACATTGCATGATGCGCCCTGCCTCCGGCCAGTCGAAGTTTCACGAAAGCGGCCGCGCCCATGTAGCGGGTGCAGCCACCTATGTCGATGACATTCCTGAAATAAAAGGCACGCTCTACGCCGCGCCCATTTTGTCAACGGTGGCGCATGGCCTGCTGCTTGGCGTTGATGCTGCGGATGCCCTTGCCATGCCCGGTGTGCGTGATGTGATTCTGGCACTAGACATTCCAGGCCACGGCATGCTCGCCAACTCTGCGCAAGACGAGCCGATATTTGCAACAGACAGCGTTCAACATGTCGGTCAGGTCATAGGGCTGGTGGTTGCTGAGTCCGTCATGCAGGCGCGCCGGGCCGCGCGCAAGGTGGTTTGCAACATCGAGGCGCTGCATCCCGTGCTGACAGTTCATGACGCGCTGATCGCCAAAAGCTACGCGCTACCGCCGGTGTACTTGAAACGTGGTGATGCCAGCGCCGCGCTGCATGACGCGGTGCATACGCTGCGCGGCGAAATGGAAGTTGGCGGCCAGGAGCATTTTTACCTTGAAGGCCAGGTCGCTTACGCGCTGCCACAAGAGCAAAACCAGTGGCTGATTTATTCCAGTACCCAACACCCCGGCGAGGTGCAGCACTGGGTAGCGCACGCGCTAAACATTGACAACCACGCGGTGCGGGTTGAATGCCGCCGCATGGGTGGCGGCTTTGGCGGCAAGGAGACGCAAGCTGGCCACTTGGCCGTGTGGTCGGCCATTGCTGCCAACAAGCTCAAATGCCCCGTGAAGCTGCGGTTGGACCGGGACGACGACTTCATGGTCACCGGCAAGCGGCATCCGTTTTGCTACGAATACAGTGTGGGCTTTGATGACAGCGGGCGCATCACCGGCCTCAAACTGATGATGGCGGTGAACTGCGGTTTCAGTGCCGACCTGTCCGGCCCGGTGGCTGACCGCGCCATCTTCCACGCTGACAATGCTTACTTTTTGCAGGACGTGGAGATCTCGTCCTATCGCCTTAAAACCAACACGCAAAGCAACACCGCTTTTCGCGGCTTCGGCGGGCCACAGGG
Source organism: Polaromonas sp. (assembly GCA_038902815.1). Taxonomy (GTDB): domain Bacteria; phylum Pseudomonadota; class Gammaproteobacteria; order Burkholderiales; family Burkholderiaceae_C; genus Polaromonas. The sequence continues at coordinate 91,597 of JBCKNF010000002.1, read as the reverse complement.
CATGATCGTGACGGAAGCCATCATGGGCGACATTGCCCGCACGCTGGGGCTGGACGCGCTGGATGTGCGCAGGCACAACCTGTATGGCATCCATGAACGCAACGTCACGCACTACGGCATGACGGTTGAGGACAACATCCTGGAGCCGCTGCTGTCAAAGCTGGAGCTGACCTCGCAATACCGCCAGCGCAGGCAAGTCATCGCAAGCTGGAATAGCACCAACCCCATCATCAAACGCGGCATCGCCATCACACCCGTCAAGTTTGGCATTTCATTTACCGCCACTTTATTCAACCAGGCCGGTGCACTGGTGCATGTGTACACCGACGGCAGCGTGCAGGTCAACCACGGCGGCACCGAAATGGGCCAAGGCCTGAACACCAAGGTTTGCCAGATCGTGGCCGACGAACTGGGCCTGCCCTTTGAAGCCGTACTGACCACTGCCAGCGACACCAGCAAAGTACCCAATGCATCAGCCACCGCTGCATCTGCAGGCACTGACCTGAATGCCCGAGCCGCACAATACGCCGCTAGACAGGTACGTGACAACCTGGCGCAGTTTGTGGCGGGGCTGGATCAGTGCGGCGCAGGCAGCGTGCAATTTGCAGACGGCCATATCGTCACCCCAAACAGCACGCGACCATTTCTAGAGGTCGTCAAGCTGGCCCACGCCAACCGCATACAGCTATGGAGCGACGGCTTTTACCGCACACCCAAAATCCATTACGACAAAGCCACGCTCAGTGGTCGGCCTTTCTACTACTTCGCCTACGGTGCGGCATGCACTGAAGTGGCGATTGACACACTTACCGGCGAAAGCCGTGTGCTGAAAGTTGACATCCTGCACGACGTGGGATGCAGCATCAACCCGGCGATTGACATCGGGCAGATCGAAGGCGGTTTTGTACAGGGCATGGGCTGGCTGACGACCGAGCAACTGGTGTGGAACGATAAAGGTGTCTTGTGTACCCACGCGCCCAGCACCTACAAGATTCCCGCCACAGGCGACATCCCCGAACACTTCAAGGTCGACCTCTGGAGCGAACCCAACCGGGAAGACAACGTGTTTGGCAGCAAGGCGGTGGGCGAGCCGCCGCTGATGCTGGCGATCAGTGTGTGGGAGGCGTTGCGGGACGCGGTGGCTTCAACCAAAGCCGGGAGGCAGCTGGTGCAGATGAATGCGCCGGCCACAGCAGAGAACGTGCTGCGGGCGCTGTCAAGGGCTGGAGCTACAGGTATACCAAGCCGATGGGTTGAGCGGCCTTCAACACATGCGGAGTTGGCACAGTCTGTGCTCGAGTAACAATAGCGGCGCTTCGGTCAGCTGATCACCGCCACCGCATAGGCGTTTACATTAGCAGGTGTTCGCCGGCGTTGTCGCCGCCCAGAATGACGTAGTTGACCTTGCGGATGTCCATCAGTTTGGTGCCGCCCGAATAACTGATGGCGCTCTGCACGTCTTCTTCCATTTCGCGCAGCGTGTCCCTGAGGCTGCCCTTGACGGGTTCGAGGATGCGCTTGCCTTCGACGTGTTTGTACTCGCCCTTGTTGAAGTCCGAGGCGCTGCCGTAGTACTCCTTGAAGAGCTTGCCATCGACCTCCACGGTTTTGCCGGGGCTTTCTTCCAGGCCGGCCAGCATGGAGCCTATCATCACCATGGTCGCGCCGAAGCGGATGGACTTGGCAATGTCGCCGTGCTCGCGGATGCCGCCGTCGGCAATGATGGGTTTGGTAGCCACGCGGGCGCACCACTTGAGCGCCGAGAGCTGCCAGCCGCCGGTGCCAAAGCCGGTTTTCATCTTGGTGATGCAGACCTTGCCGGGGCCGACGCCGACCTTGGTCGCATCCGCGCCCCAGTTTTCCAGATCAATCACCGCTTCAGGCGTTGCCACGTTGCCGGCAATCACAAACGATGTGGGCAGTTTTTCCTTCAGATAGCCAATCATGCGCTGCACGGTGTCGGCGTGGCCATGGGCAATGTCGATCGTGATGTAGTCGGGCGCTAGACCGGCGGTGACGAGTTGATCGACTGTTTCGTAGTCGGCTTGTTTGACGCCCAGCGAGATCGACGCATAGATGCTTTGGGCCGCCATGCGCTTGACGAAGGCGACGTTGTCCAGATCGAAGCGGTGCATCACGTAGAAATAGCCGTTTTGCGCCATCCACACGCAGATAGCCTCGTCGATCACGGTCTTCATGTTGGCCGGCACCACCGGAATGCGGAAGCTGCGACCGCCCAGCTCTACGCTGGCATCACATTCAGAACGGCTTTCCACGCGGCATTTGCGCGGCAGCAGCAGAATGTTGTCGTAGTCAAAAATTTCCATGATTCCAGGCCTTTAAAAACTGTTGCTAAAACAGAAGGCTCTTGGACTGGCCCGGTGACCGATTCTAGGCGCTATGCCAAAGCGTGGCGCGCGGCCTAAATCCAACCAAACCCAAGCCAAGGTCTTTCTACAATGGGTGATGTTCTCAGCCACTTGCTGGGCATGGCACTCATCATTGCGGGGGTTGTGGTGCTGAATTTGTTTTCAAAATCGAGTGTGCACTGATGCCTGCGAGCGGGTAATTACTGGCTGATTATTCCGTCTTGGCACCTGCCTCAAACCACTGCCCAATAAGCGCACGCTCGGCATCGGTGATGCCCGTCGCGTTGTTCATCGGCATGAGTTTGCTCACCACCACCTGCTGGTAGATCGACTGCGCGTGCTGCTTGAGCAGCGCTGGTAAATCGAGACGCACGTTTTTCATCTGTATTTGCTCGCCATGGCAGCTGTAGCAGTGTTGAGACAGTACTTTTTGCACTTTTTGATAGTCATTTGAAGCTGAAACGCCCTGTGATCGGGCGCGATCAGCTATTGATTCAATAGCAACCTGATTCGGCTTTAGCCACACCACCACGCCGATGATGACGGCCACACCGACCAGTGCGTAGCCAACAGGATGGCGGTTGCGACCCAGCTTGTAGCCGTGGCGCAGCACAAAGAACTGGCGAATGGCTGCGCCTGCCAGCATCATCAGTATCAGCACCAGCCAGTTCTGCGGATGGCTCCAGGTGAAGCTGTAGTGGTTACTGAGCATGGTAAACAGCACGGGCAGCGTGAAGTAGGTGTTATGTACGCTGCGCTGCTTGCCACGCTCGCCATGCACCGCATCAACCGGCTCACCCGCCTTGATGGCGGCCACCACTTTGCGCTGGCCGGGGATGATCCAGAAAAACACGTTGGCGCTCATGGCCGTGGCCATCATGGAACCGACCAGCAAGAAGGCGGCGCGCCCCGCAAACCAATGGCAGGCTAAAAAAGAGGCAACACATACCAGCACGGCGACCATGCCGCCTACGACGGCATCAGCGTTTTTACCTTTTCCAAACAGCTGGCAGATAGCGTCGTAGAGCATCCAGAAAATGACGAAGAACGACAGCGCTACACCGACTGCCGCGCCGGGTGACCAGTTCATCAGGGATTTGTCGATCAGGTAGGTGCTGGCGTTCCACAGATATGAAATGGTAAACAGCGCAAACCCGGTGATCCATGTGCTGTAACTCTCCCAGTAAAACCAGTGCAGGTTTGCAGGCATTTGCGGCGGTTTGACGGCAAATTTGACCGGATGGTAAAAACCGCCGCCATGTACCGCCCACAGCTCGCCACTGACGCCCTGCTGCTTGAGGTCTTCATCGACCGGCGGCGTGAGGCTAGAGTCTAAAAAGACAAAATAAAACGACGCACCGATCCAGGCAATCGCCGTGATAACGTGCGCCCAGCGCAGCAGCAGGTTGGCCCAGTCGAGGAGGTAGCTTTCCATGGGGGCACCTATGCAGCTTGCAGCAACTGTGCCGCCACGGCCACGGCAATCACTTCTGGCTCTTTGCCGGCAATGCCGGGTACACCAATCGGGCTGGTGACGTGGGCCAGCTCGGCAGCAGAAAAGCCCCGCGCTTCAAGCCGGTGCCGGAACACGGCCCACTTGGTTTTGCTGCCTATCAAGCCGATGTAGGGCAAGTCGGCCTGCTCACGCTGGCGTTGCAGGCAGGCGGCCACCACGTCAAGGTCTTCTGCATGGCTAAAGCTCATGATGAGCACACGCGATCCAGCTGCCAGATGGCGAACCGCAGCCTGTACCGGGTCTGAATGCTGGCACAGCACATTCGCTGGCACGCTGGCCGGAAACACGCCGTCGCGGCTGTCTATCCACGTCAAGGCAAATGGCAGATTGGCAAGTACCCGTACCAGCGCATGACCCACATGGCCACCGCCAAACAGCGCCACAGCTTGCAGCGTGTGCGCCAGGGCTTGCGGCAGCTTTGCAGACAGCACAGGCACATCCCGGACACTCACGCATTCAAAGCACAGATGCACCACACCACCACAGCATTGCGCCAATGCGGGGCAGAGCGCAACGCGCAGGCGCTGTGGACTTGGCGGAGAGTCGTCACCCCTGCTTGTCGGCAACAGCAGCGCCCTGGCCCTGGCAATGGCATCGTATTCAAGGCGGCCGCCGCCTATGGTGCCCATCAGGTCGTTCGCAAAAACTGCCATCCAGGTACCGGCCTCTCGCGGCACCGAACCTTTTGTGCTTTCAATCTGCACCAGCACGGCAGGCTCCTGCGCCAGCCGGGCCAGAAAACCCGTTGCAAGTTCAAGTGGATGGCTGGGGGTCATGGCTGTTTCAACTGCCTCGGTAGGTTGAATAGCTCCACGGGCTGACCAACAGCGGCACATGGTAGTGCTGGCTGGTGTCGGCCACGCCAAAATCCAGACTCACATGGTTCAGAAAATTCGGCTCTGGCAACTCGATACCCAGCGCTTTGAAATAGCCCGCAACATCAAACACCAGCCTGTAGGTACCGACCTTGAGCGTGGCACTGTCATATAGCGGGCCATCGGGGTTGCGGCCATCGCCATTGAGCACAAAACGCTTGACCAGCGTGGCCACGTCACCTGACGTGGTGTAAAGCAAAACCGACATGCCTGCGGCGGGCGTGCCATGCATGGTGTCCAGTACGTGTGTGCTCAAGCCCATGGTGCATTTTTCCAAATATTCCAGATATTGCAACTAGTCCAAATAAGTTTTATAACAGATTACAGGTTACAACAGCGCGCAGAGTCACCGATAATTCATTTGATGACAGCCATCAACCCAACCGGCATTGACCCTTCACAAAATTTTCAAACCCATGCACGCTGCCCCTAAAGACCCACTCTACCCGCGCGATCTGGTCGGCCATGGCCGCAGTCCACCACACGCGCAGTGGCCTGGCAAGGCGCGTATCGCCGTGCAGTTCGTTTTGAATTACGAAGAAGGCAGCGAAAACTCGGTGCTGCATGGCGATGCAGGCTCAGAACAATTTTTATCGGAAATGTTCAACCCGGCCAGCTTTCCAGACCGCCACCTGAGTATGGAAAGTATTTACGAATACGGCTCACGCGCAGGTGTCTGGCGACTTCTGCGTGAGTTTGAAAAACGCAAACTACCGCTGACCGTATTCGGTGTCGGCATGGCCCTGCAACGGCATCCCGATGTAACCGCTGCATTCGTCGAGCTTGGCCACGAAATAGCCTGCCACGGCTGGCGCTGGATCAATTACCAGAACATCGACGAAGCCACCGAGCGCAAACACATGCAGCTCGGTCTCGATACGATTGAGCAGCTCACCGGCACCAGGCCGCTGGGTTGGTACACCGGGCGCGACAGCCCGAACACGCGTCGACTGGTAGCCGATGAGGGGCATCTGATTTATGACAGCGACTATTACGGTGACGACCTGCCGTTCTGGACACCGGTAACACGTACCAACGGCAGCGTTGTACAACGCTTGGTAGTGCCCTATGCCATGGACACCAACGACATGCGTTTTTCACTGCCGCAGGGCTTTTCACAGGGCGAAGATTTTTTTATTTACCTGCGTGATACTTTCGATGTGCTGTATGCAGAAGGTGCACCAGAGGGTAGCAACAGCCCCAAAATGATGAGCGTGGGCATGCACTGCCGCTTGCTCGGCAGGCCGGGGCGCCTACGCGGCTTGCAGCGTTTTTTAGACCACATCCAAAACCACGATCAAGTTTGGATTTGCAAACGTATTGACATTGCGCAGCATTGGCAAACTACACATCCTTTCAGCGCATGACCCATCCACTGACCTTAGCGCACATCAACACCGCCTCAGCGCCCGAGGCGGCGCAGTTGCTGGACGGCTTGTACGAACACTCGCCCTGGATATTTGAAAAAGCCCTGGCCTCACGCCCCTTCAAGTCACTGGCCCACCTCAAACAGGTGATGACACGCGTGCTGGACGATGCGGGCTTGGATGCGCAATTGCAGCTCATACGCGCCCACCCTGAGCTGGCTGGCAAGGCCATGGTGAGTAATCGCCTGACGACCGAATCATCGAGTGAGCAAAGCACAACCGGGCTCACACAATGCACGCTAGAGGAATTTGCGACGATTACCCGGCTTAACGCCAGCTACAACGAAAAGTTTGGCTTCCCCTTTATTTTGGCGGTGCGTGGCACGCGAGGTGCAGGCCTGAGCAAGCAGCAAATCATCGCCACCTTTGAGCGGCGCCTACGCAGTCACCCCGACCTCGAACTGCGTGAATGCCTTCACAACGTGCATCGCGTGGTGGAAATGCGCCTGAATGACAAGTTTGACGTCCAGCCCACGCTCGGTAACGAGTTATGGGACTGGCATGCCGAACTGGCTCAGTACAGTGACCCCGGCTATCTTGAAAAAGGCCAGCTCACGGTGACCTACCTCACCGATGCGCACCGCTCTTGCGCCGCATATCTATCGAAAAAAATGCACGCTTGCGGTTTTGATGAGGTGGCTATTGACGCGGTAGGCAATGTGGTTGGCGTTTATCGTGCGGCCGCTGGCCCGATAGCGCCTAAAACGCTTCTGACTGGCAGCCACTACGACACGGTGCGCAATGCTGGCAAGTACGATGGCCGCCTTGGCATCTTCACGCCCATGATCTGCGTGCGAGAGCTGCACAGGCAGGGCAAACGACTGCCCTTCAACATTGAAGTGCTAGGCTTTGCTGAAGAAGAAGGCCAGCGTTACAAGGCTACCTTTTTAGGCTCGGGCGCTTTGGTGGGCGACTTCAAACCCGAGTGGCTGGAGCAAAAAGATGCCGACGGTATCAGCATGCGCAGCGCCATGACCAACGCTGGTTTGAAGATTGAAGCTATTTCCGGACTCAAGCGCGATGCGTCGAAGTACCTGGGCTTTGTTGAAGTACATATTGAACAAGGGCCGGTGCTGAACGAGATGAATTTGCCGCTCGGCATCGTTACCTCGATCAACGGCAGCGTACGCTATTTATGCGAGATCACCGGCGTTGCAAGCCATGCGGGAACGACCCCCATGAACCGCCGCCGCGACGCTGCCGCTGCCGCTGCAGAGATTGCGCTGTTGGTTGAAAAACGTGCTGCGCAAAACACTGACTTGGTGGCTACGGTCGGCATGTTGCAAGTACCGAATGGCTCCATCAATGTGGTGCCCGGTCGCTGCCTGTTTTCGCTCGATATGCGCGCCCCCAACGATGCCAGGCGCGATGCCATGAGCACCGACATACTGGCCGAAATCGAGGCGGTTTGCGACAGGCGCGGTGTGCAGGTCAGCCTGGAGCTGACCGAGCGCGCCGCTGCAGCACCGAGTGCGCCAGCGTTGCAAGCCCGCTGGGAAGATGCGGTGGCTGCACTCGGCCTTCCCGCCTACCAGCTACCGAGCGGTGCCGGCCATGACGCGATGAAGCTTCACAAAATCATGCCGCAAGCAATGCTGTTTGTGCGCGGCCAAAACGCAGGCATCAGCCACAACCCGCTGGAGAGCACCACCAGCGACGACATTCAACTCGGCATAGAAGCTTTCATGCATTTGCTCAACAATATCGAGGCTTAAACCTGCCATGACCACCGCCGCAATGACAGCAGCAGCTACTATTTACCAACAACTCGACACTTGGATAGACGCGCACTTTGACGAGCAAACCCGTTTTTTGCAGGCCCTGATCCAAGTACCGACTGACACGCCTCCCGGCAACAACACGCCGCATGCCCTGCGCGCCGCCGAGCTGATTGAAGCCATGGGCATGGCTGTTGAAAGGCATGAAGTAGCGCAAGCAGAGGTCCACGCTGCGGGCCTTGAAACCATCACCAATCTGATCGTCCGACGCCATTACGGCGCGGGCGGTATCACGCTGGCCATGAACGCGCATGGCGACGTGGTACCACCCGGCGAAGGCTGGACTAAAAACCCCTACGGCGGCGAGATAGAGAACGGCAAAATTTATGGCCGCGCGTCAGCAGTCAGTAAATGCGACTTTTCTACCTTCACCTTCGCCACCCGCGCATTGGAGGCCGTAGCCAAGCCCATCAAAGGTGGCGTTGAACTGGTATTTACCTACGATGAAGAATTTGGCGGCGAGGTAGGCCCTGCGTGGTTGCTGCAAAAAGGCTTGCTCAAGCCCGATTTGATGATCGCCGCAGGCTTCAGTTACCAAGTCATCACCGCACACAACGGTTGCCTGCAGCTTGAAGTCACCGTACACGGCAAAATGGCGCACGCTGCCATACCTGACAGCGGCATTGATGCGATGCAAGGCGCGAACGCGATTTTGTCCGCGCTGTACGCGCAAAACGCCCTGTACAAGCACATCACCAGCCAGGTCGAGGGTATTACGCACCCCTACCTCAACGTCGGTATGGTCAATGGTGGTATTAACACCAACGTGATACCGGGCAAGGTCGTCATCAAGCTGGACCGCCGCATGATTCCCGAGGAAGACCCGACGCAAGTCGAAGCCAACATCCGCCAGGTGATTTCCGACGCAGCGACGGCGTTCAACCAAGGCCGAAGCGACGCAGGCATCCAGATCGACATCAAGCGCCTGCTACTGGCCAGAGCCCTCACCCCGCTGCCCGGAAACCTGCCCCTGGTCGAAGCCCTCACGCGCAACGCCAGCGCGGTGTTTGGCGAACCGATTGCCGCCTGCGGCATGCCGCTGTACACCGACGTTCGGATTTTTGGCGAAGCCGGCATCCCCGGTGTGATCTACGGTGCTGGCCCACGCACCGTGCTGGAGAGCAACGCCAAGCGCGCTGACGAACACCTGGACCTAAACGACCTGCGCCGTGCCACCAAAGTCGTGGCACGTACCTTATACGACTTGCTGCACTAGCACTTATACGGGACAATCTTGTGGGTTTCACTTTTCTCTGGAGTTCTCATGCAAAAAAGAAATTTCCTGCAATTCGCCGCTCACACGGTGGTCGCGTTTGCCGCCGTCCTGTCTATGGGTCAGGCCAGTGCGCAAAACACGCCCATCAAATTCCAGCTCGACTGGCGCTTTGAAGGCCCAGCTGCGCTGTTCCTGACGCCTGCCGCCAAAGGCTACTTCAAGGATGCCAAGCTCGACGTGACGATCGACGCCGGCAGCGGCTCAGGCGGCACCGTCACGCGCGTCGCCTCGGGCACCTACGACATGGGTTTTGCCGATCTCGCCGCGCTGATGGAGTTTCACGCCAACAACCCGGATGCCCCGAACAAGCCGGTCGCCGTGATGATGGTCTACAACAACACGCCAGCCTCGGTGATGGCCCTGAAAAAATCCGGCATCAAAACGGTTGCCGACCTGAATGGCAAAAAACTCGGCGCACCGGTGTTTGACGCCGGTCGCCGCTCCTTCCCGATTTTTGCGAAAGCCAACAACATCAGCGGCGTGCAATGGACGTCCATGGACCCGCCGCTGCGCGAAACCATGCTGGTCCGCGGCGATGTCGATGCCATCACCGGTTTTACCTTCACTTCGCTGCTCAACCTCGAAGCACGCGGCGTGAAAGCCGAGGACGTGGTAGTGCTGCCCTATGCCGACAATGGCGTCAGGCTCTATGGCAACGCGATCATCGCTTCGCCGAAAATGATCAAGGACAACCCGGCCGCCGTGAAGGCCTTTTTACAGGCCTTCACCAAGGGCGTGAAGGACGTGATTGCCAAACCGGCTGCCGCGATTGAAGATGTCAAGGCCAGAGACGGCATCATCAACGTCGCGCTGGAAACACGCCGCCTGCAACTGGCCATCGACACCGTGGTCAACAGCCCCGACGCGCGATCGGAAGGCTTCGGCCAGGTCAAGGGGCCACGCCTGTCCTTGATGGCATCGCAGGTGTCGGACGCCTTCAACACCAAGACCCGCGTCAATCCCGACCTGGTGTGGAACGGCTCCTTCCTGCCAAGCGCTGCGGAGCTGAATGTGCTGCCTGCCGCGAAGAAGTGAACACGGCGGCGGCCAGCGTCCAGTTGGCAGCCGCTTTTGACGGCACCGGCCAGCTTTTCCCTGCAATGTCGGCCGTTGTTTTGAATGCCTTGAGCGAATCACGAAATTCAAGAAATAATGCAAGAAAACCCGGATGGCCATTTTGTTGACTTCCGCGATGTCTGGCTCGCCTACAACGACGAGTTGCTGGCACAGAATCACTTCGCGGTGGAGGCAATTGACCTGACAGTGCGCGAAGGCGAGTTCATCGCCATCGTCGGGCCGTCGGGCTGCGGTAAATCCACCTTCATGAAGTTAACGACCGGGCTGAAGATGCCATCGAGGGGTCGTATCCTGATCGACGGCAAGCCGGTGACCGGCCCGCTGAAAATTTCCGGCATGGCTTTCCAGGCGCCTGCGCTGCTGCCGTGGCGAAGCACCGTCGACAACGTGCTGCTGCCGCTGGAAATCGTCGAGCCCTTTCGCAGCCAGTTCAAGTCCAGACGCAAGGAGTACGTCGAGCAAGCACGCAAGCTGCTGCAAAAAGTCGGCCTCGGAGGCTACGAAGACAAGTTCCCGTGGCAGCTCTCGGGCGGCATGCAGCAGCGCGTGAGCATTTGCCGCGCGCTGATCCATGAACCCAAGATGCTGCTACTCGACGAGCCCTTTAGCTCGCTCGACGCCTTCACGCGCGAGGAGCTGTGGTGCATCCTGCGCGACCTCTGGACCGAGCAGCGCTTCAACGTCATCCTGGTCACGCACGACCTACGCGAGTCGGTCTTCCTGGCCGACACCGTCTACGTGATGAGCAAAAGCCCCGGGCGTTTTGTCGTCAAGCGCGAGATCGACCTGCCGCGCCCGCGCGACCTGGAGGTCACCTATACCCAGGCTTTTGGCGACATCGTGCACGAGCTGCGCAGCCACATTGGCACCATCCGCTCACCCGTGATCAACCCGGCGCCCGCCACCGAGAGCCACTGAACCATGACAAATAAACAGATTGAGCGCTGGTCCCCGTTTGTGCTGCTGCTGGCCACCATTGCGCTGTGGCAGCTGGTGGTGATGGTGTTCGACATCGCCGAATACATCTTTCCCGCGCCGCTGGCCATTGCCCAATCCATGGCCGAATTTGCCGGACCCATCGCGCAGGCCGCCTGGAAAACCTTCTGGGTCACCATGGTCGGCTTTGGCCTGTCGATTGTGGTCGGCGTGATGCTCGGCTTTCTAGTCGGCTCCTCGCGCCTGGCCTATGCCGCCGTTTATCCACTGCTGGTCGCCTTCAATGCCGTGCCCAAGGTGGCGATTGTGCCGATCCTAATTGTCTGGTTCGGCATTGGCGTCGGCCCCGGCATCCTCACCGCCTTCCTGATCTCCTTCTTCCCGATCACGGTCAACATGGCCACCGGCCTGGCCACGCTGGAGCCCGAACTGGAGGACGTGTTGCGCGTGCTCGGGGCCAAACGCTGGGACGTCCTCATCAAGGTCGGCCTGCCGCGCTCGATGCCCTACTTTTTCGCCTCGCTCAAGATCGCCATCACGCTGGCCTTTGTCGGCACCGTGCTGGCCGAGATGACGGCCGGCGATTCGGGCATCGGCTACCTGATGCTCAGCGCCGGCTCGCAGTCACGCATGGCTCTGGCGTTTGCCGGGCTGGTCGTGATTGGCGCGATGGCCATGCTGATGTACGAGCTGTTCAGCTATATCGAAAAAAACACCACGGCCTGGGCACACCGGGGCTCGCAGGATGACTGATATCCGCTAGAACACCGGGTTTATCTCAGAGGAAACGCTCCAGTAGACGCCGTGACGCGCGGTCCAGCGCGCCCATATCCTTCACGCTGAAATGCACGCCATGACTCGCGGCTGAGTCGGCGGATGTCTTCCTCGCCTTTCAGCACAAACGAGGTTTCGCCGCGGTCGGTGTCCACTCTACAGTCATTTTTTCATGCTTTGAGGCCTGCAGCCTGGGAAATGACTGTTTTCTCGATCACGCGGTCGTCACCGAGCACGATCAGGGCAAACAGCAACTCGTCCAGATTGCCCGCCTGTGCGGTGCGGCGCTCTAGCAGCGGCGTGGCCTTGGGATTCAGCACCACAAAGTCGGCCTCGCAGCCGGGCAGCAGGTTGCCGACAACGCCTTCTAAGCTAAGGGCTTTGGCAGCGCCTGCGGTATGTTGCCACCACAAATTCTGCGGGCTCAAAGACACGCCGGTTTTGGTCTGACCCTCACGACCAACGTAGTAGGCGGCCAGCATGGTGTGGAACGGACTGAACGAGGTGCCACCGCCCACATCGCTGGCCAAGCCGTACAAGGTACCCGCGCGATCGGCGCTGGCGTAGTCGAAAAAACCGCTGCCTAGAAACAGGTTGCTGGTGGGCGACACCGCCGCCGCCGTGCAGGTAGCGCGCATCAATGCGCGGTCAACATCGTTGATATGAATGCAGTGGGCGTAAACGGCGCGCGGCCTCAAAAGACCGAACTGTTCATACACGCTGAGATAGCTGCGCGCCTGGGGGTAGAGGCGTTTAACCCAGGCGATTTCGTCAAGGTTCTCGGCAACGTGGGATTGAATCCACACGTCCGGGTACTTCGCGGCCAGCTCGCCCGCACCGCCAAGCTGCGCCGCGCTGCAACTGGGCACAAAGCGTGGCGTGATGGCGTAGCCGATGCGGTCAACGCCATGCCATTGGTTGATAAGCGCTTCGGTATCTAACAGACTTTGTTCAGTGTTGTCGCGTACGCCGTAGGGCGAATTCTGATCCATCAAGACCTTGCCGGCAATCATGCGTAGTTGCTGGCTTTGCGCCTGGCCCAGCAGCGCATGGACCGACTCGGGGTGCGAGGTGGCAAAGGTCAGGGCCGTCGTTACGCCGTTGCGCAGCAGTTCTTCAATAAAAAACTTGGCTGCTGGTACGTTGTATTCAGTTGAAGCAAAGCGCTTTTCATGTGGGAAGGTGTAGCTCTCAAGCCAGGACAGCAAGCCTGCGGCGGGCGAGCCAATCACATCGAGCTGCGGGTAATGCACGTGCATGTCGATAAAACCTGGCGCGATGATGCGGCCAGGGAAGTGCTGGACATCAACACCCGGATAGCTTGCAGAGAGCTGCTGGTAACTGCCAATGGCCTGAACGACCTGCAGACCTTTGGCATCGGGGCCGACCACCAGCAGACCGTCTTCTTCGTATACCGCGTGGGCCTCCCCCCTGCTCTCCCCGTTTGAGCGAGGGTCAGCAAAGTACAGCAATGATGCGCGGTAGGCTTTCATGCGCGCAGCGTGCAGCTGTCACCCACCGACTCGCGCCAGATGCGCACGGCAGAAATACCCGACAGCATGACCTCGGCGTTGTAGGTGTGGCTGTGGATGCGCAGGCTGCTTTCACGCTCGACTTCGCGCTTCAGCGTGTGGGCTGCATCAAAGAAGAAGCGTTGGGAAATTTCGTAGGCCATCTAGCGGATTCCAGTGATCTTGTGTGTTTGCAGGGTGTAAAAAATTTCTTTGACCTGGTAGCTCATGCGATGCCTCGTAATGCACCGCAAGCGGCCAGCGAAACGCCAGTCAAGGTAGCGAGGTTTTTATACATGGTAGTCCTCTACAGAGGGTTATTGGGGTCAGAGCCCAAATTCGCCAAGCCCTTGGCTTGCCCTGCGGGCCGGTGCGGCGCACCGCAGCGAAATTGGTGTCTGACCCCAATAACCCCAAGGCCACGATGAATTTGGACTCTGACCCCAAAAACCCATGTCGGGGCCGTGCGCTGCAACTTTACATGTGCGCCCATGCTGGGCGCACGAAACAAAAGAACCACCCGAAGGTAGCTTTGGATGATCTCAGTGGCGCAGAAAGGACGGGAAGCGTTTGAACATGCGGGCCTAATCGGCTACACAGCTACAAAATCAATAGCACCCGAAAGTCATTGACGTTGGTGTGGGTGGGGCCAGTGACGACCAGATCACCCAGCGCATCAAAGTAGCCATAGGAGTCGTTGCGATCCAGGTACTGGTCAATCTTCATGCCTTTGGCCACTGCGCGTTGCAGCGTGTCGGGCGCAACGTAAGCACCTGCGTTGTCTGCAACACCATCAATGCCGTCGGTGTCGGCGGCCAGTGCATACACGCCGCTCTGGCCCTGTAGCACCAGCGCCAGACCCATGCAGAACTCGCCGGCTCTACCGCCCCGACCTTTGGCTGCACCCTCGGGCCGGATGCTGACCGTCGTTTCACCACCGCTCAGTATCACGCAGGGTTTTTGAAAGGGCTGATTTTTAAGCGCCACGCTACGCCCCAGCGCCGCGTGTACCTTGCCAACTTCACGCGACTCGCCTTCCATCTCATCGCTCAGGATGTAGGCGGCCAGCCCTACGGATCGGGCAGCGGCTGCGGCGGCCTCCAGGCTTTGCTGTGGCGTGGCCATCATGTGAACTTCATGGCCCTTGAAGGCAGCAGCACCGGGCTTGGGGGTTTCAAGCACGCCGCTTTCAAGATCAGCCAGCACCGCAGCCGGGACATCAATCCCGTAGCGCTTCAAAATCGCCAGGGCTTGGGCGCAGGTAGTCGCGTCCGCAACGGTTGGCCCGCTGGCAATGATGGACGGGTCGTCACCCGGCACATCGCTGATGGTGAGCGTGACGACTCGCGCTGGCGCGCAGGCTGCCGCCAGCCGCCCACCCTTGATACGCGACAGGTGCTTGCGCACGCAGTTCATCTCGGCAATGTTGGCACCGCTATCCAGCAGCGCCTTGTTGATGCGCTGTTTGTCCTCCAGCGTCAAGCCTTCGGCGGGCAAGGTCAAAAGCGCAGAACCACCACCAGAAATCAGACATAGAACCAGATCAGCTTCGGATAAACCCTGCACCATTGCCAGGATGCGCTGGGCTGCTGCAAGACCAGCCGCATCGGGCACCGGGTGCGCGGCTTCGACAATTTCAATGCGCTGCGTCAAACCCGGCGGGCGCGGTGGTATGTGGTGGTAGCGCGTAACGACCAGGCCTTCAAGCGGTGCGTCAAAAGGCCACAAGGCTTCAACCGCCTGCGCCATCGACGCGCCAGCCTTGCCAGCCCCGATGACGATGGTGCGACCTTGCCCTGGCTTGGGAGGTGTTGGCAAGTAGGCCGCCGTGTTGTGCAGTGGCAGTGCGCGTTTGACGGCAGCGTTGAACAAGTGCTCAAGAAACTGGCGTGGCTCGGTTGTGTAGTTAGGAACACTCATGCAAAAAATCTCCTGCCGCTATTGTGCCGCGCAGGTGCCTGCGTTTTATCTCAGGCCAAACGGACACCAGTCTAGAAATTCAGATTTTCAGGATAAAGTGCAAGGCACGTGGCGCAACGCAGAAATTTGCCTGAAAAATGAATTTATAGAGGTGTCCTTATGAACCGCAATTACCGCGTCGGACTGATAGTCCCCAGTTCCAACACCACCATGGAGACCGAGATTCCGGCCATGCTGCGTGCGCGTGAGCAGGTCTTGCCCGAGCGCTTCAGCTTTCATTCGAGCCGTATGCGCATGAAGGAGGTCACCAAAGAACAATTGATGGCGATGGACAAAGACTCAGACCGCTGCGCGCTTGAGTTGTCAGACGCAAAAATGGACACCATAGCTTATGCCTGCTTGGTGGCCATCATGAGCATGGGCAAGAGTTATCACCGCGAATCGCAACGTCGCCTGCACGAAGTGACGGTGGCCAACGGCTCCCCGACCCCCATCAGCACCAGCGCTGGTGCCCTGGTTGAAGGCCTGCAGGCGCTGGGCGCCAGGCGCGTCTCCATCATTGCGCCTTACATGAAGCCGCTGACCCGCCTCGTCATCGACTACCTTGAGAACGAAGGCATTGAGGTGATCGACAGCATCTCGCTGGAGATTCCTGACAACCTGGAAGTCGGCGCGCGCGACCCGAAAGCTCCGGCGGAATTATGGAAAAAACTCAATCTCAAGGGTGCCGATGCCATCGTCGCTTCGGCTTGTGTACAGATGCCGTCTCTGGCCTCGATACCGATGATCGAGCAGGCCAGTGGCTTGCCCGTTGTATCCAGTGCGGTATGCACGACCTGGGCATTGCTTAAAAATCTGGGTCTGGAAAGGCGCGTACCGAATGCCGGTGCGCTGCTGTCTGGCCGTTACTAGTTTTTAAAGAAAAAATATGAAACTCCCATTCTTTCAACAACTCCGCATGGCTTTCTGCCTGACACCTATTGCCCTTGTTTTCAGCGGCACCGTCATGGCCCAGACATTGCAGCGATGGGGCTGAGTCTGGCCGACTCAAAGGGGGTGCTCGCATGGATTCAAAGCGTTGTTGTAAATCGGCAGATCGAGACGCTGTCCGCGCAAAGCAGAGTTTGCACAAGTTGCGCGACGCCTTAGCCGCGTGCGAATGCGCCGGATCGATGCACGGCCCAGGCCACAACGCACAATATAGTGAACAGTGCCACGCCGATCACCAGAAAACCCCATTCGATGCCGGTAAATTCAATCACGAATCCCATTACTACCGGCACCACGATTGAAGCCAAACGATTGGCCGTGGTTCGCAAGCCGACGCTGAGACCCTGTTCGCGCGAATTGACGGCGTTCGACAAAATCGAGAGCAGCAACGGAAACCCCATGCCGATACCTATCCCGAAAATACCCGCCATGATCAGCAAGGGAATAAAACTCTCGAGCAAGGGCGTAATGGAGATGGCAACGATGGCGATGCCGATCGAGAGCAATAGCAGCCAGTGCGGCCGAATGGCTTTCACCGCGACACCGGTCAGCAGCGATGCCGGCCCGCCGATCAGCGATTCAAATCCTATCAGGATACCGATCAAGCTCCCGGACAAGCCGATGCCTTGCAGGTACACCGTATAAAACGAGTTTTGCACGCTGAGGGCCGAAATACGCAGGAACGTGGCGCCCACAATAAAGGCAACCGCCGGTATGCCCATCAGCGCGAAGGCGCGCCAGTAGTCGGCCGGATCGGGCAGCAACTCGCACCAGCGCAGAGCTATGGGTTGGCGTTCCGTAGTAAAGGGTAGCGCGTAGCAAGCCAGGAATAAACATATTCCCCAAAGCCCGATCAGGCTGAAGGCGCCCCAAGGACCGAATACATCCCAGCTTGCTCCCGCCGCCAACGGGCCCAGGAAAGTGCCGCAAGTAGTAAAAAAACTGAAGCGCCCGGCAGTGGTCGCGTTGCCGGCGCTCAGCCGTGCGATCTTTATCTGCGCCCCGATCCACCCCATGCCCTGTGCCCAGCCCACCACCAGTTGCAGCGCCAGCAACGCTCCCGTCGCGGTCGATAAAGGATAGAGGAAACTCAGCAGAGCTCCCACCGCTGTAAAAATCAGCAGCATGCGACGCGTTCCCAAGCGATCCATCATCGCACCGCCATGAATCGACAGGAAAAACGGCAGCACAGAGCGGCAAGCGACAATAATGCCGATCATGCCCGGCGTGACACCGATGGAAAGCGCCCACAATAGCACGACCAGTGAAGTCATGGGTGTTAGGCTGAGGCTGAAGAAACCGGTGGCGTAGGTGGCGAAAAGACCGGGTATTTTGTCGCGGGATGGATTATTCTCGGTATCGGGCATCTTGTTTCAAATATCCAGCGTCGACGTTGCGAAAAGCTCGTCCACTCCGACACGGCGGTCTGTCAGGCCCTGCTCGTGCACATACTGCGAGATGGTTTCGATGATCTTGCGTGATGCCTTCATGCCATAGGCTTTCGGGTCTGCCTGCAATGCTTGCTGTCCTTGCGGCCCGGTGCCGTCCATCAGGCCGGTTTCAAAATAAGACTGCAAGGTCTCGGCGGTCTCCCGCTCCACATCCTTTTTGGCGGCGACAAACGCGTGGTAAAGATTCAGCGCCAGCCATGGATGTTTTTCGTACAGCTCGCGGCGGATCACCACCGTGTGGTTGATTGGGTAAATACCGGTCTTTGAAAAGTATCGACGGGTTTCGGCCTGTTTGTCGACAAAAAGCGGCCTCACAACATCGACGGATTCAAGGTCAATCGTGCTACGGTCCACCAGGTTGCGGTTGCTCAGATACAGCAGCGTCGCGTCGAGTTCGCCGTTGACCAGCATCTCGCCGATGTTGGTGCTGGCAGGAATCTGGTTGAGCCGTACGCCCTCGGGCGGCTTGAAACCGGTGGCGCCGCCATGGCTTTTTTCGGGGCCGCGCTCCATAAACCATTCGATATCCCGTGCCAGGACTCCGAACTCATGCTCAAGGATGCCGCGCGACCAAACTGCTGCCGTCTGCTGGTATTCCGGCACGCCGACCCGTTTGCCCTTGAGGTCTTCGGGCTTGAGGATGCCGCGGTCGGTGCGCACCAGGATGTTGGTGTGAAAGAACATGCGCGAGGTGTAGATCGGCAGCGCGACCCAGCGCCGGTCGCCACGCGCGGTCGCGATGAAGAGCGACGACAGCGACATCTCGGAAACGTCAAAGTCGGCGTACTTCAGTTGCCGCCAGAACATTTCCGACGGATGCACCACCGTCGGTATCAGCCGCACGCCCTGGGCCTTGATGCGTCCCTGCGTAATCGGCCGGGTTCTTTCGTTGTCGGAAAGCGCAATGCTCAGGGTGAGTGTCTCGTTGGTCATCAGTGTTCTTTATTGTTTTCAATTAACTGGTTTTAAAGCAGCCCATGCGTGCGTGCCAGGTGCGTGGCCTGAGACCTGCTTTTGACATTGATGCGCTTGAACAGGCGCCACAGATGCACCTTGACGGTGTGCTCGCTGATTTGCAAGGTTTCGGCAATGTCGCGATTGCTCATGCCCTTGTCGAGCAGTTGTAAAAGTTGCTTTTGCCGCTTGGACAATTTCTCTGGCGGGGTCGTGCCTTCGCCTTCTTCGTTGAGCGTCAGAAATACCCGCAACACGTTGCTGATTTCTGATGCGTTGGCAGATTTGTGGATAAACGCAGCCGCTCCGGCTTTCAGCGCCAGATCTTTGAACTCCTGCGCCGGGACGGCGGCGATGACGACGATGGGCACATCGGCAAACTGCCGTTTGAGTTCGACTATGACTGGGAGGCCACTGTGACCATCGGCTGTCAGATCAAGGCAGATCAGCTCGGGCGGTGTGCTTGACCCTTGCACAACGCTCAAGGCAGCGGCCAGAGAGTCGATCTCGGTCACATGGGCTGCGTGGTTCAGGCGACGAATCAGCGCTGCTAGCGCTTCCCGCATCAAGGGGTGTTCATCAATGACAAAAATGCTCATGACGCATCCATCAACTGCTGCAGCGCGGCGGCTATGGCATCGGAATGCGCGTCTTCAATCGTCAGCAATTTTCCGCTCATTTCTTTCAATGCCTGCGGGCCGCACTTGAGCAACGCGGCAATCGCCAGCGCCGCGTCTTTTGGCGCTGCAAAGCCGTGACTTTGCAGCAGCAACTTGCCCGCGCCGTTCAGCAGTTTGAAATAAAACAGGCCATCGGCTTCGCGGTATTGCTTGAAGCTGGGCAGGCTGGTCTTTTCAAGCTTTTGTTTTTTTGCGGCTGGTGCTGGTGCTTGCGCAGCCAGCTTGCGCAAGCCGACGGCATGCCTTAACTCGCGCATCAGCGGCATGGCTTTAGCCCTGGCCTTTTCAGCACCGGCCTGCAAGATGGCCTCGATTTTTTTTGGCTCATTCATCAAGGCCTGGTATTTGTCACGCAGGGGCGCAATGTCTTGGTCTATGCGTTCAAACAATTTTGTTTTTGCGTCGCCCCAGGCTATGCCGTCTGCATAGGCCTTGCGCATCGCCAAGGTTTCGTCAACAGTCGCAAAAGCCTGGTAAATCTGGAACAGCGCCGAGCCTTCTGTATCTTTGGCCTCGCCGGGTGCGCGTGAGTCTGTGACGATGCTCGCTATCAGTTTTTTAAGCTGCTCGCGCGGCGCAAAAAGCGGGATGGTGTTGTCATAGCTCTTGCTCATCTTGCGGCCATCCAGGCCGGGCAGGGTGGCGACGGACTCTTCAATCAGGGCCTCGGGCAGCACTAGATGATCGCCATACAAATGGTTAAAGCGCTGCGCCATGTCGCGTGCCATTTCAATGTGCTGGATCTGGTCGCGCCCGACGGGTACCTTGTGCGCCTTGAACATCAGGATGTCTGCGCCCATCAGCACCGGGTACATGAAAAGCCCGGCGCTAATGTCGGCATCCAGGTCGTTGCCTGCGGCTTGGTTTTTGTCAACCGATGCCTTGTAGGCGTGCGCGCGATTGAGCACGCCCTTGGCCGTGACGCAGGTCAGCAGCCAGGTCAGTTCGAGGATTTCAGGAATGTCTGACTGGCGGTAAAACGTCACGCGCTCCGGATCAAGGCCTGCAGCCAGCCAGCTGGCGGCAATCTCCAGCGTGGAGCGTTGTATGCGTTCAGGCTCGCCCGTTTTGATAAGCGCGTGGTAGTCGGCCAGAAAGTAAAAGCTCTCGGCGTTATAGCCTAAGCTGGCGGCGATCGAGGGCCGGATAGAGCCAACGTAGTTGCCCAGGTGCGGCGTGCCGGAGGTGGTGATGCCGGTCAAGAATCTTTCAGGGTGTTCGGGTTTCATGGATAGTTAGGTGACTTAGCGAATCAGGGAAATAAGGGGCGCAGTCAGGCCGTTCAAAACAAGATAGCCAAACGACATCAACGGGCGCAGCCAGTAAGTGCTGACCACACCGGCAATCACCAATGCCATCACGACAAAAAAGCCCCAAGGCTCGATGCGTTCCACGAATTGAGCCTGCTTGTACGGCAGCAGCCCGACCAGAATGCGGCCGCCATCCAGTGGTGGCAGCGGGAAAAGATTGAGCGCCCACATCACCAGATTGACCACCACACCGGCCTGCGCCATTTTGAGGAAGAAAATTTCTTCAGTGCCCATGGCCGCCATCGCCACCAGCCCAAGCGCCCAGATGACGGCTTGCAGAAAGTTGGATGCAGGCCCCGCCAGTGCGACCCAGATCATGTCGCGCTTGGGGTTGCGCAGGTTGCCAAAGTTCACCGGCACCGGCTTGGCATAGCCAAACAAAAATGCACCTGAAGTCGCAAAGTAAAGCAGCAGCGGCATGGCGATGGTGCCCACCGGGTCAATGTGCTTGAGCGGGTTCAGCGTGATGCGGCCCAGCATCCAGGCGGTGTTGTCACCAAAGTAGCGCGCCACATAGCCGTGCGCGGCCTCGTGGATGGTGATGGCGAGCAGCACGGGCAGGGTGTAGATGGCGACGGTCTGAATCAGGTTAGCAATGTCCATGGTGTGATTGTCTCATTCCATTTCCAGATCAATACGATATGTTGTTGCTTCGCCTTGTCGTGCTATAGCACTGTCTGCGGCTTCGCGCCTAATCTCCTATCGATCTGAAAATGGAATAAAGGCCTAGGCCCGCCACATCGCCGCGCCCCTGCCGCACCACGACCGGCTCGCCGCCGTTGCCCATCGCCGTCAAATCAATCACCGTTGTTGGCTGCTGGTGGCAGGCACCTGCGTCGATCACGGCAGCTAGCTCATGCTCCAGCAGGTCACGAATCTCGTGCGCATCATTGAGTGGCTCTGTGGCACCGCGCGGGATCAGGGTGGTGGCTAGCAGTGGCGCGCCGTGCAGGGCCAGCAGCGCTTGCAGCGTTTTGTGCTCGGGCACGCGCAGGCCAATGGTTTTGCGCTGCGGGTGGCTCAGGCGGCGCGGTACTTCTTTGCTGGCCTCCAGGATGAAGGTGTAGGGGCCGGGGGTTGCCGCTTTTAACAGGCGAAACTGTTTGTTGTCTACCCGTGCGTAGTTGGCCAGCTCGCTCAGGTCACGGCACAGCAGCGTCAGGTGGTGTTTGTCGTCCACACCACGAATGCGGCGCAGGCTGTCGGCAGCGGCCTTGTCGTCCAGATGGCAGACCAGCGCGTAACTTGAATCGGTGGGTACCGCTGCTATGCCGCCGCGCTCAAGCAGGATCACGGCCTGCTTGAGCAGGCGGGTGTGCGGGTTGTCGGGGTGGATTTCAAAAAACTGGGCCATTTGAAAATTACTGGATGCGGTCCGCCAGCAGTTCCCACACGGGGGTTAAACCACCCGGCAAAAACGGCAGCGTGCCCAGGTCGGCACGGCTTTCATCGGGGCTGTGGAAGTCACTGCCGCGCGACGCAGCCAGGCCAAACTCCTTGGCCGTTTCGGCGTACTTCACATACTCGGCAGCGCTGTGGCAGCCACTGACCACTTCAACACCTTGCCCGCCGTGGCTTTTGAATTCGCTGAACAGTGCGTACTCTTCATTCGCTGTGAACTTGTAGCGCGCCGGGTGCGCAATGATGGCCATGCCTTTGGCTTTGGTGATCCACTGCACGGCATCGCGCAGGCTGGCCCAGCGGTGCGACACATAGCCGGGCTTGCCTTCGGTCAGGTACTTGCGAAAGACTTCATTGGTTTCTTTGCAGACACCGCTTGCAACCAGAAAGCGCGCAAAGTGTGTGCGTGAAATCAACTCCGGGTTGCCGACAAATTTAAGCGCGCCTTCATAAGCGCCCTTGATGCCGACTTTGGCCAAGCCTTCGGACATCTCAAGCGCCCGCTCTTGCCGGCCACCGCGTGTTTTGTGCAGGCCTTGCAGCATCTCGGCATCGTCAGGGTCAAACCCGAGGCCGATGATGTGTACGGTTTCATTGGCAAACGTCACTGATATTTCGGTACCCGTCAGGTAGCGTATGCCGTTGGCTTTGGCGGCCAGCGCGGCGCGCTGCTGGCCGCCGATTTCGTCATGGTCAGTCAGCGCCCAGAGTTCAACGCCGTTGGCCGCTGCTCGTTCTGCAAGGGCCTCCGGGGTCAAGGTGCCGTCAGACACGACCGAGTGGCAGTGCAGATCGGCATTCAGGATGCTGGTGGGCGGCAGCGCGAGGAAGAGCTGTGTAGGAGTGGTCACCGAGCCATTTTAGGGCGTGGGTGACTTTCATGCCGACTCGCTGCACAATGGGTATTCGACATTGCCTGGGTTTAACTGAATTTGGCTAAATCTCGGCCGCTTCAACCAAAAATCGTACCCTACGCACACCCTGCCACTCGTCCGCATCCAGCCGGAAGGCCAGCTTGACCCTGGCGGGCAGTGGCTCGGTATGGCCAAACCAGATGCCATCGACCGGTTGCCCCTGATGTTTGAGCTTGAGCGCCAGGTGTTTTTCAGCCACCAGCCGCTGTGACACCACCTCGACTTCTTCACTGAAAGTCGGTGCTGCAAAGCCTTGGCCCCAGACCTCTTTGTGCAGGGTATCGACGATGTCGATGCGGCGGTACTCGGCGGCCAGCGGGCCGTCTGTGGCGATGCGGCGCATCAAGGTGGCGGCATCCAGCCATTCACTGGCAACCTGTTGCAGCGCAAGTTCAAACTGCTTAAAGTGCTCTTCTTTAATCGTGCAGCCCGCTGCCATGGCGTGGCCGCCAAAGCGCAGCAACACGCCGGGGCAGCGCTTGGCCACCAGGTCAAGTGCATCACGCAGATGAAAGCCCGCAATCGACCGGCCCGAGCCCTTGAGTTCATGCGCTTTGCCGGGTGCCTGGCTGGCGGCAAATACAAAGGTCGGGCGGTGCAGTTTGTCCTTGATGCGCGAGGCCACGATGCCGACCACGCCTTCGTGAAAGTCGGCATCGTAGATGACAATCGCGGGCGGCGGCTCGTTAGATTCATCAATCATCGCGTCAGCCGCCATTTGCGCCTGTTCGCGCATACCGGCTTCAATATCGCGGCGTTCACGGTTGATGCCGTCTAGCGTGCGGGCCAGCTCGTCGGCCCGGCCCGCATCGTCGGTCAGCAGGCATTCAATGCCCAAGCTCATGTCGCTCAAGCGCCCGGCAGCATTGATGCGCGGGCCGAGCGCAAAGCCAAAATCAAAAGTGGTGGCGACGCTGGCTTTGCGGCCTGCTGCCGTGAACAGGCTGGCCAGCCCGGCCTGTAAGTGACCAGCGCGGATGCGCTTGAGGCCTTGCGCTACCAGGCGGCGGTTGTTGGCATCGAGCTTCACGACATCTGCAACCGTGCCTAGTGCAACGAGTGGCAACAGCACATCAATGTGGGGCTGATTTTGAGTATTGAAAACACCGCGCGTGCGCAGTTCTGCCCGCAGCGCCAGCAGCACATAAAACATCACGCCAACGCCGGCTATCGACTTGCTCTCAAAGCTGCAGCCGGGCTGATTCGGGTTGACGATGACATCGGCATCGGGGAGCACGACAAGCCCGTCCTTCAGCGCTGGTAAATGATGGTCGGTTACCAACACCTGCATCCCGAGTGCCTTGGCGCGTGCCACGCCGTCAAAGCTGGCAATGCCGTTGTCAACGGTGATCAGCAAATCGGCACCCAGTGCCCTGACGCGCTCTGCAATCGGTGCGGTCAGGCCGTAGCCATCAACCACCCTGTCGGGTACCAGGTAGGTGACATTGGCTGCGCCCAGCAGCTTGAGGCCGCGCAGCGCAACGGCGCAGGCGGTTGCGCCGTCGCAGTCGTAGTCAGCCACGATGCAAATCTTTTTATTCGAATCAATAGTGTCTGCCAGCAGCACGGCAGAGCGCGCAGCGCCCAACAAGCCGGCGGGCGGCAACAGCCGCACCAGGCCATCGTCGAGTTCGTCGGCGGAACTAACTCCACGCGCCGCATAAAGCTGCGCCAGCAAGGGGTGTATGCCCGCCTGCTGCAAGGCCCACAGGCTGCGGGGTGGTACATCGCGCACCTGTATTTTCATAGTTGACTCAATAGGTCTAGCGGGTTTTTGGTCTTGAAACGGCGGCTAATTTTGTTGAAAAAACTTTGCGCAGCGGTTTCAAATGTTTGCGCGTTGCGCTCGCCGCACAGCGTGATGCGCACGGCTTGCCCGGCGTTTTGCTGCACCAGCAGTTGTGCAATGCCCATCGCATCGATCTCGCCCCAGGCTTTCACATAGCTGGCCCAGTCATCTTTGAAGGCGGCTTGTGCCAGTGTGCGTGGCGTGTTGATTTTTTGTATTTTTTGCACGGCTTGATTTAATGCGCCGGTGCCGCTGATCCAGAACGAATTAACGGCTAGCAAACGCTTTGCGCTGCGCTCATCGTTAAGCGTATGCGTGTAAAGCAGCATCTGCATTTCGTTCTGCAAACGCCGTAAAGATGGCGCTGTATCAGTACCCGGCAGCCACGCATCCACATTGCGCCCCAGCACGCGGTCAAGCGATGCGGTGGGCAGCGTGCGAAACACCTCGCCTTCAGCCAGCCAGTGTTCAGGCCCAGCGTAGTGCAGCGTGATGCCTTCGGTTGCAAAGTAAGGCTGCATCGCGGCCAGCAGGGTTTGTGAATCTTCTGCTGTTAATGCCAGTGCGGACGGGTCTGCCATCGTCGCGTTTTCGCGGCCCATGACCCAGTGGCAGGGCGTGATGAAAGCCCAGGCTTTTGCGCTGCCAGTGTTAGCCTCCAAAGCCGCCCAGGGGATCAGGCCATCGACTGCCACATCCAGCCCTTGAACTTGCGCCAGCACCCGCTCATGCGGGGTAGACAGCGAATGCGCCTCGCCTTCGTTGCTGGTTAGAAGCTTCATGCCTTGCAGCAATTTGCCCAGATTTTTCAGGCTGCCCTCTGGTTGGGCTTTCATGGCGTCCGCCCACGCGTCGCCGCTACAGGACGCAAAGGGGATGACAAGGTGGGGGATTGAAACGGCAGGCATGGCTTCATTGTCCTAGATGCTTGTAGGTACCCTTGTCCGGGATGCGAGAATGCCGACGATGCAAGTACCTTATGAATTGATGCTGGGCTGGCGCTACACGCGCGCCGGCCGGGCCACGCGGCGCAATGGCTTTATCTCGTTTATCTCTGGCGTGTCGATGCTGGGCATTGCACTCGGCGTGGCCGCACTCATCATTGTTTTGAGTGTGATGAATGGTTTTCAAAAAGAAGTGCGCGACCGCATGCTGGGCGTGATCTCGCATATCGAGGTGTTTCCACCGAATGGCGCGGCCTTGCCTGACGCACAAAAAACGCTGGGCGAAATCAGGGCCAACAAGCAGGTCGTCGGTGCTGCAACTTTTATAGCAGCCCAAGCCCTGCTGGCGCGCGGTGAAGACGTGAAAGGCACGTTGGTGCGGGGCATTGACCCGGTACTGGAGGGCCAGGTGACTGAGCTTGCCGCCACGTCATCAGCCACGCTGGCAAAACTGGTGAGCGGCCAATTTGGTGTGGTGTTGGGTGTCGAGCTGGCCCGCAGCCTGGGTGTACGCGCTGGCGACGTGGTTACGCTGATTGCGCCCAGCGGTCAAGTGACGCCCGCTGGCATCGTGCCACGTTTAAAGCAAATGAAGGTCGTGGGTACTTTTGACTCTGGCCATTTTGAATACGACTCGGCGCTGGTGATGCTGCATCAGGACGACGCTGCAAAAATCTTCCGGCTTGAAGGGCCAACCGGCATTCGCATCAAACTCAAAGACTTGCACCAAGCGCGTGAAGTGGCTTTTGAGTTATCAAGATCACTTAGCGGTGACTTGCTGATTCGCGACTGGACGCAGCAAAACAAAACCTGGTTTGCCGCCGTGCAGCTTGAAAAACGCATGATGTTCATCATCCTCACGCTCATCGTGGCTGTGGCTGCCTTCAACCTTGTTAGCACGCTGGTGATGACGGTGACCGACAAGCGCGCTGACATTGCCATTTTGCGAACGCTGGGTGCCAGCCCGAAAAGCATCATGGGTATTTTTGTGGTGCAGGGCGCGATGATCGGCGTGATCGGCACGCTAGTTGGCCTGCTGCTGGGCTTGGGCATTGCGCTCAACATCGACGTGATCGTGCCCGCGCTGGAGCGCTTGCTGAGCGCCAGCTTTCTGCCGAAAGACATTTACCTCATCAGCCGTATGCCCAGCGATCCCCAGTACGCCGACATCATGCCGATTGTCGTGATCTCGCTGATTCTGGCTTTCCTTGCCACCATCTATCCAAGCTGGCGCGCCAGTCGCGTCAATCCAGCGGAGGCGCTTAGATATGAGTGAAGTTGTGCTGCGTGCCAGCGGTCTGACCAAACGTTTTCACGAAGGCCCGATCGACCTGACCGTGCTGCACGGCGTCGACCTGCAAGTGTTTGCCGGCGAAACACTGGCCATCGTCGGTGCCTCGGGTTCCGGCAAAAGCACCCTTTTGCATTTGATGGGCGGGCTGGACGCACCCACCAGCGGCCAGGTTGAAATCAAAGGGCAGCGGCTGGCAACGCTGTCCCCGGCAGAGCAGGGAATTCTCCGTAACCAGCACCTCGGTTTTGTCTACCAGTTTCACCACCTGCTGCCCGAGTTCAGCGCGCTCGACAACGTCGCCATGCCGCTATGGATTCGGCGGCAGGACCGCGAGGAAGCAGCGCGTATAGCCATGAAAATGTTGGCAGACGTGGGGCTCGGCGACCGTGCTCAGCATCGCCCGTCCGAGCTTTCCGGCGGCGAGCGCCAGCGCGTGGCGATTGCCCGGGCGCTGGTCACCAAACCAGCCTGCGTACTGGCCGACGAGCCAACTGGCAACCTCGACAGAACGACGGCTGACGGCGTGTTCGAGCTGATGCTGCAGCTCGCACACGAGCATGGCACCGCGTTTGTGCTGGTGACACACGATGAGGCGCTGGCCGCGCGTTGCGGGCGGCAGCTGCGGCTGGTGTTGGGGAAGTTGTCGGAGGCCTGATGACTCCTGTCGCGCAGCACCTCGCTCACCTGCTCCAGCAGACGCTTGGGTTGGGGAAGATATGCGACAGAGTTCGTAGAATAAAAACCATATACAAAGACACCGAGTCGCCGTCAAAAAACAAGCCGTCAAGCGGGGTATGCGGGTTTCGCAGGGGTAATTACAATCCAACGGTCCAGCTTATCCCGCCGGATAAACTGGACCGCCAGAATATCCGACGATCTACATCACGTTATGCACCTAAATATCTGTAGCCACAAGTTTCGGCAGATTGGCTTAATGATCGACAGATTTATTGTCGACAAGACCAAATAGGAGATCATTAATGACAGCTAAAATTCATTCGGGTGGTTGTGCATGTGGCTCAGTGAAATACAAGGTATCAGGCGCTCCAAAGGCGACCATTTTTTGCCACTGCAAATATTGTCAAAAAAGGACTGGAAGTACAAAAGCGCTGTTAGTCTATTTTCATAAAGACGCGTTAGTAAGTCTAAACGGCCCGCTTAAAAAATACCGCCATCTCTCGGATGAAAGCGGGCGCTGGATTGACGCTGAGTTTTGCGAAAACTGTGGGTCTTCTATCACTTGGACTTTGGGGCTTGTTCCGAGTTGGCGGGGATTTGAGGGCGGTACGTTCGATAACAGCGCGAGTTTTCCATGCAGTATGCATCAGTGGACTGATAGTGCTCACCCTTCAGTTGTCATAAATCCCACCGACACATGTTTTCCAAAGCAAGCTCCATTTACTACAGAGCAACTTGAAAAGTTGTGAATATGGATTCTGCTTCTTCCAAATATTTCGATTGCCCGCAGTAATGCATAACAATGCATTGCAGGTGACGTTCAGCCCGCTGCGCGCGCTGCCCGCACCTGAACGCAGGCGTTATATGGGCGAGGAGAAGGAAAGACGCGCGTGACAGAAGATAAACCGAGGAGTTTAAAGGACGAGGCGGTCAGGGCGGAGCGATTGGGAATGCTCGGCCAGCCTCATGTCGCACCGCTAACGGCGTTCGTCAGGAGCATTCGCCAGCGACGGGCAGCGATCGATCTCGACTTTCAGCCCGAGGACGTTCCCTTTTTCGACCCGCTCGATGGCGGGATTCATGCGCGGGTGCTTTTCCTTTCGGAGGCGCCAGGCCCGCAAGCAGTTCGAAGCGGATTTATTTCGCGCAATAACCCGGATAGCACCGCAGAAAATAATTTCCGGATGCAATCAGCGGCGGGCATTATTCGCTCGTCGACGGTGCGTTGGAATGTCGTGGCATGGTATATAGGAGATCGAAAGCGCATTCGCCCGGCGAACGTCCTGGATTTTGGAGAGAGTCGTCCGTACCTGCGCGAGCTTCTTGGCCTCTTGAAGGAGCTCCGAATCGTCGCGTTGCTTGGTTTGAAAGCACAAGCAGCTTGGGACGCGGCTGAAATCCCTTGTCAGGCCAGAGTCGTTCGGACGTATCACCTAAGCCCACTCTCGATGAACACGAGTATAGAAAGGCGCGAACACGTTCAGGCCTCATTTAGGGAAATTGCTCGGGAGCTAAACTAAGACATGTAAGACATGAGAGCACAAGTCCGCCATATAACATGTCAATCGACACGGACCCACACCTGCAGGAGGCGGCTTCGCCGCGAATGGTGGTGGTCCGGTCATTTTTACGTTATCCCGCCAGCTTCGCGCTAGCAAGTCGATTCAAACTGACGCCCTGCTCGGCGGCCTGCAGTGCCAACAGCCGATGCAACTGCGAAGGGATGCGCACCCTGAATTCGCCGCTGTAGTTTTTTTCAGAGAGTGGTACAGGTACGGGTTCTGCATTCGCCTTCATATCAGCCACGACTCCAGTCGCAACCTGGCGAATTCCTTGATCTGAATCAGGCGCATCGCGGAGCAGACCGTGTCAGTGCGTATGCCCGGGTATCGCCGGTGCGGGATTGCCCGGCGGGGCCTGGCGACCCATGGCCGCCCGTGGCCCGCCCGCACCCATGGTCATGCGAGCCTGCATGCCGCGGTGAAACGCGGCCCTGCCTTCCTGCACGAGTTCGGTGACTTCACCGGCATGGGCCTGCAAGGCAGCCGCCACTTTGGCATCGATGGAGGTGCGGGTGACAATGGCACCCTTATCGGTCATCTCGACCACGGATTTTATTCTGTCCGCGTTGTCGAAGATTACCGGCAGCGTGGTACTGAATATATTGAATTCACGGCTGTCCTTGAGTCGGCCGGACATGCTGGCGACATGCGCCTTGATTGCCTGCGCCACTTTGGGGTCGTCTGATTCGGTGACGGTTTTGATGCCGTCCGGTAATTGGGTCACCGAGCGCTTGATTTTGGTGTTGTTGTGCACAAGATCCATCACCAAGCCCATGTCGGTCGCAGAATTGGCGTCCTGTTTGGTGAGCATTGCGGCGGGGCCGCGCATGGTGCCGTGACCGGCGGCATCGTGGTTGTGTCCCATCCTGGGGCTGTGGTCTGCGGTCTGGGCGTATGCGGTGGCTGCAAAAACCATGGCCGCGGTGATTGCGATGGCAATCTGGCTGGAATGTTTCATGTTCTTATTCCTCGATAGCCTGCATGAGTGGGGAGCGGACGTTGCCGCCCCTCACTCTGCGGCTTAGTGAATCTCTGAAGGGCATCTCTAATATTACGCCACACGCGGCCCGCCCTCGCGCATCTAGCGCCAGACTTGACGATTCTGCATGGAGCCGCTAAATTAGGGCGCTCATGGTGTTTTCCCACGGGGAGTATCAGATGGACCGTCGCAGTTTTGTCGAAACCTGTTCCGCGGGTGTGGCCTGTCTGGGTGCCACGGTGGCCTTACCTGTCTTTGCGGCCAATGCGCGCCCCAAGGCCTATGCGCGTGTGCTGCTGACGGATGAGCGCGGTGATGCCTTGCGCGCCACCGGCCTACAGGCGCAGACCAATTACATCTTCCACTATCCCTTCGAAGCGACGCCGGTGTTTTTGCTCAAGCTCGCTCAGCCAGCGCCGCCACAGCAACTCAGCACCAAGTCGCACGACAGCTACGTCTGGCCTGGCGGGGTTGGTCCACAGCGCAACCTGGTGGCTTTTTCTGCCATATGCGCGCATCACCTGGTGTACCCGACACAGCAGATCAGTTTCATCAGCTTTCGTAAATCCAGGGCCAAAAAGGGCGTGGCTGACAACCTGATTCATTGCTGTGCTGAAAACAGCCAGTACGATCCGGCCAAGGGCGCGCGCGTACTGAGTGGCCCGGCAGAGCAGCCCCTGTGCGCCGTGCTGCTGGAGCATGACCCCAAGGCCGACACGCTGACGGCGTACGCCACGCTGGGCGGTGAGTTGTTTGACGACTTCTTCCGCAAATACGAGCTCAAGCTGAGCCTGGACGTGGGGCCGAAGGCGAAGAACCAGGTGACCGGCAGAGCGGCGGTGCGGGAGCTGGTGAAGTATTGTCGGAATCCGATTCAGTGCTGAAGAGAAAATTGGCGTCTGACTCCAATAACCCTACAAAATCCGGTTAAACCAAGCCAGCGACAACCCGGCAGAGAGCAACGCCAACGCAGCCGCTAGCAGTGCCAGCAGGCCTGAAATTTCTGTCTCTTTTTTCTCCACTGCCAGCCGCGAGCTCAGGGCTTCGTAGACCTTCTTCAAGTCGCCTGCTGTACCCGCATAAAAGTATTCGGCCTGCGTGGTGCGGGCTATGCCTTTGAGAGTTTCTTCGTCGAGTTTGACGCGCATAGACCAGCCTTCAAAACCAATCGTTTCGCCGTTCACCGTGCCCACACCCACGGTGTAGATGCGCACGCCGCGGTCGGCAGCAAGCTTGGCTGCGTCGAGCGAATCAACGCCTGTGGTGCGCTGTCCGTCGGTCAGCAAAATGATGGCGGCTGACGTGTAAGAGCCGGGCGCAACCGGTACGAACGCGGGTTTTTCTTGGCCATCTTTACCCGCCTGGTCGAGCGAGATGCCGCGCTGTTTGTCGCGCCCGCTTCGCATCGCCTCCAGGCTGATGCCGGCGTCGGGGAATAGCTCGGCCAGCGACACCACAATGCCGTTGCCAATGGCGGTGCCACGCTGCAACTGGAATTTGTCGATGGCGGTGACCAGGTCTTCACGGCTAAGCGTGGGTGGCTGCACCACCGATGCCGTACCAGCAAAAGCGACGATGCCGACGCGCACATTGCGCGGCAGTTCGGTTAAAAAAGCTTTGGCTGCATTTTGCGAAGCCACCAGGCGATTCGGCAGCACATCGGTGGCGCGCATACTGCCGGACACGTCCATCGCTAGCATGATGGTTTCGCGTTGTGTGGGCAGGGTGATGACGGCAAACGGGCGTGACGACGCTAGCAGCATGGCCGACAGCGCAAACAAAAACAGCAGTGGCGGAATGTGCCGGCGAAAGCTCTGGCCCTTGCCCATGGCTTCGCGGACTATGGACAGGCTGGCGTAGCGCAGTGCCATTTTTTTCTTGCGGCGCAGCAGCCAGATGTACAGCAGCACCAGCAGTGGCAGCAGCAGCAACAACAGCCACAAAAATTGCGGCCACATGAAAGTCATGGGGAAGGTTTTGGGTATGAGCTGTGAGAAGTTCATGGCGGCACTTTTTTAAACGTTTTTCAAGCGGCTGTTTTTAAATGACTTGGCAGGGTACCGCCCTGGCTCATACGGCTGCGGCGCTTGCGCAAATCTGTAAAACGCATCAGCGTATTGAGCAGATCATCGTCGGTTGATAGCTCCAGCGTGTCGACACCAGCGCGCATCAGGGATTGCCGCAAATCTGATTCACGCTGCGCAGCGATGCGGGAAAAGCGAAGGCGAAAACCCGCATCATGCGTATCGACCAGCAGTTGCTCGCCGGTCTCGGCATCCACAATCGGTATCAGGCCGAGGTCTGGCAACTGTAGTTCCAGCGGGTCTAGCAGGCGCACGGCAACCACCTCATGCCGGAGCGCCAGCATACCAAGCGGCTTTTCCCAGCCCGCTTCACTGATGAAATCAGACAGCACAAAAATCGTCGAGCGCCTGCGCACCTGTCTGGCTGCGGCCTCCAGCAGATCGCCCAACCGTGTTGGCCCCACGGTCTTCGATTCAGGTCGAGTTTGCAGCGTGTGCAGCAGATTCAAAACATGTTGCCTGCCGCCGCGCGCGGGTATCACGGTGTCAACGCCCGATCCATAGAGCATGGCACCGACGCGGTTGCCGTGCCGCGTCAACATGCGCGCCAGCACGGCAACAAATTCAGCGGAGACATGGCGCTTGCGCTGCTCGCCAGAGCCGAAGTCCATCGACGGGCTGAGATCCAGCAGAAACCAGGCGCTCATCTCGCGGTCTTCGGTAAACACCCGCACATGCGGTTGCTCCAGCCGGGCCGTGACGTTCCAGTCGATGTGACGCACGTCGTCATGGTGCTGGTACTCGCGCAGGTCGGCCAGGTCCATGCCGGTGCCGCGCATCAGCGTGCGGTAGTCGCCTTGCAGCAGACCGTCGAGGCGGCGCAGCACCGTCCACTCCAACTTGCGCAAAAGCTGTTCGGCACCGCCTGTTTTGGCTGTGCTGGTGGCGACTGCTGGCGTTGCGGTCATTTTTAGGCTGCTAATTTCTCATGCGCTAGTGGCTTGGCAGGCGCTGGAGTTTTCGCCATGATTTTGCCGATGATGGCATCGGGCGACAGCCCTTCAGACAGCGCTTCATACGACAGCACCAGCCGGTGCCGCAGCACGTCGGGTACCAGGTCGCTCATGTCTTCTGGCAATGCGTAACTGCGGCCACGCAGCATGGCTAGCGCCCGTGCGCCTTCAACCAGATTGATAGTGGCACGCGGGCTGGCACCAAAGGTGATGAAGCGCTGCAAATCCTTGATGCCATGCTTGTCAGGGTTGCGTGTGCTGGAGACAAGTTTGACGGCGTAATGCACCAGCGAAGGGTCTACATAAACGCACCTGCATTCAGCTTGCAGTGCGGCCAGTTGTTCGGTGGTGGCAACGCTTGACACGGCCACCGCCGGGCCAGTGACGCGCTGCACGATAACGAACTCTTCTTCATCCGTCGGGTAGTCGACCAGCACCTTCATCATGAAGCGGTCCACCTGCGCTTCAGGTAGCGGGTAGGTGCCTTCGGTTTCAATCGGGTTTTGTGTGGCCATGACGAGAAAGGGCGCGGGCACCTTGTGCGTCACGCCGGCAATCGTGACCTGCCGCTCCTGCATCACTTCAAGCAGCGCGCTTTGCACCTTGGCCGGTGCGCGGTTGATCTCGTCGGCCAGCAGCAAATTGGTAAACACCGGCCCCAGCGAAGTGCTGAACTCGCCAGTTTTCTGGTTGTAAATGCGCGTGCCCACCAGATCGGCGGGCACCAGGTCGGGCGTGAACTGGATGCGCTTGAAGTTGCCGCGCACGGTTTCTGCCAGTGTTTTGACGGTCAGCGTTTTGGCCAGGCCGGGCACGCCTTCAACCAGCAAATGGCCTTGCGCCAGGATGGCGACCATGACGCGCTCCAGAAAGCGGTCTTGGCCGACGACCACACGTTTGATCTCGTAGAGGATTTGCTCCATGAGCTGGGCTGTGTCTTGAGTGGGTTCTTGCATGGTGGTTCTCGAGTCGTTTAATTAAAACGGAGGCATTCCGGCAGCCGATGCTGCATTTTCAATCGGCACTGCAAAGCCAATGCCGACAAAGGTGCGTTGCTGGTTCGGGTTGTAAATCGCGGTGACGATGCCGATCACCTCGCCGTCCATCGTTACCAGCGGGCCGCCCGAATTGCCGGGGTTGGCCGCAGCGTCGAACTGGATCAGGTTGGTCATCATCTGCTGGCCTTCGGGCGAGCGGAAGCTACGTTTCAGGCCAGACACGATGCCGCTGGATGCCGATGGCCCAATGCCAAACGGAAAGCCGACCGTCATCACTTTGTCGCCCGGTTGTAAATCGGCGGTGGACCGCATGGTGGCGGCAATCATGTCGTCGGGGATCTTGTGAGCTTGCAGCACCGCCAAATCATTTTCGGGCTGCACGCCTGTGATGTGCGCCGTGGTTTCCATGCCATCAGAAAAAGTGATCTTGATGGTTTCTGCCCCCTGCACCACATGCAGGTTGGTCAGGATGATGCCTTTGTCAACAATCACCACACCCGTTCCCACGCCGCGCTCGACCTCTTTGCCGTCCTTGTCTTTGCCAATGCTGACCACCCGCACCACCGAGGGAATAATGGCTGCATAGGCCTTGGCTTGTACCGATGGCAGCACGCTGGTCTCTAATGTTTTGAGCACGGCGGCGTTGATGTCTTTTTGCGTCAGCTTGTGAGCGCCCGGTCGCACCGACATCGAAAAACTGAGCGCCAGCAACAAGGCCAGCAGGCCTACAACCGACCACAGCAGGGTGATGTTGCTGAGCTTAAGGTGTTTGGAGAAGCTCTGAAACCTTGATGGCCTCACCTCAACCTCCGTTGCCGGGGCAAGCTCCGCATCGGGCTTTAAATCAGCGCGCTGTGCGCTACTGTAAAGGGCAGGTCGTCGCATAGAGGTGCCTTGGCAAGTTAGTCTGAATGAGCATAACGTATCACGATTTGTGCGGCTTTGCACAGCCCGTGCACCTGCTTTTTCTGTCACCATCACGCCATGAGTTTTTGGATAGACACCCACTGCCACCTTGATGCCGTCGAATTTCGCGATGACCTGGCAGCGGTGTCTGCGCAGGCACAGAGCGCCAATGTGGTGCATTGCGTGGTTCCGGCGGTGGCGGTGAAACATTTTCAGGTGGTGCGAGAGCTGGCGCACCAGTATTCGTACAGTTACGCGCTGGGCATTCACCCGATGTGCGTGCCTGAGGCGCAGGAGTCTGACCTGCAGGCACTAAGCGCAGAGCTGGCGCTGCGCCAATCAGACCCACGCCTGCTTGCAGTGGGTGAGATTGGTCTTGATTACTTTGTGCCTGAGCTGATGCAAAGCCCCATGCGCGAGCGCCAGGAACACTTTTACCGTGAGCAGCTAAAAATTGCGCGCAAGCACGGCCTGCCCGTGATACTGCATGTGCGCCGCTCTGCCGACAAGTTACTGAAGCATTTGCGTGAGATAAACCCGGCCGACGGTTGGTCAGGTATTGCCCACGCATTCAATGGCAGCCAACAGCAAGCCGAGGCATTTATTGAGTTGGGTTTCAAGCTCGGGTTTGGCGGCGCGGTGACGTTTGAGCCCGCCTTGCAATTGCGCCGCCTGGCCAGCGACCTGCCCCTGGCAAGCATCGTGATGGAAACCGATTCACCTGACATTCCACCGCACTGGCTTTACACCACCGCAGCGCAGCGTGAGCAGGGGCAGATGCAAGGCCGCAACCAGCCCGCCGAGCTGCCGCGCATAGCGCAAGTGGTGGCCGACTTGCGCGGCATCTCCATGGACGCATTGGCGGCTGCGACCACGGCCAATGCCTTGGCCGCCTTGCCAAAACTGCGTGGGCTGGTATTTTCAACAAACATAGATTGAGTTGATGGCAAGAAAAGACAGTGGCGATGCGGTAGTTGAACTGCCTGAAGTCAACTTCTCCGACTATGGCGACGTGCGCCACCTGCATCTCGGGACCCTTTGGGTACAAGGCTCGATGTTGCTGGACAAGCCCTATGACATCAAGCTTGAATATGTGCAGCGCATGATGGCCGGGCTGCTGTTTATGGATACCAGAGCCATACACAAAAAGCACGCGATGCAGCTTGGCCTGGGGTCTGCGGCGTTAACCAAGTTTTGCTACAAAAAGCTGCGCATGAAAACGACGGCGATTGAAATCAACCCGCAGGTTGTCAAGGCCTGCCGTGTCTGGTTCAAGTTGCCGCGTGATGACTTGCGCCTGCATGTCATCGAGGCTGAGGCGTCAGTTGAGATACAAAAATCGCAGCACCATGAGACGGTCGATTTGCTGCAGGTTGACCTCTATGACCACGAAGCCGCAGCGCCGGTACTGGACAGCGCCGATTTTTATACGCATTGCTATGGCTTACTGGCTGAAGATGGCGTGATGACGGTGAATCTTTTTGGCCGTGACTCAAGTTACGAGCAGTCGCTTGAAAAGATTGCTGACGTTTTTGGCCCGCAGGCGGTATGGGCGTTCAGGCCCACGCGGGAGGGCAATACCGTGGTGCTGGCCCAGCGTGAACCAACAAGGCCCGAACCCTCTGATCTGCTGCTGCGGGCTGCCGATATTGAGTCGCGCTGGGGCTTGCCGGCCAAAAAATGGTTGCGGCTCTTCAAACCAGTGACATGAAAACCATGCGGTCAAAATGGATGAATGCGGTAAAGTCAAACCATGAGTGCTGTGATGCCCCCCACCCCTCCTACTTCTTCACGCAAGGCCGTAGCCAGGGCCAGGCACATCGGCCAGCTTGACTGGCGCAAGCTGGTTGAATGGTTGAGTGAGGACGGCGTTATCAGCAGCGCGGAGGCCCAGCGCACCATCGCCCGCTGCGCCCAGGTGCAAAGCGCACAGCAGCCTCTGGTGCGGCTGGCCAGCGTCAGCATGACGCGGGTGGCGGACGGCAAGCCGCTGGATATTGAAACCATGACCGAATGGCTGGCAGGCCGCGCCAGCCTGAAATATTTGCGCATAGACCCGCTCAAGGTCGAGATCGGCAAGGTGGCCGACATGATGTCTGCCGTGTATGCCCAACGGCACAAGGTGCTGCCGGTGCAGGTTACGCCGACTGAAGTGGTGGTGGCCACGTCAGAGCCATTTGTCACCGACTGGGTTTCGGAAGTCGAGCGCCAGTCGCGTCGCAGTGTGCGGCTGGTGGTCTCAAACCCGCTTGAGATCACCAAATACACCGCCGAATTTTTTGCGCTGGCCAAATCTGTCAAGGCCGCGCTTAAATCTGTCGGCAATTCAGGCGGTGCCAGTTTTGAACAACTGGTCGAACTGAACAAAACCAACAAGCAACTCGATGCCAATGACCAGGGCGTGGTGCAGGTGGTGGACTGGCTCTGGCAATACGCTTTCGATCAGCGCGCCAGTGATATCCACCTGGAGCCCCGGCGTGAGCAGGGCGTGATACGTTTTCGCATCGACGGCAAGCTGCACCTCGTCTACCAGATGCCGATGGCCGTACACAACGCCATGACGGCGCGTATCAAGCTGCTGGGCCGCATGGACGTGGTTGAAAAGCGCAGGCCGCAGGACGGCCGCATCAAGACGCGCAACCCGCGTGGTGATGAAATTGAAATGCGCCTGTCAACGCTGCCAACTGCGTTTGGCGAAAAAATGGTGATGCGTATTTTTGACCCGGACACCACCGTCAAAGACCTAGCCGCACTCGGATTTTCCGAGCATGATGCGACGCGCTGGGAACAGCTCGTCAAGCGTCCCTACGGCATTATTCTGGTGACCGGGCCAACCGGCTCGGGCAAAACCACCACGCTGTATTCAACCCTCAAACGGCTGGCAACTGAAGATGTCAATGTCAGCACGGTAGAAGACCCGATCGAGATGATCGAGCCGTCATTCAACCAGACGCAGGTGCAGCCGCATCTTGATTTCGATTTTTCAGAAGGCTTGCGTGCGCTGATGCGGCAGGACCCGGACATCATCATGGTCGGCGAGATCCGCGATTTGCAAACCGCCGAAATGGCCGTGCAGGCAGCACTCACCGGGCATCTGGTTTTCAGCACCCTGCACACCAACGATGCGCCGTCGGCCGTGTCGCGGTTGATGGAGCTGGGTATTGCCTCATACCTCATCAACGCCACGCTGCTGGGTGTGCTGGCCCAGCGCCTGGTGCGCACGCTGTGTAGCAACTGTCGCGAGAAAGACGACACGGCCTCGCGTGAGACGCTGGCAGACCTCGTCAAGCCGTGGCAGATCAGCGGTGGCTACCGGCCCTACAAACCCGTGGGCTGTGTTGATTGCCGCCTGACGGGTTTCCGGGGCCGCATGGGCTTGTACGAGCTGCTCACGGTGACCGAAGCCTTCAAAGAGAAAGTTTCCAAAGAGCCGAATATTGATGCGCTGCGCAAGCAGGCCGTGGCCGATGGCATGCGGCCGCTACGGCTGGCCGGCGCGTTCAAGGTGGCCGAAGGCTTGACGACGATTGAAGAAGTGTTGGCGACCACGCCGCCCATGTCCTGATCCTTATTTCCTTATTCAACCCCTTACAGTCCGGGCCGACCTAGGTGAAAACCACATACCGGGCAGTGCTTCTTTCATGCATACTCCACCGATTCATTCTTTATACAGAGGAGACAAACCGTGAATATCAAGAGTCAAAAAGACTTTTTCGCCGGCCTCATGTTTATGGGTATCGGTCTGGCGTTCGCCTGGGGCGCAACGACCTACAAAATCGGCACCGCCGCTCGCATGGGACCGGGCTACTTTCCGCTGATGCTGGGCGTGATGATGGCCATTATTGGGGCCGTGATCATCTTCAAGTCATTGGTGATTGAAGTCGAAGGCGGCGACAAAATCGGCAAATGGGCCTGGAGGCCGCTGTTCTACATCATTGCGGCGAACGTGGTGTTCGGCGTTTTGCTGACGGGTCTGCGCGGCATCGGTCTGCCTGCCTTCGGCTTGATTGTTGGGATTTACGCCTTGACCTTTATTGTCAGCATGGCCCAGCCCGGCTCGAAATTCAAGCCCACCCTCATCCTGGCCACCGGGCTGGCGATTCTCTGCTACCTGGCCTTCGTTAGGGGTCTGGGGCTGCAGTTCCCGGTGTGGCCCGCCTTCTTCACCGGTTAAGGAAAAGAAAATGGATCTGATTTCAAATTTATCGATTGGCTTTGGCGTGGCTTTCACGCCGATCAACCTGCTGTACGCCTTTGTTGGCTGCTTTCTGGGCACGCTGATCGGCGTGCTGCCCGGTATTGGGCCGGTAGCTACCATCGCCATGTTGCTGCCCGCTACTTACGCGCTGCCACCGGTGTCTGCGCTGATTATGCTGGCCGGTATCTATTACGGCGCCTCGTACGGCGGTTCGACCACTGCCATTCTGGTGGGCCTGCCAGGTGAGTCTTCCTCGGTGGTGTGCATTATTGACGGGAACCAGATGGCCAAAAAGGGGCGGGGCGGGCCGGCGCTGGCTGCCGCCGGCCTGGGCTCGTTCTTTGCCGGGTGCGTCGGCACGCTAATTCTGGCGGCCTTTGCGCCGCCGCTGACCGAACTGGCCTTCAAGTTCGGCCCGGCCGAATATTTTTCCCTGATGACGCTCGGCCTGATCGGTGCCGTGGTGCTGGCAAGGGGCTCGTTGCTCAAGGCGGTGGGCATGATTGTGCTGGGCCTTTTGCTCGGCTTGGTGGGTACTGACGTGAATTCCGGCGTCGCCCGTTTCAGCTTTGGCTTTCCAGAACTGACAGACGGTATCGGCTTCATCGTGGTCGCCATGGGTGTGTTCGGCTACGGCGAAATTATCCACAACCTAGCGACGCCAGAGCATGAGCGCGAGGTGTTCACCGCCAAAGTGACTGGCCTGTGGCCGACCAAACAGGATTTCAAGGATATGACACCCGCTGTGCTGCGCGGCACCTTCCTCGGTGCTGCACTCGGTATTTTGCCCGGCGGCGGTGCCCTGCTGGGTTCCTTCGCTGCGTATGCAGTTGAAAAGAAGATCAAGATGAAGCCCGGCGAAGTGCCCTTCGGCCAGGGCAACATCCGCGGCGTGGCCAGTCCTGAGTCTGCCAACAACGCCGCTGCGCAGACCTCTTTCATTCCGATGCTGACTCTGGGTATTCCACCGAACGCCGTGATGGCGCTGATGGTCGGCGCCATGACGATTCACAACATCCAGCCGGGTCCGCAGGTCATGACCAGCAACCCCGAGCTGTTCTGGGGCCTGATTGCCTCGATGTGGATTGGCAACGCCATGCTGATCATCCTGAACCTGCCGCTGATCGGCATCTGGGTCAAGCTGCTGACCGTGCCTTACCGCTACCTGTTCCCGGCGATTGTGCTGTTCTGTGCGATTGGTGTGTATTCGACCAACAACAACACCTGGGACATCTGGATGGTCGGCATCTTTGGCGTGATCGGCTACATCTTCATCAAACTGGGGGCTGAGCCTGCGCCGCTGCTGCTGGGCTTTATCCTGGGCCCCATGATGGAAGAAAACCTGCGCCGCGCGCTGCTGCTCTCGCGCGGCGACTGGAGCACGTTTGTCACGCGTCCGTTGTCGGCCGGTTTGCTGGCAGCGGCTGTGCTGATGATGGTGATTGTGCTCTTGCCATCGATCAAAAAGAAGCGCGAAGAGGCCTTCGTCGAGGAATAACAAGGCTCTTTTTGGGTCGTTAAAAATGGCATCTTTGAGTGCCATTTTTGCGCCCATACTGAAGGGCACCTCTATAAATTCATTTTTCAGGCAAATTGTTGCGTTGCGCGGTGCTCGCAATCCTCATGTACCTGAAGTACATTGCGGTTGCTGCGCGACCCTCGCATGAGCCCAAAGGGCGATGCGACACGCGCCTTGCACTTTATCCTGGAAATCTGAATTTCTAGAAGTGCCCTGAACTCAGTATCATCGTTCGGTCGCCCGGACGATGGGATTTGAAACTCTTGAGGAATTTTTATGGATTTAGGTATTGCAGGTAAATGGGCGCTGGTGTGTGGTGCCAGCAAGGGTTTGGGCCTAGGCTGCGCCCAAGCACTGGTGGCCGAGGGCGTGAACGTGCTGATCGTGGCGCGTGGTGCCGAGGCATTGCAAACCGCTGTTACGCAGTTGATAGCTGATAGCGCCGATAAATCGGGCCTGAGCGTGCTTTCTGTTGCGGCAGATATCACCACGGTTGAAGGCCGCGCAGCCGTGTTTGCGCTGCGCAAGGACTTTGATATTGTGGTCACCAACGCCGGCGGCCCGCCGCCCGGTGACTTTCGCGACTGGGATCGCGATGCCTGGATCAAGGCGCTTGATGCCAACATGCTCACGCCGATTGAACTCATCAAGGCCACGGTAGACGGCATGGCGGCACGCGGTTTTGGCCGCATCATCAACATCACATCAAACGCCGTGAAAGCGCCGATCGACATCCTCGGCCTGTCCAACGGCGCGCGTAGCGGCCTGACCGGTTTTGTTGCCGGCGTGTCGCGCAGCGCCTTGGCTGCGCAGGGCGTGACGATTAACAATTTGTTGCCGGGCGCGTTTGATACCGACCGACTGAGAGGCAACATGAGCGGCGCGGCCCAGAAAACCGGACAGTCGCTCGATGCGGTCATGGATGCGCGCCGCAAAAACATCCCGGCCAAACGCTTTGGCACGCCGCAAGAGTTTGGCGCAATCTGCGCATTTTTATGCAGCGTGCATGCGTCTTACATGACAGGGCAAAACGTGCTGGCTGACGGCGGCGCGTATTCGGGGACGTTTTAGGAGGGTTATTGGGGTCAGACGCCAATTTCATTACGATGCAAAGCATCGCACCCGAAGGGCGTGCCAAGGGCACGATGAATTTGGACTCTGACCCCAAAAACCCTCACATTTTTTGCTTTCATTCAAAATAATCAGGAAACTCTCATGTCCACTCAAACATCCAAAGCCATTCGCATAGCCCAGCATGGCGGCCCCGAGCAACTCAAGCTTGTTGACGTGCAAGTCGGCGAGCCCGGCGCTGGCGAAATTCGTATTCGCCACAAAGCCGTTGGCCTGAACTACCTCGACGTTTACCAGCGCACCGGCATGTACCCGTTTGCCATGCCTTTGCAACTGGGCATGGAAGCCTCGGGCGTGATTGAGGCGGTAGGCGAGGGTGTGACGCACCTGCAAGTGGGCGACCGCGCTGCGTATGCCAGCCAGCCACCAGGCAGCTACTGCGAGGTGCGCGTGATGCCCGCCAAATGCGTTTGCAAACTGCCCGATGCCATCAGTTTTGACACCGGCGCGGCCATGATGCTCAAGGGCCTGACGGTGCAGTACCTGCTGCGCCGCACCCAGCCACAAGGTGGCTTGCAAGCGGGCGACCAGGTGTTGTTCCACGCAGCCGCAGGCGGCGTAGGTTTGATAGCTTGCCAGTGGGCCAAAGCGATGGGCTTGCAACTGATAGGCACGGCGGGCTCTGACGAAAAGTGCGCGCTGGCCAAGTCGCACGGCGCGGCCTTTACCATCAATTACGCGAAGGAAGATTTTGTTGCCCGCGTCAAGGAAATCACGGGCGGCAAGGGCGTGAAGGTGGTTTATGACTCAGTTGGCAAAGACACGTTTTTAAAGTCACTCGATTGCCTTCGTCCGTTCGGACTGCTGGCTAGCTTTGGCTCGGCATCGGGCAAGGTTGAGCCGCTGGACATTGGCTTGCTGGCAGGCAAGGGATCGCTGTATGTGTCCCGCCCCACCCTGTTCACCCACATCGCGACGCGCGAGACCACGCAGCAGATGGCCGATGAGCTGTTTGCGATGGTCAGCAGCGGCAAGGTCAACATCCGCATCGACCAGCGCTTTGCGCTGGCAGACGTGGCCGAGGCGCACCGCTCGCTTGAAGCGCGCAAGACCACTGGCTGCACCATCCTCACGCTGTAAAGGGCCCTAAACAGCCATTTCTCACCCCTCAACGTGCTCTGCGCACCCGCAGCAACTCATCGAAAATCAAACAAATCGCACCAACCGTGATGGCGCTGTCGGCCACGTTGAACGCCGGGAAGTGCCAGCCGCCGTAATGGAAGTCCAGAAAGTCCACCACATAGCCGTGCAGCATGCGGTCTACCACGTTGCCGACCGCGCCGCCCAGAATGCAGGCCAGTGCGAACGAGAACAGCTTTTGCCCAGAGTGGGACTTGAGCATCCAGATGATGAAGAACGCAGCCGCCACACCAATGCCAGTAAAAAACCAACGCTGCCAGCCGCCCGCCGATGCCAGAAAAGAAAATGCCGCGCCCTCGTTGTGCACCCGCACGACGTTGAAAAAGCTGGTGACGTAAGTTGCATCGCCGAGCTTGTAGTAGCCCATGATGAGCACCTTGGTGAACTGGTCGGCAATCAGCAGCAGCAGCGCCAGACCAAGCCACGGGAGCATGGCGTTGAATGATTTGGTGAAGGTGGTTTTGGCCATAAAAATAATGTTCAGGCGAATTTCCTGTCTTCTCCGGCAGCATACAAATTGCTGACGCAGCGGCTGCAGATGGTGGGGTGAGCTGGGTTGCTGCCTACGTCATCTTGGTAATGCCAGCAGCGCTCGCATTTAGTGTCCGAGCTGGCTGTAGTGCTTATAAATGTTGCGCTGCCAGCTCCTAATTTAATAGCTGATGTGATGAACACAAACTTCAAGTCAGCGCCCAAGCTGGCGAGCAGGGTGTGGTCGTCTGCATTGACTTGCAGCGTGACGTTGGCCTGTAGTGACGAGCCCACCTTGCC
Source organism: Polaromonas sp. (assembly GCA_038902815.1). GTDB lineage: Bacteria > Pseudomonadota > Gammaproteobacteria > Burkholderiales > Burkholderiaceae_C > Polaromonas. The sequence continues at coordinate 47,492 of JBCKNF010000002.1, read as the reverse complement.
GTCGGCACGCAAGGCCTCAATGTCTTTGTTGACGATGTCGCGCAGTTCGCGAATGCGATTCCATTTAGCCAACAGTGCTTCATCTGGCGCGCCCAGCTTTGAATAGGTCTCCAGAAAGATCGACTCAGACGAGCCAAATTCTTTCCACGCTTCTTCAGCCGTGAAGCTGAGGAAGGGAGCCATCCAGCGCAGCATGGCGTGGGTGATTTGATGCAGGGCGGTTTGTGCGCTGCGGCGTGCCAAGGACTTGACACCGGTTGTGTACAGCCGGTCTTTCAGGATGTCGAGGTAGAACGAGCCCAAATCTTCGCTGCAATAGATTTGCAGTTTGGACACCACCGGATGAAATTCATACACGCTGTAGTGCGCCAGGATGTCGGCCTGCAACTGCGCCGCACGGCTCAGTGCGTAGCGGTCAATCTCCAGCATGTCGTCAAACGGCACTGTATCTTTAATCGGGTCAAAGTCGCTGACGTTGGCCATTAAAAAGCGCAGCGTGTTGCGGATGCGGCGGTAGGCATCGACCACGCGGGCGAGGATTTTGTCGTCAATGCTGAGGTCGCCCGAGTAGTCGGTTGAGGCGCACCAGAGGCGAATGATCTCGGCCCCCAGCTTGCTTGAGACTTCTTGCGGCGCAACCACATTGCCTTCGCTTTTGCTCATCTTGCGGCCCTTGCCGTCTACCGCGAAGCCGTGCGTCAGCAGGCCCTTGTAGGGCGCAGCGTCGTACATGGCACAGGCCGTGAGCAGCGATGAGTGGAACCAACCGCGGTGCTGGTCGTGGCCTTCAAGGTACAGGTCTGCTGGCCATGCGGATTGATAGGCGTGGCTGTGTTTGAGCACATGGTCGTGCGTGGTGCCAGAGTCAAACCACACGTCAAGAATATCGGTGCTCTTGATGTAATCGGGTGCATCCGATGCAATGATGGATTCGCTGCTGGCTTTGCTCCACGCTTCAATCCCGCCTGCTTCAACCATGCTGGCGGCCTGGTCCATGATCTCCATGCTGCGCGGGTGTAATTCACCCGTGGCGGTGTGAATAAAAAATGGCAGCGGCACGCCCCAGCTGCGCTGGCGGCTGATGCACCAGTCGGGCCTGCCGGCAATCATGTCACGCAGGCGGGTTTTGCCGTTTTCCGGATAAAAGCGGGTTTCCTCAATGGCGGCCAGGGCGAGCTGGCGCAGGGTTTTGCTGGCCTTGTCTTTGCTGAAAACGCCCCTACTTCCCGAGCTTTCCTCGTCCATACGAATAAACCACTGCGCTGCGGCGCGGTAGATCACCGGCGTTTTATGCCGCCAGCAATGCGGGTAGCTGTGAGAGATATTTTCGCTGGCAAACAGGCGCTCATGTTGGCGCAGTTTTTCAATCACCAGCGGTGCGGCTTTCCAGATGTTGAGGCCACCGAAGAGCGGCAGGGCATCCACATAACGGCCATTGCCTTGCACCGGATTGAGGATATCGTCTATGGCGATTCCGTTGGCGACGCAGGAGTTAAAGTCTTCCACGCCATACGCAGGTGACGAATGCACGATGCCGGTGCCGTCGTCTGCTGTGGCGTAGTCGGCGAGGAACACCGGGCTGAAGCGTTTGTAGCCTTGTACCACGCTGTTATCCTTCACCTCATAAAACGGATGCATGAAGTTGAGCAGCGCCAGGTTTTTACCCAGCGTTGTGGCAATGACCTTGCCAGTCAGCTGGTAGCGCTCAAGGCATTTGTCGACCAGACTTGATGCCAGCACCAGCAGCCCGCGTTCGGTATCGACCAGCGCGTATTCAAGCTCGGGGTTGAGGTTGAGCGCCTGGTTGGCTGGAATAGTCCATGCAGTGGTTGTCCAGATGACGGCGAAGGCATCTTTGGTGAGGCTCTTCAAACCAAACGCTACAGCTAATTTTTCAGGTTCGGCGCATTTAAAACCAACATCAAGCGTTTGTGATTTTTTGTCGGCGTACTCAATTTCAAATTCGGCCAGTGACGAGCAGCAGTCAAAACACCAGTACACAGGCTTCAGGCCACGGTAAACAAAGCCGCGCTCCATGATGCGTTTGAGCGCGCGGATTTCATTCGCCTCATTGGCAAAATCCATCGTGCGGTAAGGGTTGTCCCACTCGCCCAGCACGCCCAGACGTTTGAAGTCGGCCATTTGCCCGGCGATCTGCTCGGTGGCGAAGGCACGGCATTTGGCTTGGAACTCAGCGCGGGCATCCAGGGGGGGCAGGACGCCTTCAGCGGACGTCGAGGCCAATTTCTTGCCGTACAACTTTTCGATGGCGTTTTCAATCGGCAGGCCGTGGCAGTCCCAACCGGGGACATAAATTGCGTCCAGACCTTCAAGCTGGCGCGCCTTGACGATCATGTCTTTGAGGATTTTGTTGACGGCATGGCCAATGTGAATGCTGCCGTTGGCATACGGTGGGCCGTCGTGCAACACAAACTTGGCGGCGCCTTGGCGGGCGCTGCGGAGCTTTTTGTAAATGCCTTTGTCTTCCCATTCTAGGGCCCAACCGGCCTCACGCTTGGGCAGGTCCCCGCGCATGGGGAAGGGTGTGTCGGGCAGGTTCAGGGTGCTGCGGTAATCGGTTTTTGCGGTTGTTGCGGTTTTTGGCGTGTCGTCGGTCATGTTGGAATTCTTAAACAGCGAGGCTTTGATCAGCCCCATCAAATTCGAGCCCTGAAAAAAGCCCGTGCGTCATCGCAGTCTTTGGCGATACCCGCCCTCAGGCTGTCAAGGCCGTCGTACTTGAGCTCGTCGTGCAGTTTATGTAGCAGTTCAACCCGGATGATTTTACCGTACGCCCCCTCGGCCCCAAGGGTATCTGGCCAGTCGAGACAATAGGTTTCCAGCAGCACGCGCCCGCCATTGACATCATCGGCATCCAGGGAAGGGCGTATGCCCAAGTTCGCCACGCCGGGCAGGGGTTTAGCGCCCAGGCCAAAAACCTGCACCGCGAAGATGCCGCTGGCAGCCGGGTTCCAGTGCGAGAAGCGCAAATTAAGAGTGGGAACCCCCAGGTCACGGCCCAGTTTGCGGCCATGCACAACGTGGCCCGAAATGCTGAAAGGCCGCCCCAGCAGGCTGGCAACCCGGCTCATGTTGCCGTGCCCCAATGCCTCGCGCACGGCGGAGCTTGAAACCCGCGTCTTATGCACTTCGTAGCTGTTCATGCGGGCGACATCAAAACCGCGCTCATCGCCTGCTGCGTCCAGCATGGCGTAGTCGCCTGCGCGCTTGGCGCCAAAGCGAAAATCATCCCCAACCAGCACATACTTTGCGCCCAGGCCTTGCACCAGTACCGCGTCGATAAAACTATTCGGCGACTGGCCTGAGAGCTGTGCATTGAAGCGCAGCACAACGCACTGGTCTATGCCGCAACGCGCCAGTTCGGTGAGCTTGTCACGAAGCGTGGCCACGCGGGCGGGGGCCAGTTCGGGCTTGTGGGCAAGGGCTGCAAAGTAGTCGCGCGGGTGCGGCTCAAAGGTCATCACGCAACTCGGCAGGCCGCGGTGCTGTGCTTCATTTTTAAGCAGGGCCAGCATGGCCTGGTGGCCCCTGTGAACGCCATCAAAATTACCAATCGTCAGCGCGCAGTGCGGCGCCAGCGCCGGATGTTGGTAGCCACGGAAAACTTTCATGCAGGGAATTATCGTTTTAATAGCGCTGGTGGCCTGTTTGACGACGCCTGAGGGCGAAAATAGGGTTATAGAAACGGCTTTGTCATGAAATCACGGTATATTCGAATGTTAGACAATTTGAGTCTGGTTACATGCGTTTTTTACAATAATGGAGGTTCGTTTTGAAGGTCTTGAAGCTCTCAGCCCAGGGGTTGCCACAGTCGTGGATCAGCCTCGAACAAGCCGTGCTGCACTATGCATCGGAGGAAGTGCGCTGGGAGATGGGTGCGCGGGTGGCGATATTTCACGGCGGCCACAATGCCATCACTGGCGACCAGTCCATCATCACCGTCAACAGCATCATAGGCACCAAGGGCGTGCCCAATATCAACCCCTTCGATTTAAAGCCGGGCCTGACCAACAGCAAGCTGTTCGCCCGTGACCGCAATGTGTGTGCCTACTGCGGCGAGCATTTCGACGAAGAAGAACTGACCCGTGAACACATCGTGCCGTTTGCGCAAAACGGCATTGACACCTGGATGAACGTCGTCACGGCCTGCCGCGCCTGCAACCACCGCAAAAGCAGTCGTACGCCGGAGCAGGCCAAAATGCCGCTGCTCTACACACCTTACATCCCCAGCCTGTGGGAAGACTTCATACTGCGCAACCGCCGCATCTTGGCCGACCAGATGGAGTTTTTGATGTCGCATGTGCCCAAGACCTCGCGGCTGTTGATTTAACGGCGTATCCGGTACACCTCAGGCAAACACCCCGGCAGTGTCTTGCATACGACTTGAGACCTCACCCAAGTGATGCAGCGTGTCGCCAAACGTCATTTCCAACTGAGTGAGCTTTTTGAAGTAGTGACTGACGATGTATTCGTCGGTCATGCCGATGCCGCCGTGCAGCTGCACTGCTTGCTGGCCGACAAAGCGCATCGACACGCCGAGTTGGTACTTGGACCGGGCCATAGCGGCGCTGCGTTCCTGCGCCGGTGCGTTGAGCTTGAGTGCAGCGTAGTAGCTCATAGAGCGCGCCAGTTCTAGCTGCATCTTCATATCGGCTACGCGATGCCGCAGGGCTTGAAAGCTGGAGATCGCCAGGCCAAATTGTTTGCGGGTGTTCATGTACTCCACCGTCACCGCCATGGTTTTGTCCATCACGCCAACTCCCTCAGCGCAGGTGGCTGCAATGCCGATGTCGATGGCGTGGGCCAGTGCGATGCTGCCGTCTTTTGTAATCAGCGTTGCAGGCGTGTTGTCGAATCTGACCTCAGCCGCGCGACCGCCGTCTTGCGTGCCGTAGCCGGTAGTGGCAACGCCGGCTGCTTCACGCTCAACCAAAAACAGCGCAAGCGTGCCGCCCGCCATAGCGGGAACGATAAACGCATCGACCCTATCACCCGCAACCACTATGCTTTTAGTAGCTGACAGCGCCCATGAATCTGGCGCTGCAGCCGTATCGGTACTTGCCGTGGCGTTGCAGTGCGTGAGGTCATAGCGCGCGCCACGCTCAAGATACGCCAGCACGACCAAGCGCTCGCCGCTGGCAATTTTTGGCAGCCAGGCTGCCTTGACCGCAGCCGGCGCATAAGCCGCCAGCACCGCGCCTGCCATCAGCGTGTGGGCGATTGGCTCAAGCACCATGCCGCGACCGAGCTCTTCCATCACCACCATGCCTTCGACCGGCCCCATGCCGAGACCGCCATCGGCCTCGGGAATGTACAGCCCGGCCAGGCCGAGATACGCCAGTTCGCTATAAGCCGCGCGTGAAAATCCGCCGTCTTTGGTGATGTCCTTGCGGCGCTCAAAGGTGTAGCCTTTATCAACCCATTTGCGGACTGCGTCGCGCAGTTGTTCTTGGTCTTCAGTGAAATCAAAATCCATGATGCTTATTCCTTTGTTGTTGTTTTTTTAACCAAGAACAAACTGCGAAACGATATTGCGCTGCACTTCGTTCGAACCGCCATAAATCGTGGTTTTGCGCATGTTGAAGTAGCTACCCGCTAGCGGCGCATCACTCAGCTCACCGCCGGGGAAGTTGCCTTGCCAGTCGGCCTCCATCGCCTCTTCAATCAACGGCAGGCTGAAAGGGCCAGCGGCCAGCATCATCAGCTCGCTGTAGCGTTGCTGGATTTCACTGCCACGAATTTTGAGCAGACCTGCAATGTCCAGAGAGTTTTTGCCCGACTTTTCATTTGACAACACACGCAGCACCAGCATTTCAAGCGCCACCACATCCACCTCAAGCTTGGCGATCTCGTCCCTGAAACGCGCATCGTCATAAACGCCTTCGGTTTTGGCGATGCGCTTGAGCCGCTCCAGCTCGCGCTTGGCGCGGTTCACATCGGCGATATTGGTGCGCTCGTGACTGAGCAGGTGCTTGGCGTAAGTCCAGCCCTTGTTTTCTTCGCCAATCAGGTTCTGAATCGGCACTTCGACGTTGTCAAACCAGACTTCATTGACTTCGCTTTCGCCATCAAGCAGCTTGATAGGGCGTACCGTTACGCCGCGTGATTTCATGTCAATCAGCAAAAACGAAATGCCGGTTTGTGGTTTGCCTTCATGGCTGGTGCGTACCAGGCAAAAAATCCAATCACCGTACTGGCCCAGCGTGGTCCAGGTTTTCTGGCCATTGACGATGTATTTGCCGTCCTGCTTTTCAGCCTTGCACTTGACCGATGCAAGATCAGATCCCGAGCCAGGTTCGCTGTAGCCTTGGCTCCACCACACCTCGCCGCTGGCAATACCGGGCAAAAAGCGTTGCTGTTGCTCTGCGTTGCCAAAGGCCATGATGACGGGCGCGACCATCACCGGGCCAAACGGAATCACGCGCGGCGCACCGGCCAATGCGCACTCTTCTTCAAACAAATGTTTTTGAATCGCGTTCCAGCCGGGGCCGCCAAACTCTTTCGGCCAAGCGTGGCTCAACCAGCCTTTTTTGCCCAAAATTTTGGCCCAGCGCTGATGATCGTCACGCGACAGACGCAAGGCGTTGTGTACCTTGTGCGCGATGTCTTTGGGCAAACTGGTTTTAACCCAGGCGCGAATGTTTTCGCGAAAGGTCTGTTCTTCGGGGGTAAAAGCTAAATCCATAGCAGGGGTGTCTCCATCGGGTTCTTGCAACAAGGCTGTTTTAGCATGCTACTGCGGAATTTTATGTCCCAGTCGGGACAAATAGCGAGCGATTTTGCCTTGCAGAACCGGGTGTGGTTGTCCGCACTTGCCGACCCCGGATAATCAGCGCATCTTGCCGTCTTACCGCACCATCATCAGCGCCCTCAGTGTCGGCCAGATTCTTGTCTGGGCGGTCATGTTTTACGGTTTTTCCTCCTTTGTGCTGCCGATGCAGCGCGACATGGGCTGGAGTCAGCCCGACATCATGGGTGCGTTCACGCTTGGCCTGATGGTCTGGGGTCTGGCCACCTATGCGGTCGGTGCGGCCATCGATAGAGGCCGCGGGCGTGCGGTGCTGACCGGCGGCGCCTTGCTCGGCGCTGCGGGCTGCGCGCTCTGGTCGCAGGCGCACAGCCTGCCGCTGCTGTATGTTGCCTGGGCGGTGCTGGGCCTGGCCATGGCGATGACACTGTACGAACCCGCCTTCAGCGAGATCACCAAACGCTTTCCCGACCGTTACCGGCAGGGCATCACCACCATCACGCTGGTCGGTGGTTTTGCCAGCACCTTGTCTTTTCCCGCGGTAGCGTGGTTGCTGCTCACGCTGGGCTGGAGGCCGGCGCTGTTGGTGATGGCGCTGGTGTTGCTGGCGGTGGCGCCGCTGCACGCCTGGGTGCTGCGTGGCCCCTGGAAGCTGCCCAAGGCATCGGGCCCCGCATCGTCGGCCGAAGCGCTGCAAGACCACGCGACCTTGCGCCAGGCTATGCAGGGGCGGACGTTTTGGCTGCTGACTGCAAGCTTTACGCTGTATGCGTTTGCACTGTCCACGATATGGGCGCACCTGATGCCTGCTTTCGAGTCCAAGGGCCTGACGCAAGCGCAGGCCGTGGCCGTGATGGTCTGGTTTGGCCCGGCGCAGGTGGCCGGGCGCTTTGCGTTTTTGTGGCTGGGCCGGCCACTAAAGCACCGCAGTCTCGGTCTCATGGTGCTGGCCCTGTTTCCGCTGGCCCTGATGGTGTTTGCCCTGGGCCACCAGCCGCTGGTGCTGGTGCTGTTTGCCGTGCTGTTTGGTGTGGCCAATGGCCTGATCACGATTGTGCGCAGCAACATCGTTCCTGATTTTTATGGGCAAGAACATGTGGGCCGCATCAGTGGCGCGATGTCGGGCATTGCGCTATGCACCCGCGCGGCTGCACCTTTTCTGACGGCCTGGGCCTTGCTGGGGCTGGGCGGCTACACCGGGCTGCTGTGGCTGCTGGTGGCCATGGGCGCTGTGACTTTGGCGCTGTTTGCGCTGGCCAAGCCACCGCAGCACGGGTTGTGATCGCGATAATCCACAGTACCTATGCCGCGCCAGAAAAAAAATATCGTGATTTTGATTTCGGGCAGCGGCTCCAACATGGCCGCGATCGTCCGTACCGCGCAGCAGCAAGACTGGCAAAAGCAGTTTGGCGTCAGCGTCGCAACTGTGATCAGCAACCGGCCTGATGCTGCGGGGCTGCAGATGGCGCAATCGCTGGGCGTCCCCACGCAGGTCCTGAGCCACACCGCCTTTGACTCACGTGAAGCATTTGATGCCGCGCTGATGCAACTGATCGATGGCTACCGGCCCGCGCTGGTGCTGCTGGCTGGCTTCATACGCATCCTCACGCCCCGGTTTGTGCAGCATTATGCCGGGCGGCTCATCAACATCCATCCATCGCTGTTGCCCGCCTTCACCGGCCTGAACACGCACCAGCGCGCCATCGATGCGGGCTGCCTTGAAGCCGGCTGCACGGTGCACCAGGTCACCGCCGAGCTGGACCATGGCCCGATCCTGGCGCAGGCGGTGGTGCCGGTGCTGTCGGGTGACAGCGCCAAAATACTGGCCGCGCGGGTGCTGGTGCAGGAACACATCCTGTACCCGCAGGTCGTGCGTGAGTGGCTGCAAAACCAGCCCTGAACGTCATTTCACCTAGCAGCTCGACGTGACTCATCCCCAAGTGCTGGCAGGGACCTCTATCCAGACGGCGCGCGCTGATGCGATCCATTCGCCCGTGCCTCGATCACGACCGCCTGCGCAGGACCCCGATACGGATCCGCCCCGCCAATTTTCGTCAGAGCAGCGGTGACCTTTTCTATCACCTCGTCGAGCGGGACGCCCCGCTTCTCGATGAGGAGCGACCGCGGAGTGCCACGTATCTGCCCAGTGGCCACGGTACGCGCACTGACGTGGTCGATCAGATGCCGTTTCTTCTCGATTCGCACTTCCTGAAAACGCGCTTCGGCAAGCAGTTGACGCAACAGTGCCGGGTCGTACATTTCATAGGGAGCACTGAAACGCATTTCCGGGTCGCCGGGAAAGAGACCTTCGACGACTTGTGCATTCACCGCAGCGTGTGGATTCTCCTCGATGCGGTCCCAGACGTTGAACAGAAGGGTGCCGCCTTCCTTGAGCACACGTCGAGCCTCCAGGAAGGCCGCCTTCTTGTCCGGCACGTACATGATGCCGAAGGCGCAAACCACGGCGCCGAACTCGCCGTCGCGGAAGGGCAGCTTGACCGCGTCCGCCTCTCGCCATTCGATGTCTTTGCGGTCGCCTAGCTTGCTGCGCGCGTAGTCCAGCATGGGCGCGCTAAGGTCTGTGGCGACCAGTCGAAAGGCCGGATCAAGTCGCTCACGCAGCCGCCGGGTTAGGCGGCCAGTACCGCAGGCGATCTCCAGTACGTCGCCCGGAGGCTCGGCTGGAAGGCGTTGAGCGAGGTCCGTCGCAAAAGCGTCAAACCAGGCCGGACCCAGGCAACTGTCGTAGTACTCGGGAATGGAACCGGTAAAGCTTGCACTCACGTCAACCATGTGCCCCCCTGCTTCATATTACACTTTGGACCGTCGAAATCTCACGCCAGCAACGCAGAGCTAACCGGCGCGCGCTTGCGCGCTAAGTTAGGCGATTGTAGCGTCGTCATTTCGTTCCCACCTGCTGCCACCTTTTTCAAAGCGCAACAGTAACGCGCAAGAAGGTTGCGGGAATAGAGGTGGCATCCTTGCGCGGACTTTTGTTTTGGCTATTGAATAGGTCTTCTAGCTCCTTTTTCAGATCAGCGGATCGACCGTTCTTTTCTGCGGCTTCGAATGCGTTCATCATTGGCCCGTAGTAGGTCTTCCACACAGATACGAACTCAGATGGCGTGCTGGGATAGTTGAACGTAAACGTGTCGCGGGTAAACGATATCTTCTCGGCTGGGACCCCCGCGCCGGCGAATCGCTCGATCACGTTGCTCTCAATCCCCCAGGTCATAGGGCTTACGAATCCTTCCGGCGGTGGCGGCGAGTATGAGGCGCTGACTTTCAAAATTTGCGCTACCAATGTCGGATCACCTGGAATCCAATTCCCCATGACGATCCGACCACCGGGCCGAGTTACGCGCACCATCTCCTTGGCCACATCAAACGGCCTCGGGGCAAACATCGCGCCAAAGATACTCACGACAAGGTCAAATGTCTGATCTTGCAGTTCCGGCATACTGGATGCATCGCCCTCTTGAAACTTGCAGTTCGTGAGACCTTGGTCCTTTGCACGCTTGTTACCCGCTTCAACCAGGTTGCTTGCGATATCGACACCTAAAACGTCAGCTCCAAGTTTCGCCTCTGGTATCGCCGTCGTTCCATCGCCGCATCCGAGATCCAGGACCTTTAGCCCTTTGGTGATTCCGAGTCCATTGACGAACGCCTCTCCTTCACCTCTCATATTCTCTGCAATGCGAGTAAAGTCTCCTTTTTCCCAAAGTGCTTTGTTTGGATTCATTGGAGTGGTCATGATGAATTTCTTTCAGTTTTATAGGGCTGCATGAGAAAAATAAAGTAGCTGCTGCAGCCGGACGCAACTACCGCCTAATATCGTTTGACATGAGCGGCCGACGCAGGCCGCAGGCCGGAGGAGGTTCGCTTGATGGAAGGGCATCATTTCACCTAGCAGCTCGACGTGACTCATCCCCAAGTGCTGGTAGGGACCTCTATCCAGACGGCGCGCGCTGCCGCGATCAGACGCCCACCGGGTGCATCTTAACGGCGCGGCCTCGTTCACCCCGCTGGAACAGGTGCACAGTCGCGACCAGACGGTGAATGACCACGGTGGTCATCGTCGCCAGCATAGTCGATTTGAAAACAATTCCAAACTACTCTGGCGCCATTCGCGGTGGCGACGACGCCTGCGCGCCAGCGGCAGCGGTCGTGTGAAGAGCGTGAGCCGGAACGAGCGAGGCAGCTCAGGCCTTCAGCGCATGCAGCACCGCGCGAACGATGGCTGCCGCATCAACGCCGAAGAAATCGCGCAGCGCAGCACGCGTGTCGCTGCGGCCAAAGCCGTCGGTGCCCAGCGTCAGGTAGCTGCGCCCTGGCGGCAAAAAGGCGCGAATGCTTTCTGGCACGGCGCGCACATAGTCGGTGGCCGCGATGATGGGGCCTTCGCTGCTGCTCAATTGCATTTGAATGAATGGAGCGCTGCTTACTTCGGCGCTTGCTTCGCCGTTCAATGCACGCTGCTGGCAGGCTGCGCCGTCGCGTGCCAGTTCGCTCCAACTGGTCACGCTGTACACGCTGGCTTCAATGCCCCGCTCGCCAAGTTGCACTGCGGCCTTGATGATTTCCGTCAAAATTGCTCCAGAGCCCATTAAAGTTACTTTTTGCGCCGTTTTTGCTGCCGTTTTAGGGCTTTTTGGGCTGTTATCCAATGAATACGGGCGTGACCAGCTACTGAATTTATAGCAACCTCGAATCATCTCAAGCTCGCTTCCGGTCTGCAAATCGGGCTGCGCGTAGTTCTCGTTCATCATCGTGACGTAGTAAAAAACGTCTTTTTGCTCGACCATCATCTCGCGCATACCGTGGTCGATGATGACCGCCAGCTCGCACGCAAACGCCGGGTCGTAGGCCTTGCAGTTGGGAATGGTGGCGGCTATCAAGTGGCTGCTGCCGTCCTGGTGCTGAAGGCCTTCGCCACCCAGCGTGGTGCGGCCCGATGTGGCACCGATTAAAAAGCCACGCGCACGCTGGTCAGCGGCGGCCCAAATCTGGTCGCCGACGCGCTGAAAGCCGAACATCGAGTAAAACATGTAGAAGGGCAGCATCGCCAAGCCATGTACGCTGTAGCTGGTGGCAGCGGCCGTCCAGCTGGCCAGGGCGCCGGCTTCGCTGATGCCCTCTTCCAGAATCTGCCCGTCCATGGCTTCACGGTAACTCAGCAGCGAGCCAATGTCTTCGGGTGCATAACGTTGGCCAACGCTGGAATAAATGCCGACCTGCTTGAACAAATTGGCCATGCCGAAGGTGCGCGCTTCGTCGGCCACGATGGGCACGATTCTCGGGCCGAGTGCGCTGTCTTTCAGCAGCCCGCCCAGCATACGCACAAAGGCCATGGTGGTGCTCATCTCTTTGCCATTGGCCTGCAATGCAAAACCAGCGTACGCGGGCAACGCCGGTATGGCGATGACTTCAGCCGTGGTTTCGCGCTTGGGCAGGTAGCCGCCCAAGGCCTTGCGTCTGGCGTGCAGGTACTGCATCTCGGGGCTCTCGGGCGCTGGCTTGTAGAAGGAGATTTGCTTGGCCTGCTGGTCTGTCAAAGGCAGGTTAAAGCGGTTTCTGAATTCGATCAGATCAGTCTCAGCAAACTTTTTTTGCGAGTGCGTCGTCATCTTGCCTTGGCCCGCTTGCCCCAAGCCGTAGCCTTTTTTGGTGTGCGCCAGTATTACCGTTGGCTGGCCTTTGTGCGCTGCTGCTGCGGCGTAGGCGGCGTGGATTTTCACCAGATCATGGCCACCGCGTTTGAGGCGGTCAATTTGCTCGTCGGTCATGCCTTGCGCCAGACGCGCCAGCTCGGGGTTTTGGCCGAAGAAGTTGTCGCGGTTAAAGCGCCCGTCCTTGGCGGCAAAGGTCTGCATCTGGCCGTCAACCGTGTTGGCAAAGGCTCTAGCCAATGCGCCACTCACGTCGCGGGCAAACAGGCCGTCCCAGTCGCTGCCCCAGACCAGCTTGATGACGTTCCAGCCGGCGCCTGCGAACAGCTTTTCAAGCTCGTCGATGATGCGACCATTGCCGCGCACCGGGCCATCAAGCCGCTGCAAATTGCAGTTGACCACCCAGACCATGTTGTCCAGGCCTTCACGCGCGGCCAGCGTCAGGGCACACATGGATTCGGGTTCGTCCATCTCCCCATCACCGAACACGCCCCACACCTTGCGGCCCGTGCAGTCGAGCAAGTTGCGATGCGTGAGGTAGCGCATGAAGCGCGCGTGGTAAATCGAGCTGATGGGGCCAATGCCCATAGACCCGGTGGGGAACTGCCAGAAGTCGGGCATCAAATACGGATGGCAGTAGCTGCACAAACCTTGCGCGCCATCTTTGGCGGTGAGTTCTTGGCGAAAGCAGGCCAAGTCTTTTTCTTGCAACCGACCTTCGAGGTAAGCACGCGCATACACGCCGGGGGAACTGTGCGGCTGGAAGAACACCAGGTCGCCTCGGTGCTGGCCTTGCCCCGTGCCTTCGCGGGCGTGAAAGAAATGGTTGAAGCCGGTTTCAAACAAGTCTGCCGCACTCGCATAGCTGGCGATGTGGCCGCCGAGTTCGGCCGAGCCACCGGTCTCGACTTGATTGGCACGCACCACCATGGCCAGCGCGTTCCAGCGCATCAGCGAGGCCAGGCGTTCTTCCAGCGCCAGATCGCCGGGGAACACCGGCTGCTGATCGACCGCAATCGTGTTCAAGTAGGGCGTTGAAAGCTCGGGCTGCCAGCCTATGCGTTGCGTACGCGCCAGGCGGGCCAGCTCGTCCAGCATGTGCCGGGCGCGTGCCGGGCCTTGGGCTGCGACCAAGGCTTCAAATGCTTCGCGCCATTCGGCGGTTTCTTGCGGGTCAGGATCAGCAAAATTTTCAGATGAAAGCGCTGTATGGGCGAGGGGGTGGTGGGCGCTGGAATCGTTCATGATGGCTACGACTTTACGCAAACCAGCTCAAAAGGTGCTGCTTTAATATGTGGCTATTGGTTTTATATTCAGCATAAAATTCTGGAAATAACAGATTTTATGAACTATGAAGCTTGATAACCTTGATTTAAAGATTCTTGCCGAACTTCAGCGTGATGGCTCGCTGTCCAACGTCGAGCTGGCCCGGCGTGTGCATTTAAGCCCCTCGCCGTGTCTGGCGCGGGTCAAGGCGCTGGAGGCCGCCAAAGTCATTGACCGCTACGTCGCCATTGCCAATGCAGCCGCGCTGGGCCTGGGTTTGAGTGTGTTCATCTCGATCAGCCTGCGCTCACAAAACAAAGAGTCGCTGGCGGAGTTTGAGCGGCGCATTGCCGAGCATGACGAGGTGATGGAGTGTTATTTGATGACCGGCGACAGCGACTACCTGATTCGTGTTGCCGTCGCCGACATCGCCGCGCTGGAGAAATTCATCCTCGAGCAGCTCACGTCGATTCCGGGCATCGAAAAAATCCGCTCCAGCTTTGCGCTCAAGCAGGTGCGCTACAAGACCGCACTGCCGCTACCTGTTTTGTAGCTGATTACACCCGTATTTATTGGTCTACAGACCTAAAACACTGCAAATAATGGCTAAAAAATCCACCAAAATCACATTTTTGACTGAAACACAAGCCCGGCATGCTCGCGCAGCGCGTGGAACTTGATTTTCGGCCACTGCTGCTCCACCGCACGCAGGGTAGCGCTGTGATCGACCAGCAGGGTAGGTGCATCGACTGCATCTAACGCCACGCGGTGCGCGTTGGCATCGATGAATTTCTTCAACTCGTTCGGGTCTTCAGAGGTGACCCAGCGTGCCAGGTTGAAGTTGCTGGCCATGATGCGCGCCTTCACACCGTACTCATGCTCCAGCCTGTGGGCAACGACTTCAAACTGCAACTGCCCGACGGCGCCTAGCAGCAATAAGGAACCAGAGATAGGCCGAAAGACCTGAATCGCACCTTCTTCGCCAAGCTGCGTGAGGCCGGCGCGCAGTTGCTTGGCACGCAGCGGGTCGGCGACTTCAACCACGCGAAACATTTCTGGCGCAAAAAATGGCAGGCCGGTGAACTGCAGCGCTTCGCCCTCGGTCAGCGTGTCGCCGAGTTGCAGCACGCCATGGTTCGGGATGCCGATGATGTCGCCGGCAAAAGCGGTGTTGAGTAATTCCCTGCGCTGGCTCATGAAGCTCACCACGGTGTTGGGCCGCAGCTCTTTGCCGCTGCGCACCACCTTGAGCTTCATGCCGCGCGTGAATTCGCCGCTGGTCACGCGCAAAAACGCAATCCGGTCGCGGTGCGCCGGGTCCATGTTGGCCTGGATCTTGAACACCACGCCGGAGAATTTCTTTTCTTCGGGGTACACAATTCGTTGAATCGCTTCACGCTCCGACGGCGCGGGGGCCAAATCAACTAGCGCATCGAGCACTTCCTGCACGCCGAAGTTGTTGATGGCCGAGCCGAAAAACATCGGTGTCTGTTTGCCGGCGAGGAAGGCTTCGCGGTCAAATTCCGGTGAAGCGCCGTTGAGCAGTTCCAGCTCGCCCTGGGCCTGCGTGAATTCGGCACCAAAGCGCCGGGCCGCTTCGGCGTTGTCCAGGCCCGCCAGGATTTCATCGTCGCCGCCGGCCTTGTCCTCGCCGGGGCTGAACACCCGCATGCGTTTTTCACGCCGGTCATAAACGCCGTGGAACAGCTTGCCCATGCCGACCGGCCAGGTGAAGGGCACCACGGTCATGCCGAGTTCCTGCTCAATCTCGTCCATGATGTTCATCGGGTCCTGCACCTCGCGGTCCATCTTGTTGACGAAGGTCAGGATGGGCGTGTTGCGGGCGCGGCAAACCTGTAGCAGGCGGCGTGTTTGCGGCTCGACACCGTTGGCCGCGTCGATCACCATCAGCGCGGCATCAACGGCGGTCAGCACGCGGTAGGTGTCTTCAGAAAAATCCTGGTGACCGGGGGTGTCGAGCAGGTTAATCACGCAGTCACGGTATTCCATCTGCATGACCGATGAGGCGACCGATATGCCGCGCTGCTTTTCAATTTCCATCCAGTCACTGGTGGCATGGCGTGCGGCCTTGCGGGCTTTCACGCTGCCGGCGATTTGAATCGCACCCGAGAACAGCAGCAGCTTTTCAGTCAGCGTGGTTTTACCCGCATCGGGGTGGGAGATGATGGCAAACGTGCGGCGGCGTTTGACTTGTTTGGCGATTTCAGTGGGGGCAAGAGATTCGGGCATAACCCGCGATTATCGGTGACACGACAGGCACGCCATGGAGCGAAAATTTGCACACCCGGGAGGTCGAAAATGCTTGACTTTTAAGACAGTTGCTTATTCGTTAGATTTCGGCAACTTTGAACTGGCTAAATTCGATAATTTCACAAAAGATACTCATGAGTTTGGGGTCATGCTTCTGTCCAGTTTCGGTACGCAAAATATCCATGATCTCAGAATGTTTTTTCGCGCAATTGTATGACCTTGTCACAGCCATTGCGTCGTAGCTGTCAGCTATGGAGATGATACGCGAGCAGATTGGAATTTCTTCCCCAGCAATGCCATCCGGATAGCCGCAGCCGTTGTAATACTCGTGGTGGTAACGAATTACGAGAGAGGCCTGCAGCGAACCTTCGAGGCCTGTTGCGGCAACGATCTTTTCGCCCATCTCGGAATGCCGCTTCATAATCTCCCACTTGGCTTCATCAAGTTGCGAAGGCTTCATCAGGACACGGTCTGGTATTCCAATTTTCCCAATATCGTGAAGCGAGGCAGCTATTTTAAGAAGATCCAGTTTTTGTGAAGTCAGTCCATACTGCACTCCAATTGCCTCGGAGAGCTCACGCACACGGTCTGAATGAAGCCGCGTTAACAAATCACGGTAGCCCAGTGCGACCGATAATGATTTTGTGTACGAGTGTAGTGCTGTGTAAATAAGGTTGTTGATCATGTTGAGCGTTCTAGAGAAAATTAACAATCAGCGTTTATCCGCCGCGCCGTAAAGTCAGCACAAAGCAAAGACGTCAATCGCGGCAAATAAACCATGTTGGACTGAACCGCCTGTGGGGCGGTCATGTTGCGGTAGTTGCACTATAGGCACCTCTATAAATTCATTTTTCGGGCGAATTGCCGCGTTGCGCAGTGCTCGCGACCCTCGCATGAGCCCAAAGGGCGATGCGACACGCGCCTTGCACTTCATCCCGAAAATCTGAATTTCTAGAAGTGCCCTTTAGGGGATTGGCGGATTCAAGCTCGACCTCTGCGACAGATTATGACCCCGCGCAGCGCCATCGCGCCCGGCGCAAACGACTTGTCCATTGCGGCGCGCAAGGATTTTGACCGCGGCTTACACTGATCGGTATGAAACTAACCCAATCTATTTTTCGGGTGCTTTGCAGCAGTGCCGCCCTGTCGGTCATGACCCCAGGCGCCATGGCGCAGGCGGGCGCGCCGGTGTCGGGCGCGGCGGCGTCGCCTGCCGCCTGTCCGGCCATCTTGCGCCATCAATTTACCCGGCTACAGGATGAGGCGCCGCAAAACCTGTGCCAGTACGCGGGCCGGGTGGTGCTGGTGGTCAACACCGCCAGTTTCTGCGGCTTTACCAGCCAGTACGCAGGCCTGGAGGCCTTGTACGCCAAGTACCAGGGCCGGGGCCTGGTGGTGCTGGGATTTCCCGCGAACGACTTTGGTAAGCAGGAGCCGGGCTCGTCCAAGGAGATTGCCGACTTTTGCTTCAACACCTACGGGGTGAAGTTTCCGATGTTCTCCAAGAGCGTCGTCGTGGGGCCGCAAAGAAGCGCCTTGTACGAGGGTCTCTTTCAAGCCACCAAAGTTGCGCCGAGCTGGAATTTCCATAAATACTTGATTGACCGTAACGGGCAGGTGGTGGCTAGCTTTTCCAGCCTGACCACGCCCGCCAGTAGCAAAATGGTGACGGCCATCGAAAAGGCCCTGGCCCAGAAGCTGTAGGGCACCCGCCATCAGGTTGATGCTGAGCGCAACACGGGGGATTTGGGTTCAGGTCTTGCAGTCACACATCCCTCAGTCCGCTCGATGGAGGGGTTAGGCGCCGTTCTTGCTCTCACGCGCATATAAACGTGGGAGGATTTGCTCAAACATACCCACCTCCTCAACATTGTGGGTAAGCCACAGGGTCGCCGCTTCGTTCGAAAATATTCGGGGACGAACCTGATCATTGAACAGCCTTCCTATCGGTCCAGCATCGATACCAACGACCATGCGCGAGCGATAGCTCGCACCCCCGGTCGTATTGCCAAAGCGGTGCTCCAAGCGAAAGACTTCAATCCCAAGAATGCGTCTTACCAACGAGATTCCCTCGTCGTCGAGCTTTTCAACGTACACAGTGGAGTCGATGTAGAAGTCGGGGTTTGCAGCGAACGCCTCGACGATGCGCCAGTATGCGCCCTGACCGGTACCGCCGTTGGGGGCGCGCTTGGCTAATTCCCAATGGATATGATCTCGTGGATGCCATAAGTGGTAGCGTGGGTATGAGACATCCCCGTGGACCATAGTTTCGCCAAGGTGCTCGAACCACCACCGCAGCATGGGCGGTGTAACCCCACGGATTGTGTCGTGGTCTATCGTGAGCAGGAGCTGGCCGTTCGCAAGCCTCGACTGTGATGTGCGCGCTGACGACAGTGGCTTCATTGGCCCAACATGAGGCCGCTCCGGCAGCAGTGGCAGACGTTTAACCCAAGGGGACGATGCCCAAACGGCGGCGCTGATGATTGCGACAAGAACGCTTGCTAGGACGGCACGGCGTTTCACGGCGGCCTAACAATCAGCGTTTATCCGCCGCGCCGTAAAGCCAGCACAAAGCGAAGACGTCAATCGCGGCAGATAAACCATGTTGGACTGAACCGCCTGTGGGGCGGTCGTGTTGCGATAGTTGCACTATAGGGCACCTCTATAAATTCACCAAACCCCGTTCGCCCTGAGCCTGGCCTGTCCTGAGCTTGTCGAAGGGTTGCCAGCACAGAGCAAGGCTTCGACAGGCTCAGCCCGAACGGTTTTAGGTTTAACCGAACAGTATTGGCTCAGGTCTTGCAGACACACATCCCTCACCCCTTGACACGGAAATTGATCATCATGTCGGCCTCCGCGTGCTCCAGGTTGTGGCAGTGGAAAACATAGGTCTGGTCACCCGGAAAGTCGTGGGAGAAATCAACGGCGACCTTCACCGTTTCACCCGGCCACACCAGCACCGTGTCCTTCCAGCCCAGGTCGTTCGCCAATCGGCCGCGGCCGAAACGCGCGCTCGCGGATATCTGGCGCGGGCTGTTCTGCCGCTCTACGACCTGGATCGGAAAACCGTGCATGTGCATGGGGTGCGGCATGCCGCGCTCCGGGTTGCTGATGCTCCATATTTCCACGGCACCGCGCTTCACTTCGAACGAGATTTCGTCCATTTTGAAGGTTCGCCCGTTGATCAGAAAGCGCATCCGCTCCATCGACAACTCAATCTTCCGCTCGGCGGCACCCTCGGTGCGAATCGGGCGAATTTCGGAAAGTTTCGCAGGAAGCGGCGTGGCAAGGCGCTCTCCTTTGCTTACCGACAGCTTCAAAACATTGAACTCCGCGCCCAGCGGCAGGCGTGATGAGCCCATGCTGCCCATCATCCGCTCCATCATCCCCGACATGATTCCGGGGGAGCCTTCGTTTTCCATGGGGTCGAACGCCAGGCTCTTGAGGAAAATATCTTCTCCGGGCTGCGCCTGCCCGGCATCGAACAGAACCTCGAGCCGCTCGCCAGGCGAGAGATACGCCTCGGCGACTGTATGGGGCTGGTCGAGCAGGCCGCCGTCGGTGCCGATGACTGAAAAATTCAGCAGCGTCTGTCCCTTGACAAAGGCGAGCCGGTAAATCCGCGCGTTGGAGCCGTTGAGCAGCCGGAAACGGTAGATGCGCGGGGTCACGCTCAGATAGGCATTGGGCGTCAGGTTGCAGAGAATCACGTCGCCCAGCCAGCCCATCATGGACTCGTGCATATTGGGCTGGTAACGCATCCCTCCCGCCGCGTCGAACTGCTTGTCCTGGATGACGAGCGGCACATCGGTTTCCCCGAGCCGCAGATCGAGCGCCTTGCTCAGCCTGCGCTGGTCTTCGTCTTCGACCAGGAAGAAGCTGGCCAGGCCGCCGTAGGCCTGTTTGGCGGTCAATTTGTGCGCGTGGGTGTGGTACCAGTAGGTGCCGCCGCGATTTTTCACTTTGAAGTCGTATTCAAAGCGGCCGCCGGGGCCAATGGTGCTCGCCGGGTGGCCGTCCATGTCACCGGGAACGTCCAGACCATGCCAGTGGATGATGGTTGGCTCTTGCAGCGCGTTGTGCAGCGTGGCCTGGAAACGGGCGCCGCTTTCGATGCGCAGGATGGGGTTCTGATAGGCCTTGCCCGCTTGCTCAGTCTGGTAGAGCAGGAATGGCGCGGGCTGGCCCTTGAGAATCGGGAAGCTCGCGGCGGTCGCGCGGATTTTCAGCGGACCGGCCACATCCAGCACGCCAAACGGCCCGCTAGCGCCGGGGATGAACAGTTTTTGCTGGAAGTTTTCTGCCCTGATCGGATCGAACGGGTAAGGGTTGATGGGTGCCGAGGACAACCCATCGGGCCGACGCCCGCCCAGGTACATGGCAGCGGCACCTGCTCCACCCGCCAGGGCGGCCACACCAGCAAGCTGGAAAACGTTTCTTCGGTTAATCATAAATATCCTCTTGGAGTGAAAGGTTGAGAAAAGTTGAGAAAGGGAAAGTCATTTCCCTGTTGAGTTTTCTCATGATCGATTCACTGTATCCGGGTACCAAAATGACGGTATTGATCCATGTCAAACAGGACGCAAGAACCCCACGAGCACCGCGCAACGCCGCAATTCGCCCGAAAAATGAATTTATAGAAGTGCCCATAAGAAGCGCAGTGGGACAATAGGGGGCTATGCATCCTAGAGCCTTACTAGACAGTTGTTCCGAGCTTCTCAAGCAGGTTCTTAAATTTGACCACCCGGCAGACATGGTTCTGTCGCGCTATTTCCGTGAATATCGCCTCGGCCCGCGTGAGCGTGCTACGGTGGCTGAAACCATTTACGGCGTGCTGCGCAAAAAAAATCTCTTCACCTATCTGGCGCAGCACGGCAGCGGCCCGCCTGAGCGCCGCTTGGCGATTTTGGGTTTTACTGCACCGCGCGATTTCTTGATGGCGGCTTTGACCGATCAGGAAATCGATTGGCTGAACCGCTGCGATCAGGTCAAACCCGCCGACTTGATGGAGCTGCACCGCCACAACCTGCCGCAGTGGCTGGTTGAGCCTTTGAAGACGCAACTGGGTGACGACTTTTGGCCATTGGTTGAAAGCCTCAATGCACCTGCTGGCCTGGACATGCGCGTCAACACGCTCAAAGACAAGCGCGCCGATATTCAAAAAGAGCTGCAAAAAGCCGGGCTAAAAACCGTGGCTACGCCGTATTCGCCATGGGGCTTGCGGCTGGCCGATAAATCGCAGCTGGGCAAGCTCGATGCCTTCACACGCGGCGCGATTGAAGTGCAGGACGAGGGCTCGCAGTTGCTGGCCCTGCTGGTAGATGCCAAGCGCGGCGAGATGGTGGTTGATTTTTGCGCCGGTGCTGGCGGCAAAACGCTGGCCCTTGGTGCCAGTATGCGCAGCACCGGGCGACTCTATGCGTTTGACACCTCGGGCCATCGGCTGGATGCACTTAAACCGCGGCTGGCGCGCAGCGGGTTGTCAAATGTTCACCCTGTGGCGATTGCGCATGAGCGTGATGATCGCATCAAACGCCTGGCCGGCAAGATTGATCGGGTGCTGGTCGATGCGCCATGCTCCGGCCTGGGTACGCTGCGGCGCAACCCGGACCTGAAATGGCGGCAAAACCCCAAGGCCATTGCCGAGCTGGTGGCCAAGCAAACGGCTATTTTGCAGAGTGCAGCGCGGCTTTTAAAACCTGGCGGGCGACTGGTTTATGCTACCTGTAGTGTTTTACGTGAAGAAAATGAAGAAATAGCGGAAGCTTTTTCAAATGCCAATAAAGACTTCAAGGTGCTTGAAACGGCGCCTATATTGACCCATTTAGGGGTCGAACATGCCGATAAACTGTGCCGTGGCCCCTACCTGCGGCTATGGCCATACCGGCATCAGACCGACGGGTTTTTTGCAGCTATTTGGCAGAAGTCGATGTAATTTTGGGAGTTTTTGGGGTTAGAGCCCAAATTCGCTGAGCCTACGGCTCGCCCGGAGGGCGCGGTGCGATGCACCGCAGCGAAATTGGTGTCTGACCCCAATAACTCGGGCTATGTTTTTCAGACTGATCCGGTTACAATTGGTGACATTCAAACGCAGTTGCATGGCGCTATTTTGGCGGGCGGCTGAGGCAGATTAATAAAAGGACTTTTATGATGTTTTTTGATGCAGCTCTTGACTGGCTTGCCAATGGCTTGCTGGCAGCGAGCTGGTGGCAAATTGTGCTCTTCACCCTGGTGACGACACACATCACGATTGCCAGCGTGACCATCTATCTGCACCGCCACCAGGCGCATCGTGCGATGGATCTGCATGCCATTCCCGCGCATTTTTTCCGGCTCTGGTTGTGGCTGGGTACTGGGCAAGTCACCAAAGAATGGGTGGCCATTCACCGCAAACACCACGCCAAATGCGAGACCGCTGAAGACCCGCACAGCCCACAGACTTACGGCATCAAAAAAGTATTCTGGCAAGGTGCCGAGCTGTACCGCGTTGAAAGCAAAAACAAAGAAACCATGACCAGATACGGTCACGGCACGCCAAGCGACTGGCTTGAGCGCAATCTATACACCCCCTATAGCTGGCAAGGCGTGGGCCTGATGATGATCATCAACCTGGCGCTGTTTGGTGCGGCTGGCCTGGCCGTATGGGCTGTGCAGATGATGTGGATTCCGGTTACAGCGGCTGGCATCGTCAATGGCATTGGGCACTACTGGGGTTATCGTAATTTCGAGACACCTGATGCGAGCACCAATGTTTCGCCTTGGGGCATCATGATTGGCGGCGAAGAGCTGCACAACAATCACCATACCTATCCCACGTCGGCCAAGTTCTCGGTCAAGCCCTATGAGTTTGATATTGGTTGGATTTATATTCGCGGGCTTGAGCGCCTTGGCCTGGCAACGGTGAAAAAGGTGCCGCCAAAGCTTCAGCTTGGCAACATCCAGCCGGTGGCTGACGAGAAGACACTTGAAGCCCTGATTGCCCACCGCTACGAGGTGATGGCCGGTTATGCGCGCGAATTGCGCCGTGCCGTACAAGCCGAGATTGAGTTGATAAAAACTAAAAAGGGTGATGCGTCGATGTTGCGCGCTGCCAACCGCTGGTTGCATCGCGACGATGATAAGGTGCCGGCTGCGGCCAAGCCGCAGATTGCGCAGGCCCGTGCCGAGCACCCGGTGCTCGACAAAATGGTCACCATGCGCGAAGAGCTGCGCCAGATGTGGCTGTCGAGGTCGGCGTCGCGTGAGCAACTGGCCACTGATTTGGCAGCCTGGTGCCACCGGGCTGAAGCAAGCGGTATTGCTGCGTTGCGTGAGTTCTCAATGAAGCTGCGCGCCGC
Source organism: Polaromonas sp. (assembly GCA_038902815.1). Classification (GTDB taxonomy): domain Bacteria; phylum Pseudomonadota; class Gammaproteobacteria; order Burkholderiales; family Burkholderiaceae_C; genus Polaromonas. Next base: position 24,180 of record JBCKNF010000002.1, on the reverse strand, counting down.
CCGCAGCTAAAGTCACAGCCAAATTATTTCAGCTTGATTTCCTTGTATTCCACATGTTTGCGTGCTTTAGGATCAAATTTCATGATCAGCATTTTGTCAGGCGTGGTTTTTTTGTTCTTGGTGGTCGTGTAGAAGTGACCCGTGCCGGCAGTTGATTCCAGCTTGATTTTTTCGCGTCCGCCTTTAGCCATGATATTTCCTAATTAATTTACTTCGCCACGGGCACGCAGGTCTACCAAGACCGCATCGATGCCTTTTTTGTCGATTAAACGCAGACCAGCGCTGGTGATGCGCAAGCGCACCCAGCGGTTTTCTGTCTCGACCCAGATACGGCGGTACTGCAGATTAGGCATGAACCGACGCTTGGTTTTGTTGTTGGCGTGAGAAACGTTGTTTCCCACCATCGGGCCTTTGCCCGTAACCTGACAGACGCGTGCCATGAGCACTCTCCGTAAAAAAATAAGAAATCGGATGCAAATTGCCCACTCAATTTGATACTGGGAAATTCAGTTTAGCCTTTGATTATAGCCAGAAAATGGCCAGCTTCCAACCAAAATTAACCCAGAAGTTAAATGCTGGTCGGCAGGCAGTACTAGTCAGCTACTTTGCTCCAGAAAGCGCTGCGCATCCAGCGCTGCCATGCAGCCGGTTCCGGCACTGGTGACGGCCTGGCGGTACACATGGTCCTGTACATCCCCGGCGGCAAACACGCCGGGCACGCTGGTCATGGTGGCAAAACCCTGCAAACCGGTTTTGGTGATGATGTAGCCGTCTTTCATCTCCAATTGGCCGGCAAAAATGCCGGTGTTGGGCAGGTGGCCGATGGCGATGAAGCAGCCTTTGAGTTCTATGTCATGCGTGGCCCCGGTCAAACTGCTTTTCAGTCGGACACCCGTCACGCCGCCCTTGTCGCCCAGCACCTCTTCCAGTGTGTTGTGAGTTTTCAGCACGATCTTGCCCGCAGCCACCTTTTCATGGAGCTTGTCGATCAAAATGGCCTCGGCCTTGAACTTGTCGCGGCGGTGAACCAGGTAAACCTTGCTGGCAATGTTGGACAGGTACAGGGCTTCTTCAACTGCCGTGTTGCCGCCGCCGACCACGCATACCTCCTGCTCGCGATAGAAAAAACCGTCGCATGTCGCGCAGCCCGACACGCCCCGGCCCATGAAGGCGGTTTCAGATTCGAGGCCCAGGTATTTGGCCGATGCGCCGGTGGCAATGATCAGCGAATCGCAGGTGTAGCTTGCGCTATCACCCGTTAGCGTGAAGGGGCGCTGGCTGAAATCGACCTTGTTGATATGGTCAAAAATGATTTCTGTCTTGAAGCGTTCTGCGTGCTCCAAAAAGCGCTGCATCAGCTCTGGCCCCTGTACGCCATGTACATCGGCGGGCCAGTTGTCCACGTCAGTGGTGGTCATCAACTGGCCACCTTGTGCGATGCCGGTTATCAGGACCGGATTGAGGTTGGCTCTGGCCGCATAGACGGCGGCAGTGTAGCCAGCGGGGCCGGAGCCAAGAATAAGAACTTTTGAATGTTTCATGGTTTAAAAAAGCGGGTTGGGCAAATCATTGCGAGTTACGATTGTATGAACCCAGCAACCCAACTGCGGTAAGCTCTGAGTTGGTTTATGACTTACTCACTCGACACCCTTAGCGCCCGACATTCCCAAGCCACCGATGGTCCGGGTGGTGTCAAGCGCTTTGCCCACGAAGTCGGGCTCATTCTTGGCTTGCTTGGGCTGGTTTTCTGGCTGCTTGCGCTGCTCAGCTATACGCAGCAGGATGCCGCCTGGTCAACCTCTGGCATCGCGCAGGCTGCGGGTTTATTGCCAGGGGCAACTCGTAATTGGGGCGGGCGGCTGGGTGCCTGGCTGGCTGATGCGAGTTATTTTTTCCTTGGGTTCTCCGTCTGGTGGATGCTGGCGGCGGGCACACGGGTGTGGCTGGCATCGCTGGCCCACTGGCTGCGTGGAGACACCTTGGCAACCGCCACACCTCTGCATTCAAGCCGTATTAAGTTTTGGCTGAGCCTGCTGCTATTGCTGGCGGCCAGCTGTGCGCTTGAATGGTCGCGCCTCTACCGTTTTGAGTCCCGGCTGCCCGATGCTGCCGGGGGCGCGCTGGGCTATCTGGTCGGCAGCAGCAGCGTGAAATGGCTGGGCTTTGCGGGGTCAGGCCTGGTATTGATTGCCCTGGGCGTGATTGCCGTCTCAAGCGTGTTTGGCTTTTCGTGGGCGCACACATCCCAGCGGGTTGGCGAATGGATAGCCAACCTGATTGATTCACGGCGCGAAAAACGCGAGATCGCGCAAGACCTGGCGCTCGGCAAACTGGCAGCCCGCGAGCGTGAAGAAACCCTGATCGACGAGCGCATTGAAATCGAAGAGCAGCACCCGGTACCGGTGTTGATTGAGCCCACGCTGGTTGACATTCCAAAAAGCGATCGCGTGGCCAAAGAGCGGCAAAAACCGCTGTTCAGTGAAATGCCCGACTCCAAGCTGCCGCAGGTTGACCTGCTCGACGGCGCGCTGCTCAAGCAGGAGAGCGTGGCCCCCGAGACGCTGGAGATGACATCGCGGCTGATCGAGAAAAAGCTGAAAGACTTTGGGGTTGACGTGCGCGTGGTGGCGGCAGCGCCCGGCCCTGTCATTACCCGTTATGAAATCGAACCGGCCGTTGGCGTGAAGGGTTCGCAGATCGTCAGCTTGGCCAAGGACTTGGCGCGGGCCTTGAGCCTGGTTTCAATCCGCGTGATTGAAACCATTCCCGGCAAAAACTTCATGGCACTGGAGTTGCCCAATGCCAAGCGCCAGTCCATCAAGCTCAGTGAAATCCTGGGCTCTAAGGTTTACAACGAAGCCAAGTCGCTGCTCACCATGGGCCTTGGCAAAGACATAGGTGGTAATGCCGTGGTGGTTGACCTGGCAAAGATGCCGCACTGCTTGGTGGCCGGTACTACCGGGTCAGGCAAGTCGGTCGGCATCCACGCGATGATACTTAGCCTGCTTTACAAGGCCGATGCGCGCGATGTACGCCTGCTGCTGATAGACCCGAAGATGCTGGAGATGAGTGTCTATGAGGGCATTCCGCATTTGCTGTGCCCGGTTGTGACCGACATGCGGCAAGCCGCTAACGGCCTGAACTGGTGCGTTGCCGAGATGGAAAAGCGCTACAAGCTGATGAGCAAGCTGGGCGTGCGCAACCTGGCGGGCTACAACGTCAAGATTGACGATGCCAAGGCCAAAGGTGAATTCATCTATAACCCTTTCAGCCTCACGCCCGACCAGCCCGAACCGTTGGAGCGCCTGCCCTACATCGTGGTGGTGATTGATGAGCTGGCCGACCTGATGATGTTGGTGGGTAAAAAAATTGAAGAATTGATAGCCCGCCTCGCGCAAAAAGCCAGGGCTGCCGGCATCCATCTGGTGCTGGCCACGCAGCGGCCCAGCGTCGATGTGATTACCGGTCTTATCAAGGCCAACATTCCGACGCGGATTTCATTCCAGGTCTCCAGCAAAATCGACAGCCGCACCATCCTCGACCAGATGGGCGCAGAGGCACTGCTCGGCATGGGCGACATGCTCTACATGCCCAGCGGCACGGGCTTTCCGATTCGGGTGCACGGTGCTTTTGTGAGCGACGACGAAGTCCACCGCGTGGTGGCTTACCTCAAGTCCCAGGGCGAGCCCGATTACATTGACGGCGTGCTTGAAGGCGGTAGCGTCGATGGTGAGGGGGGTGACTTGGGCGGCGATTTCAGTGAGGCGGGTGGTGACAAAGACCCGATGTACGACCAGGCGGTCGAGATTGTCCTGAAAAACCGCAAGGCTTCGATTTCACTGGTGCAGCGTCACCTCAAGATCGGCTACAACCGCTCGGCCCGTATGCTGGAAGAAATGGAAAAAGCCGGCCTGATAAGCGCCATGTCAGGCAGCGGCCAGCGCGACATTCTGGTACCTGCTCGGGCTGAATGACGACTAGGCCCACGCGCCGCATCACACTACTGATATGAAAAATTTATTTTTTAAGCGTTTGCTCAAACTTGTTTTGGCGAGTTCAATTGCTATTATTTCAGGAGGGTTATTGGCGTCTGACCCGAAAAACCCTCCTGCAGGCCTAAATGCACCTCAAAATGGCCTTCAAAACCTCGAAAACTTTGTCAGAAACACCAAATCAGGCCGCGCCGTGTTCACCCAGGTTGTTACCAGCCCGGCGAAAGAGGGGCAGGTGGCAAAAAGCAAAACCTCCAGCGGTACGTTTGAGTTTTTGCGCCCCAATCGATTCAAGTTTGTGTACAAAAAACCGTTTGAGCAAACCATTGTTTCTGACGGGCAAACGCTGTGGCTGTACGACGCGGACTTAAACCAGACCACCTCACGCAAGCTGGCGCAGGTTTTGAACGGCACGCCAGCCGCCGTGATTGCTGCTGCGGCTGACCTCAAGGGCTTGCAGGCTGATTTCAATCTTGCGTCCCTGCCTGAGAAGACTGAGAAGGTGGATGCAAAAACCGGCTTGCAATGGGTGCAGGCCACACCTAAAACCAAAGATGGGCAACTGCAAAACATCAGCGTGGGTTTCAAAGTGACTGACAAGGGGAGCGAGCTGGCAGCACTTGAAATCCTTGACAGCTTTGGCCAGCGCTCTGTGATGACCTTTAACCAGTTCGAGGTCAACCCCACACTAGCCCCCGCCAGTTTTCAATTTAAGCCGCCTGCGGGCAGTGACGTGATTCGGCAGTAATTCCATTTCCAGATCAATACGATATGTTGTTGCTTCGCCTTGCCGTGCTACAGCACTGTCTGCGGCTTCGCGCCTAATCTCCTATCGATCTGAAAATGGAATGAGACAATCGCTGGTGGCTTCCATTCCTCTCGCAGAACGTTTACGCCCGCAAACTTTAGGCGAGGTGATCGGCCAGCAACATTTGCTGGGTGAAGGCATGCCGCTACGCATTGCATTCGAGTCCGGCCAGCCGCACAGTTGCATCTTGTGGGGGCCGCCCGGCGTTGGCAAAACCACGATCGCCCGCCTGATGGCCAGCAGTTTTGATGCGCACTTCATCACCATCTCGGCGGTGCTGGGCGGCATCAAGGAAATCCGCGAGGCGGTGGAGCAAGCCAGTATCTGGCGTGGGGCGGCTCAAGGTGGCGATGGTTTTGAGGTCGGCACGGGCAAGCGCACCATCGTGTTTGTTGATGAGGTACACCGCTTCAACAAAAGCCAGCAGGATGCGTTTTTGCCGCATGTCGAAAGCGGGCTGCTCACCTTCATTGGCGCCACAACCGAAAACCCTTCGTTTGAAGTCAATTCGGCCTTGCTGTCGCGCGCCGCAGTGTACGTGTTGGAATCGCTTCAAACTCATGATTTAAAGAAAATAGTGGCTGTGGCGCTTGAAAGACGGGCACTGCAAGCTATTGAAAGCATAGCGCCAGAGGCCGTTGAGCGCCTCGTTGCCTATGCCGATGGCGATGCACGGCGCCTGCTCAACACGCTCGAATCTCTGGGTGTTGCCGCAGGCAATGAGAAATCCGGCACGCTAATGACTGAAGTCACTGATGCCTGGCTACTCAAGGTACTGGGCGAGCGTATGCGCCGTTACGACAAGGGTGGCGAAGTTTTCTACGACACCATTTCAGCCCTGCATAAATCCGTGCGTGGTTCTGACCCGGATGCGGCGCTGTACTGGTTCATGCGAATGTTGGACGGCGGTGCCGAGCCCAAATACATGGCGCGCCGCTTGATACGCATGGCCAGTGAAGACATTGGCCTAGCCGATCCGCGCGCGCTGCGCATGGCGCTGGATGCGGCCGAGGTGTACCAGCGGCTCGGCTCACCTGAGGGCGAACTGGCGCTGGCGCAGTGCGTGGTCTACCTTGCGGTCGCGCCCAAGTCGAATGCGGTTTACAAGGCCTTTAACGAAGCCAAAGCGTTTATCAAAAATGACGGCACACGGCCAGTACCGCTGCACCTGCGCAACGCCCCTACCAAGCTGATGAAGACGCTAGCCTACGGCAAGGACTACCGCTACGCGCATAACGAAGAGGGTGGCTTTGCCGCCGGTGAAAACTATTTTCCGCAAGGTATGGAGGCGCCCGCGTTTTATCGGCCGGTTAACCGGGGCCTGGAAATCAGGATTGCTGAGAAGCTCCATGAACTCAAGCAGAAAAATCTCGACAAGAAATCTGGCGCATAACCACGGGAGAGATATTGATGGAAGTATTCCTGCAACAGGTCATTAACGGCCTGGTTCTGGGCAGCATGTACGCCCTGATCGCTCTGGGTTACACCATGGTGTACGGCATCATCAACCTTATCAACTTCGCCCATGGCGAGGTGCTGATGGTGGGCGCACTCACCAGTTGGACCATCATCGGCTTGATGCAGGATGCCATGCCCAGTACGCCCGGCTGGCTTATTTTGCTGATCTCGCTGCTGGTGGCTTGTGTGGTCTGCGGCGCACTCAATTTTGCGATTGAAAAAAATCGCCTACCGGCCACTGCGCAACTCACCCAAGCTGGCTCCGCTGATAACCGCCATCGGCATGTCGCTGCTGTTGCAAACGCTGGCCATGATTATCTGGAAGCCCAACTACAAGCCCTACCCAACGTTGTTGCCGTCCGAGCCTTTGCACATCGGCGGCGCGGTGATTACCGTGACCCAGATTTTCATTCTGGCGACCACTGCGGTGTCGCTGTCGGTGCTGATGTGGCTGGTGCACTACACCAAGCTCGGCCGTGCCATGCGCGCTACGGCCGAGAACCCGCGCGTGGCGGCATTGATGGGTGTGCGGCCCGACACCGTCATTTCAGCCACCTTCATCATTGGTGCCATTTTGGCCGCTCTGGCTGGCGTGATGTATGCATCCAACTACGGCACGGTGCAGCACACCATGGGCTTTTTGCCCGGCCTGAAGGCTTTCACGGCTGCGGTATTCGGCGGCATTGGCAATCTGGGTGGCGCGGTACTGGGCGGCATTTTGCTGGGGCTGATCGAAGCCATAGGTGCCGGCTACCTCGGCCCGCTGACCGGTGGTGTGCTGGGTAGCCAATACTCCGACATCTTTGCATTTATCGTGCTAATTTTTGTGCTCACGCTGCGCCCTCAGGGCTTGCTCGGTGAACGCGTGGCGGACCGGGCGTAGGAGAAACTTCGATGAAACAAAAGAAAATCGTCACATTTTTGGTCGTCGCCGTTGCGCTGCTTGTTCTGCCGCTGCTGCTGCAGCAGGGTGGTAATGCCTGGGTCCGCATTGTCGATATGGCGCTGCTCTACGTGCTGCTGGCGCTGGGCCTGAACATCGTGGTTGGATATGCCGGCCTGCTCGATCTCGGTTACGTTGCTTTTTTTGCCGTCGGCGCCTATCTGTTTGCGCTGCTCAGCTCGCCGCATCTGGCCGATGCTTTTCCGGCGGTGGCGGCGACTTTTCCGAACGGGCTGCACCTGCCAATCTGGGCAGTCATACCGCTGGCGGCCGGGCTGGCAGGTTTCTTCGGCATCGTCCTGGGCGTGCCCGTTCTGAAGCTGCGCGGTGACTACCTAGCCATTGTCACGCTCGGTTTTGGTGAAATCATCCGCGTGTTTTTGAACAACCTTGACAGACCCATCAACCTGACCAACGGACCGAAAGGGATCGGTCAGATTGACTCAGTGAAGTTTTTTGGTTTTGACCTGGGCAAAACGCATGAGTTTTTCGGGTTGGAGGTCAACTCAGTCTCGATGTATTACTACCTCTTCCTGGCGTTGGTCGTCGTGTCGGTGGTGATCTGCCACAGGCTGGAAAACTCACGCATTGGCCGCGCCTGGATGGCGATTCGCGAAGACGAGATCGCGGCCCGGGCCATGGGTATCAACACCCGCAACCTCAAGCTGCTGGCCTTTGGCATGGGCGCTACTTTCGGCGGCGTGTCCGGCGCCATGTTTGCCGCGTTCCAGGGCTTTGTCTCGCCCGAGTCCTTTAGCTTGATGGAGTCCATCATGATTGTGGCCATGGTGGTGCTTGGCGGCATTGGCCACCTGCCCGGCGTCGTTCTCGGCGCCTTGCTGCTGGCCGCGCTGCCGGAAGTGCTGCGCCATGTGGCCGGGCCGCTGCAGGCCATGACAGATGGCCGGCTTGACTCGGCCATCCTGCGCCAGCTTCTCATCGCACTGGCCATGATCGTCATCATGCTGATGCGGCCACGCGGGCTCTGGCCATCGCCTGAGCATGGCAAAACGCGTGGCAAGCCTGCCGCTTCCGTGCCCGCCAATTCCATCAACCCTTGAGGCGTTCGGCAATGAGCGAAACCATTCTCAAAGTCACCGGTGTCTCCAAGCGCTTTGGTGGTCTGCAAGCCCTGAGCGATGTGGGCATCCATATCGAGCGCGGCCAGGTCTACGGTCTGATTGGCCCTAACGGTGCTGGTAAAACCACCTTTTTTAACGTGCTCACAGGCCTGTACACGCCCGACAGCGGTACGTTTGAGTTGGCAGGCAAACCCTATAAACCGACAGCCGTGCATGAAGTAGCCAAGGCCGGCATTGCACGCACTTTTCAAAATATTCGCTTGTTCGCGGAAATGACCGCGCTTGAGAACGTTATGGTGGGTCGCCACGTTCGTACTAAATCTGGTTTGCTGGGCGCGGTGCTGCGCACGCCCGGCTTTAAGCGCGAAGAAGCGGAGATTGCCAAGCGTGCACATGAGCTACTCGACTACGTCGGCATCGGCAAGTACGCCGACTTCAAGGCCCGCACCTTGAGCTACGGCGACCAGCGCCGCCTGGAGATTGCCCGCGCGCTGGCGACCGACCCGCAGCTGATTGCGCTGGACGAGCCCGCCGCGGGTATGAATGCCACCGAGAAAGTGCAACTGCGAGAACTGATCGACCGGATTCGCAAAGACAACCGCACCATCTTGCTGATCGAGCACGACGTCAAGCTCGTGATGGGACTGTGCGACCGCGTCACGGTACTCGACTACGGCAAGCAGATTGCCGAAGGCGTTCCCGCCGAGGTGCAGAAAAACGAAAAAGTCATCACCGCCTATCTGGGCACGGGTCATTGAATCTTAAACAGTTGGGGACAGAGCTAAAGATCTGTCCCGCAAGGAAATGACTATGGCAAACACTCTCCTCAAAGTCACGGGCCTCAAGGTCGCCTATGGCGGCATCCAGGCAGTCAAGGGCGTGGATTTTGAAGTCAACGAGGGCGAACTCGTCACACTGATCGGCTCTAACGGCGCCGGCAAAACCACCACCATGAAAGCCATCACCGGCACGCTGCCCATGGAAGGCGGTGACATCGAATACATGGGCAAAAGCATCAAGGGCCGCGGTGCGTGGGACCTGGTGAAGGAAGGCCTAGCCATGATGCCTGAGGGCCGCGGCGTGTTCACGCGCATGACCATCGTTGAGAACCTGCAGATGGGTGCCTATATCCGCGACGACAAGCCCGAAATCGCCGCCGACATTGAAAAAATGTTTGTGCTGTTTCCCCGTCTGCGCGAGCGCAAGAACCAACTGGCCGGCACCCTGTCCGGGGGGGAGCAGCAGATGCTGGCCATGAGTCGCGCGCTGATGAGTCGGCCCAAGGTCTTGCTGCTCGATGAGCCCTCAATGGGCCTGTCGCCGCTGATGGTGGACAAGATTTTTGAGGTCGTCAAAGATGTCTCAAAACGCGGCGTCACCATCTTGCTTGTGGAACAAAACGCTAGCCGCGCACTCGGTATTGCAGACCGTGGTTATGTGATGGAGTCGGGCATCGTCACCATGAACGGCGATGCGAAAGAGCTGCTCAATGATCCGCGGGTTAGGGCGGCTTATTTGGGCGAATGAGTCAGAGTTTTTGGGCTCTGACCCCAAAAACTCACGGACCCCCGGATCAGGCCAGCGCTTTGGCCTTGTCCGCTTCGGTCGTGAACGCGTCCGCATAAAACTCATCTTCGGGCAGACCTGCTGTGGCGTACGCTGCTTTAGCAGAGTCCACCACAATCGGCGCGCCGCAGGCATAAACTTGATGGCCTGAGAGGTCTGCAAGGTCTTGCAGCACGGCGTTGTGAACAAAACCCGTGCGGCCTGTCCATGCGTCTTCTGCCAAGGCATCGGATATCACAGGTACGTAGCTGAAGTTAGGCATCTCGACCACTTTACTTCGCACCCATTCGTCCATGTACAGGTCTGCCGGACGGCGGCCGCCCCAGTAAAGCACCGCCGGGCGCGTGATGCCCTTGAACTGCATGTGCTCGATCAGCGCCTTGATGGGCGCAAAGCCCGTTCCCGCAGCCAACAGCACCATCGGCTTGGTACTGTCTTCGCGCAGGTAAAAGCTGCCAAACGGCCCTTCAACCCGCAAGATTTCTTTTTCTTTCATGGCGCTGAAAACATGCTCAGTGAACTTGCCGCCCGGCATGTGGCGAATGTGCAACTCTACCTGCGGCGTCTCGGCTTGCGTGTGCGGTGCGTTGGCCATGGAATAGGCCCTGCGGTCACCGTCACGCAGCATAAATTCAACGTACTGACCGGCATGGTACTTGAACACATCGGCAGCCGGCAGTTGCAGGCGCACCACCATCACGTCATGTGATGCTTTGGCAAGGCTGGCAATACGGCTCGGCATTTTTTTGATCAGGAAAGCGCTTTCGTCGGTGACCTGACGTGACTCGATGACGATGTCTGAATGTGCCGTGGCGCAGCAGGTCAGGATGAACCCGGCTTCGGCTTCTTCAAGCGACAAGGCTTTGAGCTGGTGCGGGCCCTGCGTGATGCTGCCTTCGAGTTTTTTGCACTTGCATGAACCGCAGGCGCCGTCCTTGCAGCCGTAGGGCAGGCCTATGCCCTGGCGGATGGCGGCGGCCAGCAGCGCTTCATCGGGGTTGGCGGTGAACGAGCGGCCGCTGGGCAGCACCGTGACGTTAAAACTCATATTGGTTATCCTTGGCTACCAGCTGCTGTTGGCTGTATTTGTTTTTTTTGATTCAATCCTCAATTTTGCCCTCAAACCAAAGTCCCCTTGGCGCGCTGCCCGCGCGGTTTCGCCGGCAGCGGGTGTTGATCGTCGGTTGCGGCGATGTCGGCCTTCGCGTGGCGCGGCAACTGCCGTCCACGCTGGCGCTGATGGCGCTCACCTCGTCGCCCGCCAGATGGCCTGAGTTGCGTGCGCAAGGCATCACCCCGCTGCACGGCAACCTTGATGACACGAAGACCTTGCGGCGGCTTGCCGGGCTTGCGACCCGCATCGTGCATCTGGCACCGCCACCTAACGACAAACTTAACTCTCGTGATGCCCGTGATGACCCACGCACGCGCGCCTTGCTGCAATCCCTGCGCCTGCGCAGCCTGCCGCAAGCGGTGGTGTATGGCTCGACCAGCGGGGTTTATGGCGATTGCAAGGGCGCAGAAATTGATGAAATAAGAGCCGTCAACCCGCACACGGTACGCGCCTGGCGGCGGGTGGATGCGGAAGGTACGCTGCGCCTGTTTGGGCGGGCGACGGGCGTGCGGGCCCACATCTTGCGCATTCCGGGCATCTATGCGCCTGACCGCGAAGGTGGCACGCCGCGCGGGCGGCTGCTCAAAGGAACGCCTGTTTTAAACCCCAGCGACGATGTGTACACCAACCACATCCATGCCGACGACCTGGCACGCATCTGTATTGCCGCCCTGTGGCGTGGCAAGCCGCAGCGTGTGACGAATGCCTGTGACGACACCCGGTTGAAGATGGGTGACTACTTCGATATGGCCGCTGACCTGTACGGCCTCCCGCGCCCGCCACGCATGGCGCGCGATGCCGCGCAGGGCGAACTGCCCCTGGTGCTGCTGAGTTTTATGAGTGAGTCGCGCCAGCTCGACAACACGCGACTGAAAAACGAGCTGAAAGTGAAGCTTCGTTATCCAACAGTGGTTAACGGCCTGCGTTCTTGAGTCATTTGGTGCCCGGGGCCGGAATCGAACCGGCACGCCTTTCGGCGGGGGATTTTGAGTCCCCTGCGTCTACCAATTTCACCACCCGGGCTGCTGGGTGCGAAGCCTTAAATTATGGCACAGTGTGGGCTATGAAATATCCAACCATTGAAGACGCGATTGGCAAGACACCGCTGGTTGCATTGCAGCGTATTGGGGCAAGCGACAACGCCGCGCGCGGTAATGTGATTCTTGGCAAACTGGAAGGCAACAATCCGGCGGGCTCGGTGAAAGACCGGCCTGCGCTGGCCATGATTAAACGCGCCGAAGAGCGCGGTGACATCAAGCCGGGTGACACGTTGATTGAAGCGACCTCGGGCAACACCGGCATTGCGCTGGCCATGGCTGCCGCCATCAAGGGCTACCGCATGCTGCTCATCATGCCGGAAGACCTGAGCATTGAGCGCGCACAAACCATGAAGGCCTTTGGTGCCGAGTTGTTGCTCACACCCAAAAGCGGCGGCATGGAGCATGCCCGTGACCTGGCCGACAAAATGGCAGCAGAAGGCAAGGGTACGGTGCTGGATCAGTTTGCCAACCCGGACAACCCACGCATTCATTACGAGACCACAGGCCCGGAGATTTGGACTGACAGCAACGGCAAGGTTACGCATTTTGTCAGCGCTATGGGTACCACGGGCACCATCACGGGTGTGTCGCGCTACCTGAAAGAGCAAAACCCAGCCATCAAAATCATTGGCGCACAGCCAAGCGAAGGCTCGCGCATTCCGGGCATACGCAAGTGGCCTGCCGCCTATCTGCCGAAAATTTACGATGCCAGCGCGGTCGATGAACTGGTACTAGTGAGTCAAGCGGACGCTGAAGACATGTGCCGCCGCATGGCGCGCGAGGAAGGCATTTTTGCAGGCATTTCGGCGGCGGGTGCCTGCTGGGTGGCGCAACAGGTTGCAAAAACAGTGAACGACGCAGTGATTGTTTTCATCATCTGCGACCGTGGTGATCGGTACTTGTCTACCGGAGTATTTCCAGCGTAGGGTTATTTGCGGAATTGCTTAAAATCCAGACTAGCCCAAGGACATCCAATGACAACAATGAATATCGACAAAGAACTCGACACCCGTGGCCTGAACTGTCCGCTGCCCATCCTGAAAGCCAAAAAAGCATTGGCAGACATGCAAAGCGGCCAGTTGCTGCGCGTGGTGTCTACCGACCCCGGGTCAACCCGCGACTTTCAGGCTTTTGCCAAGCAGACAGGCCATGATCTGGTGGAACAGGAAACAGCTGGCGCAGACTTTATTCACGTCCTCAAGCGGCGCTAAGGGTTTTTGGGGTCAGAGCTTGAGATTTTTGAGGTAGTTGCGAAAGTTTTCACCCACTTCAGGGTGCTGCAGGGCCAGCTCAACCGTGGCCTCTAAAAATCCGGCCTTGCTGCCGCAGTCGTAGCGCTTGCCCTGGTACTTGAAGGCATACACGGCTTCTTCCTGTATCAGGCTGGCAATGCCATCGGTCAATTGAATTTCACCGCCCACACCCGTAGGCTGGCTGCGAATATGCCTGAAAACGGCTGGCGTGAGAATGTAGCGGCCCGCAACACCCATGCGCGAAGGTGCCAGCTCGGGGGCGGGTTTTTCGACTATGGCGCTGACCTTCATCAGCCTGCCGCCAGAGCCGTCATTGACATTTTCACCCGCCACAATGCCATAGCGGCGAGTCTGTTCCGAGGGGACTTCCTGCACCGCCAGCACTGATTGTTGCAGCCTTTCAAACTGCGCAGCCATCTGCGCCAGTACCGGCGGTGTGCCCACCATCAGATCGTCTGCCAGTAGCACTGCAAATGGTTGATTGCCGACCAGATGCTCGGCGCATAAAACCGCATGTCCGAGGCCAAGAGCGCGCGGCTGGCGGACATAGGAAAAACTCATATCTTCCGGATGCATGGACTTGAGCATGGCCAGTAAATCAAACTTTTGAGCTACTTCCAGCTCGTTTTCGAGTTCATAGGCGGTGTCGAAGTGATCTTCAATGGCCCGTTTATTGCGCCCGGTTACAAAAATCATGTGACGAATGCCGGCTGCGTAGGCTTCTTCGACCGCGTACTGGATCAGCGGCTTGTCAACGACGGGTAGCATCTCTTTGGGCTGGGCTTTGGTCGCTGGCAAAAAGCGCGTACCCAGACCCGCAACAGGGAAAACGGCTTTATTCAGATTTGTATATTTTTGCATTGGGGTATTGAGTTATTTCAGCCGCGCCAGTTGTTCCCGGATTTTTTCCAGCGTCGTTGTGAAGTCTTGCAGGCGCTTTTGCTCTTGCGCCAGTACCGCAGGCGGCACCTTGCTGACAAAGGCCTGATTCGCCAGCTTGGCATTGACCTTGACCAACTCGCCTTCCAGCCGCGTAGCCTCTTTGCTGAGGCGCACCTTTTCAGCCGCCACATCGACTTCCATGTAGAGGCAAAAACTCGAACCCCCAACAAGGGACGCGGGCATGCCTTCGGTCGCATCCTGCCATGCCTGTTTGGATGCAAAAACCTTGACTTCACTGAGCTTGCCGAGCGCCTTGAGTGTGGCTGCATTTTCAAAGGTAAAACCGGACTCGTCCCACGCATACAGCGGCATCCGCGTGGCGGGTGAAACCTTCAGCTCACCGCGCAAATTGCGGCAGGCATCGACCAGTGTTTTGAGTCTGGCCACATGTGCTTCAGCTTTTTCGTCAATCTTCTCGGTCTGGCTTTTCGGGTAGGTCGCCTGGCCGATGTAAGTTGTCTTTTTAATGCCTGCAACCGGCGCCACCTTTTGCCACAGCTCTTCAGTGATGAACGGAATCACCGGGTGCGCCAGCCGCAAGATACCTTCAAGCACCCGAATCAGCGTGCGCCGCGTTGCGCGTTTTTGTGAGTCGTTGCCAGTCTGGATCTGTACCTTGGCAATCTCCAAGTACCAGTCACAAAACTCGTCCCAGACAAACTGGTAAATGCTGCCCGCCACGTTATCCAGGCGGTACTCGGCAAAGCCTTTGGCAACCTCAAGCTCAACGCGCTGCAGGGTCGATGAAATCCAGCGGTCGGCTTGTGAAAAGCTCAGGTAGTTGTGAAATGGTCCGCCGGGCTGGCATTGCTCTTTGCTGTGTTCAGCCAGACCGCAGTCCTGGCCTTCGCAATTCATCAGCACAAAGCGCGTCGCGTTCCAGAGCTTGTTGCAAAAGTTGCGATAGCCTTCGCAGCGCTTGCTGTCAAAGTTGATGCTGCGGCCCAGGCTGGCGAGCGACGCAAACGTAAAACGCAGCGCATCAGCGCCATAGGCCGGTATGCCAGCGGGGAATTCTTTTTCAGTCGCCTTGCGCACCTGCGGCGCGGTCTCGGGTTTACGCAGGCCCTGCGAGCGTTTGTCCAGCAGCGGCGCCAGTGCTATGCCATCAATCAAATCCACCGGATCCAGCACATTACCTTCAGACTTGCTCATTTTTTTACCCTGAGCGTCTTTGACCAAACCGTGGATGTAGACGTGGTGGAAGGGCACCTGGCCGGTGAAATGCGTGGTCATCATAATCATCCGGGCGACCCAGAAGAAGATGATGTCGTAGCCGGTGACCAGCACGCTGGAGGGCAAAAATAAGTCGAACTCTTTGGTCTTCTCGGGCCAGCCGAGTGATGAGAAAGGCACCAGTGCTGATGAATACCAGGTGTCGAGCACGTCTTCATCGCGGCGCAAGGTTTTGCCCGGTGCTTGGCTTTGCGCTTCTTCTTCACTGATGGCGACATAGACCTTGCCGTCTTCGTCGTACCAGGCCGGAATTTGATGGCCCCACCAGAGCTGGCGGCTGATGCACCAGTCCTGGATGTTGCCCATCCACTGGTTGTAGGTGTTGACCCACTGCTCTGGGACGAACTTGACCGCGCCGCTGTCCACCGCGGCAATCGCCTTCTGGGCGATGGACTTGCCGGTGGGGTCGCCTTTTCCGACTTGGTTCATCGCCACAAACCACTGGTCGGTGAGCATGGGTTCGATCACCTGGCCGGTGCGGGTGCAGCGCGGCACCATCAGCTTGTGTTTTTTGGCTTCGACCAGAAAGCCTTGGGCTTCGAGGTCGGCGACGACCTGTTTGCGCGCCACGAAGCGGTCCAGGCCCCGGTATTTTTCAGGCGCGTTGTCGTTGATGGCCGCGTCCAGCGTCAACACGCCGATGATGGGCAACTGGTGGCGCTGGCCGACGGCGTAGTCGTTGGTGTCGTGCGCTGGCGTGACCTTGACCACGCCGGTGCCGAAGGCCTTGTCCACGTAATCGTCGGCAATCACTGGGATGTTGCGATTGCACAGCGGCAACACGACTTCCTTGCCTATCAGATGCTGGTAGCGCTCGTCTTCAGGATGCACCATCACCGCCACGTCGCCTAACATGGTTTCAGGCCGAGTCGTCGCCACGGTCAGCGAACCCGAGCCATCCGCCAGCGGGTAGCGGATGTGCCACATGAAGCCGTCTTCCTCTTCGCTTTCGACTTCAAGGTCGCTCACGGCGGACTTCAAAATCGGGTCCCAGTTGACGAGCCGTTTGCCACGGTAAATCAAACCCTGTTCATACAACTGCACGAAGGTCGAGGTAACGACTGTCGACATCTTAGCGTCCATGGTGAAGTACTCGTGCTTCCACGCCACCGAGTCGCCCATGCGGCGCATTTGGCGCGTGATGGTGGTGCCCGACTCTTCCTTCCACTCCCACACTTTGGCTACAAAGTTCTTGCGAGATTCGGCAGGTGTCGCCCCCAGGTCATGCCGCGTTTTACCTTCACCTTGCAACTTGCGCTCCACCACAATCTGCGTGGCGATGCCCGCATGGTCAGTGCCCGGCAGCCACAACGTGTTGTCGCCCTTCATGCGGTGGTAGCGGGTCAGCGAGTCCATGATGGTCTGGTTGAATGCATGACCCATGTGCAGCGTGCCCGTCACGTTGGGCGGCGGCAACTGAATGGAAAACGAGTCTTTGGCTGCGTCCAAAGTCGGCTCGTACAGGCCGCTTTGCTCCCACAACGGACCCCACTGGCTTTCAATCGCCGCAGGCTCAAACGACTTGGCCAGCGCATCAAGACCAGATGTGCTTGCTTGCGTGGCGGTGTTAGCTGGATGGGCGCTGTTGGCTGGTGTCATGGGTAATGAAAAACGGCATCAGATGGATGCCGCTTGAAAATGGAGGAAGGGTGAGAAAGAAGGAGGCGTTGCAGTGATTTTATTCGACTCGGCACCAGGTGCCTGCCCTGGAACTTTGCCCTGCCATCTTGCGGATCAGATGCCGGAAGGTTTTTTGAGCGTCAACATACGATCCAGCGGCCTGAGCACGATGGTTTTGACTTCTTCACCGCGCAGCACCGTCAAACTGATGGGTGCGTCGGGTGCGCTGCGTGCCCAGAGCTTTTTGTAAAAACTCTCCAGCGTTTTAACTTCTGTGCCATCGACTGCCAGCACCACCTCGCCAGCTTGCAGGCCCGCTGTGTTGGCAGGGCTGTCGGCGTTGACGCGAACGATTTGCACCCGGCCACCGCTGTCGCTGGAGGTCAACCCCAGCCACGGTCTGCGGCTTTGGCGGCTGCTGCCCGACTGTTGCATCTCGGCCAGTATGGGCTTGAGCAAATCCACCGGCACAAACATGTTGCCGGGCTGGCGTTTGTTCTCGCCGCTGGCATCCATCACCAGTAAAGAACCTATGCCCAGCAACTCACCCTTGTGGTTGAAAAGGGGCGCGCCGCTGTGGTTGCCGCGACCAGAGCTAACGGGTGGGCTGGTGAACAGCGCGGTGTCGATGTGGTATTCCCACCAGCCAGAAAAAGCCCGCGTGCTAACCAGTTGCGTCATGCTCACACCGCCTTCTTCACCGTCTGCGGTAGCCCCGGTTGCGGCCATGAGTTGATCGCCGGGTTTGAGGTCTTGCAGACTGCCGAATGTGACCGATTTAACGCCGCGCATTGGCAGCAACGGGCGTACCAAACCAAAGCCCGTGGCCACGTCATAAGCCACTGCTGTGGCCGGCAAAATCTTGTTGTCTTGCGTGACGATTTCAATTTGCTGGGCTTCCTGCATCAGGTAGCCAATGGTCAATATCAGGCCGTCAGGCCCGATCACCACGCCGGAGCCTCTGCGCCTCAGACCCAGGGTCACGGCGGATCGAGCGCCTTCAATCGCCGTCACGCGAATGCCGACCACCGCCGCATTGGCGCGCTCCATCGCGTCCATGATGGACTGCACACTGGGCGGCGATGCGGTAGCGGCGCTTGCGAGCGGAAGTCCCGTGGTGGCAGCCAGGGCCACAGATACGCTCAACCAGCGGGTCAATACACGGGTGAAGATCGAAAACCTGAGATTGAAAGCGGGACTTGAGGCGGGCATGATGAACTCCAGATGGTCGTGCAATGACGTATCCCTAGAATGCGCTTAATTCAACTTCTGTGCAAGTGGGTTTTTGGGCTCTGACCCCAAAAACCCCGTTCCGGTTGCTGCGTTCCGTCCGCCTTGCACTTCATCCCGAAAACCTGAATTTCTAGAAGTGCCCTACAGTCAGGCTTTCGGTTTATTTCAATCACTCAAAGCCATGCTGTTTTTACTCTCGCCCGCCAAGTCGCTCGACTACGATACCCCGTCGCATGTCAGTGCGCACACCAAGCCGCTTTTCACGCAGCAATCAGCCCAACTGATTGACATTCTCAAAACCAAAACAGCGCAGCAGATCAGCACGCTGATGAAGCTGTCTGATGCGTTGTCGGGTTTGAACGTGGCGCGCTATCAGGCATGGTCTGGCAAATTCACTGCCAAAAATTCAAAACAGGCGGTGCTGGCCTTTAACGGCGATGTGTATGAAGGCCTGAATGCCAAAACATTGAATCAGGAGCAGCTTGACTGGGCGCAGGCGCATGTCTGCATTCTGAGCGGGCTGTACGGTGTGCTGCGCCCGCTGGACTGGATGCAACCTTATCGGCTGGAGATGGGTACGGCGCTCAAGACTGCTGAAGGCAGCAATCTGTACCACTTCTGGGGTTCGCAAATCGCAAGCTACTTGAACACCCGCGCTGCGCTGGATACCTCGCCCGTCATCATCAATCTAGCCAGCGAGGAATACTTCAAGGCGGTGGAGCAGGGGGTACTCAAGGCGCGCGTCGTGAGCTGCGTGTTTGAAGACTTCAAGGGCGGAAAATACAAAATCATCAGCTTTCACGCCAAGCGTGCGCGCGGGTTGATGCTGCGCTACGCCATCGAGGAAAAAATAGCCACAGTCAAAAAGCTCGAAGGTTTTGATGTTGAGGGTTATCGTTTTGATGCTGCTGCATCAAAGCCGGATCGGCTGGTTTTCCGGCGCAAGCTTGCTGCTTGATTTTTAGTCGATTTTGGTTTGATTTTGCTTTCAGCCTGCGCCACGTCCCTATCGGTTCCGATGCCATCGCCGGGTGCTGCGGGCAGCACGCTGGACGGTGGTGACAAGTGGGTTGAAGTGCTGCTGCGCCAGCACGACCCCGAGCTGGTGGTGTTCACTAATTTTTTGAGTGCGCCTGAGTGCCAAGCCCTGATGGACTTGGCACGGCCACGTCTGTCGTGCTCACTCACCGTCGATATCAAAACCGGTGGCGAAGAACTCCACCCCAGCCGCACTAGTCAAGGCATGTTTTTTGAACACCGTGAGAGCTCACTGGTGCACCGAATAGAGGCGCGTATCGCCAAGCTGCTGCACTGGCCGGCGCGCAATGGCGAAGCTCTGCAGGTGCTGCGATATGGCAAGGGAGCAGAGTACCGTCCCCACTACGATTACTTTGATCCGGCAGAGCCGGGTACACAAGAGATACTCAAGCGCGGCGGTCAGCGGGTTGGCACACTCATCATGTACCTCAACGACCCTGAAAAAGGCGGTGCCACGGTCTTTCCTGAACTGGGCCTGAAAGTAAAGCCCAAGCGCGGTCAGGCGGTGTTCTTCAGCTACACCGAGCCACACCCGTCAACCCGCACGCTGCATGCTGGCGAGCCGGTGATGGCGGGTGAGAAATGGATTGCCACCAAATGGCTCCGGGAGCGTGAATTTTCGTGATTTTAACCATTGGCACCCTATGAACACGCCCGAGCAATCCCGGCTAGGCAAGCCGTCGCCCTATGTCGATCAATACGACGCAGCGCTTTTGTTTCCGATCCCGCGTGCCGACAAACGCGCAGAGATTGGCATCACAGGCACGCCACCTTTTTTCGGTGCCGACATGTGGACGGCGTTTGAACTCAGCTGGCTGAACTTGCGCGGTAAACCGCAAGTGGCGCTGGCGCACATCACCGTGCCCTGCGAGTCACCGAACATGATTGAAAGCAAATCCTTCAAGCTTTACCTGAACAGTTTTAACAACACACGTTTTGCCGACGCACGCGATGTGCGCGAGCGCATACGTGCCGACATTAATGCCGCAGCAGGTACCGGCGTGGGCGTTAAGACGCTGGGCCCGGAGCTGTTTGAGCGTGAGCCAGTGCATGAAATGAGCGGCCTCAATCTCGACCGTCTTGACGTGGAGTGCATTCACTTCACACCCGCGCCCGAGCTGCTGTTTGCCGAGTTTGATGAAGCGTCGGTTGAAGAAACCCTCACCAGCAACCTGCTCAAAAGCAACTGCCTTGTCACTGGCCAGCCCGACTGGGGCAGTGTGCAGATCAGCTACTCAGGCCCGCAAATCAACCAGGAGGGCCTGCTGCAATACCTGGTGAGTTTTCGTAATCACAACGAGTTTCACGAGCAATGCGTCGAGCGCATCTTCATGGACATATGGACGCGCTGCAAGCCGCACAAGCTGTCGGTGTATGCGCGCTACACCAGGCGCGGCGGGCTGGACATCAACCCGTTTCGCACCAGCCACCCGCAGGGGCTGCCGCCCAATGTGCGAATGGCGCGGCAGTAGCGTGGTTTCGATGGCGATATCTGAACTATCCGTCTCTTTCTCCGCTGTCAGTGATATAAGATCAGGCAGGTTTGTTAGTCGGCACTTATAGGAGAGAGTAATGAAGGTCGCGATCATTGACGATATACAAATGAATGTGACGGCATTGCGATACCTGGTGGGTAAATTGCCTGACTGCGAGTCGGTGTGCTTTACCGATCCGGTTGCCGCCTTGGAATGGTGCTTGGCGAACGAGCCTGATCTGGTGATCGTGGATTACATGATGCCGGTGCTGAGCGGCACTGAGCTGGTTGAGCGGTTTCGGGCCCGCTATGCGGATGTTCCTGTGCTCATGATCACCGCCAACCATGAGACCACATTGCGGCATGAGGCGTTGAAGATCGGCGTGACCGATTTCCTCAACAAACCGATGGACAACATTGAGTTTTTGGCGCGGGCGAAGAACATGCTGGCTTTGCGTGCCAGCCACAAGAAGCTGTCCAACCATGCCGCCTGGCTGGCAGACGAGGTGCACAAGGCCACCGAAACCATTGTGGCCCAGGAGCGGGAGACGATTTTT
This sequence comes from Polaromonas sp., assembly GCA_038902815.1. Classification (GTDB taxonomy): domain Bacteria; phylum Pseudomonadota; class Gammaproteobacteria; order Burkholderiales; family Burkholderiaceae_C; genus Polaromonas. The sequence continues at coordinate 2,824 of JBCKNF010000002.1, read as the reverse complement.
TGTTTATCCAAGGCGGCCGAGTATCGCGATCCAGAAACCGGCGGCCACATCTTGCGCATGGCGCACTATTCCAGGCACATCGCGCGCTGCATGGGGCTGTCTGTGGTGCAGCAAGATTTGTTGCTGGCGGCGGCGCCGATGCACGACGTTGGCAAGGTCGGCACGCCAGATAATATCTTGCTCAAACCGGGCAAGTTGACCGAGGCGGAGTTCGCCATCATGAAGCAGCACGCCGTCATCGGTTTTGAGATATTGAGTTCCAGCAGTTCGCCATTGATGCAAGTGGCGGCCGAGATCGCGCACAGCCACCATGAAAAATTTGATGGCAGCGGCTACCCGCGCGGGCTGGTGGGTGAAGCTATCCCCCTGTTTGGGCGCATCGTGGCCGTCGCAGATGTGTTCGATGCCCTGACTTCGACGCGACCTTACAAGAAAGCCTGGAGCATTGAGGAGGCGACGCAGTTGTTGCTTGACGGCAAAGGCAAGCACTTTGATCCGGCCTGCGTGGATGCCTTCCTATGCGAATGGGACGAGGTGCTCAAGATCAAGCAGCGATTTGTGGATGAGGATTTTGACCTGCACCCTCAACCTTTGTCGTAAAGATCCCGCGAGTTCCCCCGTGTCAGTAACAAGCAACTGAAACTGATAGCCCGTGCTAACTTACTAAAAATTTCCTATGACTATCCGCACCTTCCTACAGACTGTTTGGTGGTCTCTACTTTTCAGCTTGGGCCTGGGCACTAGCGCGGCGCAGACCCTTAGCGTTGCGGTCGTGCCCCAGTTTCTGCCGGAGCAGATATTCCGCGACTGGACTCCGGTGCTAAAAGAGGTCTCTAAGCTGACCGGCCTCGACCTCCAGCTTAAGGTCTATGCTTCCATCCCCGCATTCGAGGCCGCTTTTTTGAACGGCGAGCCGGATGTCGTCTACCTGAACCCGTATCACGCGGTCATGGCCAAAAAGGCGGCCGGCTACACCCCGTTATTGCGAGATGACGCGACTCGCTTGACGGCCCTCTTAGTGGTGCGCAAGGATTCTCCCATCACCCGGTTGGAGCAACTCGATGGCGCGACGCTGGCCTTTGCCGCACCCAACGCCTTTACCTCACTCTATATGCGCGCACTGCTCACCCATGAGCAGAAAATCCACTTCAAGCCCGAGTACGTGACGACCCCTGGCAACGTTTTCCGCCACCTCATCAGCGGCCGTGCCCAGGCCGGCGGCGCCAACCGTCAGACGCTGGCACAAGAAACCCCAGAGTTGCAGGCGCAGTTGCGTGTCCTCTACGAGACCCCCAGCGTCTATCCCCACCCGATCGCCACTCATCCACGTGTCCCGGCCCAGGTGCGCGAGGCTTTGCGACAGGCCTTCCTCAAGCTGGGGGCGAATCCAGCCTTCGCTTCGCGGCTCTTGGCGATCCAGATCCCCAAACCGGTGGAGGCAAGCTTCAAGGACTACGCGCCACTCGAAAAGCTCGGTCTTGAGAAATTCGTCATCATCAACAAGTGACCCGGACCCCGCATGCGCCTCTGGCTCTATCTAACGCTGGTCGTTAACAGCATCATTCTGCTCGCCTTTTTGGGCTATGGCAGCTACATGCTGTCTGAACGGACGGCCTCGCTAGCGCAGGGTTTGGAGAGCGACACGCGCAACTTGGCGAGCAGCATTTCGGCCGGATCGGCCGATGACCTGCTGCTGGCCCATTTCGACAAGATCGAGAACCGACTGCTGCAGCTGGCCACCTTGTCCTCGGTGCAGGAGCTGGTCGTTGCCGACAGACAGGGTCGCATTCTGGTGCAGGTCGCGCGCGCGCTGAACGATCAGCCCCGCGTGGCCTATGACCAGGTGTCGCAGCCACTTGACCTGAGCCAGCCCGAGCTGCGCACAAAGGCGAGCTACACCTTGTTGCTACCGATAGCGCGCGGCGAGCCTCTGGGCTGGGTGCGCGTCACCACCAGCCTGTCGGCGCTGGAGGCGTTGCGGCTCCGCATCTGGGTCGACACGCTGCTGGCCAGCCTGCTGACCATCGTGCTCACCAGCGTTCTGCTGACGGTTTTCCTGCGCAAGGCCAGCGCTGCACTGGAGCGCGCGAGCCGTTTTGCGGGCGACCTGATCCAGCAACGCGGCGTCAGCATGCCGACAAGCAGCGGAATCGTCGAAATTCAACAACTTAGCGTTGCACTGAACAGCGCCTCGCAGGCCTTGGCGACACAGTTTTTGGCGCTACAAAACAGCGAGTCCGAAGTTCAGCGCGTCGACGACCTGCTGCGCGGCTCAATCGACGCACTGGACGAAGCCTTTGTCATATTTGACCCACAAGACCGCTTGGTGTTGTGCAACGACAAATACCGCGAAGTGTATTCTGAAGTGGCCCACCTGATGGTTCCAGGCGCCCAGTTTGAAGACATCATCCGGGCTGGTGCCGAAATGGGGCAGTATGCTGCCGCCATTGGCCGGGTCGATGAATGGGTGGCCGAACGCCTGACCACCCATCTGGCCGCCAACACCACCTTGATACAGAAACACAGCAATGGCCGCACCCTGCGCATCGTCGAGCGCAGGTTGCCCGACGGCCATATTGTGGGCTTCCGCATCGACATCAGCGACTTGATTCGGGTCACCGAGGCGGCGCAAGCCGCGTCCCAGACCAAGAGCCAGTTCCTGGCCAATATGAGCCACGAAATCCGCACCCCGATGAACGGCATCATAGGCATGACCGAGCTGGCGCTCGACACCGAGTTGAACGCGGAACAGCGCGAATACATGGGCCTGGTGAAAGTCTCGGCAGATGCACTGTTGGACATCGTCAACGACATCCTGGACTTC
>JBCKNF010000001.1:0-136735 GCA_038902815.1 Polaromonas sp. | reverse complement strand
GGTCACCGGGTCAGTCTTGCCGCCACGGTTGACCAGCACCAGCGCTTGGCGCTCGTATACGCCTGCGTTGCCGATGTGCTTGCCCTTCCAGCCGCACGCATCAATCAGCCAGCCAGCGGCCAGCTTGACAGCGCCGTCATCGAGCTTGTAGGTCAGGTTGCCGGATGCGGTGTTCAAAATCGAATAGTCGTTGCCACGCCGCAGCTCCAGCGTCACCTCGCCGGTGATGGCGCGTGCCACCCAGCGCTGAGCGGCCTCCCTCAGCATGAGGGCCTGCGGGTCAAACCAGCGGCCCTGGTAGAGCAGGCGGCCAAGCTTGCGGCCGTTGTCGCGGTACTGCTCGATGGTGTCTTCGTTATGGATGCCAGTGATCAAACGCTCGTAGGCGATGAACAGCAGGGCCAGGCCGGGGGCTTCGTAAATGCCACGGCTTTTGGCCTCGATGATGCGGTTTTCGATCTGGTCGCTCATGCCCAGACCGTGGCGGCCACCGATGCGGTTGGCCGCCAGTATCAGCTCGACCAAGCTGTCAAAGCGCTTGCCGTTCAGCGCTACCGGTTGGCCTTCTTCAAAACGCAGCGTGATCTCTTCGCGCTTGACCTCGACCTCGTCTTTCCAGAAGGCCACACCCATGATGGGCTTGACGATTTTTATGCCGCTACTGAGCAGCTCAAGGTCTTTGGCCTCGTGCGTGGCGCCCAGCATGTTCGAGTCGGTTGAGTAGGCTTTTTCAGCCGACATCTTGTAGCCAAAACCGGCAGCCGTCATAAAGGCCGACATCTCGGCGCGGCCACCCAGCTCGTCAATAAACAGCTGGTCAAGCCACGGCTTGTAGATTTTTAAATCGGGGTTGGTCAGCAGGCCGTAGCGGTAAAAACGCTCGATGTCGTTGCCTTTGTAGGTGCTGCCGTCGCCCCAGATGTTGACCTTATCCTCTTTCATGGCCGAGACCAGCATGGTGCCCGTCACAGCGCGGCCCAGCGGCGTGGTGTTGAAGTAGGTTAGGCCTGCAGTCGTGATGTGAAACGCGCCGCTTTGCAGTGCCGCAAGGCCCTCGGCAGCGAGCTGGCTGCGGCAGTCGACTAAGCTGGCTTTTTCAGCGCCGTACTGCATCGCCTTGCGCGGGATGTCGTCGTAGTCAGGCTCATCAGGCTGGCCCAGGTTGGCGGTGTAGGCGTAGGGAATCGCGCCCTTAAGCCTCATCCAGTGCAGGGCGACGCTGGTGTCAAGCCCGCCTGAAAAAGCGATGCCGACTTTCTCGCCGATGGGGAGGTGCTGAAGTATGGTGGTCATGGAAAAGTTCGGGAATGGTGTGCCAAAAAGCGGCGATAACGCCTGATTTTAGGGTACCCGGACATCAAGGCTTGCAGTTCTATCGCCGGTGGCGATGACCGTAACCCCGGCTGTAGCCAAAGTTAAGTGACACGCCGGGATAGTAATAAGGCGAGTAGTACGGCCTGGCGTAGTACGGTTGTACGTAATAAACCGGTGCTGATTGGTAAATCACCTGGGGCTGTGTGTATACCCGCTGAAACTGCTGGACCGGTGCCGGTTGAACGTAGGTTTGCGCTTGTCCGTTTTGATCTTGCGACTGCGCAAAACCCGGCTGCGGCGCAGCGCCTATGGCCCCGATCGGCGTGATCTGCAGGCGCACATACTGGCCCGGGTCATTGGCCATTTGCGTGCTGTACTGCGTGCCCTGGTATTCATACACCACGTTGAAGTGGCTAGCGCGGTTTTCATAAAAGGTTTGCGTGCCGCACTGCTGCACGTTTTGCACCTGCTGGTTAAAGCCCTCCACCCGGTCGCCCAGCATGGCACCACCGACCAAGCCAATCATGGTAGCCAGCGCCCGGCCACTGCCGTTGCCAATCGCATTGCCAACCGCACCACCGGCCACCGCACCCAGCAGCGCACCGCCGCCTGACTTTGGCTGCGCCACAATCATTTGCTGGTTATTGCAAACCTGGCGCGGCACCGCCACCTGCTGAACCACCGGCGTGCTGGAAATGACGCGCGCCAGTATGTCGGCAGCCAAAACCTGCGATGCCGCCAGGCTGGCAGATAAAACAAGCGTTGTTTGAAAGAGTTTTTTCATGGGCTTACCTCCGGGCATGAAAAGCATAAAAACAGGGACTAAAACCTTAGTCAGTGTCAATTATGGCGTGGTTCAAAACCGGATAACACTTTTTCGGGGGGCATCGGTTGAGTCATAGGCAAACCATCCAAAAACAGTACTTTTTGAACCACGCCGACGGGCGGCGGCTGGAGGCGATGCGCTTCAATTCGCTCGAACCGCTGCCCGCCAGGGTGCGCGCCGCCTACCGCCTGGGCGTGAACGAGTTCAACGGCCTGAAGCGGCCGCAGATCACCTTCGAGAACGTCGAGCCGGTTTGGATTAAAATGCCTTCCATGAAGACTGCACGATTGCTGCTGACTGCGGCGCTTGTTTGTGGTGCGGCGCATGCCGCGGACAAGGCGCCGGTGAACGCCGGGCCCTACGTCCCCTCCCCCTCCAGCGTGGTCGCCAACATGCTGACGCTGGCCGAAGTGGGGGCTAAGGATTTCGTCATCGATCTGGGCTCGGGCGACGGGCGCATCGTGCTCACGGCGGCCAAGGTGTTCGGCGCGCGCGGCTTCGGCGTCGACATCAACGAAAAGCTGGTGAAGGAAGCCAACGAGACAGCCCGGCAGCAGGGTATCGCCGACCGGGCGAATTTCACCATCCAGGATCTCTTCAAGACCGACATCCGCAAGGCCACCGTGCTCACCATGTACCTGCTGCCGGACACGGTCAACATGCTCAAGGACAAGCTACTCACGGAACTCAATCCCGGCACGCGCGTCCTGTCGCACGATTACCCGCTGACGGGCTGGATCCCGGAGAAGTACGTGCAAATGGACCTAGAGGACAAGGTCGCCATCAGCGGGGTCAGCACCACCCTCATCTACCTGTACGTCGTGCCGGCGAAGGCCGAAGGCGCGTGGAGCGCGAACCTGCCGGCGGTGCTGAGCAAGGACCCGGTGCACCTGCATCTCAAGCAGCAGATCACGCGCGTGGCTGGCTCGGCGAGGATCGGCGGACGCGACGTTCTCCTTGAGGAAGCAAAACTGCGCGGCGATCGCTTCAGCTTCAAGCTGGCGCTCGAAGGCAGGACCTACGACTTCACCGGCACCGTCAAGGGCAACGCGATCGAAGGCACCGTCGATGGCGGCGGGCTCAAGGCGGTGGCCTGGAGCGCCGCCCAAGCGAAGTAGGCAGGCGCGCCAGATGGAACGCACCAATGAAAAAGGCCGCTAAGTGGTTGTCCTTAGCGGCCTTTGTCATGCGGTATGGTGGAGCTGGGGGGATTTGAACCCCCGTCCGCAAGCCTTTTTCGGGCAGATCTACATGTTTAGCGATCTGATTTAAGTCTCGCCACCTGTGTCGCGCAGTCGCACGCTACCTAGGCCGCCAGCACCCTATTTTCTTGCCCCGGGTTAAGGTACCCAGCCCGAGGCCAGCCGATGAAATTATCTTTACAGCCTGGAACCCTTAACTTGCGCTAAGAGCCCCTTGCCCAGCCCATCGGCCTGCTGTTGTAAAGCTCACTGGCAATTAAGCAGCGAGTGCGAAACGTTCGTCGTTTGCAGTTAGTTTTTTTGAATCAGTTTTACGAGCACACTCAGCTCGACATGCACCACACCGCGTCCGAACCCACGTCGAAACCAATGCAGCCCCAGGCGAGTAGTTTAAGCCATTCGCGGTAAATTCAATAGCTTCAGCAGCGCTGCCGGGGATTCGATGGTGGCATCGGCCTTCCAGCCTGCGGTATCGACCGCTGTACCAAGGTAACCATAGGCTGCGGCGACAGTGGGCATACCGGCGGCACGGCCTGCGACGATGTCGCGTTCGTCGTCGCCAACATACACGCATCGCGCAGGCGCGACATCGAGCTGGCGTGCGGCTTCAAGCAAGGGGGCGGGGTGGGGTTTTGAGTGTGGCGTGGTGTCGCCACTGACGATGGATTGTGCGCTGTTGAACAAGGGCATGGCCTTGGTTAACGGCAAGGTAAAGCGGGCGGACTTGTTGGTCACCACACCCCATTTGAGGCCTGCTTTACTGAGATGTTGTATCAGCTCTGCAATGCCATCAAAGGCAAAGGTGCGCTCGGTCAAACAAGCCTCGTAGTTGACACAAAATTCTTCTTTGAGAGCTTCGAAATCCGCGTCTTCAGGCGTGAGGCCAAAAGCGATGCCAATCATGCCTCGCGCCCCCGCACCCGCCATGGGCCGATAGTGCGCAAGCGGCAGTGACGTGAGACCGCGATCAGTACGCATTTTGTCGGCTGCTGCGCCCAGGTCTGGTGCGCTGTCTATCAGGGTCCCGTCTAGGTCGAACAGCACGGCCTCTATGTTGGCGAACATCCGGATTTCAGCCTTGACTCTTGAGGGTCGCAAACATGTAGTTGACGCTGGTGTCTGCATCAAGCCAGTAGTGCCGAGTCAAGGGGTTGTATTGCAGACCCCTGGTTTGTTGCAAGGCTAGCCCGGTTGCGCGGCAATAGCCAGCCAGTTCGCTGGGTTTGATGAGCTTGGCGTATTCGTGTGTGCCGCGCGGCAACAGGTTTAAAACGTATTCAGCCCCAACAATGGCAAACATGAAGGCCTTGGCATTGCGGTTGATGGTGGAAAAAAAGACATGTCCACCGGGTTTGACTAGCGCTGCACAGGCTTTGACGATGGACGACGGATCGGGGACGTGCTCCAGCATTTCCATGCAGGTCACCACATCAAAGCTGGCGGGCTGCTCCAGTGCGAGGCTTTCAGCGCTGATTTCCTGGTATCGCACGCCTTCAGTCTGGGCTTCGAGCGCGTGAAGTTGTGCTACTTTCAAGGCCTTGGTGGCTAGGTCAATCCCCAGCACGTCGGCACCTTTGCGCGCCATCGCATCGGCCAATATACCGCCGCCGCAACCCACATCCAGCACGCGTTTGCCGTGTAGAGGCGCCAGATTTTCAATCCAGGCCAGGCGTAGCGGATTGATCTGATGCAAAGGCCGGAACTCACTCTCCAAATCCCACCAGCGATGGGCTAGGTCAGAGAATTTGGCCAGCTCGGCGGGGTCGAAATTGGTAGTGGTGGACATGGTTCGATTATCGCCCGGGCATAAAAAAACCGCGCCGTAGCGCGGTTTTTTGAAGTCGTCCGGAAGGATTACTGGTTGGTGCGTGTACCAACCACTTCGATTTCAACGCGGCGGTTTTTAGCTTGACCTTCTTTGGTCTTGTTATCAGCCACAGGCTGCTTCTCGCCCTTGCCTTCGGTGTAAACACGGTTTTTCTCGATGCCTTTAGACACCAGATAAGCCTTCACTGCTTCAGCGCGCTTGACTGACAGCTTCTGGTTGTAGCTATCGCTGCCGACAGAGTCGGTGTGACCCACAGCAATGATGACTTCCAGGTTGATGCCCTTGACCTTGCCGACCAGATCATCGAGCTTGGCTTTGCCTTCAGGCTTGAGCACAGACTTGTCGAAATTGAAGAAAGAATCAGCGGCGTAGGTGACTTTGGTCGCTGCGGGAGGGGGCGCAGGCGCAGCAGGCTTAGCAGCAGGCGCAGCAGGTTTCGCAGCAGGAGCAGGAGCAGGAGCAGGAGCAGCTCTCGGAGCAGGTGCAGCAGGTTTAGGTGCAACAATCGCGCCATCGCAACCAGCGGCAGCGGTAGCAGGTGTCCAGCTGGCATCGCGCCAGCACAAACCGGTGCTATTTTTCCAAGCCTCGCCGGACGCAGAACGCCAGTTGTCGATTGTTTGTGCACCAGCGGCGGTTGCAAGCGCTACGAAAGCAAACAACATTACCACTTTGTTGAGTTTCTTCATGGTTTTCCTTTAGAGAAAAGCCGCAGACTGGCTGCGATTAATAAGTCATACGCCCTGAATGACCATCACCCAAAGCGTTACAACTATTGTGCCACAGTCGTTTGAAGGCACCAGCCCACGATAGCGCTCGTCTTACACAGACATCAGAATCTTTAGCGTTTGTTGCTACTCCGCCACAATCGGGACACCTTAAACTCAGGCCTTAAAATCAGCGATCTGCCCAGAGCAGACCGCGACAAATTTCACCCAGGCCTCTCATGACCCAGTTTGCAAAAGAAACCCTGCCCATCAGTCTAGTAGAGGAAATGCGTCGGAGCTACCTTGATTACGCGATGAGCGTGATTGTCGGTCGGGCCCTGCCCGATGCCAGAGACGGACTTAAACCTGTTCACAGACGCGTGCTGTTTGCCATGCATGAGCTGAACAACGACTGGAATCGCCCCTACAAAAAATCGGCCCGTATTGTGGGCGACGTGATTGGCAAATATCACCCGCATGGTGATAGCGCGGTCTACGAAACGATAGTCCGTATGGCGCAAGATTTTTCGCTTCGCCACATGCTGGTTGACGGCCAGGGAAACTTCGGTTCCGTCGATGGTGACAATGCGGCAGCCATGCGTTACACCGAAATCCGGATGTCCAAGATTGCACACGAACTGCTTGCTGATCTGGACAAGGAGACTGTGGATTTTGGCCCCAACTACGACGCTAGCGAGAATGAACCGCTGGTCATGCCGGCCAGATTCCCGAACCTGCTGGTCAATGGTTCGTCGGGGATTGCCGTCGGCATGGCGACCAACATTCCGCCACACAACCTGAACGAATCCGTTGATGCCTGTCTGCATCTTCTTAAAAATCCCGAGGCATCCATCGATGAGCTGATGGAAATCATTCCGGCACCAGACTTTCCAACAGCTGGCATTATTTACGGTATCAACGGAGTCAAGGATGGCTATCGCACCGGACGCGGCAAGGTGGTGATGCGTGCCAGATGCCATTTTGAAGACATCGACAAAGGCCAACGCCAGTCCATCATCGTTGACGAGCTCCCCTACCAGGTCAATAAAAAGACGCTTCAGGAGCGTATGGCCGAGCTGGTGCATGAAAAGAAAATCGAAGGCATCAGCCACATCCAGGACGAAAGCGACAAGTCCGGAATGCGGCTGGTGATTGAACTCAAGCGCGGGGAAGTACCCGAGGTGGTGCTGAACAACCTGTACAAGCAGACCCAGTTGCAGGACACCTTCGGCATCAACATGGTGGCGCTGATTAATGGCCAACCCAAGCTCTGCAACCTGAAGGATTTGATTCAGGTCTTTTTGTCGCATCGTCGGGAAGTTGTCACGCGGCGCACCGTGTTCACACTGCGCAAGGCGCGTGAACGTGGTCATGTACTGGAAGGCCTTGCCGTTGCACTGGCCAACATTGATGAGTTCATCGCCATCATCCGCAACGCACCGACGCCGCCCGTGGCAAAAGCCGAGCTGATGCTCAAACCGTGGGACAGCAAACTGGTTCGGGAAATGCTGACTCGCGCCCGGGCCAACGGTGGCGTGGTCAACGCCGATGACTACCGACCAGACGGGCTTGAAAAGCTCTACGGCATGGGCAGTGATGGCCTGTATCGGTTGTCAGACACCCAGGCGCAAGAAATTCTGCAAATGCGCCTAGCCCGCCTGACCGGTCTTGAGCAAGACAAAATTGTGGCTGAATACAAAGAAGTCATGGCAGAAATTGACGACCTGCTTAATATTCTGACCCGGCCAGAGCGTGTCTCCGTCATCATCGGCGAAGAGCTTTCAGCCATCCGCCAGGAATTTGGGCAAACCAAACTGGGCGCGCGCCGCAGCCAGATCGAACACAGCTCGTTTGACCTGAGCACCGAAGACTTGATTACCCCGACCGACATGGTGGTGACGCTGTCGCACACTGGCTATATCAAGAGCCAGCCGCTGTCGGAATACCGCGCGCAAAAACGCGGTGGGCGCGGCAAGCAAGCCACAGCCACCAAAGAAGACGACTGGGTTGACCAGCTCTTCATCGCCAACACGCACGACTACATCCTGTGCTTTTCCAACCGTGGACGGCTGTACTGGCTCAAGGTATGGGAAGTACCGGCGGGCTCGCGCGGCTCGCGCGGCAGGCCCATTGTCAACATGTTCCCCTTGCAAGAGGGCGAAAAAATCAACGTTGTATTGGCGCTTACCGGTGAAAAGCGCAGCTTCCCGGCAAACCAGTATGTGTTCATGGCGACATCCATGGGCACGGTGAAAAAGACGGCGCTGGATGAATTCAACAATCCACGCAAAGGCGGCATCATCGCCGTCAATCTCGACGATGGCGACTACCTGATTGGCGCTGCGCTCACCGATGGCAAACACGATGTCATGCTGTTCAGCGACGGCGGCAAGGCGGTGCGCTTTGATGAGGAAGACGTTAGGCCGTTAGGCCGCAATGCAAGGGGCGTACGCGGCATGTCGCTGGAAGCCGGCCAGAGCGTTATTGCCATGCTGGTAGCGGAAGACGAGCAGCAAAGCGTGCTGACCGCCACCCAGAACGGCTATGGCAAACGCACCTCCATTACCGAGTACACGCGCCACGGACGCGGTACAAAAGGCATGATCGCCATTCAGCAAAGCGAGCGCAACGGCAAGGTTGTTGCTGCGACGCTGGTTCACGCTGACGATGAAATCATGCTGATTACCGACAAGGGTGTGCTGGTGCGCACCCGTGTCAGTGAAATTCGCGAGATGGGCAGGGCTACACAAGGCGTAACACTCATCGGACTTGACGAAGGCTCACAATTGAGCGGCCTGCAGCGCATCGTTGAAAACGACGCTGCGCTCGACGAGAGCAACCCTGACAACAAAAACGGTAATCCCGATGCAGACGCTGGGAAAAGCCAGCCACCCTCCGAATCACCCAGCCAAAACCCGGAAAGCAAGGAATGAAAAAACTATTGGCCACCATCGCTACCGTGGCTACCATGACTATTGCAAGCCTTGCATTTTCAACTGCAAGCTTGGCACAAAGTGCTGATGCTAAGCTTGATTGGGCCACCAGGGTGGTTGCGCTTCAGCAAGGCCCTGAGCTCCAGCGACTGGTGGGGCAGCTTGCCGACAGAACAACGCAGGAAATACTGCAAAACTGGGCACCAAAGCTTCAAAACAACGTTCCGCAGGCCCGCCAGGAGCAGGCCCGCGAACAGCTTAATGCAGCGCTGAAGGCCTATTACGACGATGTCTCAAAAATCATCAGTGGCAGGGTCATCCAGGTCAGCAGTGGGGCACTGATTCCTGCCTACATGGAGCGCTTCAACCTTGATGAGCTGAAACAAATTGCCACGTTTTTTGAGTCACCCGTGATTAAAAAATACCAAACCGCCGCACCAGAACTTGGAAATGTTTTTGTCAAAGAGCTGATCGACGCGACGCGCAATGACGTGACGGCCAGGGTCAGGGAGTTTGACGACGTAGCAACCAAAATTGTCGGAACAACATCGGCACCCGGTGCAGCACCCTCCACATCAGCTTCGCCGGACAAAGGCAAGCCTGCAGCCAAGAAATGACCTCGAACCTCGCCGACCTGCGCATTCAGATTGATGCCATAGATCAGGAGTTGCTGACCCTGCTGAATCGCCGTGCGCGTGTTGCCGAACAGGTTGGAGAAGTCAAAAAACGTGAAGGCTCAGCGTTTTTCAGGCCCGACCGCGTTGCTAAAGTCATAGAGAAAATACAGCACGCCAATACCGGGCCACTCAAAAGCGAGCACGTGGCAGCCGTGTGGCGCGAAATCATGTCGGCCTGCCTGGCTCTTGAAGCGCCAGTACGCGTCGCCTATCTGGGTCCTGCCGGCACCTTCAGCGAACAGGCGGCATTGCAGTTTTTTGGAGCCAGTATTGAGCAGGTTCCCTGTGCCAGTTTTGATGAGGTGTTTCGCGCAACGGCTTCTGGCAGCGCACATTACGGCGTCGTACCGGTTGAAAACTCCACCGAAGGTGTTGTCTCCCGATCACTGGATCTGTTTCTGACATCGCCTTTGCACATCGTTGGCGAACTCAGCTTGATGGTCAGGCACAACCTGCTGCGCCTGTCAGACTCTATGGATGGTATTGAATCGGTTTACGCCCATCCGCAGGCGCTGGCGCAGTGCCAGGGATGGCTGACCAATCATCTGCCGAATGCCACGCGGCACGCTGCATCCAGCAATGCAGAAGGAGCGCGGCTGGCTTCCACAAATCCGGCCTGGGCAGGTATAGCCAGCGAGCGTGCCGGCACACAATTTGGCCTGCATACAGTCGCACCTGGCATTCAGGATGAAGCCTTTAATCGCACACGCTTTGTGGTGGTATGCCTGCCGCAAACCCTGCCATCACCGCCCCCATCCGGCAATGACTGCGTCAGCTTGGTGGTGTCGGTCACCAACCGGCCAGGTGTCGTACACGACATTCTGGTTCCGCTCAAGGATCATGGTGTTTCGATGACGCGCTTCGAGTCACGCCCGGCCCGCTCCGGCCAGTGGGAATATTATTTTTACATTGATTTGCAGGGCCATCCGTCACAACCTCACGTCAGAGCTGCCTTGGCAGAGCTACAGCAACTCTGCGCTTTTTACAAGGTGCTGGGCATCTACCCGATTCATGTTTGAACAATTGGGTCTTATCGGTTGCGGGCTGATGGGCGGCTCATTTGCGCTCGCGCTCAAGCGCGCGGGTCTGGTCAAACGCGTCGTGGGCTACAGCAAATCGCCGTCCACCACCGAACGCGCACGCCTGATGGGCGTGATTGATGTGGAGGCAGCGTCAGCGTTGCTGGCCGTATCTGGTGCAGACATTGTGCTGCTGGCAGTACCCGTGTCCGCAACCGAAGCTACCTTCAAGGCCATCCGCCACCACATCACGGCCAATACCCTGCTGATGGACGTTGGCTCGACCAAGCGTGATGTGGTCGATGCAGCGCGCCGCGTGCTGCGCGATCATGTGGGCTGTTTTGTGCCAGCCCACCCCATCACCGGCAAAGAGGTCTCTGGCGTTGAACATGCGGATGCCGATTTGTACACAGGCAAGCAGGTCATCCTCACCCCCATTGAACGCACCTTCACCGTGCAGTTGCAACAAGCAGTCGATGTCTGGACAGCCCTTGGCTGCGATGTCATCAAAATGTCGCCGCAGTCCCACGATGCGGCCTATGCAGCGGTAAGCCACTTGCCGCACCTGATTGCTTTCGCACTGATCAATAGCATCGTTGGCCAGTCTCGCGGGAAAGAATACCTCTCGCTGGCAGGCCCAGGGTTTCGGGATTTCAGCCGGATTGCCGCGAGTGATCCAAAAATGTGGCGCGATGTGCTGATTGCCAATCGGGAAGAGTTGCTCGACCAGTCAAAAATATTCCAGCAAACCCTGCAGTCGCTGGAAAAGCTGATTGCCAGCGGCGACGGCGATGCGCTTGAAAACCTGATCGAGCAGGCCAGCGAAACCCGTGCCAACTGGCGCATTGCCACCCCTAAGCCGAAAAGTTAAGTCGGCAGCATGTTCGACATTGCGTATCTGGACATCCCGCCATTGGCCACAGCGGGCGGCAAAGTCCTTCTGCCGGGCTCCAAAAGCATTTCCAATCGCGTCTTGCTGCTGGCAGCTTTAAGCCACGGCAAAACCACGCTCCATGATCTGCTGGCATCTGATGACACCGCCGTCATGCTGGAGGCGCTTGAGCAGTTGGGCTGCAGCATTGAAAAAGGCGCTGACTGCGTCACCATTGGCGGTCTGGGTGGGCAAATGGTCAACACCAAAGCTGTGCTTTTCATGGGCAATGCAGGCACCGCCATGCGGCCTCTGACAGCCGCATTGGCGCTGCTGGCGCTATCGGGCGGTGAAGGCGGTAAAGGTGGTGAGTTTGAACTGTCTGGCGTGGCGCGTATGCATGAGCGCCCGATTGGTGATCTGGTGGATGCCTTGCGGCAGCTAGGCTGCGGCATTGACTACCTTGGCAACGAAGGTTTCCCGCCGCTTCGCCTCTACGCTGGTCACTTCAAGCTCGACGCACCCATCAAGGTTCGTGGTGATGTGTCAAGCCAGTTTTTAACTGCACTGCTGATGGCGCTGCCACTGCTTGCAAAAAGCGACATCTGCATCGAAGTTGTAGGCGAGCTGATCTCCAAACCCTATATCGAAATCACGCTCAACTTGCTCAGGCGTTTTGGCATTGATGTCCAGCGTCCCCTGGGCGCAGATAACTGGCAGAAATTTGTCATTCCGGCAGGCAGTCAGTACCAGTCGCCTGGCAGCATTCAGGTAGAAGCCGATGCCTCGTCTGCCAGCTATTTCATAGCGCTTGGCGCAATTGCTGCGGGCTCCGCTGACTCCTTGGACTCCTTGGGTCGGGCTGAGATTGAAATCCTGGGCCTAGGCGCAAACTCGATTCAAGGCGACATACGCTTTATTGAAGCGGCTCGCATGATGGGTGCGCAGATAAGCACCAGCCACAGCAGCTTGCGAATTACCCGGGGTGCATGGCCGCTCAAGGCGATTGATCTGGACTGCAACCACATCCCGGATGCAGCCATGACACTCGCCGTGATGGCACTTTACGCCGAAGGCACCACGGTGTTGCGCAATATCGCGAGCTGGCGCGTCAAGGAGACCGATCGCATTGCGGCAATGGCCTGCGAGTTGCGAAAACTTGGCGCGATAGTTGAGGAAGGAAACGACTACCTCACGATCACAGCGCCGACAAAATGGCAAACCAGTGCCATCCACACCTACGACGACCACCGCATCGCCATGTGTTTTTCGCTGGCAGCGTTTAATCCAGCACGCTTGCCAATACGTATTCTGGATCCCAAGTGCGTGGCCAAGACTTTTCCGGACTATTTCGAAGCCTTGTTCGCCATGACCCAAGCCCGGACTGTAGACATTCCGGTCATCTGCATTGACGGCCCGACGGCTTCCGGCAAAGGCACGCTAGCCGCCCTGTGCGCACAGCGGCTGGGCTACCATTACCTCGACTCTGGTGCCTTGTATCGCTTGAGTGCCTATGCCGCAGCGCAAGCCGGGATTTCGCTGGATGACGGCGACGCGGTAGCCCGCATCGCACGAGATCTTCCCGTCCGCTTTCAGGGTGACCGGATTTTTCTCGCCGGCACGGACGTGTCTGATGCCATTCGCTGTGAAGCAGCAGGTATGGCCGCTTCGACCGTGTCCGTTCACCCCCAAGTGCGCGACGCGCTGATGGCGTTACAGCGCAACTTTCGGGCCTTGCCCGGTCTGGTCGCAGATGGCCGCGATATGGGCAGCGTTGTTTTTCCCGATGCAGCACTGAAAATTTACCTGACCGCCAGCAGCACCCAGCGTGCCGAGCGCCGCCATAAGCAGTTGATTTCAAAGGGAAATTCAGCTACAATCTGGCACGTTCAGCAAGATTTAGAGGCACGTGATGCACGCGATATGTCGCGAAAAGCAGCCCCTTTAAAACCTGCTGATGATGCCGTGCTGTTAGACAACTCCTATCTTTCGATTGAAAAGTCGGTGGGTCAGGTGATTGACTGGTGGCAGGGCAAACGGCCCTTCTGATTCCCATCCGCGCCTTCACGGCGCATTGGTCAGCAGGTTTTTAACGTAACCTGCAGCTTTCAAAAGCTGCATACAAAGCCGCAAGCAGAATCAAAACTTTTAGCAATTCCGCTAAATGAACCCCGCTGTGTGGACCAGGAAAATCAATGTCTGAATCTTTTGCCGATCTATTCAACGAATCACTCACGCGCTCTGAAATGCGCACCGGTGAAGTCATCACCGCTGAAGTCGTACGCATCGACCACAACCACGTTGTCGTCAATGCCGGACTCAAATCCGAGGCCTATATCCCCCTCGAAGAATTCAAAAACGACCAGGGCGAACTTGAAGTCCAGGTTGGCGACTTTGTGGCCGTGGCCATCGACTCGGTCGAAAACGGCTACGGCGACACCCTGCTGAGCCGCGACAAGGCCAAGCGACTGGCTTCCTGGATGAGCCTGGAAAAAGCCCTGGAATCCGGCGAATTCGTCACCGGCCAGACCAGTGGCAAGGTCAAGGGCGGCCTGACCGTCCTGGTCAACGGCATCCGCGCTTTCCTGCCCGGTTCGCTGATCGACACCCGCCCCATCAAGGACTTGTCTCCCTACGAGAACAAGACCATGGAATTCAAGGTCATCAAGCTCGATCGCAAGCGCAACAACGTGGTGCTGTCACGCCGCGCCGTGGTCGAAGCCAGCATGGGCGAAGAACGCGCCAAGCTGATGGAAACCCTGAAAGAAGGCGCTATCGTCAAGGGCATCGTCAAGAACATCACCGAATACGGTGCATTCGTCGATCTGGGCGGCATTGATGGCCTGCTGCACATCACCGACATGGCATGGCGCCGCGTGCGTCACCCAAGCGAAGTGGTGACGGCTGGCCAGGAAATCATGGCCAAGATCCTGAAGTTCGACACCGAGAAAAACCGTGTCTCACTGGGTCTGAAGCAGATGGGCGACGACCCGTGGATGGGCGTGAACCGCCGCTACCCGCAAACCACGCGCTTGTTCGGCAAGATCACCAACATTGCCGACTACGGTGCGTTTGTCGAACTCGAGCCCGGCATTGAAGGCCTGGTTCACGTATCCGAGATGGACTGGACCAACAAAAACGTGGCCCCGAGCAAGCTCGTGAACCTCGGCGATGAAGTCGAAGTCATGGTCCTAGAAATCGACGAAGACAAACGCCGCATCAGCCTGGGCATGAAGCAGTGCAAGGCCAATCCATGGCAAGAATTTGCACAGGAAACCAAGCGCGGTGACCGCGTCAAAGGCCCGATCAAGTCGATCACCGACTTCGGCATCTTTGTGGGCCTGGCTGCCGGCATCGACGGCCTGGTGCATTTGTCTGACCTCTCGTGGAACGAGCCCGGCGAAACCGCTGTTCGCAACTACAAAAAGGGCCAGGAAGTTGAAGCGATTGTGCTGGCAGTTGATGTTGACCGCGAGCGTATCTCGCTGGGTATCAAGCAGCTTGACTCCGACCCATTCACCACCTTCGTGTCGATCAACGACAAGGGCGCGATTGTGACCGGCAAGGTCCGGGCGGTTGATGCAAAAGGCGCCGAGATCGATCTGGGCGACGACATCATTGGTTACCTGCGTGCCAGTGAAATCAGCCGTGACCGCGTTGAAGACGCGCGCAACGTGCTGAAAGAAGGCGACGAAGTGACGGCAGTCGTGGTCAATGTGGATCGCAAGACCCGCAACATCCAGCTGTCGGTCAAAGCCAAGGACAACGCCGACCAGCAGGAAGCCATGACTACCCTGAGCCAGCAGTCCGCACGCGAAAGCTCTGGCCTGACCAACCTTGGCGCACTGCTGCGCGCCAAGATGGATAACGAGTCCAAATAATTTCTCCCTGCACCCATGACCCGAAGCGACCTAGTAGAAAATCTGGCCAACCGATTCGGCCAGCTCACACATCGCGATGCCGAGTACGCCGTCAAGACCATTCTTGATGCCGTCAGCGACGCGCTGGTGCGTGGCCACCGGATTGAAATTCGTGGTTTTGGGAGCTTTTCTGTCAACCGGCGCCCGCCTCGCATGGGCCGCAACCCACGCTCGGGTGAGAGTGTCGCAATCCCTGAAAAACGTGTTCCGCACTTCAAGCCAGGCAAGGCCTTGCGTGAAGCCGTGGATGCCCGTACCGCAGAACTGCTGGCTTCGAAAGCATCAAAATAAGGGACGCTCGGTGCTGACTACAATCACCTGCGAAACGTCAAGAGGTGGTCCCTAGTGAAATACCTGATGTGGCTGCTTAAAGCAGCCATTTTTTTTACGCTCTTTGCTTTTGCGCTGAATAACCAGCAAGCTGTTGCTGTCCATTTCTTTTTTGGTACGCTCTGGAAAGCACCTTTGGTGCTGGTGGTGCTGGCTGCTTTTACTTGCGGCCTCGCGCTGGGCGTGCTGTTCATGATGCCGCGCTGGTGGAAGAAGCGCAAGGCAAGCCGCCTGAATTCAGCATCTGACCAATACCCTTCTGCAAGCTTGGGCTCCACATCAATTCCCCGCCATGGACTTTGACTTCACCTGGTTCACCTGGATTTTGCTGGGTTTTCCCATCGCCTTCGCGCTCGGCTGGCTGGCATCGCGGGTTGACCTGCGGCAACTGCGCATTGAAAACCACCAGGCACCCAAAGCCTACTTCCGTGGTTTGAATTTCCTGCTCAACGAGCAGCAGGATCAGGCCATAGACGCATTTATTGAAGCCGTTCAAAACGACCCTGACACATCCGAGCTGCACTTCGCACTGGGCAACCTGTTTCGCAGGCGGGGCGAATACGAACGTGCCGTGCGCGTACACGAGCACCTGATGTCGCGCGGCGATCTGGCACAGCCCGAGCGTGACCGAGCGCAGCACGCATTGGCACTGGATTTTCTCAAGGCCGGCCTGCTGGATCGCGCCGAGGCTGCATTACGTAAATTGGAGGGCACCAGCTATGAGGAAGAAGCCCAGCTGGCCCTGCTGTCGATCTACGAACGCTCACGCGACTGGCAGCACGCCACAGATATTGCCAGCAAGCTCGACAGCACCAGCCACGGCAGTTTCAGTGGCCGACAGGCGCATTACCTGTGCGAACAAGCCAGCGCCGCCAGCGCAGCCGGTGATGCAAGCCAAGCGTTCGAAGCCCTGCACCTGGCCTGCCGCACCGCTCCAGCTTCTGCACGTCCCCTGATTGATCTTGCCAAACTGAACCACCAGCGCGGCCAGCACCAGGCAGCGTTTGATGCGCTTCTGAGACTCGAAAAAATCGCCCCGCAGGCACTACCTCTGGCCGCCAGTTTGCTGGTGCACATCGCACAAAATTCACCCAACCACGCCTTGCTGGAACCTAGCATTGATCTGCTGAAAACGCACTACGCGCGCGCACCCTCGGTGGACGTGATGCAGGCGATTGTCCAGCTCGACAAAGATCCTGACTCAAGCCGACACTGGTACATCCAGCACCTTGAACGTGAAGCATCACTGGTAGCTGCATCGCTATGGATTGCCGGCGAAACCCTGGGGTCCGATCAAAACCACAAGCTGGTGCAACGCGCACTCGACCAGGCCACCAAACCCCTGATGCGCTACCGCTGCGCCGCCTGCGGCTTTGAGGCCACCCAGCACTTCTGGCACTGCCCGGGCTGCCAGGCCTGGGACAGCTATCCGGCCCGGCGAATAGAAGAGCTCTGAACAATAACCACCACACCATGACCCTCAGCAGACAATTAACGCAAGAAAAAATCTCGTCCGCCCGTGTACTGGTGGTTGGCGATGCCATGCTGGACCGTTACTGGTATGGCGCGGTCGAGCGCATATCACCCGAGGCACCGGTTGCGGTCGTGCGGGTAACGCGCACTGAAGAACGCATGGGTGGTGCTGCCAACGTGGCCTACAACATCGTCACGCTGGGTGCAAAAGCTTCGCTGCTTAGTGTGGTGGGTGAAGACGAAGCCAGCCACAGCCTAGAGGCACTGGTTGCTAAGACCGGCATCACGCCCTACTTCGGCCGTGATGTGCGCCTCAAAACGACGGTCAAGCTGCGCGTGATTGGCAGGCAGCAGCAACTCATCCGGCTTGACTTTGAAAACACCCCTGAAAACAAAGTGCTGACATCCCAGTCAGCAACTTTTGAAAACCTCTATCCGCAGCATGATGCGGTGCTGTTCGCCGACTACGGCAAAGGCGGGCTGGCGCACATCACGCTGATGATTGAGCAGGCCAGGGCAGCCGGCAAGGTGGTACTGGTCGATCCCAAAGGATCGGACTACGCCCGCTACAAAAATGCAACCGTCATCACGCCCAACCGCACTGAACTGGAGCAGGTCATAGGCAGCTGGACTGATGAAGCTGACCTTCAAATCAAGGTACACAAGCTGCGGGCCTCGCTCAACCTGCAAGCCCTGCTGCTAACGCGCAGTGAAGCTGGCATGACGCTGTTTGATGACCAGGGTGAGTTACACGTACCTGCCCTTGCGCGCGAAGTGTTTGACGTAACGGGCGCAGGCGACACCGTCATTGCCACACTTGCAGCCATGGTGGCCACTGGCATGAGCCTGCGCGAAGCAGTACCCATTGCCAATCGCGCGGGCGGCATTGTGGTTGGCAAGTTCGGCACAGCCAGCGTCAATTACAACGAACTGTTTGGCAATAGCTAAAGCCACACCAAGCAAGAACATCTTATGAAAATCGTAGTCACTGGCGCTGCAGGCTTCATCGGCAGCAACATCATCAAGGGCCTGAACGCGCGCGGCATCGACGACATCATCGCGGTGGACGACCTGACTGAAGGCGACAAGTTCCGTAACCTGGCCGACTTGCAGATTGCCGACTATGTCGATGCCGACGAGTTTTATGAAGCCTTTGCCGAAGGCGCGTTTGGCGCGGTAGAAGCGGTCTTCCACGAAGGCGCGTGCAGCGACACCATGGAGCTTGACGGCAAGTACATGATGGACAACAACTACACGCTGTCCGTGGATTTATTCCAGTCCTGTCAAGAGCAGGGCACACGCCTGCTTTATGCATCGTCTGCCGCCGTGTATGGAGAGTCAAAGCCTGACCAGGCTTCGAAGGGCGGCTCCGGCATCTTCAGCGAGCAACCCGAGTTTGAAAAACCGCTCAATGTCTACGGCTACTCCAAGTTGCTGTTTGACCAGCGAATGCGGCGCGAGCTCGGCGCACGGTTTGAAAATACCGACACACAAGTCGCAGGCTTTCGCTACTTCAACGTTTACGGCCCGCGCGAGCAGCACAAGGGTCGCATGGCCAGCGTCGCCTTTCACCAGTTCAACCAGTACCAGCTTGACACCAAGGTCAAGCTGTTTGGCGAACACGAGGGCTACGCCGCCGGCCAGCAAATGCGCGACTTTGTATTTATCGACGACGTGGTGGCCGTCAATCTGTGGTTTCTCGACCATCCCGAGAAGTCCGGCATCTTCAACCTCGGCAGCGGCAAGGCGCAGCCGTTTAATGATGTGGCGATTGCGGTGGTTAACACGCTCCGAAAAAATCAAAACGATGCGGCCCTCTCGCTTGAGGAAGCCGCTCGCGGCGGACTGATAGCCTACATCGCCTTTCCGCCCGCTCTGGTCGGCAAATACCAAAGCTACACCCAGGCCGACCTTCGTCTGCTACGGGCCGCAGGCTGCGAGCACAGCTTCGCCGATGTACAAACCGGTGTGACAGCTTATATGCACTGGTTAAGCAGCCAAAAAAACTAAAAACCCGGGGATTGAGTCAACCCACCCGGAACTTGGCCGTTAGTGAACAGGCCCACGCGCTTTTTCAAGGTGGCTCATGTCCCTGATTCAATTCAATCCCTGAGGAGTTTTTATGTTCAAGAAATTGCTGGCGTTTGTCGCCGCCATGTACATGGCCCTATCGTTTGCCGCTGTTGATGTCAACAAAGCCAGCGCCGCCGAACTCGACGGCATCAATGGCATCGGCCCCGCCACCTCCACCAAAATTATGGCCGAGCGCAAAAAAGGCAACTTCAAAGACTGGAACGACTTCATCGCCCGCGTCAGCGGTATTGGCGAGAAAAATGCCGCCGCCTTCTCAGCCGGTGGTTTGACTGTCGGTGGCGCCGCTTTTGCAGCTGCTCCTGCTGCCCCTGTAGCCGCCGCCAAGAAGTAAATCTCTAAGCGGGCCCAAACCCGCCGCCACCCGGCGTATGAATTTCAAAAATATCACCGCTCTGCATGTCAGCTTGCCCGATGTGGCCCAGCACTTCAATCCGCCCATCGCAACGCACCACGATGTTTTTGCCCACCTGCCCGGCCTGCCCGCCGGCCATGCCAAACGCGCCATGTAGCCGACCGTTCGACAGTATGCTGGCGGTCATGGGTTCTAAAAACCGCACGCGCCGCACACCGCCGTTGCCGCCATGCCAGCGGCCCGCACCACCCGAGCCTTCGCGGATCTCATAGCTCTCGAGTCGCACCGGAAAGCGAAACTCCAGCACCTCAGGGTCAGTCAGGCGCGAGTTGGTCATGTGGGCCTGCACGACGGATGTACCGTTAAAACCCTTGATGATTTTGCCGTCGGGGTCAACCTCGCCACCCGCGCCAGAGCCACCCGAAATCGTTTCGTAGTACTGATACTTGGCGTTGCCAAAGGTGAAGTTGTTCATCGTACATTGCCCCGCGGCCATCACACCGAGTGCGCCGTAGAGCGCGTTGGTGATGCAGGTTGAGGTTTCAACATTGCCCGCCACCACCGATGCCGGTGAGTTGGGATTCAACATCGAGCCAGCCGGAATGATGACCTTGAGCGGTTTCAGGCAACCCGCGTTGAGCGGAATGTCGTCATCAACCAGCGTGCGAAAGACATACAGCACCGCAGCCATGCAGACCGCCGTCGGTGCGTTGAAATTATTGGTTTGCTGCGCTGATGTACCCGTAAAGTCAATCTCTGCATTTCGGTTTTTGACATCGACGCGAATAGCCACCGTGATCTGCGCGCCGTTGTCCAACGGCAGCGTGAATGAATTAATTGGGGTCAGAGCCCAATTATTCTGCGCTTTCATCTCTGCCTGGCGTTGTGCCTCCAATAATTGGTGTCTGACCCCAATTAATTCAATCACCCGGCGCACCGACTCTTCAGCGTTGTCCTGCACATGGCGCATGTAGGCCAACACCACATCAAGGCTGAACTGCTCGACCATCTTGCGCAGCTCCTGCACGCCTTTTTCATTGGCGGCGATTTGCGCTTTCAGGTCGGCCATGTTTTGCTCTGGATTACGGCTCGGGTACTTTCCGCTCTTGAGCAGCGCAATCATTTCGGCTTCACGCAACACGCCGCGTTCGACCAGCAGGAAGTTGTTGATCTGCACACCCTCTTCCTCAATGCGTGTCGAAAACGGCGGCATCGAGCCTGGCGTGATACCGCCAATGTCGGCATGATGACCGCGCGAACCAACGTAAAAGGTTGGACCGCCCTGGGATGCCGCGCCCAGATACACCGGCGTGATCACCGTGATGTCTGGCAAGTGCGTGCCGCCGTGGTAAGGGTCATTCAGCACATACACATCGCCGGGCTGCATCTTGTCAGCGTTTTCTTTGATAACAGTTTTAATGCTCTCACCCATCGAGCCAAGATGCACCGGCATGTGCGGCGCGTTGGCGATCAGGTTGCCTTCGGTATCAAACAGCGCACAGCTAAAGTCAAGTCGCTCCTTGATATTGACCGAGTACGCGGTGTTCTGCAATTGCAGACCCATCTGCTCGGCAATGTTCATGAAAAGGTTGTTGAACACTTCCAGCAGCACCGGGTCCGCCGTCGTGCCTGCTGCATAGGTGATGACGCGTTCCGCCCGCCGTTCCAGCAACAGATGGTCCAGCGCCGTCAGCGCGGCAACCCATCCCGGCTCGACCACCGTAGTGGCATTTTTCTCGGCAATGATGGCCGGGCCGATCATGACATCGCCCGGCCGCAGGTCTTCACGCACCACCAACGCTGCGTCAATCCACTGACCGCCCGAGTACATACGGACGGTTTCGCGGCGCGGTACTTCGCGTGCCTCGTGCATAGCATGGCGCGGCTCGGCCGGGACATCACCCGCAATCACGGCCTCTACCGACACCGCCTCAACGACCAGGCCTTTACCTTGCATTAAAAATGCAAAGCGCTGTTTGTACGCAGCCTCAAAGCCTGACTCGATCTGCTCAAGCGTGCCAAAGGCAACAACAAGCGCTGCGTCGCTACCTTCGTAACGTACATGCACCCGATAGTGCGTGGTGATGGCCCCGGTGCTAGCCTGCTGGCGCTGCAGTTCGGCTTCAGCCGCAGTAGCCAGGCGGTTCAGGCTTTCGGCGATAGTCGGCCATGCAGACTGCGAGAGCTTGAGTTCAATCGCCTGCTCACGAATCACATTCTGGTCTGCCAGCCCCATGCCGTAAGCACTCAGCACACCCGCCAAGGGGTGTACAAAAACTTTGCTCATGCCCAGCGCATCGGCCACCAGGCAGGCGTGCTGTCCACCAGCACCGCCAAAGCACTGCAAGGTGTAGCGTGTCACGTCGTAGCCGCGCGCGACTGAAATTTTCTTGATCGCGTTGGCCATTTGCTGCACGGCGATGTGAATAAAGCCTTCGGCAACTTCTTCGGCGCTGCGGCCGGTCTGCACGGCCAGTTCTTTGAATTTGACTTGCACCGCATCAAAGCTCAGCGGCTCATCGGCCTGCGGGCCGAACACTTTGGGAAAGTAACGCGGCTGAATCTTGCCCAGCATCACATTCGCATCGGTCACGGCCAGCGGGCCGCCGCGCCGGTAACTCGCCGGCCCCGGATTCGCCCCAGCACTTTGCGGCCCGACGCGGAAACGCTCACCATCAAATTTCAGAATCGAGCCACCACCTGCGGCTACGCTATGAATGCTCATCATGGGCGCACGCATACGCACGCCAGCAACTTGCGTTTCAAACTCGCGTTCAAACTCGCCCGCATAGTGCGACACATCGGTAGACGTGCCGCCCATGTCAAAGCCAATTACTTTCTCGATGCCGGCAATGGCGGCGGTGCGCGCCATGCCGACAATGCCGCCCGCAGGGCCGCTCAAAATAGCGTCCTTGCCCTGGAAGGCATGCGCGTCAGTCAAGCCGCCTGATGACTGCATGAAAAACAATTTCACGCCCGGCATTTCAGCGGCGACCTGTTCAACGTAGCGGCGCAAGATGGGTGACAAATACGCATCCACCACTGTGGTGTCGCCTCGGCTGACAAACTTCATCATCGGACTGATTTCATGCGAGGTACTGACTTGCGTAAAGCCGACTTCAAGCGCGATGCGTTTGGCTGCTTTTTCATGTTCGGTATAGCGGTAGCCGTGCATGAAAACAATCGCAACGCTGCGCAGCCCTTTTGCATATTGCGCAAGCAGATCCCTTTTCAGCAGCGTTTCATCAAGCGCCTGCAACACCTCACCCTGCGCGCCAACCCGCTCCTGGGCTTCGACAACCGCGCTGTACAGCAGCTCGGGCAGCACAATGTGCCGATCAAAAAGGCGTGGCCTGTTTTGGTAGGCGATACGCAGCGCATCACGAAAGCCCCGCGTGGTCACCAGCAATGTCGGTTCGCCCTTGCGCTCCAGCAGCGCGTTGGTGGCCACCGTAGTGCCCATCTTCACGCAGTCCACTACATCTGCGCGTATCGGCTCACCAGCTTTCAGCCCCAGCAAATGGCGAATACCGGCAACAGCTGCGTCGCGGTACTGCTCTGGATTTTCAGAAAGCAACTTGTGCGTGACGAGTGAACCGTCAGGCTTTTTGGCCACGATGTCGGTGAAGGTGCCGCCCCGGTCTATCCAGAATTGCCAGCGCTTGTCTGGCTTGCCAGCCCTGCTGGAGCGGCAGGGTGTCACGCAATGCCTCGTGTTCATGAAGAGCAGTTTAGTGCACCAAAGGTCGATGCACGCACTAATAAGATTAGCCAACAAAAATGAGGTTAACGGCGGAACCTACAATCCGGCTCAAGAGCGCTCCTTACGCCAGTCCTGGCGACCCGCCCCGAAATGACTACCTTATGCTGATACAGCGAATCTCCGTTGGTGAAATTCGGGTTCCCCTCAAGGTCCCTTTTAAAACCGCTTTGCGCAGCGTGACCGATGTGCATGATCTGGTCCTCACCATTGAAACCGACACTGGTCTCAAAGGCTACGGCGAAGCGCCTGCCACCGCCGTCATTACCGGCGACTTACTGGGTTCCATGCGCGCCGCATTGGCACTGATAGCGCCCAAACTCATCGGCAAGAACCTGCTGGATTTCAACGCTATTGTTCGCAGCGTCCACCAATCGGTTGTCCACCACAACAGCCTGAAAGCGGCGCTTGAAATCGCGCTTTACGATCTGCGAGCCCAGCAACTGGGGCTGCCGTTGTACCAGTTGCTCGGTGGTGGTGAACCGCGTATCAAGACCGACGTCACCATAAGCCTTAACGACACAGCGACCATGGTGCAAGACTGCCTGCACGCCGTTGCGCAAGGGTTTGACGCGCTCAAGATCAAGGTCGGCGGCGCCTGCGTTGGCGGGGGTTCCTGGCGGGGTGATGTGGACCGCATTCTGGCCATCTACCAGGCTGTAGGCCCCAGCGTTGCACTGCGGCTCGATGCCAACCAGGGCTGGACCCCCAAACATGCGGTGCAAGTCATACAAGCGCTGGAGAAAGCGGGCGTTACCCTGGACTTTGTAGAGCAACCCGTCAAGGCGGCTGACCTAGCCGGTCTAAAGTTTGTCACTGACAACACCCTGACCCCCATCCTGGCTGACGAAGCCGTTTTTTCGGTTGACGATGCGCTGCACATTCTGTCCACCGGCAGTGCCGATGTGATCAACATCAAACTCATGAAAACTGCTGGCATCAGCCAGGCTATTGAGGTGGCTAACCTGACCAGGCGCCACCACAAGACCTGCATGATGGGCTGCATGTTGGAGAGCGGCATCAGCGTCACCGCGGCGGCCCACTTCGCGGTGGCCTTCAGTGACGTAGTGACCACCATTGATCTGGATGGCCCGCAACTCTGCAACGGCAGCGCCATTGAGGGCGGCATGGCCATGGACGGTCCCTGGATCATCCTTCCCAATACCCCGGGCCTGGGCATCAAGGCCGTGCATGGCGTGACTGACATCCAGACCTATGGCGACTAAGGACGTGCCTGGCTCAGTGCTCAGTGCCACGGCCAGCGGACGGGTGTGTGGCAACATTCTGACGCCTTCTGGCTTTGTCAACGGGGCGATTGCATTCACGCAGGCGGGCCGGATTGCCGACATTCAGGGCACGCCCGTTAGCCAAGAGACGGTACGTGCATCGGGGCAGCCATTGATCTTACCGGGCTTTATTGACCTGCATGTACATGGCGCTGGCGGGCGCGACATCATGGAAGGCGGCGATGCAGCCGTACGTGTCAGCGCGGTGCATGCCCAACATGGCACCACCTCCATGCTTGCAACCACCATGACCGCGCCGATGCCGGACCTGGTGCATGCCATGACGGGGCTCGCAGCCCTCTGCGCACAGCGGCCCGCTGGTGCTGCGCGTGTTTTGGGTGTGCATCTGGAGGGGCCGTATATCAACGAGCAGAAGCTAGGTGCCCAACCCGCGTTTGCCCGACCCGTATCTACGCAAGAAATTGACATCTTGAATCAATTGGCGCCAATCCGCCTGATCACCCTGGCACCTGAAGTGCCGGGCAATATGGACATCATCGAGTCACTCTGCGCGGCAGGCTACCGCGTGCAGATCGGGCACACCCAGGGCAGCTACGAGGACGGTGTCAGGGCGCTGGCCAAAGGCGCACGGGGCTTTACGCATTTGTTCAATGCCATGAGCGGGTTGCACCACCGTGAGCCTGGCATGGTGGGTGCTGCCCTGGCACACGCCCAATACGCAGAAATTATTCCCGATCTGATTCATGTGCATCCGGGTGCCATACGCGTTGCCTTGCGGGCTATACCGTGTCTTTACTGCGTGAGCGACTCGACTGCGGCCACCGGCATGCCGGATGGTGAATACCGGCTGGGTCGCCATGCAGTGTTCAAATGCATGGGCGGCGTGCGCCTAGCTGACGGCACGCTGGCCGGCTCCACACTGACGCTGGACCAGGCGCTGCGCAATCTGGTGGACCGTCTGGGCTTGTCCCTTGTGGAAGCCTCTGCACGGGTGTCGACCCATGCGGCTGACTACCTGGGCCTGCTAGAGCGGGGTCGGCTGGTCGCCAATGCATGGGCCGATGTGGTGCTGCTTGACCACGATCTTCAATTGCAGGCGGTATATGTAGAAGGGATCTCCATTGACAGGTGCATTTGAACTGGGTGAGTGGCAGTTAAAGCATCAGAACTTGTAGCCCATCTGGAAGGTGAACGAGCGTCCACGTGGGTCAGCTACGCGGGGCTCCCATGAACTGCCAGCGCCGGTATTGCTATCGTATGCTGCTGAAAAGGGTGGATCCTGATTAAACAGATTCTTGATGCCAAAGGTCAGCGTCGTGTTCTTGATGCCGGTATAGCCAACGCTCACATGATGCAAAGTGTAGGTGGCAACCCGCGAATTCCAGTCCACTGGAATGATACTGCCGTTCGCAACGCCGGGAAGCATGCCGTCGACATAACCGCTTCGATAGAGTTGCGTCAAAGACGCGATCCATGGGCCTTCTGTGTAGATGCCCGTGAGCGCATGCTTCCAGCGCAATCCGAGATCACCAGCGCGGGTAAACGTACCCACTTCGCTGTCGCCAAACGGGGTGCTGCTGATCAGCTTGGATTTTTTGTTAAGCAGGTAACTACCGTCCAGCAGCACATTCCATTGGCCATTGAGAACCTTGCCGTTGGCTTGAACATTGATGTCGATACCGGTAGTAACCGTCTCACCGGCGTTGACCCAGCGCTGGTCAAGTGCAACCAGATTTCCGTTTACATCACGCCGGAAGTTATCAGCAAACAAGCCGTGGTTTGCGACTAGTTGAGTCAAGGATAGGCTCTGAATTGTGCCGGTCTTGTTGATGTTCCACAAGTCCGCACCCATGCTGAAGTTCTTGGAAGGTGCCCAGACAAAACCAGTTGTCCATTGCTTGCTCTTTTCAGGCCCCAGATCCGACTTGCCGCCGGTCAGGATGGTCGGTGTGACCGATTCGCATCCAGGTTTGGTGGTGTCAACCTTACCGGTTGCGCATTTGGCCGGATCGACCAAATCCTTGCCGCTGTACGGCGACTCAGTGACACCGAAGAACAACTGGGCGAAGGTTGGAACACGGAATCCGGTGCTGTAGGCACCCCGCACGAGGAAGGTTTCAGTTGGCGTAAATCGCAGTGAAACCTTGGGATTGGTTGTTACTCCAAAACCTGAATAGTCGTCACGGCGCAACGCCCCAGTCAGTTCAAGTTGTTTGGTGACAGGCAGCAGAACCTCGGTGTACACGGCTTTGATGTCGCGCGACACTCCATTCAGCGTATTGATGCTGTCAAATGGCGCAAGGAAAATTCTGGCTTGCGTGGCGAGATCCGTCGCGTTGCCGTCGAAGCGGTATTTTTCCTGACGCAAATCGACACCAACCGCAGCCATCACGTCGCCAGCTGGCAGCTTGAATACAGGGCCGGACAGCGTCGCATCGGCCTGCACCAAGGTGAATTTTCCGCCAAACAAAGTCACGCCATTGGCTGATGCGCTCTGCAGGCCAGCCAGTGCCGCCGCAGTCTGGGACTGTCCCGGTAGCAGGAACGGGTTGAGCACGCCGGTGTTAATCAAAGCGGCCAACTCTCTGCCATAAAAGTAGCCGTTGCCGAGCCGCGAACTGGTGGTACTGCTGGCCGTAGAAAGGCCGGTGCGGTAGTCCCACTTACCCATGAAAGGTCCGTCAGCGCCGAGCAATACACGCGAGGTTTCGCTGGTGGTGTCGATCTCACGCGAACCACAGTCCAGGCAGCGCCAGCGCATGGCCAGTGGCAGGCCGCGGTTCACTTCGAGTTGGGGGAAGGCGTTAACCAACTGATTGAAAACCGAGTTGTAGGCAACTCCAGTACTCGGGTAAGCCAAATTGAAAAGCGGGCTGGTCGCTAAAGTGCTGCTCGTCATCTGGATGGCCGAGAACTTCTTTGAAGAGTCCACCTTCGAGCCGGTGAACTCAGCATAAACCTGGTGCTCGCCGAGTTGCAACGTGCCCCTTGCCACGACGTTGGTGCTTTCTACGGGCTGCTGAATCGCTGCTGCACGTCCGGTATCCCAGGCGCAGCCAAATTTTGCTAAAGGGAGTGCCCACAACACGGCATCGTAGGGAGCCTGTCCGTCAATCGTGTTGCATCCTGCGCCGCCCGGCAGGTTAAGTACGTTGATTCCGTTGTAAGCCAGTGTCGACCCGGGTAGCGTTGGCCCGGTGCTTCTTCCGGCCGCGTTGAGGTTGTTCCGGCTCAGTGCGCTGTTCAGGCTGCCGATGGCAAACAAGGTGGCGTACGGCGTGCCCCGGGTGTCTACCGACAGGCCCCGGTTGGGTTGAAATGTATTGACAAAACTACGCGCATCACCGGACAGCGCCTGGTTCTGGCTGCGTGCCAAAGACACCAATACGTTGTATTTGTCTGTCTCAAGGTTTCCGAACCCACCCATCAGATTTACGCGATCGATATTGCCGCCAGCCTGCTGGGTCACGTCCGTGAATGCCTGAACCTCAAGCCCTTTATAGTTCTTGCGCAGAATAAAGTTGATCACCCCACCAATCGCATCGGTCCCGTAGATGGCCGATGCGCCGTCCTTCAAAATTTCGACACGTTCAATCGCTGCCATTGGAATGGAGCTCAGATCAACGGCGCGGCCATTCAAACCATGCGACGCGACGCGGCGACCGTTCAGCAACACCAGGGTGCTGTCAGACCCTTGCCCACGCAAATTGGCAGCAGACAGTCCATTGCCTCCGCGTGCTGCACCGGCAACCACATCGGCATTGCTGGCCAGATTGTCCAGGCCATTGCCGTTGACGTTGAGCGACATGATCAGTTGTTCCGCATTCACAATGCCCAGGCGCTGCAAGTCCTCTGAGGTAATGACTTGTATGGGCAATGCGCCCTCAGACGCTATGCGCTTGATGCTGGACCCGGTAATCTCAACGCGATCGAGCTTCTGGGTCACTGGTGGCGTTTGCGCCATGGCTACCAAGTGCGTGCTCAAACCCAATAAGGCTAGGCTATGGGTGAGTTTTTTTATGTTCAAGGTAGAACTCCTTTGGTTACTGGTTGGTAGTTGGGCACCGGCGCGTGGCGTTGAACCTAGATGATTATCCCTGCGGACGCGCTCATGGATTCCGACTGACAGGGATTTTTGTTTGTTTTCGGCCTGTAGACCATAGGTAAAGCCCCTAGTTGTCGCATTTTTGCCATGGCGCCGTAGCGCTCGCACAGCCCACGGGTCGCGTCAAGCGCGGTACAGTGCGCAATCCATCCAACACTCTCTGCAAGAGTCACAAGGAAAGCCCCACGCCATGCGCAAGACTGCCCAAACACCAAACCGATACCTGATGACCGAGGCTGCTGGAGTGACCATTTGGCACCCCGCGTTGGCTTGGGGTGGGAGTGCCGTCGCCTGGTGTGCTTTGACATTGGCAGGATGCGCCAGTGTGCCGACCGACACCGCGTTGCCTTTGCCGGTGCAGCGGGCTTTGCAGCAGGCTGACATGACTGAACAGGTCTTGGGTGTGTTGGCCTTCCCCTTGGAAAATCATAAGGGCGGCAGCCCCGGGCTGCGGCTGAATGTCGATCTGCCCAAGCAGCCGGGCTCGACCATGAAGCTGGTGACTACCATCGTTGCGCTGGACCGGCTGGGAACCAACGCACGGGGTCGCACCGACCTGCTTGCGGCCGATTCATTGGTGGGTGACGTCTTGCCCGGTCCTTTGTACCTGCGTGGAGGTGCCGACACGGATCTGGACTGGGGCGCACTGTGGGGTCTGCTGCGCCAGTTGCGGGAGCAGGGCGTGCGCCACATTCAGGGCGGGCTGGTGCTGGATCGCTCGATGTTTCGACCGGCCCGCCTGGACGTGGGCGTGCCAGCGTTTGATGAAGCGCCCGAGTTTCGATACAACGCCATTCCTGATGCCCTGAATCTCAACACCGGTCTGCTGGGGTTTGTCTTGCAGTCGGACGCGCAGCAACTCACCGCGCGCACCAGTCCGGCATTGCTAGGTGTTCGCATTGACACCACGGGCATGGCTCTAGTGGATAAGCCCTGTGCGAAATGGGGTGATGACTGGAAGCTGCCGATGGTGCAAGCCCATGCAGAAGGCATAAACATCGTGTTGCAGGGCCAGTACCCGATGAACTGCCTGCAGCAGCCGGACTTCAATCTGATCGATCGACAGTGGGTAGCAGGCGCGGTGGTGCGCCAGATCTGGCAGCAACTCGGTGGTCAGATCGACGGCCTGGAGTCTGACGGCGTGACGCCTGCTGGGGCCCGGGTGCTGGTCACCCACCTGGGCCGACCGTTTGCCGAGGTGGCACGTGGTTTGATGAAAAGATCGGATAACCCTCTTGCGCGCTTGACCTACTTGCGACTGGGCGCCCAAGCCGCCAACGGAAATGAGCCAACACTGGATGCGGCTGCCCGAGCCGTGCGGGAGTGGTTCGATGCCAAGGGCATTGCGACTGCGGGAATGGTGATCGACAACGGATCGGGCCTCTCGCGCAGCGAACGCATCACGCCATCGCAACTGGCCGAACTGCTGGTGGCTGCATACCAGGGACAGAACTGGCCGGAGTTGTTGGCCAGTTTGCCCGTGGCCGGCGTTGATGGCACGCTTTCGCGTCGTTTCAAAGGCACGCCAGCCCAAGGTCGCGCACGCCTGAAAACGGGAACCTTGCGCGGCGCCGTCGGGCTGGCCGGTTTTGTACCTGATGCCAACAACCGTTTGTGGGTGGTGGTGGCACTGTTGAATCATGAACAGGCGATGTCAAAAGGTCGCCCGGTACTCGATAGCATCATCGACTGGGTAGCAGCCCAGCCCACACTATTGAATTCCGGTCAATGGAAAAATAAATAGGCAACCCACACCGACGCAAACACGCCTGCAAGATCCGCCAGAAGCCCATAGCCGATCGCATAGCGGGCCCGCTTGATGCCAACGGCACCGAAGTACAGGGCGATGATGTAGAGCGTGGTGTCGGTGGCGCCTTGCAGCACGCTGGCCAGTCGCCCAACGAAAGAATCGACGCCGTAAGTCTGCATGGCGTCAATCATCATGGCGCGCGCACCGCTGCCGCTGATCGGCTTCATCAGCGCGGTCGGCAGGGCTGGCGTGAAATCGGTGTTCCAGCCCAGTTGCGTGAAGACCCAGGTAAACCCACTGACGATGAAAGCCAGCACGCCCGAATTGCGCAACACACTGATGGCCACCAGCATGCCCACCAAGTAGGGAATGATGACCAGCGAGGTCTTAATGCCCCCTTTGGCACCTTCGACGAAGGCATCAAACACATTCACGCGCTTGCGCATGGCGCCCACCAGAAAAACGGCAATGATGGATGCCAGAACCACGTTGCTGGTCACCTTTGAAAACAATTCAATCTCGGCTCGCGTCAAGTAGTTCACAAAGTACCAGACCATGCCGCCCATCGCAGCCGTAATGCCACCCAGCCACCCCAGGATGACCCTATCAAACAGGTTGATGCGCTGCTTGATCGATACGCTCACCAGCGCTACCAGCGTGGCAACATAGGTTGCAATCAGGATGGGTAAGAAGACATCCGACGGGTCACGGGCACCCAAAACAGCGCGCTGCGCAATGATGGATATCGGGATCAACGTGAGTCCAGAGGTTTGCAGCACCAGAAACATGATTTGCGCGTTGCTCGCCTCTTCCTTGTTGGGATTGAGTCCCTGCAGGCTTTCCATTGCCTTAAGGCCAAAAGGTGTGGCGGCATTGTCCAGTCCGAGAAAGTTGGCCGAGAAATTCATCACTATGTGGCCGCTTGCCGGATGGTTCCTGGGCACCTCGGGAAAGATGCGGGAAAAAAAAGGTCCAATCAAGCGCGCGATGAAGTCGATGGCCCCGGCTTTCTCTCCAATATTGAGCAAGCCCAGCCACAGGGTCATGACTCCGGCCAGCGGTAGTGCAATGTCCATAACTGCAACTTTGGCCGAGGTGAATGTGCCATCAATGATGCGCTTGAATACCTCAACATCGCCCATGAAAAGCCACTGTGCCAAAGCGGCAGCAAAACCCACCAGAAAAAAACCCGACCAGATATAGGAAAGTGCCATTGAAGGAGTTCGCTACCAGCGGGACGAGTAAGGTTTGGTGCGGGGGTCGACCGAGGTCATGCGCATGCCATCCGGCCGGTTCACAACATCGAGCAAGGATGCTGTCTCTGCATCGGGTTGGCCGTCGTACTTTTCGGATCGGTATTTCATCTGGAAGGTTGCCAGTTTATCTAGCGTCATGGCGTCGAACGCAGCACTGCGCGAAGGGTTGAAACCATGGTCAGCGAGCTTTCTCTGAAACCATTCGGCATCCGGAAGCTGTGCTTCGAAGCCTGGCCTTCCCGCCGCCACCATTGCGGAATCTGGCCAGGCAATCAGCCCCGCATCTGCCAGCCGCTTCCAGGGAAATAAGGGGCCAGGGTCCTGCTTGCGACCTGGTGCAATGTCGGCATGGCCGACGATCCGTTCGGGCCTGATCTTGTGTCGTGTCACGATTTCTGTGCATAGCGCAACGACCTCCTTTATCTGCGCCTCGGAAAACGGGGTGTAGCGTAATTGGCCATTCGCGTCCTTGACCGGCCCTGCGTTGACGATCTCGATGCCGATCGAACTGGCGTTCAGGTTGCTGTGGCCCCGCCAGTAACTCGGCCCGGCGTGCCAGGCCCGATTGTTCTCATCCACCAGACGGTAGGTGATGACCGGATCATCGCGCACCAGATAGTGGCTCGACACCGCCCGGCTGGATGGTTTTGTCAAAACCGTCAGCGCGTTTTCGAAATTGCCGACGGTGTAGTGCAAAACCAGAAAGAGCGCGCGGCTGTCCTGGTTTTCCGAGGTGTAAGTGGTATCAATCTTGACGCCTGTGGCGCAGGCGCTCAAAAAAAGCACTGTTGCCGCAGCGGCCATCAAAGCGGCGCCGTGCTGTAGCGCATGCCGCCGCCAAGGCTTGGACTTGGCTGAAGGAGTGTGAAGAATGTTGTGGTGCATAAGGTGCGTCAGCTTACTACGGCGCGACTGCGTCCGGGCCAGAACCCTGTGGCGAAGACACCTACAATCAAAATCCTCTTGCAATGACCTGTTAAAACACCCATGCATTACTCCACTGGACAGCTTCGGATTCACCAGTTTGCGGCGTTTGAGCCGGGCCCTCGTTTGATTGTGCTCGGCGCCGTGCATGGCAGCGAAACCTGTGGCACCCGGGGCATCGAACGGGTTCTTGCGGAGCTCGACGGCGGCGCGCTGAGCATCACCCGCGGCATGGTGACATTCGTCCCGGCAACCAATCCGCTGGCTTACCAAAAAGGTGAGCGCAACGGGGATCGCAACCTCAATCGCAACTTGCAGCCCTGCGCAGAGCCGCAAGACAATGAGGACCGCATTGCCAATGTGCTGTGCCCCTTGCTGGCGCAGCATGACGTGCTGCTGGACCTGCATTCCTTTCGGTCGCAAGGCGAAGCCTTTGCCATGATCGGACCAGCCAATAACAGCGAAGGCCTGGAGCCCTTTTTTCACGCGGCCAAAGAGCAGGCTCTGGCCTTGCGTTTGGGGCCGAGCCGCATCGTCGAAGGATGGCTTTCGATCTACGCCGCAGGCGTGCAGCAGCGCCTGGCCCGCAGCACGCCGACGCAGCGCGCCGGGATGCGCAGTACCGACCCCAGCTACGGCGTTGGCACGACCGAATACATGCGAGGCCAAGGGGGCTACGCTATAACATTGGAGTGCGGCAACCATGCGGACCCCG
Source organism: Polaromonas sp. (assembly GCA_038902815.1). Taxonomy (GTDB): domain Bacteria; phylum Pseudomonadota; class Gammaproteobacteria; order Burkholderiales; family Burkholderiaceae_C; genus Polaromonas. The sequence continues at coordinate 103,432 of JBCKNF010000001.1, read as the reverse complement.
CTGCCCCCGAAGTGGCATACCAGGCAATTCGCAATACGCTCGCGCATCTGGCACTGGTAAACGGGTCGGCACCACAGGCCTGCACTGATGGCGAATTTTTGCGCCTGGCGCAGGTCATAGACCGGCACCATGCGGATGACCGGTTTGCCAAATCCTGGTCCAGTTTTGATCCAGTCATGGCCGGAGAAGCTATGGGCATCCGCCATGACGGCACGCTGGTCGTGGCGCAGCAGGATGGATACATCGTTTTCCCCGATCCCAATGCCACGCTGGGCAACGAGTGGTTTTACTTTGCCCACCGAAGCGGTCGTGATATTGTGGGCACGGCATGCTGAACACCGAAGCCCCAAGCGCGATTCACACCGAACTCGATCTCTACCCCAGCGACGCTTTGGTGGATGCGTTTATCGAAGACCAGATGGCCGCGGCCCAAGCCGTGCGCGCTGCAGGCAAGCAACTGGCCCAAGCCGTTGATGCTGCAGTGCCCCGCATGCTGGACGGTGGGCGTCTGGTATATGTGGGTGCCGGCACTTCGGGCCGCCTGGGCGTGCTCGATAGCGTAGAGTTGTACCCAACCTTTTCCTGGCCTCATGGGCGCGCGGTGGGCCTGATTGCCGGTGGTACAAACGCTATGTTTGTTGCGGTTGAGGACGCCGAAGACGACCACGCCCAGGGCGCTTTGGATGTGCGAAGCATTCAGGTGGGACCCAATGACGTGGTTTTGCTGATTGCCGCATCGGGGGCCACTCCGTATGTTCTGGGGGCATTGCAGGCGGCAAGGGATGCGGGCGCGCTGACCATCGGGTTGGCCAATAATCCGGGCGCACCGGTCACGCAGCAAGCCCACATCGGCATTACGCTGGATACCGGCGCCGAAGTGATATCCGGCAGCACCCGATTGAAGGCCGGCACTGCCCAGAAGATCGCCCTGAACACCTTCTCCAGTGCGCTGATGGTGCGACTGGGCAAGGTGTATGGCAATCTGATGGTCGATCTCAAAGCCAGCAACGCCAAGCTGGTCCGCCGTTCGGTGGCGTTGACCATGCGCGCTGCGGGCTGTGATGAAGCCACTGCACGCCGGGTGCTGGAGGAATGCAATCACCATGTCAAGGTGGCGGTGGTGGCCATCCAGCGCGGCTGCGATGTGGTCGCAGCGCGTGTACTGCTCGATGCAGCGGGCGACAACGTGCGCCGGGCATTGGGCGCGGCATGAAGGCTCAGCCAGCGGGCACCAACCCCTGGCTGTGGATTCCCACGCTCTACTTCGGGCAGGGCATCCCTTATGTGGTGGTGATGACGCTGTCGGTCATCATGTACAAGAACATGGGGGTGTCCAATACCGACATTGCCCTGTACACCAGCTGGCTCTACCTGCCCTGGGTCATCAAGCCGCTGTGGTCGCCGCTGATTGAACTTTTCAGTACCAAACGGGTTTGGATCGTGGCGCTGCAATTTGCGGTGGGGGCATCGCTGGCTTGTGTGGCGCTGACGATTCCCGGGTCGGACTATTTCAGGATGACGCTGGCGGTGTTCTGGCTCATGGCGTTTGCCTCAGCCTCGCACGACATTGCCGCTGATGGTTTCTACATGCTGGCCCTGCCGCAACACGGCCAGGCCGCTTTTGTGGGGGTACGTTCCACCTTTTACCGTTTGGCCAATATTGGAGGGCAAGGTGGGCTGGTGTACCTGGCCGGGGTGTTGCAAGAACGCACGGGCAGCATGCAAACCGCCTGGAGCATCGTGTTTTTCGTGCTGACCGGCTTGTTTCTAGCCATGGCGCTGTACCACTGGGTCATGCTGCCCCGCCCTGCGGCGGACACGCAGGGCGCGGGCCATGGCCAGGTGCGGGAACTGGTTACCGACTTTATACACGTGTTCACCGATTTTTTCAAAAAACCCGGCATTCTGGTGGTCTTGGGATTCCTGCTGTTGTACCGTTTTCCTGAAGCGCAGCTGCTCAAGCTGGCCACGCCATTCTTGTTGGATACACCCGAGCTGGGCGGCCTGGGTTTGAGTACTAAAGCCGTTGGTATTGCCTATGGCACAGTGGGTCTGACGGCGCTGACCTTGGGCGGCCTGATCGGCGGCTGGGTGATTTCCAAAGTGGGGCTCAAGCGCGCGCTGTGGCCGCTGGTGCTGTTTATGCATGTACCCAACGCCGTGTTCGTTTTACTGGCGATGGGCCAGCCGCAGGATCTGGTGGTCGTGAGCGTCGCACTGGCGGTAGATCAGTTTGGCTACGGTCTTGGATTTACCGCGTATCTGATGTACATGATTCTGGTGGCCGACGGCCCACATAAGACCGCCCACTACGCCATTTGCACCGGCTTCATGGCAATGGGCATGATGCTGCCTGGCATGTGGAGCGGCTGGTTGCAGCAGCAGATCGGCTATTTGCCGTTCTTTGTCTGGGTGCTGGTTGCCACAGTGCCTTCCTTTGTGATGACTGCGCTGATCAAAATTCCTGATGGATTCGGAATGAAGGCTTCAGCATGACGGTCTCGACCAGCAGGCGCAGTGCTTTGACCGCAGCAGCGGCCGCTGCCGCTGCGCTAGTGACCGGATTGGCCGGTTGCAGCGTCCCAATGAAAAGGGGTGGAGCTACCTTGCAAGCGGCCCCTGGCCTTGCCGGATTGGCTCCGGCAGCACCCCGGGAATTTCGCGCCGCCTGGGTCGCTACGGTTGCCAACATCGACTGGCCCAGCCGCAAGGGCTTGACCACTGCCGAGCAACAAGCCGAGATGCGTCGCGTGCTGGACACCGCCGTATCGCTCAAGCTCAACGCCCTCATCCTGCAAGTGCGCACCAGTGCCGATGCGCTCTATGCCTCGGACCTGGAGCCCTGGAGCGAGTACCTGACGGGCACGCAGGGGCAGGCTCCCGAGCCCTTTTACGACCCGCTGGCGCTGTGGATATTCGAGGCGCACGCACGCGGACTCGAATTGCATGCCTGGTTCAACCCGTTTCGCGCCCGCCAGAGCAAGGCCACCTCTGCTCCTGCCAAGAACCACCTGAGCCAGACACAGCCGCAATGGGTCAAAACCTATGCAGACCAGCTCTGGATTGACCCCGGCGAGCCCGGCGCAGCGGAGCACAGCTTGTCGGTGGTCATGGACGTGCTGCGGCGCTATGACGTCGATGGCATCCATATGGACGACTACTTTTACCCCTACCCGGTGACGCAGGGCGAAGGCAGCAAGACCGAAGCAGATTTTCCGGATCAACCCTCGTGGCAGCGCTACCTGGACGGCGCTGGAACCCTGGCACGCGACGACTGGCGGCGCAGCAATGTGGATGCCCTGATAGAGCGCATCTACAAGGGCATTCGCAAGATCAAACCCTGGGTGCGTTTTGGTATCAGCCCTTTTGGATTGGGGCGCCCTGAAATGCGTCCACCCGGCATTCAGGGTTTCAGCCAGTACCACAAACTGTACGCCAACGTCGAGCGCTGGCTTGGAGAGGGGTGGCTTGACTATCTGGTGCCCCAGCTGTACTGGGCCATCGACCAAAAAGCTCAGGCGTTCGCGCCACTGTTGGGCTATTGGCACGCACAGAACACGCGCAAGCGCCATGTCTGGGCGGGGCTGTTCAGCAGCCGCATATCTGGCACTGACCCGAGCGCCAAATCAGGCTGGGGTGTAACGGAAATTTTGAGCCAGATCGCTCTGGTGCGAGAGCAAGCGCCTGGCAGCGGCCATGTGCACTTCAGCATGGTGGCGCTACTGCAAAATCGCCAGGGATTGGCTGATGCACTGCAAGCGGCGACCTATGCAACGCCGTCATTGGTGCCCGCCACCCCGTGGCTGCCAGCGGACCCGGTGCCGGTCTTCACCGCACGACTGAGCCCGCAGGCGGGTGGCGACTACCGTCTGCTCCTGCAGACCGATGTGGTTGCTGGCTTGGCCACGCGCTGGGCCGTCTGGCGGCGCTACGGGACGCAGTGGGTGTTCCACACCAGTCACCAAAAAGTGATGCTGGTAGCGGCCCGTTCGTCGGCTGGCCATGGCCTCAATGCCATGGTGCTCTCGGTCATCGACCGGGTAGGCCATGAAGGGCCGCGCCTTGGCTACTCTGTGGAGGATAGCGCCTGGTGATTGAACCCGTCACTGCAAGCCTTGGCCACCACAGTCTGGCCGCGCCAGCGGAGTAGATCGATTTTTTTAGTTCGCGCGCCGGGTAATGCGTGCGCCCAGACTGAGCAGCTTTTCTTCCAGGCGCTCGTAGCCGCGCTCGATCATGTTGGCGTTTTGCACTGTCGACTTGCCGGTGGCACACAGAGCGGCGCCCAGCAGGGCCATGCCCGCGCGGATGTCCGGCGAGGTCAGGGTGGTGCCGCGCAATTGGGAGCGTCCACTGATCACCACCCGGTGCGGGTCGCACACCACTGCGTTGGCTCCCATTGCGATAAGTTTGTCGACAAAGTACAGGCGTGACTCGAACATCTTTTCAAAAAACAGCACATTGCCTTCGACCTGGGTCGCCAGTGTGATCATGCAGCTCATCTGGTCTGTCGCAAACTGCGGCCAGGGGCCGTCGGCAATCACCGGAATGGCACCATCAAAATCCCGGGTCACGCGCATTTGCTGATTGCCAGGCAGGTAGATGTGGTCTTTGTGCAGCTCAATCTTTACGCCCAGCGTTTCAAACACGCGGTGGCACATCCAGTAGGCGTGCAGGTCAGTGCCTTCAACCCGTATCTCGCCGCCCGTGGCCGCCGCCAGTGCGAGGTACGAGGCCGCCTCAACGTGGTCGTGGCAAACCGTGTGGGTGGTGCCGCTCAGCGAGGACACGCCTTCGACGCTGAGCTGGTTGCTGCCAATGCCGGTGATGCGGGCGCCCATGGCGTTGAGCATATGCGCCAGGTCCTGCACATGGGGCTCACAGGCTGCGTTGCGAATCAAGGTGTGGCCCGCGCTGACGACAGCGGCCATCAGGATGTGCTCTGTTCCGGTGACCGAAGGTTCGTCAAAAAACAGCTCAGCCCCGGTCAATGGCCCGGCCAGGAAAAACTCGTAACTGCCATTGAGTTGGACGCTTGCGCCGAGCTTTTTCAGGCCGTAAAAATGCGTGTCCAGCCGACGCCGACCAATCACATCACCCCCCGGCGGGTGCAGCTTGGCCTTGCCCGTGCGGTGCAGCAATGGCGCCACACACATGATGGAGGAGCGCACCTTGTTGCAGAGCTCACGCCCGAGTTCGCTGGTTTTTACCTGGGCAACGTGGATGCTGACACGCTCGCCGCTACGTTCCACCTTGCCACCGATTTCGGTGATGACTTCAAGCATGTGGCGCACGTCGATAATGTCTGGCACGTTGTCCAGAATCATCTCCTGGTCCGTCAGAATACACGCAGCGATCATGGGCAAAATTGCGTTTTTGTTGCCAGAAGCGCGCACAGTGCCGCTCAAGGCGACGCCGCCTTCAATTTCAAAAGTAGACATGGTGGGGAATGGGTAAAAGGGTCAGAATGGAAAAATTGGTTCGATGTGACGGGGTTTTGTCGGTTCTGTCGCATTAATTTCGAAAAGGCGAGTTTAGACCGGCGGACGTGTCGCCCCGGTCTATCCAGAATTGCCAGCGCTTGTCTGGCTTGCCATCCCTGCTGGCGATGGCATCGGCTGGCGGCACGGTTAAAGTCATGGCTTGATTGTCCTGCCAAAAGAGAAAAGCAAAATTACAGCCACACAGCGTCCAAGCTGCAACCGCCATGCCTTCACTGACATCTGTACTACTACCCTTCATTGCCATCTGCATAGGCGCGTCCCTGGGCGCGCTGGCCCGCTGGGGCCTCGGCCTGTGGCTGACACCCGGCGGCGTGATCCCCTGGGGCACGCTGGCAGCCAACCTGATAGGCGGCTACCTGATAGGCATCTGCATCGCCACCTTCCAGGCCATGCCGCACCTCGACCCCTTCTGGCGCCTGCTGCTCATCACCGGCTTTCTGGGCGGGCTGACCACCTTCTCAACATTTTCAGCAGAGGTCGTCGTGTTTTTGATGCAGGCGCGCTACGGCCTGGCCGTGGTCACTGCAACCGCACATGTGCTCGGCTCACTGCTGATGACGGTGGCAGGGATGAAATCGGCAGTGTTTTGGATGGCACAACGAGGCTAGGAAGTGACCAAGAAAAAGTGATCAGACGCAGCCCGTAGGCTTGGGCAAACCGCCGTATTTGGTGATCGGTTTCATCGGGCCGGTCATCCAGAGTTTGAAGACGGCGTTTTGCTCCTCGTTCAGGTATTTTACAAACTTGCGGATCGGGGGCACGCTGCTGAACTCTTCGTAGTAGTCGCGCGCCTTGATGATCTGCGCCCATTTGGTGTCATCGAGTTCATAGCCGTCCGCATCGGCCATGGCCCGGCCAATCTCCTCGGTCCACGCGCCCATGTCGGTGAGGTATCCGTCTCCGTCGCGATCTGGCAGATTCATAGTGTGCACTTCTTTCTGAATTTGAAATTACCGTTAGCCCCGTCAGCAGTGTGATTGCTTGATGTGACTGCGTGTCGTCAACGTCAACTGTAATGCGGGTAGGACATTCAACCCGCTCTCAGCCCGAGTATCCCTGCGGTTGGGTTGGCATGGCGCTCGATAAAGCGGCGCAGAAGACCGGCAGTTGGTGTAGCAAATACCATTACTTCGGCGTGGTTCAAAAAGCGCCGCTTTTAGGTAACACTGATAATGTGACTTTTGAACGCTTTGCCCATGGCTAAATCGATGGCCACACGAAGAGTGTTACACGGTTTTGAACCACGCCTGGAGTCGTACCCATCGTGAAGCGGGTTTTTGATTTTTTGCTAGCCTTGGCGGCCGCTGTGATTTTGGTCATCCCGGTGTTGCTGGTGGCGGTGGCGGTGCGGCTGACCTCTGTCGGAACGGCCTTGTATTGGTCAGACCGCGTGGGGCGGCACAACAAGCTATTCAAGATGCCCAAGTTTCGCAGCATGCGCGTTGGCACGCCTGCGGTGGCCACGCATTTGCTGGCCGACCCCAGGGCGCATCTCACGCCGATGGGCAACTTTTTACGCAAGAGCAGCCTGGATGAGCTGCCGCAGCTCTGGAGCATTCTGGTTGGCGACATGAGCTTTGTCGGACCGCGTCCTGCGCTGTTTAACCAGCACGACCTGATTGCGCTGCGCACCCAGTCAGGCGTGCATGAGTTGCTGCCCGGGCTGACCGGCTGGGCGCAAATAAACGGGCGCGATGAGCTGCCGATCCCGGACAAGGTGAAGCTGGATGCAGAGTACCTGCAGCGTCAGTCGCTGGCGTTTGATATTCACATTTTGTGGCTGACCTTGGTTAAGGTGCTGCGGCGGGATGGGGTGTCGCACTGACGATCGGATGATTTATTGACTTTTCCTGAGAAAAGCGGAGTGGTTCAAAAAGTGCCGTTTTTGAGAGTTATTGGGGTCAGACACCAATTTCGCTGCGGTGCATCGCACCGCGCCCTCCGGGCGAGCCGTAGGCTCGGCGAATTTGGGCTCTGACCCCAAAAACTCTTGGATGGTTTGCCTATGACTCAACCGATGGCCACCCGAAAAAGTGTTACCCAGTTTTGAACCACGCCGATTTCACTGCAAGTGAATGGCCAGGAACGCCGCCTAGAATTACGCCAGCGTCAATTCGTGACGTGTGGGAAAAAACGGAGACTCCTGTTGCGCATTCTTGAATCACTGGCGAAGTTTTGCGCCATTCTGGCGGGCCTATTGCTCACCGCCATCACCCTGATGACCTGCGCCAGCCTGATCGGCCGCAACACGATTGGCGTGACACTGGTTGGCGATTTTGAGCTGACGGGTGTCGCCGCAGGTGCCGCCATCGCGCTTTTTTTGCCTTGGTGCCAGCTGCGGCGCGGCAACATCATGGTTGACTTCTTTACCGCCAAAGCCAGCGAAAAAACCAATGCTGGCCTTGACCGGCTGGGTGCCCTGCTGCTGGGACTGAGCATGGCCGTACTGGCCTGGCGCACCAGCGTGGGTGGCCTCAACGCGTTTAACACCCAGTCAGGCACGATGATGCTGGGTTTCCCGGAATGGATTGTGTACGGGGCAATAGTTCCGCCCCTTGCGCTCACGGCAGTCATAGGACTATGGCAAGGCTGCTACGGTCTTGGCGACGAGGTGCAGCCATGAGCCCACTGATGCTGACGCTGATGATTTTTGCCATCATGCTGGCGCTGATGGTTATTCGTGTGCCGATTGCCATTTCCATGTTTATCGCAGGCTGCGTTGGCTATGTCGCCCAGGCGGGCTGGGGGCCTTTAAGCAACTTTCTCAACACGCAGGCCTTTGCCCGTTTCGCCAGCTACGACCTGTCCGTCATTCCGCTGTTCATCTTGATGGGAAATTTCGCCACGCAGGGCGGTATTTCAAAAGCCCTGTTTGGCTTCGCCAGTGCGGTGATGTCGCGCTTCAAGGGCGGCTTGGCCATGGCCGCCGTGCTGGCCAGTGCGGCCTTTGGTGCCATCTGCGGGTCTTCGGTGGCCACGGCGGCCACCATCACCTCGGTGGCATTGCCCGAAATGAAGCGCCATGGCTATTCGGGGCGGCTGTCCACTGGCACCCTGGCTGCCGGGGGCACGCTGGGCATTTTGATACCACCCTCGGTGCCCCTGGTCATCTATGCCATTTTGGCCGAGCAAAATATCGCCAAGCTGTTTGCGGCCGCCATGGTGCCTGGCATCATTGCGATGCTGGGCTACATGATTGCCATCGCCATCTATGTGCGGCTCGTTCCTGGCCATGCGCCAGAAAACGACGTGGTCACGGAAAAGATCACCGCCAAGGCGATGCTGGGCATCGTACCCATCGCGCTTGTGTTTCTGATCGTCTTTGGTGGTATTTACGCTGGCTTGTTCACCCCCACGGAAGGGGCCGCAGTGGGCTCGGCGTCAACCTTTGTGGCGGCCCTGCTCAAGCGCGAGCTGACCTATCGGAAGCTTAAATACTGCTTTTATGCCACGGCGCAAGCCTCGGCCATGATTTTCATGATCTTCATCGGGGCGGACTTGATGAACTCCGCCTTGGCGCTGACCCAAGTACCCAGCAAATTGGCCGATCTGGTGCATGGTTGGAGCCTGTCGCCGCTGGTGGTGGTGTCGGTGATCCTGCTGTTTTACGTGGTGCTGGGCTCCGTGATGGACGAACTGTCGATGATCCTGCTCACTATTCCCATCTTCTTCCCGATGATCATCGGCCTTGACTTCGGCATGCCCAAAGAATCGGTGGCCATCTGGTTTGGCATCATGGTGTTGATGACGGTCGGCTTTGGCTTGCTGGCGCCACCGGTCGGGCTGAACGTGTATGTCGTCAATAGCATGGCCAAAGATGTGCCCATCGCCGAGAGCTACAAGGGCGTGATGCCGTTTTTGATCAGCGATGTGTTTCGTACGCTGCTGCTGCTGTTCTTCCCCGGCATCTCGCTGTGGCTCGTGAAACACATCACGTGAGGGTAAATCCCGTCCCCCCCCCCTGTGCCGGATTTCCGTTATCCTAGCTCTATCAACTTCTCGGAGCCATCCATGATTCAAAGACGCACGTTACTCAAATCTACCGCTGCGGTGGCCTTGGGCGCGCCCGCCTTGAGCGGCCTTGCCCAGCAAACCGTCACTCTCAAGTTTCATACCTTCATGTCACCGATGTCCAACGTCTGGCTGAACATGCACAAGGCCTGGATGGCCAAGGTTGAAGCCGAGTCCGGCGGGCGCATCAAGTTTGAAGCCTACCCTGCCATGCAACTGGGCGGCACACCCGTGCAACTGTATGACCAGGCCAAGGACGGGGTGGTCGATATTGTCTGGACGCTTCCTGGCACCACGGCCGGCCGCTTTCCGCGTTCGGAAGTATTTGAGCTGCCCTTCATGATGAACAATGCCGAGGCGACCTCCAAAGCCTATTGGGAGTATGTGCAAACCATGGCCGCCGATGAGTTCAAGGACACGCACGTGCTGGCGCTGCATGTGCATGGTCCCGGTATGTTCCACACCAAAGACAAACAAATCAAGACCGCGGCCGACCTCAAAGGCCTGAAAATGCGCGGCCCCACGCGCCAGGTCACCAAGATGCTGGGCTACTTGGGCGCCATTCCGGTGGGCATGCCGCTGCCAGGTATTCCCGACGCCCTGTCCAAAGGCACCATTGATGGCGCGGCGATCCCATGGGAAGTGGTTCCTGCCGTCAAGGTGAACGAACTCACCAAGTTCCACAGCGAGTTTGAACCCGCGGCCGGGGCGCTGTACACCGCCACATTCGTGATGACCATGAACAAGGCCCGGTACGACTCGCTCCCCGCCGATTTGAAAAAGATCATCGACAACAACTCCGGCCTGGCGACCTCGGGTTGGCTGGGCAAGGTGCAGCAGACCGGTGACATTGCCGGCCGGCAGTCAGCAGTTGACCGCAAGAACACCATCTACACCATCCCGGTCACAGATGCCCAAGAGTTCAGACGAAAGGCCGCTTTGGTTGAAGTGGAGTGGATGCAAGACATGGACAAGCGTGGTTTTGACGGCCGCAAGCTGCTCGACACCGCACGGGCCTTGATCGAAAAACACGGCAAGACCGCACCGGCCTCAGCCAAGGCAGCACCGAAAAAAGCCTGACGCTTTGGTGCGCCCGGCAAAGGACTCCTTACGGAGTCCTTTTTTTTGTTTGCAAATTACACGGCGCTCATGCTTCGCAACCCCAGCAGACAATAGCCCCATGGCAAGCATGCAACTTCAAGACATTCTTTTCTCCCAGGGCTTTGGCACGCGGCGTGTTTGTGCGGGGCTGGTCCAGCAGGGCCTTGTGTCGGTAGCAGGGCAGGCGTGTACCGAGTCTGCCATGCCGTTTGAAGCAGAGGCGTTGCACTTTACGGTGCAGGGCGTGGCCTGGCAGTATTTTGAAAAAGCCTATTTGATGCTGCACAAGCCTGCGGGCTACGAGTGCTCGCAAAAGCCCAGCACCTACCCCAGCATTTACACGCTGCTGCCGGCACCGATTCGCCAGCGCGGTGGCGGTGCGGCTGCCGGTGTGCAGGCCGTCGGCAGGCTGGACCAGGACACCACTGGCCTGCTGCTGCTGTCAGATGACGGCAAGTTCATTCACCGCATGAGCTCGCCCAAGCACCACGTACCCAAGGTCTATGAAGTTACCGCCAAACATGCGCTGGATGACAAGCAGATTCAAAAGCTTTTAAGCGGTGTGGTGCTGGACGACGACCCGAAACCGGTTCGTGCGGCGGCTTGCATCAAGACCGGCGACAACACTCTGAGCCTGACGTTGACCGAGGGCAAATACCACCAGGTCAAGCGCATGATTGCGGCGGTCGGCAATCGGGTTGAAGGTGAGGGCGGCTCGGGCGGCCTGCACCGCTCACGCATAGGCGAGCTGGCCTTGCCTGAAGACTTAAAACCCGGTCAATGGCGCTGGCTGACGGCAAGCGACTTAAGGGCACTTCTATAAATTCATTTTTCGGGCGAATTGCCGCGTTGCGCGGTGCTCGCAATCCTCACGTACCTGAAGTACGTTCCGGTTCCTGCGCGACCCTCGCATGAGCCCAAAGGGCGATGCGACACGCGCCTTGCACTTCATCCCGAAAATCTGAATTTCTAGAAGCGCCCTGAATAGCAGTCAGTTTGTCGTTTTCAGGAAGTTAGCCATTGCTTGAATCGTCTTTTGGGGCTGGTCGCGGTGTGGGGAGTGCCCGCAATCAGCCAGCCTGAGCTGCTGCGCATGGGGTGTGGTCAGGGCCATTTCATCAAGCTGTCGCAGCGTGCCGTACTCGTCATCAAGGCCCTGCACCAGCAGCAGGGGCGCGGTGATGGCGCGGCATTCAGGCCGGATGTCGAAGCGGCTGAACGCTTCAGACAGCCACACATCATTCCATTGCCAGAAAGCACCATCAACGTCTGCGTGATGCCTGGCCAAGCGCGCTCTCAGCCGGTTGGACTTGAAGGCTATTTTTGCCTGCGTAATCGCCTTGACAGCCAGGTCTTCAACCAGCACATGCGGTGCCATGGCGATGCAGGCCGCTACCGGGAAGCGGCTGGCGTACAGCAACGCAATCGTTGCGCCATCCGAGTGCCCGAGCAGCACCGGGTTTTTGAGTTGCAGCTTCGCAAGCAGGGCGGGCAACACCTCCCACGCCTCGCGGTGCATGTAGTCGGCCCCCAGAAAATTGCGCCCGGCTGGCACGGGGTCAGAGCGCCCATAGCCACGCCGCGAATAGACCAGACCCGCGCGCCCCGTCGCTTCGCACACCGCCTGCGGCCAGTCCAGCCCGCGCTGCGTCCACAGACTGACCGAGCCCAGGCCTTCGTGCAAAAAAACCAGTGCTGCCAGGCCACTTTTACCGGCAATCTGTTTGACTTCAAGCTGCGTGTTGTTGATGCTGACAAAGTCCATGCCACATCGTAATTGCATTCGCGTTATCCTCAGACCCATGACCAAACTCCTCGACTCCTTCTGGCGCGCGGCGATGTATTGCCTGCATCCGCGCGTGATTGCGCTGTCGATACTGCCGCTGGTCATCATGGTGGCGTTGTCTTTGGGGCTGGGCTACTTTTTCTGGGAAGGAGCGATTGCTGCGGTGCGCGGCAATCTTGACAGCTACCAGATGGTGGGCAGCATGGTGCGCTGGCTGGAGACGCTGGGCCTATCGAGACTGCGGCTGGTGCTGGCACCTGTGCTGCTGCTGTTTCTGGCGATTCCGGTAATTGTGATTGTCTCGCTGCTGTTCGTGGCGATTTTTATGACACCGGCCATGGTAGCGCTGGTGGCCGAGCGGCGCTTCCCAGGCCTGGAGCGCAAAAAAGGTGGCTCGATGCTGGCTAGCCTGCTGTGGTCGCTGGGCTCGACGCTGCTGGCGGTGATTGCGCTGGTGCTGTCGATTCCGCTGTGGCTGATTCCGCCGCTGATATTGGTGCTGCCACCGCTGATCTGGGGCTGGCTGACTTACCGTGTGATGTCTTACGACGCATTGGTAGACCACGCCAGTAGCGAAGAGCGGCGGCAGATTTTAAAAGAGCAGCGTATGCAGTTGCTGGGCATTGGCGTGCTCAGTGGCTACCTGGTGGCTGCGCCGAGTTTGATCTGGGCATCGGGCGCGATGTTTGTGGCCATGACACCGATTCTGGTGCCGGTGGCGATCTGGCTTTACACGCTGGTGTTTACTTTTTCATCGCTCTGGTTTGCGCACTACACGCTGGCTGCGCTGGAGCAACTGCGGCAAAAAAACAATGCGCTGGTAATAGAAAATGATGCCGTATCCATTGCTTTTCCGGGGTCGTCCACTGGCTTCGACGCGCCGGGCAGCAAGCCCGATTCTTTTTAATCGTTTCAACTATTCCCATGACCACCCACTTCGGAATCCTCATCATTGGTGATGAAATTCTCTCAGGCAAACGCGCTGACAAACACCTGCCAAAAGTCATCGAACTGCTGGGCGCGCGCGGTCTGCAGCTGGCTTTTGCCGACTATGTGGGTGACGACCCGGCTCGTATCACCGCTACGCTGGCCAGGGCCTTTGCGGGCGCGCGTGAGTCGGGCGATGTGGTGTTTTCATGTGGTGGCATAGGGGCCACGCCCGATGACCATACGCGCCAGTGCGCGGCCAAAGCGCTTGGCATTGAGCTGGCCCTGCACCCTGAGGCCAAAGCCCTGATTATCGAGCGCATGAAAGACACGGCCAAAGAGCAGGGCGTGCCGTTCGATGCGGATCGGCATGACAACATTCATCGGCTCAATATGGGTGTGTTCCCGGTTGGCGCGGATGTGATTCTTAATCCGTATAACAAGATTCCGGGTTTTACCTGCAAAGCCGGGGCAGGGGCTGTCCACTTCATTCCTGGTTTTCCAGTCATGGCCTGGCCGATGATGGAGTGGGTTTTGGATAATCTTTACCCGCATCTGTACCAAAAATCAGCGTACATCGAGAAATCAATCATCGTGTTTGGCTCTATGGAAGCCACTCTGACCCCGCTGATGCTGGAGTTGGAGGCCAAGCACGCTGGCATCAAGGTGTTCAGCCTGCCCAGCGTTGACCACCCGACCTACGGGCGGCATATTGAGCTGGGTGTTAAGGGCATGCCCGATGCGGTTGGTCTGGCTTACCCGGCGCTGCTGGCAGGTTTGACCCACTTTGACTTTAAACTTGGCCCTGAATTAGTGCGTTCTTGATGTGCACCAATATAGAACATCCCATAAATGCACCGATATAGTGCATTCATGGGATGCCCTATTTCAGTCGTATCTGCATCTGTTTCCAACTGCTTGTAGCTGCCTGCCTAGTTTGGGGCGAATTTGGCGGCACAATTCACGGCACAATCGGGGGCGCGCCAACCGGCTGAAGATGTATTTGCTTTGGCACAAAAAGTGCATTCACTCGTTTTTGAAAACAGTTTTTAACAACCACCCAGCAACAGGAGAATTTGATGGCAAAGACCGTCGCAGACGTCATGAAGATGGTGAAAGAAAACGAAGTCAAGTTTGTTGACTTTCGCTTCACCGATACCCGAGGCAAAGAGCAGCACGTCACCGTGCCGGTGTCCCACTTTGACGAAGACAAGTTCATTTCGGGCCACGCTTTTGACGGCTCATCCATCGCCGGCTGGAAGGGCATTGAAGCATCTGACATGTTGCTCATGCCCGATGCCAATACCGCCAACCTTGATCCGTTCTACGAAGAAACCACGCTGTTCCTGAGCTGCGACGTGCTCGACCCGACCGACGGCAAGGCCTATGATCGCGACCCGCGCTCGATTGCCAAGCGCGCTGAAGCCTACCTCAAGGCTTCTGGTTTGGGCGACACCGCCTTTTTTGGCCCAGAGCCAGAGTTCTTCATTTTTGACGGCGTGCGCTGGGCCAATGAAATGTCGGGCGCGTTTTTTGAAGTTGACGCATACGAAGCGCCGTGGAACTCGGGCAAAAAACTCGAAGGCGGCAACCGCGGCCACAGGCCTACCGTCAAGGGCGGCTACTTCCCAGTACCACCGGTTGACAGCATGCAGGACATGCGCGCCGAGATGTCGCTGATTCTCGAATCGTTGGGCATCCCGGTTGAAGTGTTTCACCACGAAGTCGGTGGCGCTGGCCAGAATGAAATGGGCACCCGCTTCAGCACGCTGGTGCAGCGCGCCGACTGGACCATTTTGCTCAAGTACGTCGTCCACAATGTGGCCAACGCCTATGGCAAAACGGCAACTTTCATGCCCAAGCCCATCGTGGGCGACAACGGCTCCGGCATGCACGTTCACCAGTCGATCTGGAAAGACAGTAAAAACCTGTTTGCCGGTGACGGCTATGCCGGCCTGTCAGATTTTGCGCTGTACTACATCGGCGGCATCTTCAAGCACGCACGCGCACTGAACGCCATCACCAACCCCGGCACCAACAGCTACAAGCGTTTGGTTCCTGGTTTTGAGGCACCTGTCAAGCTGGCTTACTCGGCTAAAAACCGCTCGGCTTCCATCCGCATTCCGTACGTTGCCAATCCAAAAGGCCGCCGTATTGAAGTACGCTTCCCCGATCCGCTGATGAACCCCTACCTCGGCTTCGCGGCACTGATGATGGCTGGTCTGGACGGCGTTGAAAACAAGATCCATCCGGGCGAAGCTGCCACGAAAGACTTGTACCATCTGCCACCCGAAGAAGACGCAAAAATTCCGACCGTGTGCCACAGCCTGGATCAGGCGCTGGACTACCTCGACACCGATCGCAGCTTCCTGACCAAAGGCGGTGTGTTCACCGACAGCATGATTGATGCGTACATCGAGCTGAAAATGCAGGAAGTCACGCGTTTCCGCCAGGCCGTACATCCCGTCGAATACGACATGTACTACTCCCTGTAAAGACAACCCAGTGTGGTGAAAAAAGGACGGCGAAAGCTGTCCTTTTTTGTTGGCGGCCTCTGTCTGAATCCCCACACTTTGCATTTTGGGGGCTTTGCCGCATACTGTCAGACCGTCCTAGCCTTCATGGGCATCAGGGGTCATGTATGAATCAAACCTTGAACTTCATCAAACATTTGAAATCGCCACTTCTGTTGATCGCTTTAGCTTGCTTAGTTAGCGTATTGCTATCGCCTTTCATCAGCACGCCAGCCACCGCGCAGGTTTTCCGCTGCGCTGGTGCCAACGGCACAACGCCTGAATACATCAACAACGCCAAAGAAGCGCAGCAGCGCGGTTGCAAAACGATGGAGGGTGGCAATGTCACTGTGGTGCAGGGCACGCCCGCCTCAAAATCAGCCGTGCGCGTGGCATCGAGCAACACATCTGGATCGGGCTCACGCAACGACGGCGGGCCTGAGCAAAAAGCCAGAGACAGCGATTCACGCATCATTCTCGAATCCGAACTCAAAAAAACCGAAACCAAACTGGCCGAGCAGCAAAAAGAGTACAACAACGGCGAGGTTGAAAAGCAGGGCATTGAAGGCCGCAACTACCAGCGCTACCTGGATCGTGTTGCCGGGCTCAAGGAAGGCATTGCCCGCAACCAGAGCGATATTGCCGGCCTCAAGCGCGAGATTTCACGTCTGCCCGTCAGCAATTAAAAAATCTTCCTGGCCGGGCTCTGCGCCAAAATGCGCCAAAATAGAAAGCTTGAAAAAGCCTAATTTTTTTGCTGCTGAACCTGCTGCCAGCGCCCCTCGCTTCCAGTCGTTTGACCTGTTGGCCACATTGGTGGCTGTGGTGCGTACGGATGGAGTGGTCGTGTTCGCCAACGCTGCCCTCGAAGACGCGCTGGGTACCTCCCGCCGCACCATCGAAGGTTCCCAGTTGCCTGACTGCTTTACCGAGCCGCACATACTGCAAAACGCGCTGCAAGGCGCTGGCAGCAACGAGTTTGCGGCGCTGCGTTACGACGCATGGCTCAGGCCGCTGAACCGCGAACCGATGCCGGTGCATGTGGTGGTGGCGCAGACCGACACAGCAGGCGAGGCGATTGTCGAGCTGCTGCCGCTTGAGCAGCAGGTCAAGCAGGACCGCGAGGAGCGCCTGATGGACCAGGCCCAAGCCAACAAGGAGCTGATTCGCAACCTGGCCCATGAAATCAAGAACCCACTGGGCGGCATTCGCGGTGCGGCGCAGTTGCTGCAGATGGAGATCGACAAGGAACTGACTGAATACACCCAGGTCATCATCCATGAGGCCGACCGTCTGCAGACGCTGGTAGACCGCCTGCTGGCACCGCACCGCCGGCCGCACCTGGTGGGCGATGTCAGCATTCACGAGGTGTGTGAGCGGGTGCGCTCGCTGATCCTGGCCGAGTTTCCCAAGGGTTTGCGCTTTGAGCGCGACTACGATGTGTCCATCCCCGAGTTCCGGGGCGACCGGGAGCAGATGATTCAGGCCGTCATCAACATCGCCCACAACGCCGCCCACGCGCTGGCAGAGCGCATTGCAGCGGGTGATGCGCAGATCACTTTCAAGACCCGAATTGCGCGTCAGGTCACTTTCGGCAAGCAGCGTTATCGCTTGGCACTGGAATTGCATGTCATCGACAATGGACCGGGCGTGCCGGACTCCATCAAAGACCGTATTTTCTATCCCCTGATATCGGGGCGTGAAGGCGGTTCCGGGCTGGGACTAACATTGGCGCAAACTTTTGTTCAGCAACACCACGGATTGATCGAGTGTGACAGTGTTCCGGGCCGCACGGATTTCAAGATATTGATTCC
Source organism: Polaromonas sp. (assembly GCA_038902815.1). Classification (GTDB taxonomy): domain Bacteria; phylum Pseudomonadota; class Gammaproteobacteria; order Burkholderiales; family Burkholderiaceae_C; genus Polaromonas. The sequence continues at coordinate 85,776 of JBCKNF010000001.1, read as the reverse complement.
GCTCCCTTAACCCGTGCTTTTTGGTCGTTGACCTGAGGTGAAAAATATATGAAGCCGATTTGGATCGTAGATGATGACCAGTCCATCCGCTTCGTGCTGGAAAAAGCCCTGCTGCGCGAAGGCCTGCCGACCCGCAGCTTCACCAACCCGCGTGAGGTGCTGGCAGCCTTAGAGCTTGCTACCGAAGACGACGGCCCGCAAATTCTGGTGAGCGACATCCGTATGCCTGGAGGCTCGGGCCTTGACCTGCTGGAAAAAGTAAAAACCAAGCTACCCGGCCTGCCCGTCATCATCATGACGGCGTTTTCTGATCTCGACAGCGCCGTGTCGGCCTTTCAAGGCGGGGCGTTTGAGTACCTGCCCAAGCCGTTTGATGTGCCCAAGGCAGTGGAACTGATTCGGCGCGCGGTTGAAGAAAGCCAGCGCGAAGAAGTCGCCGAAGAACGCATGGCCGCCGCGCCTGAAATGCTCGGCCAGGCTCCCGCCATGCAGGACGTGTTCCGTGCCATTGGCCGCCTGAGCCAGAGCATGGTGACGGTGATGATCACCGGCGAATCCGGCTCGGGCAAGGAACTGGTGGCGCGCGCGCTGCACAAGCACTCGCCGCGCGCCAACGGCCCGTTTATCGCCATCAACACCGCAGCCATTCCGAAAGACCTGCTGGAGAGCGAGCTCTTTGGCCATGAGCGCGGCGCCTTCACCGGCGCGCAGACCATGCGCCGCGGCCGCTTCGAACAGGCCGACGGCGGCACGCTGTTTCTCGACGAAATCGGCGACATGCCGTTTGACTTGCAGACGCGTTTGCTGCGTGTCCTGAGCGAGGGCAATTTTTACCGCGTCGGCGGCCACAACGCCATCAAGACCAATGTGCGCGTGATTGCCGCCACGCACCAGGACCTGGAGCAGCGCGTCAAGGAAGGCGGTTTTCGGGAAGACCTGTTTCACCGCCTCAACGTGATCCGCCTGCGCCTGCCGGCGCTGCGCGAGCGGCGCGAGGACGTGTTCATGCTGACGCGCCACTTCTTGCAGCAAAGCGCCAAGCAGCTTGGGGTAGAGCCCAAACGCATTTCAGATGCCGCCTTGCAGCAGCTCTCAACCTTTGCCTTTCCCGGCAATGTGCGCCAGCTCGAAAACATTTGCCACTGGCTGACCGTGATGGCACCCGCGCAGGTGATTGAGGCCAAAGACCTGCCACCCGAGGTGCTGAGCAGCACACCTGAACACAGCAAGGCGGTCGCCGCGTCGGGTGTTGCAAGGGTTGAAGCGCCATCCGGCCACGCCATCGCTGCAGCAGAAATTTCTGCGGCTGCGATGCCCGTAGCCGAAGCGCCAGTCGGCGGCCTGCCTTCCGGTGGAGCCGATGTTGGTGGCAGCCAGGACTGGGAGGTCGGCCTTGAAGTGGAAGTCCAGGCCTTGCTGGCGACAGGTCGCAGCGACGTGTGGGATGTGCTGACGCGGCGTTTTGAATCGAAGCTGATTCAGACTGCCTTGCAAAGCACACGTGGCAGGCGCATCGAAGCCGCACAAAAGCTCGGCATTGGCCGCAACACCATCACGCGCAAAATTCAGGAGTTGGGTTTAGAGTAAAAGTAGCCTCAGAGGTTGAGAGTTTTTCGGTTGCCGACGTAGGCGCCGTGCCGACCGATGTTCGCGGCAAATGCGGGATGACGTGGTAGACCAGATGTGCCGCCGTTTCGACCATGCGCCGGGTAGTGCAGGACGGGCAGAGCGTGAAGAACATCGGAAAGCCGTGTGCGGGAATTGGGGTTGGCAGGGCTTTTGCGAAGCAAAAACTCGCAAAACTGCATGCACAGGTTGATGAGGGAGGGCTGTCGCAAGGCTGTTCTCTACTCTACCCGGATTTTTTTGCTCTCTAACCGAACAGTATTGAGACCTGACCCCGGATTTTGCTTTTGATTTTTAATTACGGTTCGAAATGTTATGCGACAAGCAGTCTGCGAAGAATGTCTTCAACCTTATTACCAAAATCCTGAGATATACGATTACAAAAATCAATAAGTCGCACCCCCCAAACGAGATTCAATATACCAACCACTACCACTAGTATAAATATCCATGCATCGACATCAAACACTGTTGATAAAGTAAATGGCTTGGGTGCACTTACGAATAATCCATATCCAATTAAAGCCACCCACAGCACCAGCAAAATAATTCGCACGATTATTAAAGAAAAACTCGAAACGCTTTGGATCAAAGAAGTGAGTTTCTGGCGTTGATTTCTGGAGCTGCGCTCAACAGCCTGCAACTGTTCAAAAACTTCCTTCGTGTAAGTGGTGCGTGCGCGCCCCAATATATCCTTGACTGTGCCGTGTATAAATTCGCCCGACTCAATGATAAAATCCATCAAATGATGGCGCGCTTCCAGACTGTGTACTAGCACCGCATAGTCTTCTTCACTAATCTGTTTATTGATGTGAAGTGCATTCGCTTCGGTAATATATTCGTGCCACAGTTTGTCACTTGGCTGTGTTGCTGCAATACAGTTGGCTACCAAAAGATGTTTAGGCAAGCTTGGCAGTTTGTTGACTGATTTCAGCCAAACAAGTGTGGTAAATACTTGATCAGACATACAAACTGGCGCATTGGAAACACCCTCTTCCTTGTTAAAAAAACGAGCTGATGCGCGCGCCAAATTCACGTTTGTTGTTATAAATATTGCAACACAAGATTCAAGGAATGGTTGAACGCGACCTAATCTGAGTCGAAATATTGAAGTTAGACAATCGATATCGTGTTGCCTCGCCGTATCAGTTTGTCCCGGCAACACTTCATCAATGTATTTGGATAGTTTCGCTTCATCTATTGTTAACTCCATCACATGTAAAGGGCGCTCCTCTATCAGCACGCCGAGCTTTTTCAACGATGTCTCTAACATGGCAATATCTAGCTCTACGTCAGACTGCTTAGCGCCGATGGAGTTATAAAAATCAAATACATCGCCAGGATGATTTGGCATCAGACGGCGTCCGCTTTTCAGTTGACTGGCGGCCGCGTGAAGAATTCGATGAACCTCGTTATATGTATCTCGATAACAGCGCATCTTTACGTTCATTCTACGAAGGATTTGCGTAAGCTCTATGCAAGGCTCAGCTATCCCTTTCTCACAGAGTTGAAGGACTCTCAATATGAAACCCGTATCGAAATATACAACCACATCGCGCATCTTTTGAGTAATTGCATCTGGTGCGCTGTAATAAAAAGTTTCGGTAAGCATTGCACCGCGCACAAAAGATTCAATTGCTTCAAATGATGCAGGATCATTTTCGTAGGAAAAAACAACAAATCTAGCTACAAGCGCCCTGACGGATTCGGGTTCTTTGCTAGGTTGGCCACCACTTATAGGTGGTTGCACTCCCGAACTAGAAACTAAAGAAGGCGCTACATCGTACAAGACGTTGAAAAAAGATGTGTCAATTTCCTCAATACTTGGCGGCTTTACATTGTTAGTTGTACAGAACTGGACGAATGAATTACGTAACGCATGGTATTTTCTTAATTCCAAATCGCGCTTTTCACGGTACCGCTGCTCGGGTAATTTTTCACGGCTAATTTCGAATGTTCCGTCTTGCTGTCGAACTAGAAACCCATACTTTTTTGTGGCTCGCTTAACTAATGCGCCAATGGCGGCAATTGGAATTTCAAATTCTGCAACTTCTCGGAAGTGAGTTCGAATCTCTTGGAGTGATACCGTTTTCTCCTTGTATTCCCACAATACGTGCCCAAGTAAGGGAATGTAGTTTTCGAGAAGATCTGAACCAGAGTTGTCCCAGTTGACTTTTACGATTGCCATGTTGATCAGTAACCGTTCCATTTTTATCCCTTTACTGTTCGTCTATATTGAATAGATACCATGCAACATAAAATCAAAAAAAGACACTCTCAGTTTGATTCAACCATGAAAATCTGGCGGGGTCAGATCTTGACATTATTCATAAATGAACAATGTCAATGCTGTGTGCGCAAGGATAGGAATCCCAACGCCACTTTTTTAAGTATCCCGTGCTTTTCAGTCGTAGTCAATCCGGGAATTTGTGTCGAAGAACCTGAAAATCCGCCCCGGTTAGCGCGTTGTGCGTATCCGGGGTCACATATGCGACGGAAGTTGGCCGCTCACGTTGCCACAGGCACGAGTAATGGGCACCTCTAAAAATCCAGATTTCATCTCAACTGCTGCGTTGCGTAAAAAATTACCCCGCCATCTGACCCATGCGTCCACTCTGATAATCCATCATCGCCAGGCGGATTTCCTGCTCGGTGTTCATTACAAAGGGGCCCGAAGCGGCGATAGGTTCGGCAATCGGTTCGCCGCCCATCAATAACACACTGCTGTCTTCCACGGCCTGAAACTTGATCTGCGTACCACTTGTTTCCAGCAAAGCCAACTCCGCATTACCCAACACTGCATCGCCCAACTTGATCTTGCCCTGCCGTATGAACAGCATATTGTTGTGCCCCTCAGGCACTATCAATTCCACACTCTTGCCCGCAGTCACCTTGATCACCCATAAATTTACCGGGCTGTAAGTACTGGCAGGCCCTTGGGTTCCGGCACAGCTACCCGCAATCACGCGCACAGATCCGGCACCATCCGGCAACTGTAGCTCGGGAATTTCCTGGCTCAGAATCGGCTGGTATTTCGGCGGAATCATTTTGTGCCTGGACGGCAGGTTCACCCACAACTGCACCATTTCCAGCACGCCGCCGCGTTTTAAAAATTCAGTCGATAAAAATTCCTCGTGAACAATGCCCGAGGCCGCCGTCATCCACTGCACATCGCCCGGGCCAATTACGCCGCGATTACCCACCGAATCCCCATGCTCGACTTCACCCTGAAAGGCAATGGTGACTGTTTCAAAGCCACGGTGGGGATGGGGGCCTACGCCTAGCTTGTTGGTAGTTGCTTCAAACTTGCGCGGGGCTGCATAGTCGAACATCAGAAACGGGCTGATGTCCTGCGTAAATGCCAATTGCGCAAATACCGGGCGCACATTGAAGCCATCACCAACCCAATGGCTACGGTTATTTGCGGGAAGAATTGTTTTAATATTTTTCAAAGGATAGGCATTTCAACGCCACTTTTTGAAGTATCCCGTGCTTTTCAGTCGTAGTCAATCCGGGAATTTGTGTCGAAGAACCTGAAAACCCGCCCCGGTTAGCCCTTTAAATACGGGCGTGAGTAGCTATATAAGTTATAGCAAATCGAGTTCGGCGACGACCGGTGCATGGTCACTAGGGCGTTCGTTTTTTCGCGGCAGCTTGTCAATCACACAGCTTTTGACATGGGGCTTGAGCGCATCGCTGACCAGGATGTGGTCAATGCGCAGACCGCGATTGCGGCGGAACCCAAACTCGCGGTAGTCCCACCACGAGTAGCTTTTTTCAGGCTGCTCGAACATGCGAAATGCGTCAGTCAGCCCGAGCTCAATCAGCCCCTGAAAGTGGTGCCGTTCTTCGGTGGTGTGATGAATGGTTTCGCGCAGGGCCACCGGGTCATAGCTGTCGCGGTCATCTACCGTGATGTTGAAGTCGCCCAACAGCACCAGGCGTGGATGCGCGGCCAGCTCTGCGCGCAGTGCCGCACGCAGGCCATCGAGCCACTTCATCTTGTAGACAAACTTCTCGCTGCCCGGCTCCTGGCCGTTGACGAAGTAGCCATTGACCACGCGCACTTCAGCTTGCGGCGTGTCTAATGTGACGGCAATCACGCGGGACTGTTCGTCGACAAAGCCGGTTATGTTTTTGACGACATCGCGCGCTGGCCCCAGCTCGGTACGGCTCAGTATGGCCACACCGTTGTAAGTCTTCTGGCCGAAAAAAGCGCTGTGGTAGCCTGCCGCTTCAATTTCCTTGACGGGAAATTTTTCGTCGCTGAGTTTGAGTTCTTGCAGGCACAGCACATCAACCGGATTGGCAGTCAGCCAGGCGATGACCTGCGGCAGGCGCACGGTCAGTGAATTGACATTCCAGGTCGCGATTTTCATGGGCGTTCCAGCGTGACAAAACTGTAGGGCAGGCCGCTTTTGGCAACGTGGGTGCTGCGGGCGGTTTCGCGCCAGGCGGCGTCCAGCACGGGTGCATGAGCATCGCCGTCATAGTCCTGGGCGATCTCGGTGATCTCGGCGCGGCTGGCCAGCGGTTCGGCCTGCGCATAAATCTGCGCGCCACCGATCACCCAGACCTCGGGCGCCGGCCCGGCCAGTTGCAGCGCAGCTTCCAGGCTGGCGGCGCGCTGCGCGCCTTCGGCCTGCCAGTCGCCCTGGCGGGTGATCACGATATTGACGCGGCCGGGCAGCGGGCGAAATTTCGGCGGCAGCGAGTCCCAGGTTTTGCGGCCCATGATGGCCGGACAGCCATGCGTGAGCTGCTTGAAATGCGCAAGGTCTTCCGGCAGGTGCCAGGGCATGGCGCCGTCGCGACCGATCACACCGTTGGTGGCGCGGGCGAAGATGATGTTGATACGGGTCACGTCAAATCACACCGCTACGGGAGCTTTTATTCCGGCGTGATGCTGGTAGTCGAGGAATTCAAAATCGTCAAACTCGTAGTCGAAGATCGAATCAGGCTTGCGCTTGATGTTGAGCGTCGGATAGGGGTAGGGCGTGCGGCTCAGTTGCAGCGCGACCTGTTCGGCATGGTTGCTGTAGATGTGGCAGTCGCCGCCGGTCCAGATGAAGTCGCCCAACGCCAGATCGCACTGCTGCGCCACCATGTGCGTGAGCAGCGCGTAGCTGGCAATGTTGAAGGGCACACCCAGAAAGATATCTGCGCTGCGCTGGTAGAGCTGACAACTTAATTGTCCTTTGCCGCTAGGCTCGGTGGCGGGCGCAACGTAAAACTGGAAGAAGGCGTGGCAGGGCATCAGCGCCATTTTTGACAGATCGGCCACGTTCCAGGCGCTGACGATGATGCGGCGTGAGTCGGGATTGCTCTTGAGGGTCTTGATGACCTCGGCGAGCTGGTCGATGTGGCCGCCCTCGGGGGTCGGCCAGCTGCGCCACTGCACGCCATACACCGGACCCAGGTCGCCGTCTTCGCGTGCCCATTCGTCCCAAATCTTCACGCCGCGCTCTTTCAGCCAGTTGTTGTTGGAAGAACCGGTGAGAAACCACAACAGTTCCTGGATGATGGAGCGCAGGTGGACCTTTTTGGTGGTGACCAGCGGAAAGCCTTCGTTCAAGTCAAAGCGCATCTGGTAGCCAAAAACGCTTTTAGTGCCCGTGCCGGTGCGGTCGGCCTTGAAGACACCGTGCGTGTCTACGTGGCGCATGAAGTCTTCGTATTGGGAGCGGATGGGGTACATCATGGGAAAGGAAGGAAGCAGGTGAAAATTTAATTATGCCCGGAGCACCCGCCCCGGGTTCATCACATTCTGCGGGTCCAGCGCCTGCTTGATGGCGCGCATCATGCCCATGGCTACTGGCGATTTATGGTGTTCGAGTTTGTCGAGCTTGAGGCTGCCGATACCGTGCTCTGCCGAGATGGAGCCGTCAAAACGCGCCACCGAGTCGTACACGATGGTGTTGATGTTTTCTTCTTCATCGCGCAGAAACGCCGCCGCATCGCCATTGGCCGGTGCCTGCACGTTGTAGTGCAGGTTGCCGTCGCCGAGGTGGCCGAAGTTGACGAGGCGTACACCGGGGATTGCTTTTTCAAGCAGCGCGTCAGTAGTGGCTACAAATTCAGGAATACGCGACACCGCGATTGAAATGTCGTGCTTGATGTTCAGGCCTTCCTCAGCCTGCGCCATTGGGATGCTCTCGCGCAGGTGCCACAGCGCATGGGCTTGAGCGATGTTTTCGGCGACGACTGCATCTGTCACGCAGCCTTGGCCCATCGCGGTTTCAAGCAGCCGCTCGAACTGCTCACGCGCATGGCTTTCGGATTCGTGGTCTGAATTTTCAAGCAGAACGCAAAACGGTGTGTCTTTGTACAGCGGAACGCGCTGCTGCGGAAAGTGTTTATCCACCAGGCTCAATGCAAACTGGCCCATGACTTCAAAACCCGTCAGGCCTGCGCCCAGGTGCTGGTGCGCCAGACCCAGCAGGGTCACGGCGTGTTGCATCGACGGCACGGCCGCCCACGCAGTTAGCTGCGCTGCCGGCATGGGATAGAGCTTCATGGTGGCCGCAGTGACAATGCCCAGCGTGCCTTCGCTGCCGATGAACAAATCGCGCAGGTCGTAGCCGGTGTTGTCCTTGCGCAGGCCCGACAGGCCTTCCCAAATCTCGCCCTGCGCCGTGACCACTTCAAGGCCCAGGCAGAGTTCTCGCGCATTGCCGTAACGCAGCACCTGCGTGCCGCCAGCATTCGTCGCCAGGTTGCCGCCTATGGTGCAACTGCCTTCTGCAGCCAGACTGAGCGGAAAAAGAAAACCTGCTTTTTCTGCCGTCTCTTGCAGCGTTTGCAAGATGCAACCGGCCTCAACCGTCATGGTCAGATTGGCTGCGTCGATGTTGCGCACGACATTCATGCGTTGCAGGCTCAAGACGATTTGCTGGCCCGATGCATCAGGTGTCGAGCCGCCCACCAGCCCGGTGTTACCACCCTGTGCCACCAGGCTGACACCTGCAGCAGCGCAGGCCTTGACGATGCTGGACACCTCCAACGTATTGGCAGGCCGCACCACTGCCAGTGCCTTGCCGCGCGAGCGTTTGCGCCAGTCCAGTTCCCAGGCGGTCAAATCGCCTTCAGACAGCACATGGGCGGTGCCTGTAATTTTTCTCAATACATCGAGTAGATATGCACTCATACAGCCTCAGTGATGGGTACGGGTGAAAGCGCATTTTTAAGTCGCAAGCGCACATGAAGGGCGCAGGCCGCAAACAGCAGCAGGCACAGCAGCACTTCAAGCATCGCCAGGTAGTTGCCGGGCGGCTTGTCGCTCCAGGCGCGTACTGCGCCTTCGGTGAAATACAGCCAGACCATCAGGCTGAGCCAGCGGTAGGTGTACATGCGGTTTTTCAGAATGCCGGCCAGGGGAATGCACAGGGGCAGTACCTTGAGGGCCAGCAGCGAGCCGCCCGGCCGCAGGGGCGCCAGCCACATTTCCCAAGCCAGGCCCAGCACAATCAGCCCGCCCAGGCTGCTCAGGGCCAGCCAGCGGGTGGCATCAATTTGATTTGTTTTTTGAGTCTTCATAGGGTGTCGATGGCATGATACCGGGGATGACATTTCAGCAATCATTTCAATCCCTGCAACCCGTCAAGGCCTACATACGCGACTGGCCGGCTGAGGATGAGCCGAATCAGGCACCGTTGCTCTGACGCGGCTTGACTTCGACGTTAAAGGACTGCTTCTCAAAGCTCGTAAGGCCGCTTCAGGTTGATTTGCTGACTTTCCGGGCGTCACATCGTTCCGAGACGGAGTCATCGGGGATAATCCCCCTATGAGCGGCAATACCTTCGGAACCCTATTCGCAGTCACCAACTTTGGTGAATCCCACGGCCCGGCCATTGGCTGTGTGATTGACGGCTGCCCGCCGGGCATGGACTTGTGCGAGGCTGACATCCAGGCCGATCTGGATAGACGCCGCCCCGGCACCAGCCGTCATGTGACGCAGCGCCGCGAGCTTGACGCGGTTGAAATCCTCTCCGGCGTGTACCAGGGCAAGACCACCGGCACACCGATTTGCCTCTTGATAAAAAACACCGACCAGCGCAGCAAGGACTACAGCAACATCCTGGAGACCTTCCGCCCCGGCCATGCCGACTACAGCTATCTGCACAAGTACGGCTTGCGCGACCCGCGCGGTGGCGGGCGCGCATCGGCGCGCTTGACAGCGCCCACGGTCGCCGCTGGCGCAGTCGCCAAAAAGTGGCTGAAAGAAAAATACGGCACCACCTTCAAAGGCTGCATGACGCAGATGGGTGACGTGGTGATCCCGTTCGAGTCGTGGGATCACGTTCCCAATAATCCGTTCTTTGCACCAGTAGCCGACGTGTCAAAGCTGGAGGCTTACATGGACAACTTGCGCAAGGCTGGCGACTCCTGCGGCGCACGCATTCGCGTGACGGCCAGCGGCGTTCCCGTCGGCTTGGGCGAACCGGTGTACGACAAGTTAGACGCCGACATCGCCTTCGCCATGATGGGCCTCAACGCCGTCAAGGGCGTTGAAATTGGCGCCGGCTTTGCTAGCGTGACGCAGCGCGGAACGACGCACGGCGATTCGCTGTCGCCACAAGGCTTTCTGTCGAACAATGCGGGCGGTGTGCTGGGCGGTATCAGTACCGGGCAAGACCTCGAGGTGTCGATTGCCATCAAACCGACCAGCTCCATCAGCACACCGCGTCAGTCGATTGACACGGCTGGTAACCCTGCCGTAGTCGTGACCAAGGGCCGTCACGACCCGTGTGTGGGCATACGCGCCACACCGATTGCCGAGGCACTGCTGGCCCTGGTGGTGATGGAACATGCTTTGAGGCAGCGTGCGCAGAATGCGGATGTGGTGGTGACGACACCCAACATTATGCAAAGCAGGCGTTGTTGAGCCTTTAGATATTTGAAAGCCTTTTATGAAAACCGTACTCGTCCTCAATGGCCCCAACCTCAACCTGCTCGGTACGCCATGACCAGTCCATCCGCATCAAGTGCAGACCGCGAAGCGATTATTGACACCGCCAATCCGCTCGGCCTGGACGGCATTGAGTTCATTGAATACACCACCTCCAAACCGCAGGCGCTGGGCCAGGTGCTGGAGATGATGGGTTTCAGGCCGATTGCTCGGCACCGTTCGCGTGAGGTGTTGCTGTACCGCCAGGGCAGCATTAATGTCATCGTCAATGCCCATGGGCAGGCTGTGCCCGCCGGCGAAGGGAGCGACAAGCCGGTCATTGCCGCCATTGCCCTGCGCGTGCGTGATGCCGCAGCCGCCTATGGCCGCGCGCTGGAGCGCGGTGCCTGGGCTGTGCCTTCACGGGTGGAGGTGATGGAGCTGAACATTCCCGCCATTCACGGCGTGGGTAAAAGCCGTTTGTATTTTGTAGACCGCTACGACAAGTTCTCAATTTACGACGTGGACTTTGTACCCATCCCTAGCGTCGATGCCAAGCCGCCCGCCGTTGCTGGGCTGCATTTTTTTGGTGTGGTGCAGTACATCGGCAACGACCGTACCGAAGACTGGGCCGAGTTTTACCGCGAGCTGTTTGGTTTTATCGACCTGCCTGCCGAGCAGCGCTTTGGCATTCTGCCCAAGGGCCGCATACTGAGCAGCCCTGGCCCGCTTGCATCGCGTTTTTATATTCAGCTGATAGAGCCAGACCCGAGCGTGCTTGACGTGGACGACGACGAAGGCCTGCAACGCATTGGCCTGGGCGCAGCGGATGTTCTTGGCGCGGTCAGGGAGTTGACCCAACGCGGTGTCGAGTTTGTAGAGTCGCGTGGCGTGCATACCGAAGACCGTGGCGCTCTCACCAAAACCTGGCTGGGCAGCGTGAGCTTTGAGCTGGTTCATAACGCCAACCAGTCGACCAAGTAAGAGGCTTGCCAGCATGAGCCACTACAGCGGAAATATTGATGACTTCGGGATGGACACCATCACCCTGGCTGGCCCACTAGAGGCCAAGCTCAAGGCGGTGCGTGATGCCGGTTTTACGCAAATCATGCTGGCAGCTATTGACCTGGTCGGTCACCCCGACGGTATTGATGCCGCTGTAGCCGCCGTGCGCGCCAGTGGCTTGCGGGTGACGGGCTTTCAGGTGCTGCGTGATTTTGAAGGCCTGAGCGGGCATCTGCATGATTACAAAATCGACATCGCCAAGTCCATGCTCGAGATGTGCCATGCAATCGGCTGCGGCCTACTTTTGATTTGCTCGTCAACCTCGGTACACGCCACCAGCGACCCCAAAGCACTGGTGCGCGACCTGCGCAAGTTGGCCATGCTGGCCATCCCGATGAACATCAAAATCGCCTATGAAGCGCTGTCATGGGGCCGCACCATCAACGAGTTTCCGCAAGCCTGGGACATTATTTGCGCAGCCGACATGCCCAACCTGGGCCTGGGCTTTGATTCGTTTCACATGTTTGCCAGCAACACGTCCCTTGACGAGCTGGACATGCTTGATCCGTCAAAAGTATTTCTGGTGCAACTCTCCGACTTCATGTGGACCGAGATCAAGTCAGTTGAAGAGCGTATCGCTACGGCAAGGCACTTTCGTGTTTTTCCGGGTGAGGGCGTTCACAGCGAGGCGCTGGCCACGCTGGTCACCAGGCTGCACAACCTGGGCTACCGTGGTGACTACAGCTTTGAGGTCTTCAATGACGACTACCAGGCCATGCCGCTGCCTACGGTGGCAGAGCGCGCGTGGCGTTCGGCGCTCTGGCTGGGTGAAGACGTGCTGCGGCGCTCGGTACCCCTGCCCAATCAAATTCGTTTGAAGCGTTGAGGTGGCTGGCTGATAATCGAGTTACGCATCTAAAGCTTGCGAATTCAATCAGACAACGAGAAGTGCAATGAAAACAGTTTTAGTCCTCAATGGCCCCAACCTCAACCTGCTCGGTGCGCGTGAGCCATCGGTTTATGGCGCGCAGACGCTGGCCGATGTTCAAGCGCTGTGCGCAGCAGCCTGTGCTACCCATGGTTTGAAGCTCGACTTTCGCCAGAGCAACCACGAGGGCGTGATGATTGATGCCATCCATGAAGCCGGCCGCGCGCAGGCTGCCGCAACGCTGGCGGGTGTCATCCTCAATGCCGGTGCCTACACCCACACCAGCGTGGCGCTGCATGATGCCATCAAGGGCGCAGGCGTGACGCTGATCGAGCTGCACATCAGCAACGTACACGCTCGTGAAGCCTTTCGTCAGCACTCCTACATTTCACCCGTGGCCAAGGCCGTGATGGCGGGCTTTGGTGTCAAGGGCTACGCCTATGCGATTGCCGCGCTGGCTGACATGGCTGCAGCTGCCTGATTCGGCAGGCGCTGAGCCATGGCAACGCAGCTTCTTTTTGTGGTTGACGAGCGCGAGGTTGAATGCACCGCCATACGTGCGCAGGGTGCTGGTGGGCAAAACGTCAACAAGGTCTCAAGCGCCATCCATTTACGCTTTGACATCAATGCCTCATCATTGCCCGAAGACCTCAAAGCAAGGCTGCTGGCCCTGAACGACAGCCGTATCACAGACGCTGGCGTGTTCGTATTGAAAGCGCAGCAGCACCGCACCCAAGAAATGAACCGCAGCGATGCGCTAGCGCGGCTGCAAGAGGTGGTGGACAGCGTTGCCACGCCGCCCAAAATACGTCGGCCGACCAAGCCGACTTACGGCTCCCGGCAGCGGCGGCTGGAAGGCAAAAGCCAGCGCTCAGAGATCAAAAGCCTGCGCGGCAAGGTGGACGAGTAAGCCCCTATTGACTGGGAAAGCGTTAACTCTGAATGGCCCTTCAAAACTACCGTGCGTACATCGCGCTGACCCTTGCCGCGATTGGCCTGCAAGTCTTCACAACGGCTGCCGAGGCGCGCCTCTACACCGGGGTTGTGACCCGCGTCACTGATGGCGACACGTTCTGGGTACGCACATCAGCCCACGGCAAGCCGCGCAAGGTGCGTTTACAGGGCATTGATGCGCCGGAGTCCTGCCAAGCCTGGGGCAAACAGGCCACTGCCGCATTGACGCAGCGTGTGAAATTTAAAACCGTGCAGCTCAACACCCGCGCCAGGGACGACTATGACCGCATATTGGCCACTGTGACCCTGGATGGTGACGATGTGGGCCGCTGGATGGTGGTGAACGGCCACGCCTGGAGCTACCACTACCGCCGCAACCTCGGTCCCTATGCAACTGAAGAAACCCAGGCCAAGGCATCAGGCCGCGGCCTGTGGTCACAGGCTGCCATTGAGCCGCGTGAGTTTCGCAAACAGCATGGCGCTTGCCCACGCCCGGCAAGCCGCCGGCACCTTGTGCGGCATTGAGGCAGCGCAGTCCGGGGTTCTGTCGCATTAACGGTTTTTCGCTTTCACGACACACTATACGTAGTGTGTTTATCAGCTTAAGACACTACAGGTAGCGTGTTGTTTTTTTGAATTTCAGCTAATGCGACAGAGCCGCAAGTTGTCTTCCCGGTCGGACAAATGCTCTGTCAGCACTACCAGCAGATTGAAGCGAATGCTGTGCATCATTTGCCCCAGCTGTCCTTCATCCCCGTAACCCGATTAAACACAGCTTTCCCCGCGCTGTGATCAACCAAGTCCGTCACAAAGTACCCATGCCGCTCAAACTGAAAGCGCGTACCTGCGGGCACATCAGCGAGTGAAGGCTCTACATACGCCATCACGGTTTTCAAACTTTCGGCATTCAGTTCTTGCAAAAAGTCGTTGTCGCCTGCACCGGGGTGCGCGACTGTGAAGAGCCTGTCGTACAGCCGCACTTCGGCCTGCACTGCATCGCTCACACCGACCCAGGTAATCACACCTTTGACCTTGACGGCGTCCGAGCCTGGCGTGCCGCTTTTGGTGTCGGGTATCAGCACGGCTTGCACTTGGGTGATGTTGCCTGCTGCGTCTTTGGTGGCACCTAGGCATTCGATGACGTGGCCGTATTTCAGGCGGACTTTGTTGCCTGGGGACGTGGAGCCGTCAGGATTGACCTTCGGCGGGAAAAGTCTGAAGAAACCTTTGGGTGGTGTCTCTTCATAGTCGGTGCGTTCTATCCAGACTTCTTTGCCGATTTTGAAATTGCGCTTGCCTTGTTCGGGGTGATGCGGGTGAACTGGGGCGCTGCAGTCGTCGAGCTTTCCTGCGCCCATCACTTCATCCCAATTCGTCAGCACCAGCTTGATGGGCTCTAACACCGCCATGGCGCGTGGGGCGATGGGGTCGAGTGTGTCGCGCAGCGCGCCTTCTAGTGTGCTGTAGTCGATCCAGCTGTCGCTCTTGGTCACGCCTATGCGTTCGGCAAACAGCAGCAAGCTTTCGGGCGTGTAGCCACGGCGGCGCAGGCCGACTAGGGTGGGCATACGCGGGTCGTCCCAGCCGCTGACGCGCTTTTCATTGACGAGTTGCGCGAGCTTGCGTTTGCTGGTGAGCACGTAGGTGAGGTTCAGGCGTGCAAATTCGTACTGGCGCGGGTGCGGTGTGGCTATCAAGCCGCCTTCAGCCAGGCGGTCGAGCAGCCAGTCATAAAACGGGCGCTGGTCTTCAAACTCCAGCGTGCAGATGCTGTGGGTGATTTGCTCCAGCGCGTCTTCAACCGGGTGAGCAAAGGTGTACATCGGGTAGATGCACCATTTATCGCCGGTGTTGTGGTGGTGCGCGCGCCTGATGCGGTAGATGGCCGGGTCGCGCAGGTTGATGTTGGGCGAGGCCATGTCGATTTTGGCGCGCAGCACGGCGGCGCCATCTGGCAGCTTGCCGTCACGCATGTCACGAAAGCGCGCCAGGTTCTCGGCAACTGTGCGGCCTCGATTAGGGCTGTTGGTTCCGGGGTGGTTAAAGTCGCCCCGGTTGCGCTTCATTTCATCAGCCGTCTGCTCGTCAACATAGGCATTGCCTGATTCGATCAAGTACTCCGCCGCGCGGTACATGAAGTCAAAATAATCGCTGGCCTGATACGGTAAATCGTTGCCAGCTTGTGACCAGTCAAAGCCCAGCCATTTGACCGATTCAATGATGCTGTTGACGTACTCCAGCTCTTCTTTTTCGGGGTTGGTGTCGTCAAAGCGCAGGTGGCACACGCCGCCATATTCACGCGCCAGGCCAAAGTTAAGGCAAATGCTTTTGGCATGGCCCACATGCAGGTAACCGTTGGGCTCAGGCGGAAAGCGCATACGCACTTTTTGCGCATCTGGCTGACCCGCTGCGTGATGGCCCGCGTCACCGGGGCTGCCGCCCCATGTGCGGCTGGCGTAGGTACCTTCGGCCAAATCTTTTTCGATGATCTGGCGCAAGAAGTTGCTGGGCTTGCTAGGCTGGCTAGATGTTTTGGCTTCTTTGTCGGCGGGCACAGGTGATTGGGAGCTAGCTTCGGATGGGGAGTGGAAGGTCATGGCCTGATTTTAGGGGTATGCAGCGGCGATAATCAAGCCCACATTTCAGGAGCCCACGTGGACATTGCACTGTTAGTCAAAGCCGCCATCATGGGCATTGTTGAGGGTCTCACAGAGTTTCTTCCCATCTCGTCAACCGGTCACCTCATCCTTGCAGGCGCGCTGCTGGGGTTTGATGATGAGAAAGCCAAGGTGTTTCACATCGCCATCCAGACCGGGGCCATCTTTGCCGTGATTCTGGTTTACTGGCAAAAAATTCGTGACACCGTGGTTGCGCTGCCGACTGACAAACAGGCGCAGCAGTTTGTATTGAATGTTTTGATTGCCTTCTTGCCAGCCGTGCTGCTGGGCCTGCTGTTTGGCGCGGCCATCAAGGCCAACCTGTTCACGCCGGTGGTGGTGGCCAGCACGTTCATCATTGGCGGCTTCATCATTTTGTGGGCCGAGCGGCGGCACAAAAATAATCCCTCTGCAGTGCGCATTCATGAGGTAGAAGCCATGACCGTGATGGACGCGCTCAAGGTCGGTCTGGTGCAATGCCTGGCCATGATCCCCGGCACCAGTCGCAGCGGTGCGACGATTATTGGCGGCATGTTGCTCGGCTTGTCGCGCAAGGCGGCTACCGATTTTTCGTTTTACCTGGCGATTCCGACGTTGATAGGTGCCGGCGTGTACAGCCTGTACAAGGACCGCGCGCTGCTGTCGGTCGCCGATCTGCCGATGTTCGGCGTCGGTCTGCTGTTTGCTTTTATCAGCGCCTGGCTGTGCATTCGCTGGCTGCTACGCTACATCGCCAGCCACAGCTTTGTGCCGTTTGCCTGGTACCGCATCGTCTTCGGTGTGGTGGTGCTGGTGACGGCGCAGATGGGCTGGGTTTCCTGGACGGCGTAAACGCCTCGCCCGCTCACATCAGGTTGCGCAAGGCGGCTTCAATCGCCGCCGCGGTGGCCACCGGTTTTTCCATCGGAAACAGGTGGCTGCCGTCGAGCATCATGATGCGGCCCTTGGTGACTTTTTCGGTTAGGCCTAAGCCGATCTGCTTCATCTCGGCCGACTGATGCCCGCCGATAAAGGCCACCGGGCACTTGAGCGGATGGCGCTTGAGCAGGCCTTCGAGGTTGTGCGGCAGGGTGTTGTAGATCGCGGTTTCCACATCGCGGTCAAAGCTCAGCACGCGCTGGCCCTCGGCGTCGTGCGTGCCGTGCTCGATGTAGTCGCGCAGCACCTGCTCGTCCCAGTGCGCAAACACCTTTTTGCTGCGGAAATGCGCCAGTACCTCGTCGCGGTCCAGCCACTGGTGTTTGCGCTTGCGGCTGATGGCACCCGGCGAGATGGAGCCCACCAGTTGTGCGCGTTTGGCCACGCTTAGCGCGGCGGCACGCCAGCCGCCCAGAATCGGCGAGTCGATCAGCAGCACACCGCGCACCGGCTGGCCGCCCAGCGCGGGGTTGCGCGCGGCGCACATCAGGCTCAAAAAGCCGCCCAGCGAATGGCCCACCAGAAAAGCCGCCTGGCCGGTTTTTTCGACCTGCTCGCTGGTGAAGTCGGCCAGTTGCTGCACCAGGTGCGGCCAGTTGCTGGTGACGGGGTAGGCCGGGTCATGGCCGAATTTTTCAATCGCCTTGACCTGATAACCACGCGCCTCAAGTCCCCGGAACAGCACGCCGTAGGTGCTGGCGGGGAAGCTGTTGGCGTGGGAAAAAATAATCAGTGGTTTAGACGCTGTCCGTGACATGTAAGCTAAATCAGTTTTGTTTTGAAAGTTTTTTCAGCCGGTAAAGCGCATCCAACGCCTCGCGTGGGCTCAGTGCATCAGGGTCAATGGTAGCCAATGTCTTCTCAAGGGCGCTTGGCTCAGTGGCAGCCGCTTCAGGCGGTGCGGCAAACAAATCAACCTGCGTGCGTGCGTCCACCTGCTGGGCCTCCAGTGCCGCCAAGGCGTGCCGCGCATGGTTGACGACCGCAGCCGGAACGCCTGCCAGTTTGGCCACCGCAATACCGTAGCTCTTGCTGGCCGGGCCGGGTTCTATGTGATGCAGAAACACAATGTCACTACCCGCCTCAACCGCGCTGACGTGGACGTTGATGGCAGCGTGGTGTTTGGCCGGAAACTCGGTCAGCTCAAAATAATGCGTGGCAAACAGCGTCAAGGCCTGTGTTTTGTTGTGCAGGTACGCGGCAATGCCGCCCGCCAGTGCCAGACCATCAAAGGTCGATGTGCCGCGCCCAATCTCGTCCATTAGCACCAGCGAATGCGGCGTTGCGCTGTGCAAAATTTGCGCGGCCTCCAGCATCTCCAGCATGAAAGTCGATTGCGCGTTGGCCACATCATCGGCCGCGCCAATGCGGGTGTGGATGGCATCAATCGGCCCCAGCTTGCAAGCCTCAGCGGGCACATAAGAGCCCATGCTGGCCAGCAGCACAATCAGCGCCACCTGACGCATGTAGGTTGACTTGCCGCCCATGTTGGGGCCAGTGATGACCTGCATACGCTGCTTACTGTTCATGCGGCAATCGTTGGCGATAAATGCTGTTGCACCGGTCTCCAGCAGCCTGCTTTCTACCACCGGGTGCCGGCCCTGGGCGATGTCAATGCACG
Organism: Polaromonas sp.; assembly: GCA_038902815.1. Taxonomy (GTDB): domain Bacteria; phylum Pseudomonadota; class Gammaproteobacteria; order Burkholderiales; family Burkholderiaceae_C; genus Polaromonas. The sequence goes on along the minus strand of JBCKNF010000001.1, from coordinate 67,180 downwards.
GCTCATTGACGAAAACCGGTGCGGCCCAGTTCAGCGTGAGCGAGCGCTCGGCCAGCGCACACAGCGCATCCAGTGCGGCGAGGGCGCGTGCCAGGCGACTCAGTGCGGGAATGTAGGTCTGCAACTGGTCGAGTAACTGTTCATATAAAAACTTCTCGCGCGCCAGCGCCCGTTCTTGCGCAGACAGGGCCTTGTCTTCAAACGCCTTCAACTCGGGCGTGATGTAGCGCTCGGCGTTTTTCAGCGTCTGGCGGCGCCGGTAGTCATCGGGCACTTTGTCAAGCTGGCCCTGCGTGACCTCGATGTAAAAGCCGTGCACCTTGTTGAATTGCACGCGCAGGTTGCTGATGCCGGTGCGCAGCTTTTCGCGGCCTTCAAGGTCCAATAAAAACGCATCGCAATTGGTCTGTATGCCGCGCAGCTCGTCAAGGTCTGCATCGCAGCCATGGTTGATAACGCCGCCGTCGCGCACCAGCGCGGCGGGCTCGGGCAGGATACTGCGGCTAATTAGCGTTTCGCAGCCTTCTGGCGGCTTCAAATCACTAAAAATAGAGGCTAAAAGTGGCTGTAGCTCAATAAAAACTGGCGTGATCAGCTCTTCTTTTAATAGCAAACGCTGTAGCGTCAACTGCAAGGCCAGCAGCTCGCGTGGCCGCACCTGGCGCAGTGCGATGCGTGCGGTGATGCGCTCTACGTCGCTGGCGCCCTTGAGCTGCGCGCGCAAGGTTTGCTGTGGGCCACTGCGCAAATAGGTGATGGCTTCAAGCCTGCTTACGGCTTGGCTGCGGTCCCGGCTGGGGTTGAGCAGCCAGCTTTTAAGCGTACGGCTCCCCATGCCAGTGACGCAGGTATCTAACAATGAAAACAGCGTCGGTGAGTCTTCACCGCGCAGCGTTTGCGTGAGCTCCAGGTTGCGCCGTGTGCTGAGCGGCAGCTCAATCAATTCGCCCGAGCGCAGCACAGCCAGGGCCTGCACATGGGGCAGGCTGCGGCCCTGCGTGTGTTCTGCGTAGCCCAGCAGGCTGGATGCGGCGGCGTGCGCTTCATGCAAGCCCTCAGCGTTCCATGCAGCCAGCGACGCGACCTTAAGTTGATCCAACAACCGCCGCGCACCCAGTGCGGCATCAAACTGCCAGGCCGGGCGGGCGCTGACAGCGCAGCGCAGCGCTTTCAAACGCAACTCAAAAGCCGGCGTGACATCGACGTTGTAAATCAGCTCGCTCGGGGCAATGCGTGCTAGAGCGCTTTCCAGCTCATCGTTCGGGCACTGCGCCAGGTTGATCTGGCCCTGCGTCACGCTCAACCACGCCAGGCCGCAGGTGTTGCGCGTGCCCTGGTGTACGGCCAGCAGGATGGACTCGGTTTTTTCAGCCAGCAGCTCGGGGTCCAGCAGCGTACCCGGCGTGATGACGCGCACCACCTTGCGCTCAACCGGCCCTTTGCTAGTGGCCACATCACCCACCTGCTCGCAAATCGCGACCGACTCACCAAGCTTGATGAGCTTGGCCAAATAGCCTTCAAGTGAATGAAAAGGCACACCCGCCATGACAACCGGCTCACCAGCCGACTGGCCACGCCGCGTCAGCGTGATGCCAAGCAGGCGCGAGGCTTTTTCAGCGTCGGCATAAAACACCTCGTAAAAATCACCCATGCGGTAGAAAACCAGCGTCTCGGGGTACTCCGCCTTGATGGCGTGGTACTGGGCCATCATGGGTGTATGTTGCTTGGGAGCTTCTAGCATCTATTGAGTCTATCAAGTCCTTGGCTGCCACTGAGGCAATAGCAGCAACAGCTGATTTTGAGGTTGCGTTTATTTGCGATGGCGCAGGGATTTGAACCACGCCGTATCTTCTTTTTTAAAAAAGCTAATAATTTAGCTTTTTTTATTTAATTTAGCTAAAATAATGACACTATGGCTAAAACGACTGCCCCCTTGCTTCCGTTCACCATCGAGTTGCTGCGCCAGTTCGGTGAGCGGCTGCGCTTGGCCCGGCGTCGGCGGCGGTTGACAGCTAAGCAGGTGGCGGAGCGCGCCGGTATGGCGGCGATGACCCTGCGTAGTCTGGAACGGGGCGGGCCGGGCGTGACGTTGGGGGCCTATCTGGCAGTTATGCAGGTGCTTGGTGTTGAGAGGGATCTTGATCTGCTGGCCAAGGCAGACCCGCTGGGGCGCGAATTGCAGGATGCACGATTGCCGCCTGCGAGCCCGTCCCCGCGCAAGGCCATGGCCGCGCTGCCTTCCGCGCCACTGCGCGCAGCCCTGGATGCAGGGAAGACCCTGGCTAGTGACCCACGGGGCATCAAACAAGCGACAAAGCCTGCCAAGTCTGATCTGGACTGGGTCAAAAAAAGTGGCTTTATCAGCTCCGAGACGCTGGCCGGGTTGATTGATCCTGTAGTGCCCATGTCTAAGAATAAGAATATGAGTAAAAAGAGGCGCTGAAACCATGGCCACCCGTATCGCCATCTACGCCGACTGGGATGGCTTGCCTGCGCCGCTGCGTCTGGGTGTTCTGCACGCCCAGCGTGGTGCGGGTCGCGACATCTTCGAGTTCGCGTTTGACGTTGCCGCACTGGCTCACTCGGCCGTGGTCAACTTGCAGCTTGATCCCCGGCTTGGCCTCTTTGAAGGGCGGCAGCATCCGCCCCAGGGGAACCAGACTTTCGGTGTGTTTGCCGATGCCAGCCCAGACCGCTGGGGGCGCATGCTGATGCGCCGTCGCTTAGAGCGTGAACAGCGGGCAGGGCAGGTTGACAAGAAAGTGCGACTGTATGAATCCGACTACCTGCTGGGTGTGCATGATGCCTTTCGTGTTGGTGCGCTGCGTTTTCGGCTTGATGACGTGGGTGACTTTCTCGACAACCGGCATGGCGTTGCGGCCCCGCCGTTCGTGCAACTGCGTGAGCTGGAAGCAGCGAGCCTTGCGCTGGAGCGTGACGAAGACAACACGGCTGCCGAAGGGGACGATTGGCTGCGCATGTTGATTGCGCCCGGTGGTTCGTTGGGCGGTGCACGCCCAAAGGCCAGCGTGGTTGATCCGAACGGCCACCTGTGGATTGCTAAATTTCCGAGCCTGCGCGATGCGCACGATATCGGTGCCTGGGAGATGGTGGTTCACACGCTGGCCCGCAGTTGCGGCTTGCGCGTCCCGGCAAGCCTGGCGCGTCGTTTTGCGAGTCAGCATCACACGTTTCTGGTGAAGCGATTTGACCGCACCACGGACCGACGGCGACTGCACTTCGCCTCCGCGATGACACTCACCGGCCATCAGGACGGTGACGATGGATCAACAGGGGTGAGCTATCTTGAAATTGCACGCGTGCTGATCGAGCATGGCGCACAGACCAACACCGATCTGCAACAACTGTGGTCGCGCATCGTGTTCAATCTACTGGTGTCCAACACTGACGACCACCTTCGCAACCACGGCTTTGTCCTCGTTCCCAGAAAAGGCTGGTGCTTGTCGGATGCCTATGACATGAACCCGGTGGCCGACTCTCACGGCCTGAAGCTCAACATCAGCGAAGCCGACAACGCGATGGATCTCGATTTGGCTCGCTCCGTTGCAGCGTATTTTCGTGTTGCTGCGAAGACGGCTGATGTGATCATCGAGCGCAATCGTGCCATCGTCAAACAGTGGCCCAAGATAGCGACCCAGCTCGGCGTGCCGGCCCGCGAACAGGCGCGTATGGCTTCAGCGTTTCAGCTTGCGGTGTAGGTCAACACCCGCACCTTCGGTTGGTTTTTATGCGTTGCCAACGCTTCCTGGGTCAACTCGTAGAGCAAGGCCAGCTTGGCATCAGGGATGGATGTCGAGGAGCATCACCAACTGAGGCGGAATTTCAATTTCTTTAAGATGCCGGCACTGGAGCTGCAATCGACCGAACGGCCCTTGCCAGCTCCTCGAATCCATCGAAGACAAAGTCGCAATCGGGATGCGGCATCGGCTCCGGTGGAGGCTCATGGCCCCATTCTCTGGGACGCTTGATAAATGCGGTCTTGAAGCCGCATGCCCGCGCGGCATTGAGGTCAAAGTTATGGCAGGCCACCATCAGAATGTCCTCGGGGGCGACCGCCAACCATTTCGATGCTTGCAGGTAGGCGCGGGGATCAGGTTTGTAGTAGCCAATGGCTTCGCAGGAGATCACCGCGTCCCAGGAAATGCCATTGAGCCGGGAAACATCTACAACCAGCGACAACGGCAGCATGGTGAAGGAAACCACCGGGAGCAGCTCTCGGATATCACGCAGAGGGCGGGCGAAGTCGCTCCACGTGGCGAGGTGGTGCCACGCTTGGGCAATCGACTTGCGGTCGTTCTCTGAAAATACTGAAAGATCGTTGGATTCGAGCAATTCATCCAAAACGCTGTAATGGACGTCGTCCATGTTGAAGTCGGGCTGCGATTGCCCAACAATGCCCTTCATCGTCAGACGCCGATGTTGATTCGCAATCGATGCCCAATCCCTTGCTACGCCATGCTTTGCCCCGATGGCCGCAAATGCGTCTCTTACGCCCGAGTGCCAGTCAAGAACCGTCCCTCCAGTGTCGAATGCGATGGCTTTGATGTTCATACTAGTTCCTTGCGGCGTTTCAATGTGGGGCAGCGTCTATTAGAACCGGGTTGTCAGTTGGGTGATCCAAGCGGGTGAGTGTTCCACCAGCGGCACCCGAGCCGTAGCTTGGTGCCCCGCTCGGCCCCACAACTCAAGGCACCTTGGCTTCGACGGTGAACTGAAACGCGTTGCCGCCGATGAGCTCAACCGTCGGCCGGTACAGCCCGGCCTTGTCGCCAGCCTTGAATTGAATCGCCAGCAACCCGGGATTGGGCTTGCCGCCATTCGCTGCTGGGGGGTAGCCGGCATGCCGCAAGACCTCGCCCGACAGCACCGGCAGCCCGTCGGCACGGAGAGGAGTCGTCGCCGCTTGCCCGGTGGCGCCCTGCGGTGCCGCGCCGATGATGCCGCCGACGACCTTGTCCGTCGCCGGATCCAGGCGGTGGTCCCGGTTGGTGTCTTGCACCAGCAGGCCGCCGGTGTACTTCGGAAAGCGCGCCAGATCGCGCGGCACGATGCCCACGCCGTTGAGCGCGGCGCCCTGCGCGCCCCACAGCAGCAGCCCTAAGGTCTGCGGTGCCACCTGTCCTGGCGCGACTTGCTGGAAGTTCGCGTTGGCGCCCGGTGGTAGGTGGAAATTGGTTGGTGCAAGCCGAGCGATTGGTGCGTCGTCGAGCACCTTGAGCTGGCCTTGCCAGACGGCCAAGGTTTGGCCATCCGCTGCCACATGCGTCACCGAGACAGCGTAGTCGTCCGGCATCGGGTTGATAAAGCTGCGACCCCGCAGATGAATCACCTTGATGCCGGGCGCATTGGCACCGTCCGCAGTCACGGCCTGCAAGGCCGTCACGGTCACGGCGTTGGCCTTCTCGTCAAAGCCGACGCGGTATTGGCCGCTCAAGCGCACCGGACCCTGCGGCCAGCCCTTTGTCAGCAAGAGGTTGGTGTCGGTGTCGGGACTCACTGCCACCGACGCGTTGCGTTTGAAGGCAGCGGGCAGCGCGAGACGCAAAACCTCGCCGACGCGCAGGGCTAACCCGGCAGTCGCCGGATTCGCATCCGGCACCAGCATGAAGACGTAGTCCGTTGCTTGACCTGCGACGTTGCCGTCGAATGAGACCGGCGCTGGCGCCGTCATCAGCGCCCGCGGTGCCGGTGCGGGCGCCGTCGCGCAGGCGGTGACCACTGCCGCGATGGCGGTGATTGCAAGTGTGTTCCTGAACATGTCTTGTCTCCTAGATAGGTTAGGTTAGGTTAGGTTAAGTTAAGTTAAGTTTTCAGATACCGACGGTCAGGTTGACCCACGCTTCCGGTAGCCATTGCAGGACGCGCGCTTCCAGCCACTTGTCGCCCCCGGTCAGGATCGCGACGCCCATGGCACCCAGCAACAACGCAAAGCCATGACGAACGCGCTCGATGCGAGACAGTACCCAGTCCCGCACGCGAGAAAACCCGCTTCGCGAGGCGTAGGCCACCGCTACCAGCGGAATGGCCGCGCCGATGCCGAAGATACCCAGCACGATGCCACCCCGAGCGACCCCGCCTTCACTGGCCACCAGGGTCAGTGCCGAGCCCAGCAAAGGGCCCGAGCATGGGCTCCAGACCAGGCCCAACACGCCGCCCAGCGCAAAGGCGCCGAACAGTGAACCGCCGTCGAGCCTGGCCGAGGCCGCGTTGGCGGTGCTGGCAATCGGCAGCATCCACCGCGCGAAGCGCTCGCCCAGCGCTGGCACCAGCATCACCAGGGCGAAGGCGATGAGCATGGCGGCGCCGGCCGTGCGCACCGTGTCGCCATCGATGCCCAAAGCCGGGCCGAGCGCACCCAGCAGCATGCCGATCCCGGCGAACGAGACCACCATGCCCACGCCCATGGCCACGGGTGCGAAGCGGCTGCCCTGTAGGGCGCTGCCCAGCACCAGCGGCAGCAAGGGAAACACGCAAGGCGACAAGGTGGTCAGGCTGCCGGCGGCCAGGCTGAATCCGAGGTGCGACAGCGAGATCACGGCAGACATGCTCGGGGTTGCGCAATCACAGTGCGGCTTTCAATGCCTGCCGGATCGAATCGGCTGACGTGTCGCCGACCAGGCGGGCCCATTCCTGCTGACCCCGCAACACGATCAGGGTCGATTGAGCGCGCACATTGAAGCGGCGCTTGAGATCCTTCTCGGTGTCGTAGTTCGCGACCAGCACCGTGAGGTCAAGCCCCGGCTCGGCCTTGAGCGTCTGCAGCACCTTTTCCTGTGCGCGACAGGTGGGGCACCAGTCGGCGTGGAAATGCACCGCCACCGGCTTGTCTGCCTTCTGCGCGGCGGCCAGCGCCGCAGCCGTATACGGCTTGATCTCGAGCGCCTGGCTCAGCGTTGCCGCGCCGACGATCAGCGCGGCAACGATCAGTCTTGAAATCTTCATGATCTTCCTTTCAAAGAGGTGTTAAACACAGGCCGAACGCACCTTGCAGGAAGGGTTCGTTGCGGTCTGCCTTGTCGGTCTGCCTTGTAATTCGCAAGAATCTGGTTGCGGGTTACAGTTCAGGGAATTTAAAAAATATTTATGGCGCGTGCTGTAACCCAAACCTCTTATGCAACGAATAGAACAAGGAGACTCTCGCTTAGCGGACACCGAGCGCCGGCTGCGTGAGCTGCTGGTGCAGGGGCTGGGTGGCGATACAGCGGCTTACCACCGCTTTCTGAAAGCGCTGAGCGCGCACTTACGGGCCTATTTCAGAAAGCGGCTTTTTCAGCGACCCGATGAAGTAGAGGACCTCGTGCAAGAAACACTGCTCGCGGTGCATAAGCAGCGCCACACCTACCGGACCGACCAGCCGCTGACGGCGTGGGTGCATGCGATTTCGCGCTACAAGCTGATTGACTGGTTGCGTGCCAATGCGGCAAACCAGGCGCTGACCGATCCGCTGGACGATGAACTCGAAGTCTTTGCCGCGTCGGACATCGAAGCGGCCGAGGCGAAGCGCGACCTCGGCAAGTTGCTGGCCGGCCTGCCCGACCGTCAGCGCCTGCCGATCATGCACGTCAAGCTCGAAGGCCTGTCCGTCGTCGAGGCAGCTCAACTTACCGGCATGTCGGAGTCTGCGGTGAAGATCGGCGTGCACAGAGGCATGAAGGCGCTGGCTGCCAAGATCGGAGGTATTTCATGAAAACGGATGAACTTGTTTCCCTGCTGGCGGCCGGTGCCGCACCGGTTCCCGCGAATGCGGTTGGCCGGCGCTTCGCTGTGGCTCTGGGCTGGGGTGTGCCGGCCGCAGTCTTGTTGATGATGTTCACGTTCGGCCTGCGTGCCGATCTGGCACAGGATGCGGGAAAGTTGATGTTCTGGCTGAAGATGGCTTTTCCCGCCGGCCTTGCCTTGGCCGGTCTTGTTGTGGCCGAGCGACTGGCCAGGCCTGGCATGCGCCTGGGTGGCGTCTGGATGGCGCTGGCCGCGCCGCTGCTGATGTTGTGGTCGCTCGCAGTCTTGGTACTGCTCAATGCTGCGCCAGCGCAACGCGCCGGTCTCATTCTTGGTAGTACCTGGAACAGTTGTCCTTTCAACATCGCGCTGATTTCAATGCCGCTGTTCGTTGCCACGCTTTGGGCCATGCAGGGCCTGGCGCCTACCCGACCGGCGCTTGCCGGTGCTGGCGCTGGCCTGCTGGCCGGGGCGCTGGGCGCACTGGTGTATTCGCTGTACTGCCCGGAATTGGCCGCGCCTTTTCTGGCTGTCTGGTACGTGCTGGGGATCGCGATTCCCGCAGGGGCCGGTGCGGTGCTTGGGCCGCGGGTGCTGCGCTGGTAGTTAGCAGCCGGTCGCTCTAGCGAATCCGCAGCAGCCGGTCCAGCGACCACGCCCCCGCACCCCGGCCAATCAGGTACAGCAGCAGCCCAGCCCAGGCCAAATGTGTCGGCCAGGCGTCGGGGTAAACAAAGACCTGGATCACCAGCGTCATCCCCAGCAAGGCCAGGGCGGACAAGCGGGTGAACAGGCCGAGCACCAGCAGGATCGGGAACAGGTGCTCGGCGTAGGCGGCCATGTGCGCGGCGATCTCGGGCGGGATTAGCGGCACCTTGTATTCCTCGCGGAACAACGCATAGGCGCCGTCGGTCACGGTCAGGAACCCCTCCACCTTGGTGCGCCCGGACAGATAGAAGATGGCGCCAATTGCCAGTCGGTTGATCACGGCCAGTGCATCGTGCGGCACCAACTGAGTCAGGCGCTCTGCCAGGTTGTGCCAGAGTCCGCGCAGTCCGCCCGAACTGGCGTTGGCGGCTTGGCTTGAAACGGTGGGGGTCATGGGGCATTTCCTTGGGTTGTGGTTTGTGGGAATCAGGCCGGCGCGCTACAAAAAGCGCCAGCCTCCAGCAGCGTCGCCATCAGTGGCACCAGATCGGTGCCGGGTTGCCGCGCCAGCGCCTGATCGGCCGCCTGCGCAAGCGGGCAAGCGGCGGCGCAGGCCTGCAGAAACGCGCAGCCGGCGGCATTCAGAGCGGTCCAGCGCACCACACCTGTCGGGCGGGTCAGCAAGGCGCCTTCGCCGGTCCAGTCCAGCGCCGCGTCTTCGCTTTCCTGCTCGGTTTGAGCCTCACGGTTGCGCCGCCATATGGAATAAATCGGCTGCCCTTCAAACCAGCACCAGCGTGCCGCCGGGTGCGGCACCAGCACGAGCTGGCCGAGTTGTGCCAGGGGCAGGCGGGCAATCGCTGCAGGCGCCAGCGCCGTGGCGTCGGCCGCCATGTGCGCCTCGGTCCAGCAGCGGTCGAGCCGGGCAACGCCGCTCAGATAAGGCCAGTCTGCGGCTGGCGCAAAGTCGCGCAGGAAGTCTGGAAATTCTGCACCGTAGAGCAACAGGCGTGCATCGCGTGGCAGTCGCGCACGCGCATAAAGGGCGGCCACGGCGCGAAACCATTCCTCGCCCACCAGCCGCAGCACCGCCGGGTAATTGGCCTGCAGTGCGTCGATGTAGCCCTTGAGCACCGTGTTGCGGTAAACCGCAAAGCCGGGCTGGTTGGCCAGAGCGCTGAGCGCGCCAGGCGCCTCGTCCTGCGGCGCGCCCAGGAGCTGGGCGAAATCGTCCTGGAAGCGGGATAGCGTGGGCAGGGTGGTCATACGAATGCAGGCTCCGTGGCGATCAGCAGTGCATGGGCCTGCTTGTGTTCGGCCAGCAGTTCGGCAAACGGCGGCAACTGGTCATCGCGCTCGATCAGCGTCGGGCGCGGGCCGATGCGCGCGATCAGCCGTTCGTACAGCGCCCAGACCGCTGGCGCAATCGGCGTGTCATGCGAGTCCACCAACAGGGCCTGGCCGAGCCGGGGGTCAGGCGAGTGGCCGGCCAGATGCACCTCCATGACCGCAGCGCCGGGAAATGCGTCGAGGTAATCTTCGGCAGAAAAACCCAGGTTGCGAGCGCTGACGTAAACGTTGTTCACGTCGAGCAGCAGGCCGCAGCCGGTGCGGCGCGCCAGTTCGGTCAGAAATTCGATCTCGCCCCAGTCATGGCCTTCGATGCGCAGGTAGTGTGACGGGTTTTCGATGGCGATCGGGCGCTTCAGCGCGTCCTGTGTACGTGCGATGTTTTGAACAATGCGTAGTAGCGCCTCTTGCGAGCGCGGGAAGGGCAGCAGGTCCGGGTGATAAACGCCGCGCCAGGCTGACCAGGCCAGGTGCTCGGACACCAGCGCCGGCTCTATCCGGTCAGCCAGCGCGGCCAGTCGTTCGAGGTGGGCGGCATCGGGCGGCGCATCGGCCGCCAGCGACAGCGACACGCCATGCAGCGACACCGGGTGCCTGGCCCGGATAGCCTCCAGCCAGGCCAAGCGCGGGCCACCCGCCACCAGGTAGTTCTCGGGATGCACCTCGAACCACAACCCTGGCTGGTCGCAGGCCAGCGCCGCATCGAAGTGTTGCGGCTTCAGACCCAGGCCCGCGGTCAGGGTTGCAGCGGTCATGGATGGCTCGTGGTGCGTCGTTCAGGCCTTGACGGCCTTGAGCGAGCCCTTGCCATTGGGGGTCGTGATGCTGGCGCAGGTGCCAGCCGGGACCAGTTTGAACGCGTTGCCCTGGTAATCCTTTTTGGAGGAGCCGGCGCAAGTGGTGCCAGCGCCTGCGGCGCAGTCGTTTTTACCGGCCATGGAGACGCCGAAACATTGTTCCATGGCCGGCTTGGTAGCCTTGGGCTTGTCCTGCGCCATGGCAGCGCCGGAGGCGAGAACCGCGAGGGCGGCAAGCGTGGTGAATGCAAAGGTATGTGTGCTCATGAAAGTAACTCCAGTTCAAAGGTTGAGGTGTTAAACACAGACCGAACGCACCTTGCAGGAAGGGTTCGTTGCGGTCTGCCTTGTAATTCGCAAGAATCTGGCTGCGGGTTACAGTTCAGGGCACAATTTAAAAAATATTTGACGTGGTTCAAAAAGTAACACTTTTGGGTAACACTGACAATGAGACTTTTGGATGGTTTGCCCCATGAATCTGCACCGCACCCTGCTTCCACTTATCACCCTGTTCTCGCTCAGCGGATGTGGCTCTGCAACCGTGGCTGAACCCATAGCCAACGCGCACTACGCAAACCCGGTTGAACGCTACAGGCATTTCGCGCTCGGCAGACCACACGAATACGCAACCCTGATCGTCACCATGCGTAGTGGCCGCACGCTGACGTTGCAGCTTCCCGACGACGAAGTGTTCGAGGATTTGGTGCCGCGGCTCGTCAAGCTGGCGGCAAACGAGCCACCAGCGATACTCGCTATAGTCAGCCAGATCGACAGCGGCGCACGACTCGTATTGATCCAACCCGAAGATGGCATTCTGGCGATCAGCGCGCAATCGCCTGCCATTGGCATACCAAACCGCTGGCTCAATCCGGTGGCCGTCGTCGATCTCGACGGAGACGGTCGCGCAGAAATTTCCGCCGTCCTCACCCCCCACATCGGCGGCACGCTGAAAATTTACCGGAAAAACGGCAAGCATCTGATCGAGGTCGCCTCGCTTGGGGGCTTCTCCAACCACGTGTACGGTTCCACAGAATTGAACCTGTCCACATCATTTTCCGTCTCAGGTCGTACCTATCTATTGGTCCCGGATAACAGTCGCCTACAGTTGCGGATCATCGCACTGAAAAAAGACCGCCTTGTTGAAGCAGGACGCTGCGCCTTACCAGCACCCATCACTGGGCCCATCAAATCGATTTCACCACTCGAAGTATCGGTCGTCACCCTTGGCGGCAACCATACAATTACCCCCAGTCATTGCCTCAAGCAAGCCTTTTAAAAGGAAATTCGACCGCACTCGTTCGGCTGAATCTTGGATACAGCATCATTGGGCAGTGGAAAAGAGATATTACGTCTGCCGGAGCGGTGTCCGGACTTATTGTTGCGCGGCAGTCTTGAGCATCCCCAGCAGCGGCGAATAACCATGTTCAAACAGTGCTTGCCCGCGGTCGACAAAGACCGCCGGTGACCCTTTGACACCGTGGCCCTCCAGCAAGCGATTCATGAAGTTGAACAGGCAGACGGTGAGGATGGCATCATGCAAATCGCGCTCCGTCCAACCGACGGCAAATACGGCATCCACGTGAGCCTGCGTCGTTTTCGTGGGAGACAGCGTCAGCAAGCGGGCGTAACTTAGGATTGGCCGCAATCTGGCATCGATTGGCGCATTGTCAAAGTCCGACAACAAAGATTCAATCAAAGTCTCGGGTACCCCAAAAGCCATCGCAGTTTCCTTATGGACTCCGAAGCAATATTGGCAAGCATTCAGCCCGGAGACGTACGCGGCAATCAGTTCCTTGTCGGCACTTGTCAACCCCGAATCCGCTCGCATTGACGCGGTGTGGAACTCCACCAGCGCGCGTCCAGCCTCTGGGTTCAAAGTCAATATATGCCGCACGCCAGCATCGCCCGACAAGGATGAAAAAAAAGGCATTTCCATCTCCAATAAAGTGTTACCCAATAGACCACAACAAGCGACGAGTCAGCCGCTGCCAGTACCCGCAAGGAAAATATATGCGAAAAACTGCTAACCAAACAGTATTCAGACCTGACCCCTAATCCAATACCGTACCCATCACATCCAGAACATGCCCTGCCATTGACCCTTTTTGAAGTCGAGCCTGACGCGCTTGGGCGCCATGCTGCGGGTGGCGGCCGTGTCCAGTTCGGTTTCGGGTTGTCGGCCCAGACGTTCGGCCGCGTCCATTGTGCATGCCGTCGACGTTACCGCGTGAAAATACAAATGAAGCTCGTCAGTCACTTGTACCGTTGCCCGCTGCGGCGCAGCATCATGGAAGTGCACGAACTTTTTCACAAGACAGGAGAAGTAGAGTTCGAGTTCGACGACCAGGGGCTGTGGCCGACCGGCGAGCTTGCGCGCGGCCGCACGGGTCCACTCGACAGCCAACGGTTTGCCGTTGACAGATACCGTGGCCGTTGCATGGCCCAATAAGTTGGTGAGTTGCATGGCTGCTCGATTGATGTTGGGGGTGTGGTAGACGCGTAGGGTCCGGAGGAGGCATACGACACACGTCTCGGGCCATGCGCGCAGTCGCAGCGACCGGGCCTTCGGTTCTTTAACTTATCACTGGGCACTTGTAACTTATCGCTGATTTCCTGGGCCATGCATTCCAGGCTGACGCGCCCACCAGCAGCGCCACACCGGCGTAGGTGGTGATGTCGGAGTCGAAGAAAAAATTTCCGATAAGCACGATCGCGGACGCAAACAGCCCGAGTACCAGCGGTGCATAACCTCGACGCGGGCGCCACGCAAGGATTGCAAGCGTCACGGCCAGAAAAACCAGTGTGAGCGGCAGCAGAAAAGGCGTGTAGTCGATGAAGCCGACGCCGAGCGCACTGAGCAAGGCGGCGTACGCCGGCCAGCAGGCCGGGCAGGTCAGCTTGGGGAGCAGCGCCGCGCCCACTGCCGGCAACAGGCTGGCAAGCTGTATGCGACCGGCTGGCAGGGATGATTTCGGGTTTTGCATGCGGATCTCTAGTGTGTATGGTCGCTTAAGCGAAGGGATTCAGCTCTTGATCTCCGCGAGCGAACCCGTGCCCTTCGGCGTCTTGATCGTGGTGCAGGTGCCTTTGGCGACGTTTTTCCAGGCGTTGCCCTGGTAATCGACCTTGGACGTGCCGGCGCAAGAGGTGCCGGCGCCGGCCTTGCAGTCGTTCTTGGCGGTGAGCGACACGCCGAAACATTTTTCCATGGCCGGCTGTGCCATGGCAGCGCCAGAGGAGAGAGCCGCGAGAGCGGCAAGGGTCGTGAATGCAAAGGTATGTGTGTTCATGAAAGTAACTCCAGTTGAAAGATTGAGATGTTAAACACAGACCGAACGCACCTTGCAGGCAGGGTTCGTTGCGGTCTGCCTTGTAATTCGCAAGAATCTGGCTGCGGGTTACAGTTCAGGGCACAATTTTAAAAAGATATTTGCAGAAGGGGCCGCAGTTACGCCGTCCCCTCGTATTCGCCGCGGGCCGGGTAGTCCTTGGCGATGGCAAAGTCGATAGCACCAAGAAGATCCTGGAACTGTGGCCGTGCGAACGGCATGGTTTGAGTCGAGCCGTAATACAAGGTTCTGTCAGGTTTCACCAGGAAGACGCCCGGCTCGCTGAACAATGCGGGCTCCTCGATTCCGATAGAGGTAAGCCCGCGCCCCGCGCTGAGATAAAGGCCCCATTGGCGGGCGATCGAGAGTTCAAGTCCGTAGCCAAACTTCACGCTTTGGGCCGAGACCTTGTCGGCCATCTTCTGAGCGCGGTTTGCATCATCGCTGCTGATGGCGACCAGGTGCACGCCACGCTTTTCAAACTCGGGCGCCAAGCGTTCGAGCTCCAGCAAATATTTGGCGCAGATGGGACAGTGCAGCCCGCGGTAAAAGACCAGCAGGTCGAACTTTTCGGCGGGCGCTGAACCTAGCTCGAAACGACCGCCGACAGTCAATGCGACATTCAGGGTCGGCACTTTCTGTCGCGGCATCAATGGTGTTGGTGTCATTGTTAGTCCTTTGCGCAGAGGTAAATTATGCGGCGTTGTTCTTGCTCGTCGCCTGAGGTCCGATCATAGCGCTGGCAGGTTTGATGCGTTTGGGCTTGGCGGCTAGCGTGGTGCTGGCTTTTTCAAACGCGGCCAGCACCACGGCTTGGTCATGGGCCTGGGCCTGGGCATCGACTTTGTCTGCTGCTGCTGCATTGGCTTGTGCCAGCGCGCCTTTGGTAGCTTTTGGTTTTACAGTGCCCGAAAACTTGCTGTATTTTCCCAGCGCGGTCACCATCTGGCCGTAGATGCGGGGGTTGCCGGCAACGCATTCGCCTGCATGCAAAAACTCGGACTCACCGGTGAAGTTACCCACCAGGCCGCCCGCTTCTGTCACGAGTAGCGAGCCAGCGGCCACATCCCAGGGCTTGAGGCCGAGTTCAAAAAAGCCGTCGCTAAAACCTGCGGCCACGTAGGCCAGGTCCAGCGCTGCCGCACCGGGGCGGCGCACACCGGCGCACTGGGGAATGATGTCGCCCAACATGCGCAGGTGCATTTTGAGTTTGTCGCCAGGGCGGTAGGGGAAGCCGGTTGATAGCAGGCATTCCTGCAGGTGGGTGCGCTTGGCCACGCGAATCCGGCGGTTGTTCATGTAGGCACCTCGGCCTTTGCTGGCGCAAAAAATATCGTTGCGGGTGGGGTCGTACACCACGGCTTGCTCGACCTTTCCTTTAACGCTAAGGGCAATGCTGACGCAGTAAACCGGAAAGCCATGGATGAAGTTGGTGGTGCCGTCCAGCGGGTCGATGATCCAGATGAAGTCTGAATCTTTTGCGCCATGCTCGCTGCCCGATTCTTCGGCCAGAATGCCGTGGCCGGGGTAGGCGGTGAGCAGTGTTTCGATGATGGCGGCCTCGGCAGCCTGATCAACTTCAGTGACGAAGTCATTGGTCTGTTTGGTCGAGATGCGAACCGATTCAATATCAAGCGCAGCGCGGTTAATGATGGCGCCAGCGGCGCGCGCAGCCTTGATGGCCACGTTGAGCATGGGGTGGAGATTGCTGGACATATAAGGCTAAAAAAGAGCGTAAGGGCTGCGTCCAGGCAACCGGGCTGGCAGGCGACAATAGCGCCATTTTACCGGCTTGGCCCGAAAGGTTTGGATTTTTCCTCATGAAAACGCGCTTCATCCTCATCCACACCAGCCACGCTGGCAACGTAGGCGCGGCGGCGCGCGCCATGAAGGTCATGGGTTTTGACGACATGGTGTTGGTCAAGCCGCGCTGGGCCAATGTGTTGCAACGTGAAGAAACGATTCAGCGCGCCAGCGGTGCGCTGGATGTGCTGGCCAATGCGCGGATAGTTGAAACGCTGGACGAAGCATTGGACGGCATGACGCACCTGTGCGCCACCGCCATGACCCCGCGCGACTTCGGTCCGCCTACGCTGACACCGCGTGCGCATTTTGCCGCGCTATTGGGTACGCAGCCGTCCGGCATCGCCTTTTTGTTCGGCTCTGAGCGCTTTGGCATGCAAAACGAGGACGTGTACCGCTGCCATGTGTGTTTGAGTATTCCGACCGACCCGAAGTTTGGCTCGCTCAACCTGGGCGCGGCGGTGCAACTGATTGCCTATGACTGGCGCGAGGCCCTGGGCGGCTTTGCAGTCCAGAGCGCGACGGCCGGGCCGCAACTGGCCGATGCTGCTGCGCTGGCAGGCCTGCTCAGGCACTGGGAAGAAGCGCTGACTGACATCGGCTTTCTCGACCCCGCTTCACCCAAAAAACTCATGCCCCGGCTCAACCAGCTGTTCAACCGCGCGCAACTCAGTCCTGAAGAAATCCACATCCTGCGCGGGGTTGCGAAAGCGATGCTGGCCAAGCCGATGGTGCAAAAAACCACTGCTTCAGCAAAACCGGCCGCTAGCCCCTAAACTCGCAGCATGTTCTCCAGACTCCGCTCCGACATCCAGTGCATTCTTGAACGCGACCCGGCGGCCCGAACGGCCTGGGAAGTGCTCACCTGCTACCCCGGCCTGCACGCGCTGGTGTTGCACCGCCGTGCCCACTGGTGCTGGACCCACGGCTTGAAGTGGCTGGGCCGCTTTATCTCGCACATCGCGCGTGGGCTGACGGGTATTGAAATTCACCCTGGCGCAAAAATTGGCGAGCGTGTGTTTTTTGACCATGCGATGGGCGTGGTGGTGGGCGAAACTGCCGAGATTGGCGATGGCTGCACGATTTACCAGGGCGTGACGCTGGGCGGTACCTCGCTTTACAAAGGCGCCAAGCGTCACCCGACACTGGGTAAAAATGTGGTGGTGAGCGCGGGGGCTAAAGTGCTGGGCGGCTTTCTGGTGGGTGACGGTGCCAAGATTGGCAGCAACGCGGTGGTCATCAAGCCGGTGCCCGCCGGAGCCACGGCGGTGGGGATTCCGGCCCGCATCATCCTGTCCAAAGCGGGCGAAAGCGCCGATGTCACAGCACCCGACACCAAGTTTTCTGCCTACGGCATCACGCTGGATGACGACCCCATAGGCCAGGCCATGAAGGGGCTGATCGACAACGCATCGTCGCATGAGCACCAGATTGCGCTGCTGTGGCAGGCCATAGAGACGCTGTCAAGCACAGCAGCCAGCCTGCGCAGGGACTGTGTGCCGATTGATGCAGCGCGTGAAGAAACCTTTGAAGCCGATAAGCTCAACCAGCTGGTTGGCAAGTGATAGCTTACCTACCGCACCCCGCCTCGCGGCGACGCACTTGCCCTTTGGCTAACCTTCGACTCTACATGCCTGGTGTCAGGACTTTCACCCGGCTGAATTCGTGCCATGCACGGCACACACGTCGGCAACGTGGAGCGCATTCTGCGCGTCCTCATTGGCCTGGTGTTTGTTGGCCTCGCCATTACCGGCACGGTCGGCTGGTGGGACTGGCTCGGTTTGGTCCCGTTGACGAGCGGCGTCTTCGGCTGATGCCCGCCTTATGCCTTGCTCGGCATCAACACCTGCAAGAGCCGCAGCACCTGATCGCTCTTGTTTTAATAGCTGTCAGCGACCGACCTACAGGGGCGGCAGGCCTATTTAACATGTTGACTCGGGCAAACGCTGCTTCGGGCAGGCGACGCCAGAGCTAAAAAATATTTACGAAATCCTCACGCATGCGTCATGGCGCGCTTACACAGGCGGCGTACACTTGCTTTCAACTTGACGCCACACCCGGTAACAGGTTGGTCTTCTACCGAAAGGAAGCTCTCATGACCTCCATATTCAAACCTCTGAAATCCGTCAACAGCCTGCTCCTCGTCGGCATCATGGCCACTGCCGCCCTGGCTGCAACGGCGCAGACCGTCGCCCCTGCTGCGCCGGCCACGTCGACCGCTCCGGCGAAACCCGCTGCACTGCAAGGCGACCGCATGGGCCATCACGACCCGGCCAAAATGCAGGCGCGCATCGCCCAGCACCAGGCCGAGCTCAAAGCCAACCTCAAGCTCACGCCAGCGGAAGAAGCCGCGTGGACAACCTACATCGCAAGCATGCAGCCACGCGCACACGGCGCACGACCAACGCCCGAACAGCGCGCCGAGTTTGACAAGCTGACCACGCCTGAGCGCGTTGACAAGATGCGGGCCCTGCGCACCCAGCGCATGGCCGAGATGTCAGCCGCCATGGACAAGCGCGGTGACGCGACCAAAACTTTCTACGCCGCGCTGAACGCCGAGCAGAAAAAAGTCTTTGACAGCCAGCGCACGGGCAAGGGCGGTATGGGTCATGGCGGCGGCCACGGCCAGCACCACAAAAGCTAGGCTCGCGTCGCAAAATCAGCAAGGGCAGGCAAGGCGGCACGAGTCGCCTTGACAAGCCCCCGGGATTCGGCCTGTGCCGCGCACTTTTCCGGTCGCGGCAGGGGCGCTTTTCAGGGTAGCTTCGGCGCCGTTCGCTATCTTTTCAGTAGCGGACAGCCCAGGCAATCGGGATAGGAAGAAGCCTCACGGCCCCTCCCTCCCACAGCACCGGACATACGGGTCACTTCTAAGGGGCTGGCGTGCGCAGTGCAGACTTGGGCCTGAAGGCCTTGCACACCTGGCTGTCAGTTTCCAAATAAGGCCCACCTATCAGGTCAATGCAATAAGGTACTGCGGCAAATATGCCGGGCACGATTTGCTCACCAGCATCACCTTTTAACCCCTCCAGCGTTTCGGCGATGGATTTTGGCTGGCCGGGAAGGTTGATGATGAGGCTTTTGTCACGAACCACGGCGCATTGGCGCGACAGTATGGCGGTTGGCACAAAGTGCAAACTGATCTGCCGCATCTGCTCGCCAAAGCCGGGCATCTCCTTGTGCGCCACAGCCAGCGTGGCCTCGGGTGTCACGTCGCGCAGTGCAGGGCCAGTGCCGCCAGTGGTCAGTACCAGCGAGCAGCCTGCGTCAACCAGTGCAATCAAGGCCTTGCTGATGCCTGCCTGCTCGTCGGGGATTAGGCGTTCGTCAAACGTGATGGGATTCAGCAGCGCGCGGGTCAGCCATTCTTTTAAGGCGGGCAGGCCTTTGTCAACATACACGCCACTCGATGCGCGGTCGCTGACCGAGACGATACCGATTTTTACCGTGTCATACATAGTAGGGTCCCTTACTCTTCATGGCCGTCTTGACCAGCTGAAAAATCTCGCGGTACGACTTGACGTGGCGCGGGGCCTCACCAAAGCTGACGGGTTTTTCAGGCTTGGCATCCTTGCGGGCCTGGCGAATCAGCGCGCGTAATTGCTGCGAATCGGTGGCGGGGTATTCGGTCAGCCATGCGCCAAGCGCTGCGTCATCCAGCACCAGCTTGTCGCGCCACTGCTCGGCCAGGTGCAGGGCCAACGTGAGCTGCGCTGAACCATTGAGCTGCTCGTTGATGGCTTCGCGTATCGGCTCGGCATCCAGCGGGCGCATCAGCTTGCCGATGAACTGCATCTGCCTGCGCTTGCCTTCAAAGTTGGTGATTTTTTTCGCACTGGCTATTGCGTCTAACAGTTTGTCGGGCAAATCAAGCCGCGCCATCAGGTCGGCGCGCAGGGTCAGCAGCGCTTCGCCAAGCGCCTGCTTTTCGTCGGCTTCGGCCTTGAGCTGGGTTTTGCTGGGCGGGCCGACTTCTTCAAGCGCGATTTCTTCCGGTTTGACGAAGCGGCCGTTGGACCAGTAGCCTTTGATGGCCTTGGAAGTCTTGGTGTTCATAGCAGTCAGTATCATAGCTACCCATATGACACCAAAGACTCCCCAAGCCGTTTCGCGCCAGCCATCCACCGCCCGGCCATCAACCCAGCCCGAAAAAGGCTTCAGTTACCACCGCGATTTTTTCGAACACCTGGTGGACAGCGCACTCAGCCATGCCAAAAAATTGGGCAGCACCGATGCCGCTGCCGAGGCATCCGAGGGCTGCGGCCTGTCGGTCAGCGTGCGCAAGGGCGAGCTTGAAAACGTCGAACGGAATCGCGACAAATCACTCGGCGTCACGGTTTACGTCGGCCAAAAGCGCGGCAATGCAGCCACCAGCGATTTTTCTGATGCTGCCATCAAACAAACCGTCAAGGCGGCATACGACATTGCACGCTTTACGGCAGAAGACAAATCATCCGGCCTGCCTGCCGACCGCGACATTGCACGCATTCACCCCGACCTCGATTTATTCCACCCCTGGTCGATTACCAGCGAAGAAGCGGCAAAAATAGCGCTGGAATGCGAAGCTGCGGCACTGTCTACGTCAAAACGCATCACCAACAGCGAAGGCGCTGGCGTGTCGGCCCAACAGAGCCATTTTTTCAGTGCCCACACGCGCGGCTTCCGGGGCGGTTACGCGAGTTCGCGGCACAGTATTTCAGTTGCGCCGATTGCTTCATCGCCCGGCAAAAGCGGCGACATGCAGCGCGATGCCTGGTACAGCTCGATGCGCGATGCCAGCGAGCTGGCCAGTCCGGCCGTGGTTGGCCGCTATGCCGCAGAGCGCGCACTGTCACGCCTGAAAAGCCGCAAAGCCAAAACCTGCGAATGCCCGGTGCTGTTTGAGTCACCCCTGGCTGCGGGCTTGCTCGGCGGTTTTGTGCAGGCCGTCAGCGGCGGTGCCATCTATCGTAAAAGCACGTTTTTGCTGAATAGCATGGGCAAGCGGGCTTTTCCCAGCCATATCGACATTACTGAAGACCCGCACTTGCACAAAGGCAAGGGCAGTGCGCCGTTTGATGAGGAGGGTGTGAAGACCCGTGCGCGTACGGTTGTCGATGCCGGCATTGTGCGCGGCTACTTTTTAAGCACCTATTCAGCCCGCAAGCTCGGTATGCGCACTACCGGTAACGCTGGCGGTTCGCACAACCTGGTGATGAGCAGCCGTCAGACGCAAGCGGGCGACGACCTCGATGCCATGCTGAAGAAGCTGGGCACAGGCCTGTTTGTGACCGAACTGATGGGCCAGGGCGTGAACTACGTGACGGGCGACTATTCACGCGGCGCGGCGGGCTTCTGGGTCGAGAAAGGGCAGATCGCCTTCCCGGTCGAAGAAATCACGATTGCTGGCAACCTGAAAGACATGCTGATGGGCATTCAGGCCGTGGGTGCGGATGCGTACAACTACGGGGCGAAAACCGTGGGGTCCATCCTTGTTAACCGCATGAAAGTAGCGGGGAGTTGATCGGAGTATTTTCCAATCCAAGTATGGACCTGAAGCTGCGTCGGTTTACGACCTTGATGAAGGTCTATATCGAAGGTGTTGGTTTCTTGAGTTGTTTCATGATGTCGTCGTCCCATTTGCCTTCGACATTCATGTGCGCAGCAGCTCCCAGAAGCACTGCTTCAATCAGGTTATGACTGAGATACACATATAGCCCGGGCATGCGGAATTCATACAGCGCAGCAACCGCAGCACCACCCGGAACCCACCAGGTCTCTTGATTGGTTATGGGTGGGTCGTTGAACGAACCACCTTGCCATACCAGGTCGCCATGGCCGCCAATCAGGTGCGGACGGCTATCGCGGTTTGCCTGGGAGTGAATGAACAGCACTTTCTCACCCACTTTTGCCTTGAGCGCATTGGCTCCGGTCAGCGCACCTACTGCGCCATTGAAAACTACGTGGGTCGGGATGAGTCCCTTCGCCAACTCCAGCATCTCAGCCATACCTTCGGCGGGTTGGGCGTAGGATTTGTATTTTCCATTCTTATCCTTGGGAACGTAAAAATCCTGTTCACCAATGTAATAAGCCCGATCGTAGCGTACCGGTTTGCCTTTGTTATCTGTCAGACCACCGCGCGGCAGCACCATAATGGCGCCGCTCATTCCGGAAATGACGTGAAACGGAATCATGGCTCCACCCGGAGCGCAGTGATAAACGAATACGCCTGTCTTCAGCGCCTTCCAGCGTATTACCACTTCCTCGCCAGGCGCCACCAACGTCAACTCTGCTCCACCCAAGGCACCGGTTGCCGCATGAAAATCAACGTTGTGCGGCAGCGTGCTGGTCTTTGGATTGACGAGGGTGACTTCGACATAGTCGCCCTCATGCACCACAATCAGCGGACCGGGTACGCTGCCGTTGAAAGTCAAGGCCCAGAATTTTGTACCATCCGGTGCAATGGTGATGAGTTTTTCATCAGTCGTCATGCGCACTGCCACAACCTTGGGGCCGCCTTTGGCAACTTGATCATGCGCCGGTGCAAAAGGTGGTGCCACCAGCTTTTGTGTTACGCGTGGCAGCTTATCGACATGACCCGCTGCGGCGGGCAGCGATTTGGCGGTCACCGCAGCAGTTTGAGCCATGGCTTCATGGGTCCAAGTTGCCAGTCCTGCGGCGGCGAGTGCGCTGGTGCTGATGGCCAGCAGGTGACGGCGTGGCAATGAGGTCGGTGCGCCAATCATGGGCACCTCTGTCTGCATCAGTGACACCGGCTCATTGGGGTCGTCGCTTGCGGGTGGCGATGCAGGGGTGGGAACGGGTTGCAACATAGCGGTCTCCTTGGGTGAAGTTTCAACGATGAACAGGTGAATTCTCGGCACCTGCTGCTGCCTTGTCCTTGATCTGGAACAAACAAGGACGCGAAAAACAAGCTCACGCACGCTACCGCCTGCCCTCGAAGATTTGTAAGCGTAGTCGCCGGCCCGGATTGATTCCTTGAACCGGTTTAAGAATGGGTGCGAAAGTAGGGGGTAGTTACCCCGCCAGCGCGGCTTTAACGGCCGCTGAGACCTGCCCCATGTCGGCCTTGCCGGCCAGTTTGGCCTTTACAGCGCCCATCACCTTGCCGATGTCGCCTGGGCCTGTAGCGCGACCGAGTTCTGCACCCAGCTCGGCAACAATGGCTTTGACAGCCGCCGTGACTTCTTCTGCACTCAGACGTGCAGGCAGATAGGCCTGCAGCACGACCAGCTCTGCCGCTTCCTTGTCGGCCAGGTCTTTGCGCTCGGCCTTCTGGAAAGCTTCGATCGAGTCTTTGCGCTGCTTGATCATTTTGTCGATGATGGCAATCACCGCTATGTCATCAAGCACCACACGTTCATCGACTTCTTTTTGCTTGCATGCTGCCAATAGCAGGCGGATGGTGCCCAGGCGCTCGCTGTCCCTGGCGCGCATGGCGGTTTTCATGTCTTCGGTGATCTGATCTTTGAGTAGCATGGTGGGTGTCCTGATGCGGTTGGTCTTAAAACAAGAAAGCCCGCAGATGTCAATCTTGCGGGCTTTTCAGTGAATTTGCAATACGCTTAGAACAGCTTCTTCGGCAACTGCATGGCGCGGATACGCTTGTAGTTGCGTTTGACGGCAGCAGCCTTCTTGCGCTTGCGCTCGGCGGTTGGCTTTTCGTAAAACTCGCGGGCGCGTAGGTCGGTCAGCAGGCCGAGTTTTTCAATGATGCGCTTGAAACGGCGCAGAGCCACGTCGAAGGGTTCGTTATCTTTTACACGAATAGTCGTCATTGATGAAGGGATCCAATTGTTGCGCCCTTAATGACTTGATCAGAATCAGGCCGGACGCGGGTTTGCTAGCAAAGCCTTAAATTATAAGACATTTTCCGAAGCTGGAATCAAGGCATTGCCACAGGCGAAGGCGGAAGCCCAGGCCCACTGGAAGTTGTAACCGCCCAGCCAGCCGGTTACATCTACCACTTCCCCAATGAAATACAGCCCCGGCTGCTTTGATTCCATGGTTTGCGACGATAAATCGCGGGTGTCCACCCCGCCCACTGTGACTTCGGCTTTTTTGTAGCCTTCGCTGCCGTTGGGTGTGAGTTGCCAGTCGGCTAGATGCTCGGCCAGGCCTAGCAGGGCTTTGTCTGTCGCATCAACAATGGGGCGCTGCAAGGCAGGGTCGGAGCTTGTCCATGCATCGGCTAGGCGGCTGGGCACCAGGGCGGCCAGTTCGTTGGTAATCAGCTTTTTCGATATGGCCTTGGCGCGCAACAGTTTTTCAGCCAGATCAACACCCGGTGCAAGGTTGACATGAATCGGCTGGCCTTCGCGCCAGAAGCTGGATATTTGCAGCACCGCCGGCCCGCTCAGGCCCCGGTGGGTAAACAGCAGGTCTTCTGAAAACGTCACTGCCTTTTTGCGTTGCTTAGGGCTAGCATCTTTGGGGCTGGTATCAATCAACACCGGCAGCGCCAGCCCGGCCAGCTCGGCAAACGGTGCCCAGTCTGCGCCGTCAAACGTCAGCGGCACCAGCGCCGCACGTGGCTCAACCAGCCTTAGCCCGAACTGCTGCGCGATGCGGTAACCGAAATCAGTCGCGCCCATTTTCGGGATCGACAAACCGCCGGTTGCAATCACGATTTGTGGCGTTTCAATGACTCCGTTATCGCTATCTATTTGATAGCTGCTAACGGACGTATTGCCCGTATCTATTGGGCTTATGCCCGCAACACGACACGGCTGCCAGCGCGTCACGCCGCCCGTATCGCACTCGGCCAGCAGCAGGTTGATAACGTCTTCTGCCGAGCGGTCGCAAAACATCTGGCCCTTGTGCTTTTCATGGAAGGGTACGCCGTGCTTTTGCAGCAGGGTGGTGAAGTCCTGCGGCGTGTAGCGCGACAGGGCCGAGCGGCAAAAATGCGGGTTGTCGCTTAAAAACTGCGCCGGGGTGGTGTCACGATTGGTGAAATTGCAGCGGCCACCACCCGAGATGCGGATTTTTTCGGCTACTTTTTTGCTGTGGTCAATCAGCAGAACCTTCAGTCCACGCTGACCTGCGATGCCTGCACAAAAAAGGCCCGCAGCGCCTGCGCCTATGACTACAACGTCGAATTGATGAATCAATGAAGCCTTTAATTCCATTTTCAGATCGATAGGAGATTAGGCGCGAAGCCGCAGACAGTGCTGTAGCACGGCAAGGCGAAGCAACAACATATCGTATTGATCTGGAAATGGAATAAGCCAATAAGTACGGGCGCGAGCAACTACAAAAATAGTAGCGTTGAAAGTGTAGCCTCGCAGCACTGCGCTTAAGAGAGGCGCACTCAGGCTACCTGCCTGATGGGGATCACAGCGCGTGGTGGTGTGTCTGTGGCCGTTATGGCGACCCGGCTTGAGCGCACCATGCGCTTGAGTTCGGGTACGCACGAGCCGCAGTTGGTGCCGCACTTCAAGGTGCTTTGCAGTGATGCCAAGCGGGCCTCGTCGGTCGCCAAAGACCCCGCGCCACTGGTACCCAAGTTGATGCCCTGACTCAAGCTGGCTAAGTGCTCGTCAATCGCCGCATCGGTCACATTCAGGCAGGTGCAGACCAGCTTGCCGCGCTTTTTCATCGAGTCGGTGACGGCTGCGGGCGGCTTTGCGCCGGGCAAGAGTAGCAGGTGGCCATAGGCCTGGGCTGGCAACTCATCTTGCAGCAGGGTTTTGATCCAGGCCTCGGCGCTGGTGTCGCCCGACAGTGCAAAGCCGAGCAGCTCGGCATGCTCGTTCCCACCACGAGTAACCCGGTGCAGACGCACACTGCGACGCTGGCCTTTCTTGCGGTCCGCGTAACGCAGGGTGTCGCTGCTCTTCAAGCCCAGAATACTTTCAATGCTGACGAGCACATCCTCATCTGGTGCCTGATAACCGGACGCACGAAACAAAATGCCGGTGCGTTCGCCTCTATCCTCGCCGGGGTTTGACACCAGTGGCGTGTTGTTTGAAAACGGCGTGCAGCTGGTGAAAGGAAAGGCCTTCATCAGGGCTTTTAGCTGCTCGCGTGCGGTGAGTGCCTCCGTGTCTGAAAGCCAGGCCATGGCCAGCAAAGACCAGGGCAAATCGGCCTTCAAAATCTTGACAGCCGCGTGCTTGAGTTCGGGCTGTTTCGAGCTCGGGCAGTAGGCCGAGGTGGTGAGGGCGTTGACGCCGGCCAGCGGCTGGCCGGTGCTGGATAGGCCGCTCAGGTATTCGCCACCCCAATGCATGGCCATGAAGGCCTGGCTCATCGCCACTTCGGGCGAGGCCTCTACCTTCACGACGATGGAGCCGCGTTTGGAGGTGACGTGCACCAAGTCGCCTTCTTTCAGCTGCCGTCTGAGCATGTCCTGCGCATTCATCTGGACAGAAGGTTCGGCCACATGGCCGAACAGGCGGCCCAGCGTGCCGGTGCGGCTCATGCCGTGCCACTGGTCGCGCAGGCGGCCGGTCGTCAGCGAGAACGGATAGCGTGATTCGCGTGGCTCTGCGACGGGCTGGTACACGGTGTTGACGAAGTTGGCCTTGCCGTCCGCTGTGGGGAAAATACCGTCTTCATAGAGGCGGACTTTTCCGTTCGTTTCTCCGGTTTTGAGTGGCCATTGCTGCGGTGCCTGCTCCAGCATGGCGTAGCTCATGCCGGTGATGTCAAGGTCACGGCCACGGGTTGATTCGCGGTGTTCGTTCCAGATCGCTTCAACACCCGCAGCTTCATCAATGATCGAGTAGGGGAACAGCTTGGCCTTCCTACTAGGCGGATCAAGCGGATCGAGCAGCTTTTCAAGCCGCTGCGCAAAGGCAGTTGCAATCGCCCAGTCATGCCGCGTTTCTCCGGGTGCTGAAACCGCTGCCCAGACCCGGCTGATGCGGCGTTCGCTGTTGGTCACGGTGCCGGTCTTTTCGCCCCATGTGCTGGCGGGCAGCAGCAGGTCGGCAAACTCGCAGGTGGCGGTGGTGGCAAACGCTTCCTGCACGATGACCAGCTCGGCGCGCTTAAGCGCGCGGCGCACTGTAGTCTGGTCGGGCATGGACTGCGCCGGATTGGTGCAGGCAATCCACAAGGCCTTGATTTCGCCGTCGGCGGCGGCCTGAAACATCTCGACCGCGGTTTTGCCAGGTTTTTCCGGCACTGAGGGCACGCCCCACAAGGCGGCGACCTCGGCGCGGTGCTGCGGGTTGGCGAGGTCGCGGTGCGCACTGAGCATATTCGCCATGCCGCCGACTTCGCGCCCGCCCATGGCATTGTGCTGGCCAGTCAGCGAAAAAGGTCCGGCGCCGGGCTTGCCGATCTGGGCGGTCGCCAGGTGTAGGTTGATGAGCGCGGCGTTTTTGGCGGTGCCGCTGCTGGACTGGTTCAGGCCCTGGCAATACAGGCTGAGCGTTGCGGCTGATGTGGCAAACAGCCGGGCGGCGGCGAACAGGTCTTCCTTCTTGATGCCGCAGATCTGGGCGACCAGGTCGGGCGTGCAGTCGCGCACCGTGGCTTTCAGTGCTTCGAAGCCGCTGGTATGCAGGGCGATGTAGGCGGGGTCTATCCAGCCTTCCCACAGCATGATGTGCAGCATGCCGTTGAAAAGCATGACATCGGTGCCGGGCTGCAGCGGCAGGTAAAGGTCGGCAATCTCGGCGGTATCGGTGCGGCGCGGGTCGCAATAAATGATCTTCAGCGCCGGGTTGGCGGCTTTGGCGTCTTCAATGCGGCGAAAAAGAATCGGATGCGCGTAGGCGGTGTTGCTGCCGACGATGAAAATGCACTGCGCGTGGTTGACATCGTCGTAGCAGGCGGGTGGCGCGTCAGCCCCCAGCGTTTGCTGGTAGCCCGCCACGGCGCTGCTCATGCACAGGCGCGAGTTGCTGTCGACGTTGTTGGTGCCTATCAGGCCCTTGGCGAGTTTGTTGAAGACGTAATAGTCTTCGGTCAGGAGCTGGCCTGAAATATAGAAGCCGACGGCGTCGGGGCCGTGTTGTCTGATGATTTGCGCAAAACTTTCACTGGCGAAGTCCAGCGCGCTGTCCCAGCTGATGCGCCGCGCCGGGCCATCGCGGTGCTCGCGCCGCATCGGGTGCAACAAACGGGTTTGCCGGGTCACGGCGGCAGACGTCGTCAGATGCAGGGTCGAGCCCTTGGTGCACAGACGGCCGAAGTTCGCCGGATGATCAGGGTCGCCGCGAACGCCCGTGATCTGGTCGCCCTGCGACTCGATAATCACACCACAGCCTACGCCGCAGTAGGGGCAGGTTGAACGTGTTTCACGCATTACATATCGCCCGGGCCGGCCTTCGGACGCTGCAGATCGAGTGCCAGTGTTGCCAGCTCGCTGGCGTCCAGATACACCTCGCCCGCTTCGACCTTGCAGGCAAATTTCGGCACGCAACCCTCGTCGGGCGCGCGCGCGCAGCCATCGGCCAGGCCGATGGTCCAGTTGTGCAGCGGGCAAGCCACGCTGATGCCAAACACGATGCCCTGACTGAGCGGGCCGCCCTTGTGCGGGCAGCGGTCGAGCAGCGCAAAAACATCGTCCTCTGCATTGCGGAAGACGGCCACGTCCACGCCGCGCGCGCGGCTCACGCGCCGTGAGCCCAGCACCGGAATCTCGGAGACCAGACAGATTTTTTTCCATTGCGTCATTTGCATGCTATCTAATTAATAGCTCCTCGCGCAGGTAATACCTAGGCTACAGCTTGTTTTTACCATTAATTCAGGCTGGAATGGCTTCAAATTGCCGGGTATCGACAGCGGCCTCTTTCAACTCGAACCAGGGGTCGGGCTCACCGTCCAGTGCGAACTGTAACTGCTCCCACAGAGCCTTGCGACCTTCGTGGTCTTCCAGGATTTTCTTCTTCACGTAGTCGAGTCCGACGCGGTTCACGTAGTGCACCGTGCGTTCCAGGTACCAGCCCTCTTGCCTGTAGAGCTCGCAGAACGCGCCGGTGTATTCCAGCACTTCCGCGGGTGTCTTGAGCTTGGTGAAGAACTGCGCGACTTCGGTCTTGATGCCGCCGTTACCGGCGATGTACATCTCCCAGCCGGAATCGACACCGATGATGCCGACGTCCTTGATGCCGGCCTCGGCGCAGTTGCGCGGGCAGCCGCTGACGGCAAACTTGACCTTGTGCGGTGCGTACATGCGCCACATGGCGCGCTCCAACATCTTGCCCATGGCCGTGCTGTCCTGCACGCCCATGCGGCACCACTCGCTGCCGACGCAGGTTTTCACCGTGCGCAGCGCCTTGGCGTAGGCGTGGCCCGACGGCATGCCGATGTCGTTCCACACCGCCTGCAAGTCTTCTTTTTTGACTCCCAGCAGGTCAATACGCTGCCCGCCAGTGACCTTGACGGTGGGAATTTTGTATTTATCAACTGCGTCTGCAATGCGCCGCAATTCGCTCGATGTGGTCTCGCCGCCCCACATGCGCGGTATCACGCTGTAGGTGCCGTCTTTTTGAATGTTGGCGTGGCTGCGTTCGTTGATGAAGCGGCTTTGCGGGTCGTCTTTCGCTTCCTTCGGCCAGGTCGAGATCAGGTAGTAATTGACGGCCGGGCGGCAACTGGCGCAGCCGTTGGGCGCTTTCCAGTCCATGAACTTGTAGACATCGGAAATCGTCAGCAACTTGTTGGCCCGGATCGCGTCGCGCACGGCCTGGTGGCCGTGGTCGGTGCAACTGCACATGGCTTTAAGTTTGGGTGTGGCCGAGTAGTCGCCGCCGGCGGTGGACATCAGAATCTGCTCGACCAGGCCGGTGCAGGAACCACAGCCGCCGCTGGCCTTGGTGTGCTTGCGTACCTCGTCGAGCGTGAACAGGCCTTTTTCACGGATCGCCTTGACGATAGTGCCCTTGCACACACCGTTGCAGCCGCAGACTTCGTCGGTGTCTAACATGGCGGCGGCCGTGCTGTGGCCTTCGTGGCCTGCATCGCCCAGGTTGGACTCGCCAAACATCAGCTTGTCGCGGATGCTGGCCACGCTGCGCCCGTCACGCAGCAGCTTGAAGTAGTAGCTGCCATCGACCGTATCGCCGTACAGGCAGGCACCAATCAGTTTGTCGTCTTTAATCACCAGCTTTTTATAAACGCCGCCAAAGGGGTCGCTCATGACGATTTCTTCAGTGCCCTCGCCACCTAAAAAGTCGCCTGCTGAAAAAAGGTCAATGCCAGTGACTTTGAGCTTGGTCGATGTCAGCGAGCCGGTGTAGCGGCCAATGCCGAATTGCGCCAGATGGTTGGCAGCCACCTTGGCTTGCTCAAACAGCGGTGCCACCAGGCCATAGGCAATGCCGCGATGCGCCGCGCATTCGCCGACTGAGTAAATCCGCGCGTCAGTCACGGTTTGCATGGTGTCGTTGACCACAATGCCTTTGTTGCAATGCAGGCGCATGGCTTCGGCCAGCGCGGTGTTGGGGCGTATGCCCACCGCCATGACGACCAGTTCAGCGGCTAGCTCGGTGCCGTCCTTGAAGCGTATCGCGCTGACCCGGCCATCGTCGCCCCCGACCAGCTCCTGGGTTTGGGCGCCAATCAGGAACTTCATGCCGCGGTCTCCCAGTGACTTTTGCAGCATCTTGCCTGCCGTGGCGTCGAGCTGGCGCTCCATCAGCGTGGGCATCACATGCACCACGCTCACGTTCATGCCCCGGCGCATCAGGCCGTTGGCGGCCTCCAGCCCGAGCAGACCACCGCCAATGACGACGGCATTCCTGTATTTCTTCGCGGCCGCTATCATGGTCTCGGTGTCGGCGATGTCGCGGTAGGCAATCACGCCTTTGAGGTCTTTACCCGGGACTGGCAATATGAACGGGTTGGAGCCGGTACACATCAGCAGGCGGTCGTATTCGACCTCAGTGCCGTCGTCAGCCTTGACGATGCGCTTGATACGGTCAACCTCAATTACTTTTTTGCCCGCATGCAGCGTGATGTGCTTGTCCGTGTACCACTCCCAGTCATTGAGCACGATTTCGTCTAGCGTTTGCTCGCCTGCCAGCACCGGCGACAGCAAGATCCGGTTGTAGTTGGGGTGTGGCTCGGCACCAAACACCGTGATGTCATACAGCTCGGGGGCTAGTTTGAGCAGTTCTTCCAGGGTGCGAACACCTGCCATGCCATTGCCGACCATCACCAGTTTGAGTTTGTTCACTGCGCTTCTCCAGATTGATACGGACGTAGTACGCAAAGCCCATGCCAGCAATCTGCACTGTTTTGTGATGCCTGTGCACCAAATCAGGGAGAGGTGCCGCGATGTTGCCCGATACGGGGTAGAGGCGGTGGGCTGCAGACGGCGCCGACTACGTTCTTTGGCCGCTGCTACAATAGCGCCCGGACTGGCTGTTAGCCGGTCCAAAGAACGCTAGGGGTGCTGATCGTTGCAAGATGTTCGGCTGAGATGACACCCTGGAACTTGATCAAGGTAATTCTTGCGCAGGGAAGCGTCGCTGATTTCGTCTGGCCTTGATCCACAAGCAACCAGATTGGTCTGTGCCCTTGACCCTGCCGTCGACTAAGGAACTTCGATGGCTTTTCTATTCAAACCCACTCTCAAACCGCTGCTGGCTGTATTGGCTGGCGTGCCGCTGGCTTCATCGCTGGCGTTGGCGCAAACCAGCACCACAGCACAAGTCATTGAAGGTATCACCGTCACCGCCAAACAGACGCCGGTGCTCGACGCCGGCAACGCAGCCGTTGGCGGCTTCAACACGCCACTGGCCAAAACGCCGCAGAGCGTGACGGTGATCGGCGCTGATTTACTGAGCGGCACGGCCACCCAATCTCTGTCGCAGGCGCTCAAGCTGGACGCGTCGCTCTCCGATACCTACAACACCACCGGCTTCCTGGAAAGCCTGTCGGTGCGCGGCTTTTTGCTCGATCAGACCAGCAATTTCCGGCGCAACGGTCTGGCCACTTCCAACTACGTGCCGATTGCGCTGGAAAACAAGGAGCGCGTCGAGGTGCTCAAGGGTGTGGCCGGTATGCAGACTGGCGTCTCGGCACCCGGCGGGCTGATCAACTATGTGGCCAAGGTACCGCAGAAAGAAGCCTTCACGACGCTGACGGCTGGTGCCGACGGGAACGGCGGCAGCAAAATGCACATCGATGCCAACCGGATGCTGGGCAACGTCGGTCTGCGCTTGAATGTGGCGACCGAGAATCTGCGCAGCCATTTCGAGCGCGCTGACGGCTCCCGGCAGTTTGTCAGCCTGGCGCTGGCCACGGCGCTGACGCCACAGACCTCGGTGTCGGCCGACCTCGAATACCACCGTAAATCGCAGCCCTCGGTGCCCGGGCTTGGCCTGCTTGACAGCAACGGCGACCGCGTTGGCGACAGGCTGCCAGCCGTGATCAATCCGCGCCTCAATCTCAATAACCAGAGCTGGTCGTTGCCGATGCAGTACACCACGACGAGCGCCGAGCTGGCACTCAATCACCGCTTCAACGTCGACTGGCAGGCGCGCACCGCTATCAACACGCAACGCAGCCGGATCAACGACCGGGTCGCGTTCCCGGACGGCTGCGGGAATGTGTACCCGGGCCTGTGTGCCAATGGCGATGTGGACTTGTACGACTACCGCAGCGACGGCCAACAACGCAAGCTGTCGAGCTGGGACACGCATCTGAACGGCAAGTTCGCTGCGGTCGGCATGCAGCACAGCGCGCGGTTTGGCCTGGCCGGACATGAGGCCCGCGCCGATCTGTCGGCGATGCAAGCCTACAACTACGTCGGCAAGACCAATATCTACACGCCAATTGCTTTGCCGGCCGACCCGAGGCTGACCGGGCTCAACACCAACACCCGCGAGCGCTCGGTGCAAGCTTATGCGTCCATCACTTCCGCGCTCACCAGCAGCCTGCAATCGTTTGTCGGCTTGCGTACATCGAGCATGCACCGCAGCAGCGAGCGCAGCAACGGCTCCAGGGCCGTGAGCTACGACCAGACCATCACCACACCGTGGGCCGCTCTAGCCTGGTCGCCGACCGACCGGTTAATGACGTATGTCTCCTGGGGCCAGGGGGTCGAGCTGGAAGTGGTGCCGAACCGGCCGGATAGATTCGTCAACTCCGGCCAGGCGCTGCCGGCACTCAAGAGCGAGCAGACTGAAGTTGGCCTGAAGTGGCAAGCCAATGCGCGCCTGCTGTTCACCGCCGCCGTATTCAACATCAGCAAGCCGTTTGCCGACGACGTGGCCGGCAAATTGCCGACGCGCGTTGCCGGCGCCAAGACCGCCCGGCACCGCGGCCTTGAATTGGCTTTGAGCGGTCGTGTCGATGAAGCCCTGTCGCTGCAGCTCAGTGCGATGGCGCTCGACGCCCGATACACGGCTGCGGTCAAGCCGGCGCTGGTCGGTCAGCGCGTGACCAATGTGCCGCGCTTGAAGACTTCGATGTTTGCCGACTACAAGATTGCTGCCCTGCCCGGCTTGGCGCTGAACGCGCTGGCAAGCTACGAGACCGGAAAGACCGCAACGGCCGACGGCAGCGTGGAATTGCCTGGCGGCTGGCAACTCGACATCGGCGCGAGCTATCAACAGCGCCTAGCCGGCAAGACGGCGCTGTGGCGAGTCAATGTGGAGAACCTTGCCAACCGCATTTACTGGCGCGAGGCACCGACCGCACCCTGGGGCGGCGTCTATCTGTTCCCGTCCACGCCACGCACACTGCGCGCCAGTGTGACGGTCTATTTCTAGGAACCGAATGAATGACAGCCACCGCTTTCACGCTGCTGGGCACTGCCGTCACATGGCTGGAACTGATTGCCTTTGTGCTGGCACTGGCCAGTATTACCTGCAACGTGTTCGAGATCCATTGGGGCTGGCCGCTGACCATCGTTGCCAGCGCGCTTTACGCATGGCTGTTTTACACCAGCAAGCTGTACGGTGAAACCGGCGTCAACCTGTTCTTCGCGCTGACCGCCGGCTGGGGTTGGTGGCAATGGCTGCGCGGCCAGCGCGACGCCAGCGGCGCAGCGTTGCGCATTGCACAATTGCAGCGCCGTGGCTGGGCGCTGAGCGCCGTCGCCTGGGCGCTGCTGTGGCTGGCGTGCGCCTGGCTGTTGCGCACGCTGACCGACTCCGATGTGCCGTGGGCCGACGGCTTTGTCACTGCCGGCAGCATCGTCGGCATCGTCTTGCTGGGGCGCAAGTACATCGAGAACTGGCCGACCTGGCTGCTGGTCAATGCCGCCAGCATCGCGCTGTTTGCCTACAAGGGTTTGGCACTCACCGTCGTGCTGTACGGCATCTTCTTCTTGCTGGCAATCTGGGGCTGGATCGGCTGGCGCAAGCGTTTGCCTATCGCAACGCAATGAGCACGCCGAAGCTGATTTGCATCCTCGGTGCCGAGAGCACCGGCAAGACGACGCTGGCGCGCGCGCTCGGCGCCGAGTTCGGTTGTCCCTGGGTCACCGAATACCTGCGCGAGTTTTGCGATGCCCAAGGTCGCACGCCCACACGTGACGAGCAGCGGCTGATCCTGGAAGCACAGTGTGCGTCCGAGCAGGCGGCGCAACTGCTGGCGCAACAGCAGGGCGCGCCCTGGGTGTTCTGTGACACCGCGCCGCTGCTGACGGCGGTGTACAGCGATTTCATCTTCGCCGACCGGACGCTGCATGAGCGCGCCCGCGCGCTGCATGCGCGCTATGCGCTGACGCTGCTGCTGGAGCCGGATCTGGCCTGGGTCGCCGACGGTTTGCAGCGCGACGGCGAGCACGTGCGCGCGCCGGTCACGCGCAGTCTCAGGATCGAGCTCGATGCGATCCAGGCGTACTACGTTGACATTGCCGGTTGCGGCCCGCAGCGGCTGCGCTCCGGCATCCAGGCGGTCAACTCGCTCACGCAATAAGTTGTAGACCGATCACGCACCATGTGGTGCAGAAGGCCGTGGCGCGCGACAAGCGAGCGCGCTTTGAAACGGCGGAAGAGTTTTTGCTGGCCTGGTTGCTGTTTTTGCCGAAGTAGACGCCCGAAATCAGTTAGCATCCACTGGGAAAACCCAAGGGATGCCTGATGGCTAAAGCAACAACGAAGAAGAACGACTCCAGCGCCAACCTCGGCTTTGAGGCCAAGCTCTGGCTCGCCGCCGACAAGCTGCGCAACAACATGGACGCGGCGGAATACAAGCATGTCGTCCTCGGTCTCATCTTCCTCAAATACATCTCCGACAGCTTTGACGAACACCACGCCAAGCTCATCGCCGGCAAAGGCGAGTTTGAGGGCGCCAACCCCGAGGACAAGGACGAATACCTCGCTGCCAATGTCTTCTGGGTGCTTGCGGACGCCCGCTGGCCGCAACTGCAATCGCGCGCCAAACTGCCCAGCATCGGCAAGGATGTGGACGACGCCATGGTCGCGTTGGAGCGCGACAACCCCCGCCTCAAAGGCGCGCTCAACAAAAACTACGGCCGCGCCGACCTCGACAAACACCGCTTGGGCGAACTCATCGACCTCATCGGCTCCATCCAGCTTGCCGATGTGGCCAGCCGCTCCAAGGACTTGCTGGGCCGCGTCTTTGAGTACTTCCTCACCCAGTTCGCCAGCGCCGAGGGCAAGAACGGCGGCCAGTTCTACACCCCAAGTTGCGTCGTGCGCTGCCTGGTCGAGATGCTTGCCCCCTACAAAGGCCGCATCTACGACCCCTGCTGCGGCTCTGGCGGCATGTTCGTGCAATCAGAAAAATTCGTCGAAGCCCATGGCGGCCAGATCGGCGACATCAGCATCTACGGCCAGGAGAGCAACCCCACCACGCGCCGCCTCGCCATCATGAACCTCGCCCTGCGCGGCATCGAGGCCGACTTCGGCCCCGAGAACGCCGACACCTTCCGCCGCGACCTCCATCCCGACCTGCGCGCCGACTTCTGTCTAGCCAACCCGCCCTTCAACGACAGCGACTGGCACCGACGTGACGACGACGTGCGTTGGCAATATGGCGTGCCACCCAAGGGCAACGCCAACTTCGCCTGGGTGCAGCACTTCATCCACCACCTCGCGCCGCAGGGCATGACCGGCTTCGTCCTCGCCAACGGCAGCATGTCGTCCAACCAGTCCGGCGAGGGCGACATCCGCAAAGCGATTATCGAAGCCGACTTGGTGGACTGCATGGTTGCGCTTCCAGGCCAGCTTTTCTACAGCACGCAGATTCCGGTCTGCCTGTGGTTCCTCACGAAGAATAAGAACGACAGCAAACGCCGCGACCGCCGCAAACAAACCCTCTTCATCGACGCCCGAAAAATGGGCACCCTCATCGACCGCGTCCACCGCGAACTGACCGACCCTGATCTCCAGAAAATCGTCTCCACCTACCACGCCTGGCGCGGCGACCCTGTTACTCCCTTGCCCCTCCGGGGAGAGGGCAGGGGTGAGGGGGCAGCCCCTTATCAAGACATCCCCGGCTTCTGCAAATCCGCCACCACCCCCGAAATTGCCGCGCATGGCCACGTTCTCACGCCCGGCCGCTACGTCGGCGCCGAGGTAGTCGAAGACGATGGCGAACCCTTCGAGGAAAAGATGCCGCGCCTTGTCGCCGAACTAGACGCCCAGTTCGCCGAGTCCGCGAAACTGGAAGATGCCATCAAGGCCAATCTGAGGGGGCTGGGTTATGGCAGATAGGCAGTATCAGCCTTTCGCGGAGCTTTTCGAAACCCCGCTGCGCAACGGGCTCACCAAGCCTAAAGCGGTACGTGGTGAGGGAATGAAGATGGTGAACATGGGCGAAGTCTTCGCTCATCGACGCATCCATAATCTCGACATGGACCGCGTGCCCATGGACAGCCGAGAGCGCGACAACAGTCTCTTAAGGGAGGGCGATCTGCTTTTCGCACGACAGTCGCTCGTGCTATCCGGCGCTGGCAAATGCGTGCTCTTCCAAGGCGACAAAGAGGATGTTACCTTTGAATCGCACATCATTCGTTGCCGTATCGACGCTCGGAAGGCTGATCCCGCGTTCTATTTTTACCTTTTCCAATCATCGCAAGGGCGCTCACTGATCGAGTCCATCGTTGAGCAGGTGGCGGCAGCAGGGATTCGCGGGAGCGATTTAGGACGATTGGCAGTGCCTGTTCCACCCCTCCCCGAACAAAAAGCCATCGCGGCGGTGCTTGGGGCGCTGGACGACAAGATCGAGTTGAACCGGCGGATGAACGCGACACTGGAGGCGATGGCGCGGGCACTGTTCCAGAGCTGGTTCGTAGATTTCGACCCCGTCCGCGCCAAACTCGATGGCCGCAAACCCGTCGGCCTTGACACCGCCACTGCCGCTCTCTTCCCCGCCACCTTTCAAGACTCCCCGATTGGACACATACCCGGCGGCTGGGCGGCAGTGCCACTCTATGGCACAGCGCAGTGGGTGAACGGTGCTGCTTTCAAGAGTGAGGACTTCTGTGCCGTTGGCGTCGGCCTTCCCGTCATCAAGATTGCAGAACTCAAGGACGGCATCGATTCTCAAACGAAATGGTGTCAGCGACAAGCGGGTTCCAACCAAATCATCGACACTGGAGACCTGCTGTATTCGTGGTCAGGCAGCCCGGATACCTCGTTGGAGGCTTTCCTCTGGAGCGGTGGCCGTGGCCTGCTCAATCAGCACATCTTCAAGGTGATTGCGCTGACCGCAGCGCAGAAGCGTTTTGTCTATTACCTGCTCCAATACCTTCGCCCGGTACTCGTGGAGACAGCACGGAACAAACAAACTACAGGGCTTGGACACGTCACCATCGCTGACATGAAGCGGTTGCTTGTATGCGTGCCGTCCAAAGAAGTGCTGGCCGCATTCGACCGTAGCGTTGCTGCAATCTTCGACCGCGCATTTGCCAACACACTCGAATCCCGCACCCTTGCCACCCTGCGCGACACGCTGCTGCCGAAGTTGTTGAGCGGGGAACTGCGTCAATCGCTCAATCAACTCTAGCGAAGGAATATTATGACAGACGACCTATCACCACTGAAACAGCCTGCTTTTTCCACTGCGCTAAACGACTTGGATGATCTCTTAACCCAAAGCGGGAAAGCCTTTCTGATCGGTGCAGGATGCAGCAAATGTGCGGGATTGCCACTCACCGCCGAACTCACGGCCAAGAGTCTTGCGAGTCCTCTGCTGGATGTGACGACCAAGACAATCCTGACAGCTATCGAAGGCCTCTTTGCTGGTGCTAACACGGCAAACATTGAGGACTACTTGAGTGAGTTGGTTGATCTGGTCGCAATCGCCGAACGTCGCGGAGTTCGCGGCGCTACAACCAACACAGCAACTCTCAATAGTGTCAACTATACGGCGGAACAGTTGAAAGACGCCGTTGAGCAAATCAAGAGCGCTATCGCGCAGGTGATCGACGTCAAAGTAAATATGGATGTCCACTGGAAATTTGTCCAAGCGGTCCATCGCCCATCGCGTCCCGGTAGAACCATTGCGATACGACCAGTCGATTACTTAGTGCTTAATTACGACACGCTCATCGAAAGTGCCCTCGCGCTGGACAAGCTATGCTACGCCGACGGCATGAGCGGCGGAAACAGTGCATGGTGGGACACTGCCACGTTCGAGGCAGGCGGTCTCGCAGCTCGTGTGCTGAAGCTACACGGGTCGATTGATTGGAGCGAAATTGTCGGCGACCCGCTTCCAAGAAGAATTGCAAAGGGCCTGACACTTCCGGCTGGTACCAACCAGAAAGTTTTGATTTGGCCGGCATCGACGAAATATAGGGAAACGCAACGCGATCCGTATGCGCAGCTCGTCGCAATAGCGCGCCGTATTCTTCATCCTCCATCCGGTACCCAAACAGTTCTCACAGTCTGCGGATACAGTTTTGGCGATTCGCACATAAACATTGAAATCGAGCAAGCCCTGCGCGAGTCGGGTGGAGAGTTGACCCTCGTCGTATTTACCTTCGACGAGGAGCCCACTGGTGAATTAAAGCGGTTGCATGAAGACAAGTATGTAACCGATCAAATAAGGATATACGCCAGAAGAGGATTTTTTCACGGGACAACGATAGAGAAATCGGCGGGCGATCTCCCTTGGTGGAAATTCGAGAACATAACCCGGCTACTTGGAGGTGAACGATGAAAACGGAATCCCACAATCCAAACGACCCCATCGAAAACCTTGCGATTGGAACGATTATTGAAGTCGATGGTTCCCACATCGTGGCTGAGTTGAAGCCCGGCATCACTGAGCTTTCACGCATCTTTGGCGGAGACACTTACCCAATAGGCCAATTCGGTTCGATCGTGAAAATTCATTTCGGCAGGAGAGTCATTTTCGCTTTTGTCGGGAGGCTCCGCATGAAAGCTGAATATGAGCTTGAACGTGGCGCGACACCTCAGGCAACAAGTGACGAAAGAGTGATTGAGGCCGATTTGTTCGGCGAAGGTGAATGGCTCAAAGATGCGACGGTCGCCCCCCCGCGTTGGGAACTTAAATTTGATCGTGGGGTAGCAACCTACCCACTCCCGCAACAAACCGTTTACCTCACACCAAAACGTGAGCTTCGCTTCATCTACGGTCACGGCAAAGGCCCCTCCGTCCATCTCGGCGAACACGTCGGAACTGGCGGGACGAGGTGCTATGCCGAGATGAATGAGCTGCTCGGAAAACACACGGCGATTCTCGGTTCCACAGGCTCGGGAAAGTCAGGGACCGTCGCTGCCGTCCTTCATAGCCTGCTGGAAAGGGGTACTGAAGCTAGCTTGGCAAGTTGGAAGCCGCGCATTGTGATCCTAGACCCTCACAATGAGTATTCAGCGGCATTTCCGAATCACCAAAAGCTCTCAACCGATGACGGCACATTAATGTTGCCTTATTGGCTGCTGAACTTTACCGAGACCGTGGCCTTAATGATCGGAAAGACCGAATTCGTTGCCACTTCGCAAGCAAACATTGTGAAAGCTGCACTACTTAAGGCCAGAGTGGAAGGCGCCACGATTCTCGGGTTAGACGAAAAAAGGATAACCGTCGACTCACCCGTTCCATACAAGCTCGCGACGTTTGTCGCAGCTGTGGAAGCAGACAAACCTTCACAGGCCAGCAAGCAGGATTCTCACAATTCTATTTTGGAGAAACTCGACGTATTGGTTCGCGATGCGCGAGTTGGGTTCTTGATAAAGGAGTGGGATGGAGCAGCAGACGACCCATTTCCGGCAATACTGGCCCAGCTTGTCGGCGATGGCCCCCAGCCGCGGATAGTTGACCTATCCGGTGTTCCAAATGAGGTCGCTGGTGTTTCAAGCGCAGTAATTGCCCGAACCCTCTTCAACTTGAAGGTTTGGCAGACTGCAGACGAGAGACAAAGAGATCCGGTACTTCTCGTATGCGAAGAAGCGCATCGCTACGTCCCCAATCGCGGCGAGGCGCAATATGAAGCCGCTCAAGAGGCTATTCGCCGAATCGCGAAAGAGGGACGAAAGTATGGGCTTGGATTGTTTCTAGTCTCGCAGCGCCCAAGTGAGGTTGAGGCAACAGTGTTATCTCAATGCAATAGTTGGATTATTTTGAGGATAACAAATGACGCTGATCGAGAGCACGTCCGCTCGATCTTGCCGGATTCAATGGCGGGGCTGACGAAGATGTTGTCCGGTCTACGTCGGCAAGAGGCGATTTTCGTCGGCCAAGCAGCAGTGCTACCTTCTCGCATTATGATCAGGTCTCTAACGAGAGACCAACTTCCTCGTTCGCACGACATTGATTTTGATAAGGGCTGGCAGAGTCCTTCAATGACTCCTGAGCAACTTAAAGAAGTCGGGGATAGATGGCGGTATCAGCAACGATGAGCCTCAACGAATCCATCCTCGAAAACTCCACCCTGACCTGGTTCGGGGAACTCGACTATGCGATCGGGTATGGGCCGCACATAGTTCCCGGTGAGCTGGAGGCGGAACGTAATTCGTTCGGCGCGATGGTGTGCTTATGCGCGGCAATCCAGTGGCTGAACTCGGCCATGCCCGAAGAGGGGCGGGCAACCATCCGGGATTTTAGGATCGTTGAAAACTCAACCCGAAGGGAGATGAAGCCATGAGCGGCGAACCTTTGCCCAAATCCGAATTCATCCTCTACCAGACCGAGGATGGCGGCACGCGGTTGGAGGTGCGCTTTGAGGCGGAGACGGCCTGGCTTTCGCTGAATCAGATGGCGGAGCTGTTCCAGCGAGACAAATCTGTCATTTCCCGCCACATCAAAAACGTGTATGCGGAAGGGGAATTGCGCACGGAGGGAACTGTTGCAAAATCTGCAACAGTTCAAACAGAGGGTGGGAAGCAGGTCACCCGCGAGATCGAGTTCTACAGCCTGGATGTCATCATCTCGGTGGGCTACCGGGTGAAGTCGCCCCAGGGCACACAGTTCCGCATTTGGGCCACGCAGCGGCTGCGGGAATACATCGTGAAGGGCTTCACGATGGACGACGAGCGGCTCAAAAACCCGCCGGGCAAGGGGCACATTGATTACTTCGACGAGTTGCTGGAGCGCATTCGCGACATCCGCTCCAGCGAACGCCGGGTGTATCTGCGCGTGCGGGAGATCTTGGCATTGGCCGCCGATTATGTGGCCACGGAACCGGAGACGCAGGTGTTCTTCCAAACCATCCAGAACAAGCTGCACTTCGCCGCCGCTGGCAAAACGGCGGCGGAGTTGATTGCGGAGCGGGCCGACGCCGCCCAGCCGAACATGGGCCTGACGGCCTGGAGAAGCGGTGTGGTCCGCAAAGGTGATGTGACCGTGGCCAAGAACTACCTGCGGGAGGAGGAGATCGGGGAGTTAAACCGGTTGGTGGTGATGTTCCTCGATTTCGCTGAGGATCAGGCCCGGCGGCGCAAGCAAATCTTTCTCCAGAACTGGCAGACGCGGCTGGATGATTTTCTGAGGCTGAACGAGCGCGAGATTTTGACACACGCAGGCAAGGTGAGCCGCGAGGAGGCCGCTGCGCTTGCCGAGCAGGAATACGAGCGCTTCGCCGACCGTCGTCGGGCCCAATTGGAAGCACAGGGAGAAGCCGACACGCTCAAGCTGCTGGAGGCCGAGGTGAAAAAGCTGCCGACGCCGAAGAAACCAAAACCTCCAAAATCATGAGCGCATTGAACGAATCCCATGTCGAAGATGCCGCCCTCGAATGGTTCGGGGAGTTGGGCTATGCCATCGGTCACGGGCCGCAGATGGCACCCGGTGAACCGGCGGCGGAGCGGGAATCATTCGGCGATGTGGTGCTGGTGGGGCGCTTGCGCGAGGCGATTCACCGGCTGAACCCGGCCATGCCGCAAGAGGCGAGGGACGAGGCCTTGCGCAAGGTTCTGCGCGTGGCGACGACAACGCTGGTGCAGACCAATCGGGCTTTTCACCGGATGCTGCGTGATGGCGTGGATGTGGAATACCCGAGGGCGGATGGCTCGATCAAAGGCGACAAGGCTAGGCTGGTGGATTTTGCCGATGTGCGCGTGAATGACTGGCTGGTGGTGAACCAGTTCACGGTGATAGAGGGGCACCACAACCGGCGGCCGGACATGGTGGTTTTCATCAACGGGCTGCCTTTGGCCGTGATCGAGCTGAAGAACGCGGCGGACGAGGACGCTACGATCTGGAGCGCCTACGCGCAACTGCAAACCTATAAGGCAGAGATTCCCAGCCTGCTGCACTACAACGCGCTGCTGGTGGTATCCGATGGCCTGCAGGCACGCATCGGTTCGCTGACGGCAAACCAGGAGTGGTTCAAGGTCTGGCGCACGATAGACGGCGAGCGTGATGCACCTAAGACCGCGCTGGAGCTGGAGGTGATGCTGCGCGGGGTGTTCGAGCGGCAGCGCTTTCTTGACCTGCTCCAGCATTTCATCGTTTTCGAGGAAGACCCGGACAGCGGCGCGCTGCACAAGATCATCGCGGGCTACCATCAGTTCCACGCGGTCAACGCAGCGGTGCAAGAAACCGTGCGCGCCAGCGGCATGAGAGATCGCAACGTGGCGCGCGAGGAAGCACCGGGCGCCTACTGGGCAGGCCGGATGCACGGCGGCAAGCCGGGCGATCGGCGCGCCGGTGTGGTCTGGCACACGCAAGGCAGCGGTAAGAGTTTTTCGATGCTGTTCTACGCTGCGCGGGTGATCCGCGAGAGCGCGATGCAGAACCCGACGCTGGTGCTGCTGACGGACCGCAACGATCTTGACGACCAGCTTTTCGGTCAGTTTCAGCGCTGCCATGACATCCTGGGCCAGATGCCGGTGCAGGCGGCAAACCGTGAGCAGTTGCGCGGGTTGCTGGCGGTGGCCAGCGGCGGCGTGGTCTTCACCACGATCCAGAAATTTCTCCCCGAAAAGGGCTCGGTCATGCCCGAGCTGAGCGGGCGGCGCAACATCATCGTCATCGCCGACGAAGCGCACCGCAGCCAGTACGACCTGATCGACGGCCTCGCGCGGCACCTGCGCGACGCGCTGCCGAACGCCTCCTTCATCGGCTTCACCGGAACACCCATCGAGAAAACCGACGCGAACACGCGTGCGATCTTCGGCGACTACATCAGCATCTACGACATCCAGCGCGCCGTGGCCGACAAGGCCACCGTGCCGATCTACTACGAGAGCCGCATCGCTAAGCTGGGACTGAACGCCGCCGCGCTGCCGAAGATCGACGCAGAGTTCGACGAGATTACCGAAGGCGAAGAACAGACCAGCCGCGAGAAGCTGAAAACCAAGTGGGCCGCGCTGGAGGCGATGGTGGGTGATCCGAAACGCATCGCGCTGATTGCTGCCGATTTGGTGACGCATTTCGAGAAGCGCGTGGAGGCGATGGACGGCAAGGCGATGATCGTCTGCATGAGCCGCCGCATTTGCGTGGACCTCTACGAAGCGCTCATTGCGCTGCGGCCTGACTGGGCCAGCGCCAGGGACGACGACGACTTAGCCGAATTGCCCGCCGAAGCCTTGGCGGGGGCCGAGAAGGGCAATGACTGCGTGGTGAAAGTGGTGATGACCGGCAGCGCCGACGACGGCCCCGAGTGGCAGCCGCACATCCGCAACAAGGACAAGCGTCGCAAGCTGGCAAACCGTTTCAAGGACGTTAAAGATCCGTTCCGCATCGTGATCGTGCGCGACATGTGGCTGACCGGCTTCGACGCGCCCTGCTTGCACACCATGTATGCCGACAAGCCGATGCAAGGCCACGGGTTGATGCAGGCCATCGCCCGCGTGAACCGCGTGTTCCGCAACAAGCCCGGCGGCCTGGTGGTGGATTACCTCGGCCTTGCCGATCAACTGAAGCACGCGCTCGCCATCTACACCGAGAGCGGCGGCCAGGGCAGCCCGACCTACGACATGCAGCAGGCCATCGCCGTGATGCTGGAAAAGCACGGCATCGCCTGCGACCTGCTGCATGGCTTTAACCGGGACAAGTGGACGACCGGCAAACCCGTGGAACGCCTCGCGCTCATCCCCGCCGGTCAGGAGCACATCCTGGCGCAGGACGACGGCAAGAAGCGCTTCGTGCAGGTGGTGACGGAACTGTCCCGCGCCTTCGCCTTGTGCGCGGCAAGCGATGATGCGACGGCGATTCGCGATGACGTGAGTTTCTTCCAGGCCATCCAGGCCGCGCTGAACAAGAAGTTCAGCGAGAACCGCAAGTCACCGGAGCAGATCGACGCCGCGATTCGGCAGCTTGTGTCGCAGGCGATCACGACCGACGGGCAGATCATTGATGTCTTCACCGCCGCTG
The DNA here is from genome assembly GCA_038902815.1 of Polaromonas sp. Taxonomy (GTDB): domain Bacteria; phylum Pseudomonadota; class Gammaproteobacteria; order Burkholderiales; family Burkholderiaceae_C; genus Polaromonas. The sequence continues at coordinate 22,851 of JBCKNF010000001.1, read as the reverse complement.
GTTTGCCGAAGCCGGACATCAGCATCTTGTCCGACCAGTTCCTTGCCGAAGTGCGCGGCCTGAAGCACAAGAACGTCGCGGCAGAGTTGCTGGAAAAGCTGCTCAAGGATGAACTCAAGCTGCGTTCCAAGCGAAATTTCGTACAGTCGCAACTTTTTTCCGAAAAGCTCAAGAAAACCCTCAACGCGTATCACAACCGCGCCATCTCGACGATGGAGGTTATCGAGGAACTGATCAATCTCGCGAAGGAAATGGACGCCGCCAGCAAGCGCGGCGAAGCCCTCGGCCTGAGCGACGACGAAATCGCCTTCTACGACGCCTTGGCCGCGAACGAATCCGCCGTGCAGGCGATGGGCGACGACAAGCTCAAGCTCATCGCCGCCGAACTCATCACCCAGGTACGCAAGAGTGTGACCATCGACTGGACCCTGCGCGAAGGCGCCCGGGCCAAAATCCGCGTCATGGTGAAACGCATCCTGAACAAATATGGCTATCCGCCGGACTTGCAGGATGAAGCGGTGAAGACCGTGCTGATGCAGGCGGAGTTGCTGTCGGCAATGTGGACGACCGCGTGAGCGTGAATAAGCACAGCGGATTAAGAGCAGGCATGCTGAAGCTTTTGCAAGATTCAAGCCAGTGGTCAAACGTACACTCTTACCATGATTGTTTTGGGATTTGAATCGAGTTGTGACGAAACCGGCGTGGCGCTGGTTGATGCATCGGGCGATGCCGTGCCGCGCTTGCTGGCGCATGCTTTGTACAGCCAGATCGACATGCACCAGGCCTATGGTGGCGTGGTGCCTGAGCTGGCGAGCCGTGACCACATTCGGCGCGTGTTACCGCTGACCAGCCAGGTGCTTAGTGAGGCTGGCCGCTCTTTGGCTGAGGTTGACGTGATGGCCTACACACGCGGGCCAGGGTTGGCTGGCGCGCTGCTGGTGGGGGCGGGCGTAGCCTGTGCGCTGGCCGCTAGCCTCGGTAAACCCGTCATGGGTGTACACCACCTGGAAGGGCATTTGCTGTCGCCGTTTTTAAGCGCCGACCCGCCGGAGTTTCCATTCGTGGCGCTGCTGGTGTCGGGTGGCCACACGCAATTGATGCGGGTTGACCGCGTCGGCAGCTATGACATCCTCGGGGAGACGATTGACGATGCCGCGGGCGAGGCGTTTGACAAGTCGGCGAAATTGTTAGGCCTGCCTTATCCGGGTGGGCCGCATCTGGCCAGGCTGGCGCTGGGCGGCGACGATAAGGCTTTCAAGCTGCCGCGACCCCTGTTGCACAGTGGCGATCTGGACTTTTCATTTTCCGGCCTGAAAACCGCGGTGCTGACGCAGGCCAAAAAACTCGGCGAACCGATGGGTGAGCAAGCCCGCGCTGACCTGGCGGCCTCGACGCAGGCGGCCATCGTCGAGGTACTGGTTAAAAAATCAATGAACGCGATGGCGCAGACTGGTTTGAAGCGTCTGGTGGTTGCAGGCGGTGTGGGCGCTAACGCTTTGCTGCGCAGCCAGCTCAATGCCGAATGCCACAAGCGCGGTATCAGGGTGCATTACCCCGAGCTGCATTTGTGTACTGACAACGGCGCGATGATTGCGCTGGCTGCGGGTATGCGCTTGCAGGCAGGGCTTGAGACGTTGAATGCAAATCCAGCGGGCTACACGTTTGATGTGAAGCCGCGCTGGAGTCTCTCAGAGCTGAGCCTTGAACCACTGGTGGGCTATAATCCAAGGTTGTGCCAAAAAAGACGCTGAGTCTTGATGGCTACAGAAGTGTCGCCAACAGGCGGCGCACACGACGACAGCGGCCAACTCCCACAGTGGGAAAGCTGCATCGCTCGCAAGTCAAAGGAAAAATCATGATCGCAAAATCAATCAAGGCGGACCTTGTCAAGGACAACGCCAGAGCCGCTGGTGACACTGGCAGCCCAGAAGTTCAAGTGGCCCTGCTGACCGGCCGCATCAATGAACTGATGCCCCACTTCAAAATCCATGCCAAGGATCACCACGGTCGCCGTGGCCTGCTGCGCATGGTGAGCCGCCGCCGCAAGCTGCTGGACTACCTGAAGTCCAGGGACGCTGGACGTTATACCGCGCTGATCGCCAAGCTTGGCCTGCGTAAGTAATGGCGCCCTAATCTATAAACCAAACAGAAAGCGCCTGAGTTAGTTGACTAGCTCAGGCGCTTTTTACTTCGGGCCTTTCGCACTGCCTCAAGTGCATGTATTTAATGGAGCTACAAGATGAGCATTTTTAATAAAGTTACTAAATCATTCCAGTGGGGCCAGCACAAGGTCACGATGGAAACCGGTGAAATCGGGCGTCAGTCCGGCGGCGCTGTGCTGCTCGACATGGACGGCACCGTGGTGCTGGCGACTGTCGTTGCCAAGCTTGATGCCAAGGCCGGCCAGGATTTTTTCCCCCTGACGGTTGACTACATTGAAAAAAGCTATGCTGCAGGCCGCATTCCCGGCAGCTTTTTCAAGCGTGAAGGCCGCCAAAGCGAGTTTGAAATCCTCACCTCGCGCCTGATCGATCGCCCGATTCGCCCGCTGTTTCCTGAAGGCTTCTTCAATGAAGTACAGGTCATCATCCATGTGCTGTCGCTCAACCCTGAAGTCGAAGGCGACATCCCTGCGCTGATCGCATCGAGCGCGGCTCTGGCGATTTCCGGCATTCCATTCAATGGCCCCATCGGTGCCGCCCGTGTGGCCTATATCGACGGCCAGTACGTGCTGAATCCCGGCAAAACCCAGCTCATCAATTCCACTATGGACTTGGTGGTTGCGGGTACCGAAGCTGCTGTGCTGATGGTCGAGTCCGAAGCCAAGCAACTGTCTGAAGAAATCATGCTGGCCGCCATCATGTTTGGTCACGAGCAGGGCAACATCGCCATCAATGCGATTCACGAACTGGTTCGTGATGCCGGCAAACCAGTCTGGGACTGGAAGGCCCCGGCCAAAGACCTGCCGCTGATCGCCAAAGTCGGTGAACTCGCTGGTGCCAAGCTGCAAGCGGCTTACCAGATCCGCGCCAAACAAGCCCGCACGCAAGCTTGCCGCGTCGTCACTTCCGAGGTGATGGCCGCGCTCAAAGCCGACGCTGTTGCGTTTGACCACGTAGCCGTTGAGGGCATGCTGTTCGACATCGAAGCCAAAATTGTCCGTAGCCAAATTTTGGCTGGCGAGCCGCGCATTGATGGCCGAGATACCCGCACCGTGCGTGCGATTGAAATCCGTACCAGCGTGCTGCCACGCACCCATGGTTCAGCCCTGTTCACGCGTGGCGAAACCCAGGCGCTGGTGGTGACCACGTTGGGTACCGAGCGTGATGCGCAGCGTATTGATGCCCTGAGCGGTGACTACGAAGACCGCTTCATGCTGCACTACAACATGCCTCCGTTTGCCACTGGTGAAACCGGCCGTGTGGGCTCACCTAAGCGCCGCGAGATTGGTCATGGACGGCTGGCCAAGCGCGCGCTGATTGCCGTGCTGCCGACCAAGGAAGAGTTTCCGTACACCATGCGCGTGGTCAGCGAGATCACCGAGTCCAACGGCTCGTCGTCGATGGCCTCGGTCTGCGGCGGCTGCCTGAGCCTGATGGACGCTGGCGTACCCCTGAAAGCCCATGTGGCCGGTATCGCCATGGGCCTGATCAAGGAAGACAACCGCTTTGCGGTGCTGACCGACATTTTGGGTGATGAAGATCACTTGGGCGATATGGACTTCAAGGTCGCCGGCACAACGGCCGGCATCACTGCGCTGCAGATGGACATCAAAATCCAGGGTATCACCAAAGAGATCATGCAGGTTGCATTGGCTCAGGCCAAGGAAGCCCGTATGCACATCCTCGGCAAGATGCAAGAGGCGATGGGCGAAGCCAAAGCAGAAGTGTCTGACTTTGCGCCGCGCCTGTATGTGATGAAAATCAATCCTGACAAGATCCGTGACGTGATTGGCAAGGGCGGCGCCGTGATTCGCGCGCTGACCGAAGAAACTGGAACCCAGATCAACATCGAAGACGACGGCACCATCACCATCGCCTCGAACGACAGTGCCAAGGCCGACGAAGCCAAGCGCCGCATCGCCGAGATCACGGCTGAAGTTGAAATCGGCAAGGTCTACGAAGGCCCGGTCACCAAGATTTTAGATTTCGGTGCGCTGATTAATTTGCTGCCCGGCAAGGACGGTCTGCTGCATATCAGCCAGATTGCCCATGAGCGCGTTGAGCGGGTTTCTGACTATCTCAAAGAAGGCCAGATCGTCAAAGTCAAGGTGATGGAAACCGACGAAAAAGGCCGCGTCAAGCTGTCGATGAAAGTTCTGCTGGATCGTCCGGCATAAATTGCTCCAAACCGTCTGGAAATCATGAAAGCCATTGAAATCACGTCTTTCGGCGCGCCCAGCGTGCTGCAGTTGTGTGAGCGCCCATCGCCCGTGGCGGGCGCGGGCGAGGTGCTGATTCGCGTCGCTGCCAGCGGCATCAACCGGCCTGACGTTTTGCAGCGCACCGGCAACTACCCCGTGCCACCAGGGGCTTCGGACATTCCGGGTCTTGAGGTGGCGGGCGTGATTTTGTCGGGTGATGAAAAAGCGATGGCCATGGCGGGCTTTAAAGTCGGTGATCGTGTTTGTGCGCTGGTTGCGGGTGGTGGTTATGCAGAGCTTTGTGTGGCACCGGTCGGGCAGTGCTTGCCAGTGCCGGGTGGACTCAGCGATGTTGAAGCAGCCTCGCTGCCAGAAACCTTTTTCACGGTCTGGAGCAACGTGTTTGAACGTGCTTCGCTTAAAAAAGGCGAGAGTTTGTTGATTCAGGGCGGCTCCAGCGGCATTGGTGTTGCGGCCATCCAGATGGCGAAAGCGTTGGGTGCAACCGTTGTCGTGACGGCTGGCAGTGATGAAAAATGTCAGGCCTGTTTGTCGCTCGGTGCAGACCATGCGATCAATTACAAAACCACCGACTTTGCTGAGGCGATCAAGAAAATCACTGGCGGTAAAGGCGTTAACGTCATTCTGGATATGGTCGCTGGCAGTTATGTAGCCCGTGAAGTTGAATGCCTTGCCGAAGACGGACGGATGGTCATCATTGCAGTACAGGGTGGCATCAAAGCTGAGTTCAATGCTGGTCTGGTGCTGCGCAAGCGCCTGACCATCACGGGTTCAACCTTGCGCCCGCGTTCTCTGGAGTTCAAGACGACGATTGCCATGGCCTTGCGGGAAAAAGTCTGGCCTCTGATTGCCAGTGGTGCCATCAAGCCGGTGATTCACAGCACGTTTGCCGCCAGTGATGCTGCCAAAGCACATGAGCTGATGGAGTCGAATCAGCATATCGGGAAAATCGTTTTAACCTGGTAAGACCCTAAGACCTGTAAACCATGAGAAAACTGATTGCTGGAAACTGGAAGATGAATGGCAGCCTTGCGGCCAATGAGGCACTGCTGGCGGCCTTGGCTGCTGGCTTAGGCAAGCCTGCTTGTGACGTAGCTGTTTGTGTGCCTGCCGCCTATTTTGCGCAAGTGCAAGCTTTGATTCATGCGTCAAAAGGGGCCGCTATTGATTTGGGCGCGCAAGATGTGTCTAGCAAAGAGGCGGGTGCATTCACCGGCGAAGTCAGCGCGGCCATGCTCAAAGACTTTGCTTGCCGCTATTGCCTAGTCGGCCATTCAGAGCGCCGCCACTACCATTTTGAAACAGATCAATTGGTAGCTGACAAAGCCAAGGCCGCTTTGGCCGCTGGCATCACACCCATCGTGTGTGTGGGTGAAACGCTGGCCGAGCGTGAAGCTGGGCACACCGAAGAAGTTGTCAAACGCCAACTGGCCGCCGTGATTCACACCAACGGTCATTGCATCAGCGAGATCGTGGTGGCGTATGAGCCCGTATGGGCCATTGGCACAGGCAAAACTGCCTCGCCCGAAGAGGCGCAGGCGGTGCATGCAGTGCTGCGCGCACAACTGAAAGCGGCAACCGACAAGGCGGAGCGCGTGAAAATTTTGTACGGTGGCAGTATGAATGCGGCCAACGCGGCAACGCTTTTGGCCCAGCCCGATATTGATGGCGGTTTGATCGGCGGTGCCTCGCTCAACGCCACAGATTTTTTAACAATTATTGCTGCAGCCCAAGGGTTATTGGGGTCAGACGCCAATTTCATTACGCTGCAAAGCATCGCACCCGAAGGGCGTGCCAAGGGCACGATGAATTTGGACTCTGACCCCAAAAACCCTAATTAGGAGTAAATATGAATGCTATTTTGACCGTTGTTTTGGCTGTGCAAATGCTCACGGCACTCGTCATGATTGGCCTGATTCTGGTGCAGCACGGCAAGGGTGCCGACATGGGTGCGGCGTTTGGCGGCGGCGGCGGCTCGGGCAGCCTGTTTGGTGCCAGCGGCAGCGCCAACTTTTTGTCGCGCACCACGGGTGTTTTGGCCGCCGTGTTTTTTGCCTGCACCTTGCTGCTGGCCTATTATGGCAATGCGCAACCGCGCACGGGCACCAGCGTTCTTGAAGGCGCGACCGTGACCGCGCCAGCGCCGCCCGCCACAGGCGCCGCCCAAATTCCGGGCACGACAACACCTGCGCCTACGGCGGGTGCCGTGGCTGTGCCACCCGCGCCAGCGGCTCCTGGCGCGGGTCAAATCCCGACAAAATAGCGGGATTAAGGTGCGCTCCGTCGCAGGAAGCGGCGCAAATGCAGGTAAAATTTAAGACTGCCCGGAAAGCCAAAACCGCAAGGTTTCCTCATGCCATCCGGGCATTTAAAAACCGCGGACGTGGTGAAATTGGTAGACACGCTATCTTGAGGGGGTAGTGCCGAAAGGTGTGCGAGTTCGAGTCTCGCCGTCCGCACCAAATTGAAAAGTATCGACAAACCGGCATCACTGCAAAAACGGCTTTCCAGAATCTGAGCAGAATCTGAGTCCACGATGAACCTCGACCAATACCTTCCTGTACTTCTGTTCATTCTGGTCGGCGTGGCTGTCGGTGTTGTGCCGCAGGTGTTGGGTCGGCTGCTCGGCTCGCATAAACCTGACAGCGAAAAAAATTCCCCTTACGAATGCGGCTTCGAGGCCTTCGAAGATGCCCGCATGAAGTTTGATGTGCGCTACTACCTGGTCGCCATCCTGTTCATTATTTTTGATCTTGAAATTGCTTTCCTGTTTCCGTGGGCGGTGGTGCTCAAGGAGATCGGTGCGGTTGGTTTCTGGGCCATGATGATTTTTCTGGGCATTCTGGTCGTAGGCTTTGTTTACGAGTGGAAAAAAGGCGCTTTGGACTGGGAATAGACCCGCCCTAGTAGCCTGTCAATAGTGCGACATTTTTCGCCGAAAGCTCATCAAGCAGCTGACCAAATAAGGTACGCGTATGTCACTTGAAGGTGTTTTTAACGAGGGCTTCATGACCACGAGTTACGACTCGGTGGTCAACTGGGCCAAGACCGGCTCGATGTGGCCGATGACGTTCGGGCTGGCTTGCTGCGCGGTGGAGATGATGCACGCCGGTGCGGCGCGGTATGACCTAGACCGCTTCGGCATGTTGTTTCGTCCCAGCCCGCGCCAGTCGGATTTGATGATTGTGGCTGGCACGCTGTGCAACAAAATGGGCCCGGCGCTGCGCAAGGTTTACGACCAGATGGCCGAGCCGCGCTGGGTGATCTCCATGGGGTCGTGCGCCAACGGCGGCGGCTACTACCACTACAGCTATTCCGTGGTTCGCGGTTGCGATCGTATCGTGCCCGTCGATGTTTATGTGCCGGGCTGCCCGCCCACCGCTGAAGCACTGATATACGGCATCATCCAGTTGCAGCAAAAAATCCGCCGTACCAACACGATTGCAAGAGTTTGATGCAGGCCACTCTTGCAACGCCCGCAACTGCAGAGCAAATTGGTGCTGCGGTCAATGCAGCGCTTGGTGACAAAGTTCAAAGTCTGAAGATCGCCTTGGGCGAAGTCACGGTCACTGTTACAGCCGCAGACTACCTTGCAGCCGCAACGTTGCTGCGTGATGCCGCAGCTTGCAAATTCGAGCAGTTGATTGACCTTTGCGGTGTGGATTACTCCGAGTACAAGGACGGCCAGTACGATGGCTTGCGCTACTGTGTATCAACGCATTTGCTGTCTGTCAGCCTGAACCAGCGGCTTCGTCTCAAGGTATTTTGTGCTGATGATGATTTTCCGGTGGTGGATTCGGTCAATGATGTGTGGAATGCGGCCAACTGGTTTGAGCGTGAGGCGTTTGACCTGTTTGGTATCGTCTTTGAAGGTCATAACGACCTGCGCCGCATCCTGACCGACTATGGTTTCATTGGCCATCCTTTCCGCAAGGATTTTCCGCAGACAGGCCACGTGGAAATGCGTTACGACCCCGAACAAAAGCGCGTGATTTACCAGCCAGTAACCATCGAGAATCGTGTGGTCGTGCCACGCGTGATTCGGGAAGACAACTATGCTGGCACTGGCCTGCCATAGGCGGCACGAGATACGACATGGCAGAAATCAAAAACTACACGCTCAATTTTGGCCCACAGCACCCCTCTGCACATGGCGTGTTGCGCCTGGTGCTGGAGCTTGATGGCGAAGTGATCCAGCGCGCCGACCCGCACATTGGCTTGCTGCACCGCGCCACCGAAAAACTGGCCGAGAGCAAAACCTATATCCAGTCGCTGCCTTATATGGATCGCCTCGACTATGTCTCGATGATGTCCAACGAGCATGCTTACTGCCTGGCCATCGAGAAGTTGCTGGGTGTCGATGTGCCGATCCGGGCCCAGTACATCCGCGTGATGTTTGATGAAATCACGCGCCTGCTCAATCATCTGCTGTGGCTGGGCGCGCATGGCTTGGACTGCGGCGCGATGAACATCCTGATTTACTGCTTTCGCGAACGCGAGGCGCTGTTCGACATGTACGAGGCCGTGTCGGGCGCGCGCATGCACGCGGCCTATTACCGTCCTGGCGGCGTCTATCGCGACCTGCCGGATAGCATGCCGCAGTACAAAGTCAGCAAGATCAAGAACGCCAAGGCGATTGAAGCGCTGAACGAAAACCGCCAGGGCTCGCTGCTCGACTTCATTGAGGACTTCACCAACAAATTTCCGGGCTATGTGGACGAGTACGAAACCCTGCTGACCGACAACCGTATCTGGAAGCAGCGCACGGTCGGTGTCGGTGTGGTGTCGCCCGAACGCGCATTGAACCTGGGCTTTACCGGCCCCATGCTCAGGGGTTCCGGTGTTGTCTGGGATTTGCGCAAGCAGCAGCCCTACGAAGTGTATGAGCACATGGATTTCGACATTCCGGTCGGCAAAACCGGCGACTCCTATGACCGCTACCTGGTCCGCATCGAGGAGATGCGTCAGTCCAACCGCATCATCCAGCAGTGCATCGCCTGGCTGCGCGTGAACCCCGGCCCGGTGATCACCAGCAACCACAAGGTTGCTCCGCCTAACCGCGAATCCGTGAAGAACAACATGGAAGAGCTGATTCATCACTTCAAGCTCTTCACCGAGGGTTTTCATGTGCCCGAAGGCGAGGCTTACGCGGCGGTGGAGCACCCCAAGGGCGAGTTCGGCATTTACATCGTCAGCGATGGCGCCAACAAGCCTTACCGCCTGAAGATCCGGCCGGCGGGTTTCCCGCATCTGGCGGCCATGGACGAAATGTCGCGTGGCCACATGATTGCCGACGCTGTGGCCATCATCGGCACGTTGGACATCGTGTTCGGTGAAATTGACCGCTAAATTTTGACCCATATCCACATGACTTCTCCCATCATTTCTGAAAAAACCAAGGTGCTTTTTGAGCGCGAAGTCGCCAAATATCCAGCCAACCAGAAGCAGTCGGCCGTGATTGCCTGTCTCATGATCGAGCAGCAGGAACACGGTTTTGTTAGCGCCGAGAGTGAAAAGTTGGTGGCTGAGTATCTGGGCATGGCGCCGATTGCCGTGCATGAAGTCACCAGCTTCTACAACATGTTCAACCAGCAGCCGGTGGGCAAGTACAAATTCAATATCTGTACCAACCTGCCGTGCCAGTTGCATGATGGCGCCAAGGCACTGCAGTATCTGGAGCACAAACTGGGTATCGTCATGGGTGAGACCAGTGCCGATGGCCTTTTTACCCTGCAGCAGTCCGAATGCCTCGGAGCCTGTGCCGATGCGCCGGTGATGCTGGTCAATGACCTCACGATGTGCAGCTTCATGAGCAATGAAAAATTAGACCAGCTCATCGATGGTTTGAAATCAATCGAGGCTCAATCATCATGACGCTTGTATCTAGAGAGTTATTGGGGTCAGACACCAATTTCGCTGCGGTGCATCGCACCGTACCCTCCGAGCGAGCCGCAGGCTCGGCGAATTTGGGCTCTGACCCCAAAAACTCTGTGCAGAATCTGCTGTCACAATTTTCCGCTACCGGCGTGCAGACCTGTTTTCACGGTCGGCACATCAAGCCGCAAATTCTTGCAGACCTGAATGGCAGCAATTGGCGGCTGAAAGATTATGAAGCGCGTGGCGGTTATCAGGCGCTGCGCAAAATTCTGGGGCAGGATGGCGATCCATCGGGAGGCGACACGAGCGCCCTAGGCATGACACCTGATCAGGTGATTGCCGAGGTCAAGATGGGCGTCCTGCGCGGCCGCGGCGGTGCCGGTTTCCCGACCGGCCTGAAGTGGAGCTTCATGCCGCGCCAGTTTCCGGGTCAGAAATATCTGGCTTGCAATTCGGACGAAGCCGAACCGGGCACCTGCAAGGACCGCGACATCTTGGCGTACAACCCGCATATCGTGATTGAGGGCATGGCGATTGCCGCCTACGCGATGGGCATCAGCGTCGGCTACAACTATATTCATGGGGAAATTTTCGCGATCTACCAGCGTTTTGAAGAAGCGTTGGACGAGGCGCGCGCCGCTGGCCTGATCGGCAACGGCATTCTCGGCAGCAGTTTTAATTTCCAGCTCCACGCGATGCACGGTTTTGGCGCCTACATTTGCGGTGAAGAGACCGCCATGCTGGAGTCTATGGAAGGCAAAAAAGGTATGCCGCGCTTCAAGCCGCCGTTTCCCGCCAGTTTTGGTTTGTATGGCAAGCCCACCACCATCAACAACACCGAAACCTTCGCCGCCGTGCCATGGCTCATCCGCAATGGCGGCCAGGCCTACCTCGACTGCGGCAAGCCCAACAACGGCGGCACCAAAATTTATTCGGTGTCGGGCGATGTCGAGTGGCCCGGTAACTATGAAATCCCCATGGGCACGCCGTTTGCCAAGCTGCTGGAGCTGGCGGGCGGCGTGAAAAATGCCAAACAAGGCCGCACCCTCAAGGCCGTCATTCCCGGTGGCTCCTCGGTACCTGTGCTGCCGGCCGCCATCATGATGGAGTGCACCATGGACTACGACTCGATTGCTAAGGCTGGCTCCCTGCTCGGCTCTGGTGGCGTGATCGTGATGGACGACAGCCGCTGCATGGTTGAGTCACTCAAACGCTTGGCGTACTTTTACATGCATGAATCCTGCGGCCAGTGCACGCCGTGCCGCGAAGGTACGGGCTGGTTGTTTCGTGTGGTGGACCGCATCCACAACGGAAAGGGTCGCCAGTACGATCTGGACCTGCTCAATTCGGTGGCCGACAACATCCAGGGCCACACCATCTGCGCACTGGGTGATGCTGCCGCCATGCCGGTGCGCGCCATGCTCAAACATTTCGGCCATGAGTTTGAGGCCATGATCAAACCGCAAGCCACGCAAGCTGCAGCATTCCAAGTCGCAATTCAGACTGCAATGCAGGACTGATCCACGGAAAAAACATATGGTTGAAATAGAACTCGACGGTCAGAAGGTGGAAGTGATTGAAGGCAGCACGGTGATGCACGCCGCTGAAAAAGCCAAAATCTACATTCCGTATTTCTGCTATCACAAGAAGCTCAGCATCGCGGCCAATTGCCGTATGTGTCTTGTCGATATTGAAAAGATACCCAAGCCGATGCCGGCCTGCGCCACGCTCGTCACGCAGGGCATGATCGTGCACACCAAGAGCGACAAAGCCATCAACGCCCAGAAGGGCGTGATGGAGTTTTTGCTGATTAACCATCCGCTGGACTGCCCGATTTGCGATCAGGCCGGTGAGTGCCAGCTGCAGGACTTGGCCGTGGGTTATGGTGTCAGCAAGTCTCGTTATGAAGAAGAAAAGCGCGTGGTGTTTCACAAGGACGCGGGTCCGCTGGTCTCGATGGAAGAGATGAACCGTTGCATCCACTGCACGTGCTGCGTGCGCTTCGGCCAGGAAATTGCCGGCGTGATGGAGCTCGGCATGACTCATCGCGGCGAGCACGCTGAAATCGAAACCGTTAACGGTCAATCGATTGACTCGGAACTCTCGGGCAACATGATCGACCTCTGCCCGGTCGGTGCGCTGACCAGCAAGCCTTTCCGCTACAGCACCCGTACCTGGGAGCTGTCGCGCCGCAAGTCGGTGAGTCCGCATGATTCGACCGGTGCCAACCTGATTGTCCAGATCAAAAACAACAAGGTGTTGCGTGTGTTGCCGTTCGAAAACGAAGACGTCAACGAGTGCTGGATTGCCGACCGCGACCGTTTCTCTTACGAAGCCCTGAATTGCGACGAGCGCTTGACGAGACCCATGCTCAAGCAGGGTGGCGAGTGGAAAGCCGTCAATTGGCAGACCGCACTTGAATACGTGGCCAATGGTCTCAAGCAGATCAAGGCCGACCATGGCGCCGCCAGCATAGGTACCCTGGTCAGTCCGCACAGCACGCTTGAAGAGCTGTACCTCGCCGCGTCACTGATGCGCGGCCTGGGCAGCGACAACATTGATTACCGGCTGCGCAACGCCGAGTTCGTTCCCGCGCAGGCCGTACGCTGGTTGGGTACTTCCATCGCGTCGCTGTCGCAGTTGCAGCGGGTGCTGGTCGTCGGCTCAAATCTGCGCAAGGATCACCCGCTGTTTGCACAGAGAATCCGCCAATCCGTTCGCCAAGGATGCGCTCTAAGCACGATTAATTCGACAGCAGAATTGACCACGGCCCAGGCATGGGCTATGCCCATAGTCAACGTGATGTTGGGCAATTCCGGTTCATGGGCACAGTCATTGGCCGATGTTGCTGCGGCTATTGCGGCAGATAAAGGCGTTACGGTTCCTGCTGTTGGTCAGGCTACTGATACCGCCAAAGCCATTGCAAAGTCACTGCTGGGCGGCGAGCGCAAAGCCATTCTTCTGGGTAACGCTGCCGCGCATCATGCCAACGCATCGAGCTTGCTGGTACTGGCCAACTGGATTGGTGAGCAAACCGGTGCAAGCGTGGGTTACCTGACTGAAGCCGCCAATACCGTTGGCGCGCAGCTTGCTAATGCATTGCCAGGTGATAAGGGACTTAATGCTGGCCAGATGCTGGCGGGCAAACTCAAGGCTGTCATTCTGCTTAACAACGAGCCAGAGTTTGATTCGGCAGCGGGCATTGATGCTGTGAAGTCGTTGAATGCAGCGCAGATGGTCGTTACGCTCAGTCCCTTCAAGGCCAACATGAGCTTTAGCGATGTGCTGTTGCCGATTGCGCCGTTTACCGAAACACCTGGTACTTTCGTCAATGCCGAAGGCCGTATTCAGGGCTTTAATGCAGTTGTGAAACCGCTGGGTGATGCACGTCCTGCATGGAAAGTTCTGCGTGTTCTGGCTAATCTTCTTGGCTTGCCGGGCTTTGACTTTGAGTCTTCGCAGGATGTGCTCAAGCAGATAGCGGGTAGTGATGCCTCGCACGTCGCAGCAAACAGGCTGGGCAATCAAAGCAAGACGGCCATCACAATCTCTGCTACGGGTTCGATCCCTGTAGTCGCCAGTATTTACCAGCTTGATGGATTGGTAAGGCGCGCCACAGCCCTGCAACTGACCGCAGATGCACGTGATGCACTGGCCAAAGCGGCCATAGCTGCAACTGCCGAAGAGGTGGCAGCATGATTGACGCGATACACGCTTTCGGCCAGGGCTTGATGGACGGCATCTGGCCCGCTACGGTTTGGCCGGTACTCTGGACGCTCATCAAAATTATGTGCGTGTTGCTGCCGCTGATGGGCTGCGTCGCCTACCTGACGTTATGGGAGCGCAAGGCGATTGGTTTTACCCAGATCCGGCTTGGCCCCAATCGCGTTGGCCCCTTCGGCCTGCTGCAGCCGATTGCCGACGCGCTCAAGCTGCTGACCAAAGAAATCATCATTCCCACAGCGGCAAGCAAAGGTCTGTTTGTGCTCGGCCCCGTCATGACCATCATGCCGGCTCTGGCTGCCTGGGCGGTCATTCCGTTCGGTCCGGATATCGCGCTCGCCAACATCAATGCCGGCCTGCTGTTTCTGATGGCCATCACCTCGATGGAGGTCTACGGCGTCATCGTTGCTGGCTGGGCTTCGAACTCCAAGTACGCTTTTCTGGGTGCCATGCGAGCTTCGGCGCAAATGGTCAGCTACGAGATCGCCATAGGTTTTTGCCTGGTGGTGGTGCTGATGGTTTCGGCCAGCCTGAACATGACCGACATCGTGATGGGCCAGGCCAAAGGCGTGGCGGCCGGTTACGGCCTCAATTTCCTGTCCTGGAACTGGTTGCCGCTGCTGCCGATTTTCGTGGTGTTTTTCATTGCCGGCCTGGCTGAAACCAACCGCCATCCGTTTGACGTGGTCGAGGGCGAGTCCGAAATCGTGGCCGGCCACATGGTTGAATATTCGGGCATGTCTTTTGCCATGTTTTTCCTGGCCGAGTACGCCAATATGTGGCTGATGGCGATTCTCAGTGTGCTTCTGTTCCTGGGCGGCTGGCTGTCGCCAATCGACAGCGTTTTCTTCAACTGGATTCCGGGCTGGATCTGGCTGGGCATCAAGACTTTTGTGGTGGTCACGATGTTCCTCTGGGTGCGCGCCACCTTCCCGCGCTATCGTTACGACCAGATCATGCGCCTGGGCTGGAAGATTTTTATACCTGTGACGCTTGTTTGGCTCGTCGTCGTAGGTGTCTGGATGCAGACCCCGTATTCAATCTGGAAATAACTGGAAAAGTCATGTCTACAGTTGCCTCCATCAAAGATTTCGCATCGAGCTTTATGCTCACCGAGCTGTTCAGGGGCATGGCCCTGACCGGCAAGTACATGTTCAAGCGCAAGATCACGATTCAGTTCCCTGAAGAAAAAACGCCGCTGAGCCCGCGCTTTCGCGGCCTGCATGCGCTACGCCGTTATGAAAATGGCGAAGAGCGCTGCATTGCCTGCAACCTGTGCGAGGCGATTTGTCCGGCCGTGGCGATCACCATCGAGTCGGAAGTGCGGGCAGACGGCTCGCGTCGCACCACTCGCTACGACATCGATCTGCATAAATGCATTTTTTGCGGCATGTGCGAAGAGGCCTGTCCGGTCGACGCTATTGTCGAGACCAGCATCTTGGAATACCACGGTGAAAAGCGTGGCGATTTGTATTTCACAAAAGAAATGCTGCTGGCCGTGGGTGACCGCTACGAAACTGAAATTGCTGCCAATCTTGCGGCGGATGCCAAGTACCGCTGAAATACTGTTTTCTTACAACGATGCCCGGATCGAGTTGATGCACAGCGCCATTAGCGGCTCGGGCATGATGCCGAAGAACAGCATCGCCAGCCCGTTTGCGCTCATCAGCACGCGCACGTCGCCGCGTGGCATGATCGGGGCGGTGTCCACCGGCGCGTCGAAGTACATTAGCTTGACCAGCCGCAGATAGTAGAACGCGCCGATCAGCGAGAACAGCACCGCGATCACGGCGAGCCAGACATAACCGGCGTTGATGACCGCCTGCAGCACCGCAAGCTTGGCGTAGAAACCCACCGTCGGTGGCACTCCCGCCATGGAAAACATCAGCAGCAGCATCATGAACGCGTACCACGGGCTGCGCGCACTGAGTCCCTTGAAATCTTCCAGGTTTTCTGCCTCGAACCCGCTGCGCGAGAGCACCATGATCATTCCGAAAGACCCGAGGCTCATCAGGACATACACCACGACATAGAACATGCCTGCGCTGTAGCCGATGAGGTCTCCGGAAAGTAGGCCGAGCAGCAGGAAGCCCATGTGGCCGATGGAGGAATACGCCAGCATCCGTTTCAGGTTGGTCTGGGCGATCGCTATGATGTTGCCGATGGCGAGCGAGAGCACCGCCATCACGATCAACATCTGCTGCCATTCCACGACCAGCTGCTCGGCGCCGAGACCCTGTACCAGCAGCCGCATGGTGAAGGCAAACGCGGCGAGCTTGGGCGCCGAGCCGATGAACAGCGTCACCGCGGTCGGCGCGCCGTGATAGACGTCCGGCACCCACATGTGGAAGGGCGCCGCGCCGAGCTTGAAGCCCAGGCCGGCGACGATGAACACCAGCGCGAACACCAGCACCAAGTCCTTGTCGCTGCCCTCGGAGATGATCTGGGCGATCCGCGTAATCTCGAGCGTCCCGGTGACGCCGTAGAGCATGGACATGCCGTAGAGCAGCATGCCGGAAGCGAGTGCGCCGAGCACGAAATACTTCATCGCCGCCTCGGTTGCCACTGGCGAATCGCGCCGCAGCGCCACCATCGCGTAGAGCGAGAGCGCCTGCAGCTCCAGCCCGAGATAGAGCGTGAGCAGATTGTTGGCCGAGATCATCACCATCATGCCCATGGTCGCGAACAACGCGAGCACGAAGAATTCCCCGCCGAACATGCCGCGCGCGGCGACGTAGGCGCGCGAGTACACCAGCGTCACCATCACCGCTGCGTAAACCAGCAGCTTCAGCACGTCCGACATGAGGTCGTCCACGAACATGCCGCTGAAGGTGTAGACCGGCTCGGAGCTCAAGGTGATCCAGGTGATCGCCGCGCAGCCGCCGAGCGCGAGCTGGGTGAGCGCGTAGGTGATGACGCGGTTGTCGTCGCTTACGAACAGATCCGCGATCAGGATCACGCACACCATCACGAGCAGGAACAGCTCGGGATAGGCTGGCATAAGAGGGGTGATGTATTGCACGGTTCTATCTTCCTGCTACGGCGCCGCCGCGCCCACCTGCGCCAGCAGGTGATTCACGCTGGCATGCATCACGGACAACCAGGGCCCGGGATACAGACCGATTGCGAAGACCAGCACCACCAATGGAATGACGGCGACCAGCTCTCTGATATTCAGATCGGCTAGAGGGGTCGACAGGGATTTTACAACCGGCCCGAAGAGCGCCTGCCGAACGATCCGGAGCATGTAGAACGCGGACAGTATCAGTCCGAGGGTGGCCGCGGCTCCCAGGAGCAGATGCCGCTCAAAGGCGCCTACCAGGACTAGAAACTCTCCGATAAAGCTATTCGTGCCTGGGAAGCCAAACGAGGCAAAGGAGAAAATGACCCAGAGGGTCGCATAAATCGGCATCGGCTTCGCGATGCCCCCGAAATCCTCAACCAGGCGACTGTGCGTTCGGTCATAAAACTGGCCGATCGCAAGGAACAACGCCCCGGTTACGATGCCGTGATTGACCATCTGGAGAATCGCCCCTTCCACCCCCCTGGAATTGAGCACGAAAATCCCCAGCGTTACAAAACCCATATGCGAGACCGACGAATAGGCAATGAGTTTCTTCAAGTCCGTCTGCGCCAAGGCCATGTAAGCCCCGTACAGGATTGCGACCACCGACAGCGTCATGATGATCGGACTGAAAGTGAGCGACGCCTGAGGGACCATCGGCAGACAGAACCGAAGAAAGCCATACCCGCCCATCTTCAACAAAATGCCGGCCAAAATGATACTGCCTGCCGCGGGCGCCTCCACATGGGCGTCCGGCAGCCAGGTGTGAAGGGGAACCATGGGAATTTTGATCGCGAAAGCAATAAAAAAGGCCCAAAACACCCAGAACTGGACCGTGGCCGAATAGGACTGGCCCATCAGGCTCTGAATGTTGAAGGTATGCCCTCCCGCGAAATACAGGACGATGATCGCGACCAGCAGCAGCAGGCTTCCCGCAAGCGTATAGAGGAAGAACTTGATCGCGGAATAGATCCGGTTCGGCCCGCCCCAGACGCCGATGATCAGGTACATCGGGATCAACATCGCCTCCCAGAAAACGAAGAACAGGATAAAATCCAGCGCCACAAAGGTACCGATCATGGCGGCCTCCATGACCAGGATGGCGATCATGAACTCCTTGACCCTGGAAGTAATCGCCGTCCAGGAGGCGAGGACACAGATCGGGCACAGCAGTGTGGTCAAGAGGACCAGCAGAATACTGATCCCGTCCACGCCCACGGCAAACTCGATATTGAAGGAGGGTGCCCAGGGGTAACGTTCCACGAACTGCATCTCGTGGGTGGCCGTATTGAAGGCGAAGAGGACGGCAGTCGAGATCAGAAAGTTCGCGACGCTCAGGCCCAAGGCGGACCACCTTACCCAGCGGTCATTGCCGCGCATAAAACTCAGGATGACCGCCCCGGCCAGCGGCAGGAAGATCAGGATGCTCAAGGCGTATTTCATCTTCTGCGCTCTAAAACAAGATCAAATACACCAGGAACACAGAAACGCCCACGACCATCGCCAGCGCGTAATGCTGGAGCTGGCCGCTCTGGATCCGCCGCATGCGCAGAGCGCAGGCATGCGTTACCGAAGCCACGCCGTTCACGGCGCCATCAATGACGCGGCGTTCGAAAACCCACAACCATTGAACCAATCGCTCGGTCGGATTGAGGATCAGCGTGAGGTAGGCTTCGCCGAGGAAGGCATCGGCGCGAGCAATCGGATGGGCGGCCAGCCAGAGCAGGCCGCGCGCGCCCTTGCGGTAAAACCAGTCGGTGTCCAGGCTGATCTTCGGCTCCGGATCCAACTGCTTTAAGAGCAGCATGAATCCCAGGGCCGTGAACAGCAGCACCTGCAACGTCCCGACCACTTTATGCGTCGTGTACGGCGCATAATCCAGCGCATAGGGCAGTAGCGCATAGAGCGTCTGCGGTGCCACCCCGATCCCCACGCACAGCAACGCCGCCAGCCCCATCGCCCACAGCATATTCGCGGGCGGCTCACTCACCCGAATCCCCGAATCCTTGCCGAAAAAGACGTAATACGGCAGCTTGAGTCCGGTATGCAGAAACGTCCCCGCCGAGGCCAACATCAGCATCAGCCAGATCGTCGTCAGATGGCTCTCCTGCGCCGCCGCCAGCACCATTGACTTGCTCACAAAACCGCTGAACAGGGGAAAGGCCGAGATGGAAAATCCCCCGATCATGTACAGCGTCAGCGTGATCGGCATGCTCCGATACAGCCCCCCCCCAGCTCAGTCAGCTTGCGCTTGCCGGTCATATGGATCACCGCCCCGGCCCCCATGAACAGCAAGCCCTTGTACAGGATATGCGCAAAGGCATGGGCCGATGCGCCGTTCAGCGCCAGCTCCGTCCCCATCCCCACCGCCGCCACCATGAACCCTACCTGGCTGATGATGTGATAGGCCAATAAGCGCCGGATGTCGTTCTCCAGCACGGCATACACTACCCCGTAGATCGCCATCACCGCGCCCAGCCAGACCAACTCCTCGGTCCCCGGAAATCCACGGATCAAGCAGTAAACCGCCGTCTTGGTCGTAAACGCGCTTAAGAAGACCGCCCCCGTCACGGTTGCCTCCGGATAGGCATCCGATAGCCACGCCGACAGCGGTGGCACCGCCGCATTGACTAAAAATCCGATCAGGATCAAAACCGGCCCGATGCCGTTAACCGCCGTCGGCTCAAACGCCGTGCTGCCCGTCTCGACCAGCTGGATCACCACCCCGCCCAACAGACACACCCCGCCGAAGAGATGCATCAAGATATATCGAAACCCGGCGGCGAGCGACGCCGCATCGCGTTGCAGCCAGATCAAGAAGACGGAGGAGAAGAGCATCACTTCCGAGAAAATAAAGACGCTGATATAGTCGCCCGCGAAAACGATCCCCAGCGCCCCGCCCACGTAGATCAATGCCGCCGCGGAGTGCCCCGTCTTGCCCTTCTCGTGCAGTCCATACACGAACCCGATAAACGCCATGAGGATAAAGATCACCCCAAACAGCCGGCTCAGGGCATCCACCCGGCCCAAGATCAACTCCCGACCCAAAAAGGAGTAGACCCCATACACCCCGGGTGAGGCGGCCAGAAGCGCGAGGCCAGCCAGCACCGGGATCAGCAGCAGATAGACCCCGCGAAGACGCCCTCGCACCCATGGCAGCAGCGCCGCTCCGAGAAAGAAAACCGCTGCCGGATGGAGAAAGAACCCCTCAGTCATAATAATTCTCGCGCTTCATCAATCCCGCATGCCCGACCAGCTTTGATACCACGATGATCAAGACACAGGAAATGAAGCCGTATAGCGCGCTAAATCCCGTCAGCGCCTCCCACCAAGACAGTCCTGCCTTCTTCGGCAGCAGCAGATCCATCAGCACCAGAGCGACCAGCACGGCATAGAACAGCCACCGCGCAGTCGCACTGACTCGGATCGCTTCCACCCGCGCCACCCATTTCGGCGTTTCGTTCATCGAATCACCTGCTTCGCCAAGGTTAGAAAGGGTTCGGAATACAGGCCCAGCATCACTGTCACCGCCGCCGTCAGCAGCAACGGCACGACCATCGTCCACGGCGCCTCCTGCCGCAGCGCTCTCTCGCCTCCCGCTGGCGCTTCAAAATAGGCCTTGTACAGGATCGGCAAAAAATAAGCCGCATTGAGCAGTGTGCTGCTCAATAACACGATTAATAGCATCGGCTGCTGCGCCTCAATCGAGCCCACTGCCAGCCACCACTTGCTGGTAAAGCCCGCCAGCGGCGGCACCCCGATCAGGCTCAAGGCCCCCACGGTAAATGCCGCCATGGTCCACGGCATGCGTCGCGCGAGCCCACTCATCTCGCTCACCTGCGTTTTATGCGACGCGACATAGATCGCACCGGCACAGAAAAACAAAGTGATCTTCGCAAAGGCATGGACGGCGATCTGCATCACGCTCCCCACCATTCCCGCCGGGGTCAGCAGTGCCACTCCCAGGATCACATACGACAACTGGCTCACCGTCGAGTAGGCCAAGCGCAATTTTAAATTGTCCTGCGTCAGCGCGATCACCGAGGCCAACAGGATCGTCGCCGAGACAAAGAAGGCCGTCGGTATCCCCACCTGCAGCCGCCCCAGCAGAGCCACCCCAAACACGTCCACCATCACCAGCACGACCGAGAACACACCCACTTTCACCACCGCCACCGCATGCAACAAGGCGCTTACCGGCGTCGGCGCGATCATCGCCGTCGGCAACCAGTTGTGCAACGGCATGATCGCCGCCTTCGTCAAGCCCGCCATAAACAGTACAAAGATCAGCGTCAGCAGGACCGGATCCGCTCCTGCCGGAAACAGTCCTCCCGGCTTAAACTCCAAGGTTCCCGCCACCACGTAGGTCAACATCAGCGCCGCCAGCAAAAAGGTCTTCGACGTCCCCAGCAGATACACCATGTACTTGCGGCCCCCCGCAAAGGCCGCCGCCGTCTGATGATGGATCACCAACGGATAGGTCACAAAGGTCAACACCTCATAGAATAAAAACAGCGTGAACAGGCTTCCCGAAAACGCCACCCCCAACGCCGCCGATAGCGACAGCGCAAAGCAGGCAAAAAAGCGCGTCTGCGCATGCTCCTGCAGTGTCCGCATGTAGCCCATCGAATAGACCGTCGTCACCATCCACAAGAACGACGCCACGCCGCCAAACAAGAGCCCCGGACCGTCCACCCGAAAACCAAGCGTCACACCCGGCAGCAACTCCACCAGCTGATACTTCACCACCCCGCCGGCCCACACCACCGGCACCATCGACATCACCAGGATAAACTGCACCGCACCGGCTAATAGGCTCACGCCCTCCCGCAGGTTCGGCTGCCGACCCAAGGCCAACACCATCAAACCACCCGCCGCCGCCACCGCCACCGCCAACAACGGCACGATCGATACCACTGGCTGCATCTCGCTCATGATGACTCGTTACCCCTGCAGGCTGTCGAGGTCGTCGGCATGGATCGTGCGCAAATTGCGGAACAGCGCGATCAGAATGGCCAGGCCGATGGCGGCTTCCGCCGCGGCAACCGTCAGGATGAAGAAAACGAAAATCTGTCCAGCCGGGTCGCCCAGGTAGTACGAGAAGGCGATGAAGTTGGTGTTGACGGCCAGCAGCATCAGCTCGATGGACATCAACATGACAATCAGGTTTTTCTGGTTGAGGAAGATGCCGACGACGCCGATGACGAACAGCAGCGCTGCCAGCACCAGGTAATGCGACAGCGATATCAACCGCCCGCCCCTTCCTTTTTCACCGCCGGCATCGAAACCAGGCGCACCCGGTCTTGGCGGCGCACCGCCACCTGGGTGGCCGGATCCTGATACTTGGTATCCTTGCGCCGGCGCAGGGTGAGGGTAATGGCAGCCACGATCGCCACCAGCAGGATCACACCGGCGATCTCGAACGGATAAACATAGTCGGTATAGATCAGACCGCCCAATTCCTTGGTGTTGCTGTAGTCGGCGGCGGCAGGCGGCGGCGCGGGTGTCTCCCCCAGGCCGAAATATCCTCCGCCCAGCACGATCGCCATAACCGCCACCATCACGCCGGCAACCACCAGCGACAGCGCCAGGTAATTCCAGTAGCCTTGCCGCAGCCGGTCAAGATTGATGTCCAGCATCATCACCACGAACAGGAACAGCACCATCACCGCGCCGACGTAGACCAGCACCAGCACGATGGCGAGGAACTCGGCCCTGAGCAGCAGCCAGATGCCGGCGGCGGTGAAGAACGCGAGCACCAGGTAGAGCGCCGCGTGCACCGGGTTGCGCGCGGTGATCACGC